>JASKKP010000016.1 GCA_030154105.1 Bacillota bacterium
TGAAAGTGGTGAAACCTTCTCCGCCCACGCCAATGCCGGCATAGGAGGGTCCGTTCTTGACAAAGATCGTCGTCTTGATGGCCTTGGCCAGGTAGGTCAGGTGGTCGATATTTTTGGAGTGCATAACCGCGGTGTGGCGGTTCGCATGTTCCACTTCCACGGCTAAGTCCATGGCCTCTTTGATCTTGTCGACGCGCACGATGGGAAGGAGCGGCATCATAAGCTCTTCCTGCACAAAGGGGTGATCGGACCCTACTTCCATGATTAAGCACGGGACGTCGCGGTCCGGCGGTTCGATCCCTACATCGCGCAGGAAGACCTTCGCGTCCCGCCCCACGTATTTCCGGTTAAGCTTTCCGTCGGCGGTGAAGGCCAGTTTCAGCAGCCGGTCGATAACCTTTTGGTCCTTCACCCGGTAGGCGCCTGCCTTTTCCATATTGAAAATAAGGTAGTCGGCCACATTGCTGAGGACGATGACTTCTTTTTCGGCGATGCAGGGCAGGTTGTTGTCGAAGCTGGCCCCGGCGACGATATGGCGCGCGGCCGCTTCTATATCGGCGGTGTCGTCGACCACGGCCGGCGGGTTACCGGCACCGGCGCCGATGGCCTTCTTGCCCGAAGAAAGGGCGGCTTTCACCACGCCTGGTCCGCCCGTAGCACACACCAGATTGACATCTTTGTGGCGCATGAGCTCGTTCGTTGCCTCAAGGCTTGGTTCGGCGAGGGCGCAGACGGCAAAGCGGGGGCCGCCGGCTTCCCGCACGGCCCGGTTCATGAGGGACGCCGCGAAAAGCGAAGTACGCTTGGCGGCCGGGTGCGGGCTGAAGACGACGGCGTTGCCGGCGGCAATCATGCCGATGCTGTTACAGACGATGGTTTCCGTCGGGTTGGTGGAAGGGGTGATGGCGGCAATTACCCCAAAAGGCGACATCTCGAGAAGCGTCAGCCCGTCGTCTCCGGACCAAGCCTCTGTAGCCAGGTCCTCCACTCCCGGCGTTTTGTCCACCACCAAGCGATTCTTAACGATCTTATCTTCCACCCGCCCCATGCCGGTTTCTTCCACGGCCAGGCGGGCGAATTCTTCGATGTGCGCTTCGGCCGTCCTGCGCATGGCCGCCACCATGGCCGCCCGGTCGGCCATGCTGTGCCTGAGCATCTCCTTGGCGGCCTCGCGGGCGGCGGCGACGGCATCTTCTACGCGGGCAAAGATGCCGTTTTCACCGTCGGCGGGCGGTGCGGCCATCTCCTGCGCCTTGAGACGGGCCAGCACCTGGCGCACAATCTCTTCTACCGGCAGAGAACGATCGAGCATTGAACTTTCCTCCTCTCTATCGGGCGGCTTCGGCGGGAGTCCTCTGACGCTGGGCCTGGGCATAGGCAAGCACCAACCCGGTAGCTACGGCATTGCGGGGGCCTTCGGTGCCGCGGATGTTGCCCTGTCCGGCTACGATTCCGTATTCGGCCAGCCGGTCAGTGATAAAGCGCGAGATCTCATAATCCAGCGAGGAGCCGCCGACCAGCACGACGAAGTCGATGTCGCGTATGTTACCGGTGGGAGATACCTGGGTCAGAGCGCGCACCGCGTTTTCTACAAACACCTTGCGCTTTGCCTCCCGGCGCACGTTTCTGACCTTTTCCAGCGTTAAATCCTTGGGGAGCGGCAGCATCTCGCCTTCCTTCAGCACCACCACGCGCGCGTAGAGGCGGGGATCCAGGGGGGCGGAGAAAAACTCGACGCTTTGGTCTTCATGGCGGATGTGGAACAGGCTTTCTACCTTGGCCAAAGGGTACTTTTTAATGTCCTCGGCAAGGTCAGCATCTTCAAGGCCGAGTTCCGAACCGATCAGCATGGTCACCATATGGCCGGCGCCGGCCAGGTGGGTGGAGACCGTTTTACCTTCCCGGCTGATGAGCGCGGCGTCGGTAGAACCGGCACCCAGATCGAGGATGGCTAAGGGCTTGTCTGTGCCCGGTGTGGTGAGGGCGCCGAGCACGGCCATATTGGCCTCCACGCCGCCCACTTCTACTTTAATTCCCGTTTCCTGCTGAAGCTGGGCGGCAATGCGCTCCATCTGCAGGCGGTCGGCCTTAACCATGGCGGCCAGGCCTACGGCATTCTCCAGGGAGAATTCCCCGGCCAGGCCGCCGCGGACCGCCTGGGGAACGAAGGTGTCTACGGCCAGCAGATCCTGAATGCGAATGTTTCCGGCTTCCTGCCCGGTAAGGCCGGCCATGACGTGGCGCACGCGTTCCAGCATGCCGCCGACGTTCGTCCCGGCTTCTCCTTGTACGTCCTCAAGAGGGGCCGTCTCCTGCACGGCCGCCATAATCTTTTCCGCTCCGGCATCCACGTCTACGGCGGTGCGTCGCCGCCTGCCCACCAGGATGAGCTTGCCGGCCGGGATGCGGCGCTCCTTAACATCGCCGGCGGGGGTGCGGATGACCACGGCCGAGCGGTTGCCGATGAGGGCCCGGGCTACGGGGATGACGGCCTTGGTTTCCTCAGGGGAAAGGCCGAACACGGTGGCGATGCCGTAAGGGTTGGAAAGCGTCTGGATAACGCCGCCCGGCGCGGCCACCTCGATGGCCGCCGGCATGCCGAGCGGTATTTTATCGATGAGCCTGACCTCGTCGACCACCGGGAGGGGGCGGGGGAGGCGCCGGGCGATGAGCACGCCGTCGTCCCCCTGGGCGATGGCCCCGGCAACTTCCACCCCGCGTTCCATGGCTGCCGTAAGCGCCCGTGCCGCCGTCTCGAAATCCCACGTAGCCGGGATGATGGGGAGGAGCTTCTCGCCGGGCCGGGCCTTCTCCAGGTCTTCAATGCGGCAGGTGAGGCCAACCCCTAGACCAAGTCCTCCGGGGGTGCTCGGATTGTGCCCGATCATGGTGGATTCGGTAATGATCGTTTCGGTGATGGTTTCCATGGCCACGTCTCCGATCACCGGCGCCGCCTCGTTGATGCGGATGAGATCAAGGTCGCGAAGTTCCAGCCCCGCTTTACCCAGCGCCTGATGGAGGGAGGCCATAATGCCGCCGATGTTTTCTTTGGTGCCTTTAATCCCGGTCGTCTTGGTGATGCCGCTGGCTAAAAAGTCGGCCCGGCCGTCGGCAACGCGCGCCAGCGCCGTTTCGGTGGTGGCGTTCCCCACGTCTACTCCCGCTACGAGCTGCACGCTACCACCCCGCTTCGTATCTCCCCCGGCCCCGGGCCGCTAGGCGCTGCGCAGCCGGCCGCGCCGTTCATATACATCGGCCGCTTCCCGCACCAACTCTGCGTTCATCTTGGCCCCGTATTTTTGTTCCAGCTCATCGGCAATGGCGAGAAGCTCGGCTTTGGTGGAGCGGTAGGGGCGGAGGGCGCTGTAAATCTCCAAAATGCGCTCGTCGGGAACCTTGGTGAGCTCGGCTGCGCGCCTGAGGTTGCGGGCGAATTGGGGCCGGCCCACTTTTTCGGCGATTTCGGCCTGCAGGTACAAGGTTTCGGCGGTGATGCGCAGGTCCTGCGGGGTGATTTCACCCCGCTTTACCTTCTCCAGGGTGATGTCGGTCAAACTTTTGCCGGTGGGGGTTTTCACCAGCTCCGGCCGGCGGGTGGCCAGGGGATAATCGGTCTTAGGATCGAGACCGCGCGTGGCTGCCGGAGCGGCTGCCGCCCGGGCGGGGTCCACCGCCGTGCCTGGACCGAGGGACCGTAGAACTTGGCGCACGACCTGTTCTATAGTGCGTTCGTCCAAGAAAAGTACCTCCTTTAATTAAAGCTCACGGCGAGCTCCACCGGCTTGGCGCCGGGGGTTACGTGCTGGGTCTCCTTGATGTGGAGTATGGCCGCCTTGGCCTGGTACTTGGGCCGGGCCATCTGGTCGTTTTTCGTGGGCACCGGATCTGGCGATAACCCCTTGGCGTAGCGGGCGGCGTTGCGCCCGATGGCCCGGTAGGTGGCGGCATCGAGGAGCGGGGCCTGGGGGAAGAGCTCCAGGTTCGAGAGCGGCTCCAGGTCCTTCTGGTGGATCACCGTGGTCCCCCGCGACTGGATGCCGATGCCGATTCCGGAACCGGAGAGTTTGGCCGCCGTATGAGCGATAAAGGCCACGTCAGAGGTGTGGCGTACGCGAATTACCCGGGCGGTGAGGCCTTCTTCTTCAATGCCGGCGATGACCTCTCTAAGCACCGTGGCGTGGGGTATGTCTACTATGGTTCGGTTTTGCGTGGCGCCGAACGCCGGGCCAATGCCGATTACTACTTCATCCGGCCTTGTACCCTTGGTTGCCTCGCCTTTTTCGGTGAGGGTGAGGCCGGTCACCGCCGTGCTCGGGCCGGGGGCCGTCGGTGGTGCTTCACGCCCCAGGCCGGCGAGGACTTCTTCCACTACCTGCCGCACCAGCTGTTCAGAAAGTTGCATGCTCATCACCCCTTCCTAGAAGTCCGCAGGCCTTAAGGCCGTAGGAATGTCCGATATTTCCGCCCAACGCTCGGGCGAGAGGCGATAGCCGGTGCCGGGGCCGCGGTAGTCATTGGGGTCGTTGATGGCGCTCTTCACGGTGAAACTGGCGTCGATAATGGAAGAGGTGTGTAAATAGTCGCCGGAGACGCGCTGGCGAAGCATACCGAGAACGTTTTGCGCCACGTCCTCGAAACCGCCGGCGGCCAGGGCTTTAACAATGTCCAGCCCCGTGACGCCGCGCTTCATCATCTCTTCCGCGGCCTTTAAGTCTTCAACTACGTTGCGCTTGGGCATATCGGCGCTGCCGTGGGCGTAGGTGGCCGCCTCTACTTCCTCGTCGGTGATCGGCGGCAGTTCGAGACCCCGAAAGACCGCCTGCAGGGCCCGAGCGGCCTTATTGCGCACCTTAACGACGTCTTCTTCACGTACCGGCCTAAGCCCCCCATCCACCATGAGGTCGCGTTGCAGTACCAGATAGTCGTCGTAGTCCTCGGCGTCAAAGTTGGAGCCCGCGAACATGTTGTCGTAGTTGGGCACCGCGCTGTAGCCCGAGAAAATGAAATCGGTACCAGGGAGAAATTGCATCATGGTTCGGGCCGTGCGCCGGATGTCGGAGTGGCTGAAGGTTTGGTCGTTGCCGGAAGCTACCTCCAGGTCCAGCATGGTGGTGATGAGGTTTTCCGCCAGCACGGCGCGGATGCCGCCCGGTACGGCCCCTGGAATACCGATACAGCTGATGGATCCGTTCTGCAGCCCCTGCACGCCCGCTCCCTTGGTGATGTAGATGCACCGGGCCTCGAGGTAGAGCATGGACTTACCTTCCGCGTAACCCATCTGCACCTCAGAACCGGTGCCGGAGGTAAAGCGCATCTTTAGGCCGCGGGAAGCATAGGCGGAAGCCAGAAAGGCCTTGGACCAAGGGGTGTCGTCTCCGTCGATAAAGACGTTCTCGGTGCCGTAGACGGAGATGGTTTCGGCGTAGGAGGTAAAGCCCCGCATGCCCAGCCTGAGCTCGGTGGCTTCCTCCAGCGCGCACTGGGTTAGCACACCGCCCCGGCCGGTCTGGGAGCCGACAAGGAGCGCCAGGGCATTAAAGGGCGCGTAGCGAACTACGCCCACGGTGGTTTCCATCTCGTCGAAACCGCGGATTGCAGCTTCGGCGGCCTCGGCGGCAATTTGCACCGGATTGTCGGTGAGGCTGGTTACGTGGCACTGGATGTCGGGGGTTTTGCGGGCCCGCATCTTCATGAGGGCCATCATCATCTCCACCACGTTCATATACCCTACTACTTCGCAGATCTTGGCCGGGGTCATGGCCGTGGTGAGTTTCACGATCTCCGAGCGGGGGACGTTCACGTCTACGATTATCTTGGCCAGCTCGCGGGAATCGCGCTCCATTACCTGCGGGGCGAGCTCGAGGTTGATGGCGTGGTCGGCTATGAACTGGTCGATCATGTCGAACTGAGCCCGCGGTTTGCCGTCCAGTTCTTCCACGCGGCCTTCCTCAATCTTGATGCTTGGCTTAGGGTCGTTGGGGCCGTTCATGGCAATAAGGCCGACTTCCGGCCATTCCTGGACGAAACCATCCTGGTTTACCGGTTTTTTGGCCAGGATTTCAAAGCGCTTGGACCGCTTCATTCGCCTTCCTCCTTCTACGGCTTAGGGCTGTGCCGGCATAGACTTAGATGTACGGCCTGCCGGTCACGGAAGTTGGGGCCGCGCCTAAGGTAGAGAGAAGCTTTAAGCCTACCGTGCGGGCGGCGATAAGGGCCTGACGGACGGCGCCTGAATCTCCGCTCATGAAAAGGATGACCTCGTTGGTTAAGCTGGTGCCTTTGGCCGGACTGGCCACTCCCAGTACCTCCACGGTGGCCGCTTTTACGGCCGTGTCGGCCATAACCACACCGATTACGGCCGGAGCGCCCACGGTAAGCCCGAAGGCCTTACCCATTGGCGCCTTAAAGGCTTTGTTGGCGGCGATGGAGGCGCGGGCGGTATACTGAAATTCCAGGTGACCGGCCTCGTTGGTGTAGACGTCGCCGAAGGTCCGCTCCAGCTCACGCAGGGCCACCTCCACGGCACGCCGCGCATCGCTGACTTCCTCGGCACCAAAGATGATGAGGCTGCCGTGCCCGGCACCGCCTTTGGTGTCGCGGGGAAGCTCGATGGCCACGATGTCGGTATTGGTGGCTTTCACGGCCTCGTCAGCGGCCATAATTTGCGGGCCGGCACCGGTGCGGCCGCCGAAGATGCCGATGGAGCGGTACTTAGGATCGAGCCCCATTTTTTCGTGAACGGCTTGGTCCACGTTGGCGATGACCAGCCCAATGGTGTCGCCGATGCCGGTGCCTACAAATTCGGTAAGTCCCCGCCCGCCGGCCATGGCCGCCGCCGTGCTGGCGGCCGCAGCCGAGCCGTTCCCGCCGGTCCGGCGCATGACCTCGGCGACGATTTTGTCAACGAGTTCCTTTTCCATTACACTACACCTCCGTTCGGCGTGGTCTTAGGCTTTGGGGAGGATTTTTTCCGTGTCTTGGTGCGGGCGCGGGATGACGTGGACGGAGACCAGCTCGCCCACCTTTTGGGCGGCTGCCGCACCGGCATCGGTGGCGGCCTTCACTGCGCCCACATCGCCGCGCACCATCACCGTAACCAGGCCGGCGCCGACTTTTTCGTAGCCGATGAGCGTGACGTTGGCTGCCTTAACCATGGCGTCGGCGGCCTCAACGGCTGCCACCAGGCCCTTGGTTTCGATCAGGCCCAACGCTTCCATTGCCATCTTTTTTCCCCCTTTGCTTCATGCCGAAATCAAGAAAGGAAGAGCGCAGCCAGGGTGTTACAGGCGGCTATGGCTACGGCCGGCGGGTCGATATGGCTTTTGCCCCAGTTATAGAAGAGCCGGGCGGCCAGTTCCCCAATGAGGGCTCCCAGCACGCCCCAGAGGGCCCCAATGAGGACGTTGCCCGTCATGCTGGCCGCTACCGCTGCCGGTAAGGCAATGTGGTGCCCTACTGGGGCGCCGCCCGGGGTGATGAGGAAAACCAACCAAGTGGCGGCAATGCCAAAGCCGATCACCGCGCTGCCGGTGAAGAGGGTGGCCGAAGCGGATGCGGCTCCAAGGCCAAAGCCCAGAAGAACGAGTTGCGCCAGGTCTTTCTGGTAGGGCAGCCACACGGCCGTTTCTGTTACCACGAACCGCCCCCAGAGGTTGCCCGGCGTGGCCTCTTTGGCCCGATCAGGCGGGAGGGTACCGAAAGGGCCTTCGGCGAAAAATGCCCAGCGGGCCAGGAGCCCAGAGAGGGCTACGGTTAGGGCCACGGTATCGGTTTTCAGGCCGGCAGCGGCAAACCAGGTTTGAAGAAGGTATCCCAGCACCCCAAATAAGCCGCCGACCGCGAGCACCCCCGGATCGTTAAGCTTGGCCAGCGGTGTTACGATGTCTTTTCCAGTGGAAAGCAGCCCTTTGCGCGCGGCGTAAGCTGCGGCCGCCACGCCACCGCTAAAGGCGATGTGCGGGCCGAGAAAGGGGCCGAAGGCCACCTGGCCGAGCACGGCCTGGGCGGTGCTCAGGTCTTTAAAGAAGCTGGCCGCTACCCCGGCCAGCACCACCAGGCCGGTAAGGATGAAGGCCGGAAGGCCGCCAACGGCCGCCCCAAACACACCGCCGCCAAAGGAAGCTAAGACGCCGGCGAGGGTATACACAGAATCCCCCCTCTACGTGAGATTGGGAGAAGATAACTTTTTACCCCTCCTTTGCCACACCTACTTTCTTACCATTAGGGTACCGGGGGTAGTTTTTCCCCAGAAGCGGCAGCTTATTAGCAGGTCGCCCAGTTTAATACTGCTCGACAGCTAGAGGGCGCGCGTACTATAATTGAGGCAAAGAAGGCAGGGGGCATTGAAGATGCGCTGTCCCTTTTGCGGCGAACCGGATAGTAAGGTCTTGGATTCCCGCCCGGCGGAAGGCGGCTCAGCCATCCGGCGCCGCCGCGAGTGCGGGCGCTGCGGCCGGCGTTTTACCACTTACGAACGGGTGGAGGAACAGCCGCTTTTCGTTGTGAAACGGGACGGTCGGCGAGAGCGGTTCGACCGGCAAAAAATTTTGACCGGCCTGGTTAAGGCCTGTGAGAAGCGCCCCATTTCGCTCGCCACGTTAGAAAACCTGGCTGAAGAGGTGGAGCGGGAGGTCCGCAACACCTTGCTGGAAGAGGTGCCTTCTACAAAGATAGGAGATCTGGTTATTGAAAAGCTGCGCGCGCTGGACGAGGTGGCCTATGTGCGCTTTGCCTCGGTGTACCGGCGCTTTCGCGATTTAGGGAGCTTCCGCGAAGAACTGGAATCGCTCCTTGGCGAGCAAAAAAAAGAGAGCCCGGAAGGCAAGTAGGGCTGTACCCCCGTACACCTCCTCCACATATGCTGCTAGGGGGAGGGAAGGCGGTGGAGCAGCGTTATTACAAGTTTGATCACAGTCATCTCACCTGGCAGGGGATCGCCATCCTGGCGGCCGATGGCCAGAAGGAAGCAGAACTACTGCTTCCGCCGCCCAGGGGGCTAAGATTAGGCGAGGCGGCGGTGAAAGGCGCTGCCGCCGCCGACGGCAGGGTAGGGGTTTTCTTTCACTTCCACCACCCGTATAAACACCAAGGATTTGCTGGCTCCCGGGTGAGTTCGGCTTCTGTGGCCGAATTTGAATTTCGCCGGGCCCGTCGCCTTTGGTACAAAGGGAGAAAAGAAGCAGCCTTATATAGGCTCGGCCTGGTTTGCCACCTGCTTCAAGATGCTTATGTTCCTCACCATGCCGGGCTTATGGGAGCTTTTCTGCCCCTGGGGCTCGACCCTTACGGACATGCTGCTTACGAGAGTTGGCTGCGGGAAAAAGAGCACTGGCGCGAGTTCAGCGTAGAATCTGGCGGCGAGTACACCTGGCACGGGAGCCACGGGCATCCCCGGTACGGTACCCACTTCACCACCTCCGACCGGGTCTACGACTGGATCGACGATGCGGCCGCTACCGCGTTTCGCCTGCTGCCCCGGGTTGATAAGAGCGTCAACCCCAGCTACCGGGAGAACTGGCCCGAGGTGGCCCGCGTTTTGATCCCGTGTACCCTACGCCGGACGGCCGGGCTAATCCACCATTTTTTTCAGACGGTGGCCGGTACAAAGAAAACGGCGTAATGCGCTTAACGGAAGGTGAGGCCGACGGGGCGGCCGCGAAAGAGTGGTTTTATCCCCACCAAAAGCAAAAGTAACCTCCGGCCCGAACGCGATGTGGAAAAAATTCCACATTCAGGGGCCGGAGTCGTTTTTGCTGCCTTTTTTACTTTGGAGAAAGGCGACAAAGTCGAGAACCTCGGCTTGTAGACAGGCGGGAAGGGAACGAAACTGTTCGAGAAGCAGTTGCTCCTGGCTGTTATCGGGTACCAAAGGCGAGCAACTGGTCTTCCCTGTCAGCAACCAGTCAATCGACACACCGAAAAATTCTGCCAACCGAATAAGGTTCTCTCCCGTGGGCGTAAATTTATCTAACTCGTAATTGCAGATGTTGCCCCTGGTAATACCGGTGGCCGCGGCGACCTGATGCTGAGACAGGCCCAGCTTGAGACGAAGCGCCCGTAAGCGCTGGCCCAGAGTCTCCATATTTCGCCCTCCAACGTAGAATCATGTTGAATTAACTAGATTTTTGGTCTAAGGGTTAGCGAAGGAAAGAAAGCCAGGAAGTATGTACTAAAAACAAGCCATACCAAAGTTGACCAGTACCAAAATCACGCATTAAAATAGGTCTAACAGGGCTTACACTACTGCTATTGTACTATTAATGGGGACGCGTGGCATGGGCAAAATAACCCGTTTCGGACTGGCTGTGAAGAAGGCGCTGCTGGAAAGAGGTTTGTCCCAGCGGGAGTTCTGTGCGCAATACGGAATCCCCGAAAACAGGTTTTGCGAAATGCTTCACGGCATCAGGCCGGGGTACAAATACCGGTCTCTCGTCGAGCGTGTCCTGCAGCTTGAGGTGCGAGGTTCGGAAACCTACCCAGGGTGGGATTCAAATGCCTTCATCGGAGAAGAACGTAGTTGTGCGGGCTCGTTCGAAGGAAGAGGCCTTACGCGCCGCTGAACGGCGTTTGAAGAAAGATCGGGATTCCTTGCGGCTAACCGTGCTCAGACCCCCCAGTTCATTGTTTGGCATTCCCGTGTTTCCGGGACTGTACCGCATATCCTGTAACCTGCGGCGTAGGATGGAGGACGAAGGAGGATCTTTGCTGCCGAAAGACGGACTGGCCGGTATACGAGACGGGAAAGTTGCCGTTGTTGATCCGGTTGCGGGAGGGAAACCCGCTCTTATAGTCCCGGGGGAAGGGGTGACGGTAAAGGTTAACGGGGTAGAGGTATGGGGGCCCACGCCGGTAACGGCTACCAGCGTCATCGAGCTTCAGGTTCCGCCGCCTACGAGGAAAGAAGGCGGGTTCGTGCTCGACGTGTCGCCGGACGATATGAGCGTAACGTTGCAGGTGTTTCCCGAGGAAGTGGTCGGCTATGAATTGGTGGACGAGTTGCCCACCCATTATTTAATAGTCAGGTGTGAGCGGCGGGTGGAGAAGAAAAAGACGGTGACTTTTGCCGAGGTCATGAAGGCGCTAGAGAAAGAACGGATAACGTGGGGCATAGACGAGGTGGCCATCCAACGGGCGGTGCTGGCTGCCGACGGTAAACCTACGGTAGTGGCCCGCGGTGTAGAGCCGCAGCCTGGGAAAGATGGCCGCGTTCGCTTTCTCAAACCGCTCACACCGACCTATGTTGAACACGATGACGAAGCCAAGGTGGATTACTGGGAAAAGTGGCAACTGCCGACGGTTCAGCCGGGAGAGGTAATCGCGTGTGTAGAACCTGAAGTGCCCGCCAAGCCAGGAATGACGGTGAAGGGAGAGGTTGTTCCGGGCGGTTCGGTGAAGAAGGCCGCGTACGTACTGAGAGAAAATGAAGTGGTACTGGGCCCGGACGGCCAGAGCATAGTAGCGCGCAAATATGGCCGTCCGGTGAAGCGCATGACCGAGGACGGGGTGGAGATCGGAATTACGGACATTCACGTTCATCCCGGTGATGTGAATTTGCAGACCGGCAACCTTACCTTCACCGGGGACATCTTAGTACTGGGAAACATCGAGCAGCGCGCCAAGGTTGAAGCGGGCGGTAAGCTGGTAGTAAAGGGGAATTCCTCGGATGCCGTCCTCCTCGGGAATGACGGGATCGACGTGGATGGGTGCCTAATAAAATCACGGGCCTGGGCCGGGCGGAGGGGCTGGTTTGCGACAGAAGCTTTAGCTTTAATAAGGCCCCTAAACTCCTTGTGGCAGGCGGCCAAGGAACACGATTATCTCGACGAAGAAAGCTTAAAATTATGGGAGCTCTACCTTTTTGATCTCACCCGGACCTACCAGGAACTCGGTGAGGACTACTTCAGCGAGGTACCGGCCATTACCGCCCAATCCTTGGCGGCGATTAACTTCTTTAGGAGGCGCCGGAGCTTTCCGCCGGAAGAATTACATGTGGTCGGCCATAATTTAAAGGCGCTAGAAGAAAAACTCCTGGCCACACGCTGCAATGAAGCCAATCTGATCGTTCGGTGGGCGTGGGGAAGCAGCCTGAAGGCAGCTTCTTCCGTTGCCGTGACCGATCCCAAAGGGTGTTTTGACTGCCGGATCAGCGCCGGCGGGAAAGTTACGATTTGGGGGACAGTTAGGCGCAGCTGGATCCGTGCGCATGGTGACATTCGCATCCTCGGTGAAGCAGGATCTCCGTTGTCTGAGGAAGAGGTGGTCCTCGAAACGACGCCGGAAGGCTCTATCTACTTGGCTAGAGCTTATCCGAGCGTGCAAATACGCTTCGGTAATCGAAGCTTACGCCTTCAAGAACAGATTTCCTCCTGTCACTTTTACGTCGATAAGGCCACGCATGAGATAGTCCGAGAATAACGGAGAAGGAGTGGCGCTGGTGAAGCGAGACGTATTCTTGACCTTAGTGGCCCAGCTGAAAAGTAGCGGAGCGGGCTTATGGCGCCACTCCTTAAACACAGCCAACTTGACCCGAGCCTTGTTGAAGTTGTTTCCGCCGGGCACCTTGGATGTTTGTGAGGAAGACCTATTTTTAGCTGCGCTCCTTCACGACGTGGGCAAGACGCAGCTCGATCCTGCTCTTTTAGAAAAACCCGGCCCTTTGACGCCTCAAGAATGGATGGTTATCAGGCAGCACCCGTCCTTAAGCGTGGCTCTTATCCGCCAATTGGACCCTGAGATTCCTGCAAGAATTACCGCGTTAATTCTTTATCACCACGAGCACTGGGACGGCAAAGGATACTTTGGGCTAGCAGGAACGGCCATTCCGGCTGGGGCTCGGCTCTTGGCGATTGCTGATGCGCTGGAGGCCATGCTGTCGAATCGCCCCTACAGGCCAAGCCTTACCTGGGCAGAAGCCATTTTAGAGATCGAAAAAAATGCGGGTACTCAGTTCGATGCCTATTTGGTCGGCAAGATCGTTCGAGATTGTCAGATGATTGAAAAAGATTATCTCACAGAAAACGAGACGGCCTCCTTGACCGTCCCGAGTTTGTTCGCCGGGTCGAAACCGGCCCAATGAAGGAGGCCCTGGGTAAAGCCTATCGGCAGGCCCAGGGCCTCACAAGTTTAACCGGAAGGTTTTCAGGATGTATTTCAGTTCGGTGAAACGGTACCTACCCACCGATCCGTACGATAGCGGGGGTAGACGGGGCGCCATGCCCAGCCGCGGTAAGTTAGAGGACGGCTCGGTAAATACCGACTACTTCTTCGCGCGTGCCCTGACGTGGATTGGTGGGGGCGCAGCGGTCGCGCAGGGCTTCTTCGGCCAGGGAAACAAGATCTTCTTCCCGGGCACCTACTTCAGACAGGCGTTCCGGCAACTTTAAGTCGCGCCTTAGGGCGGCAATGGCCGCCACAGCCTCACGGGCAGCGGCTTCCGTTGAGAGGCCGCGGATGTTGCAGCCTAAGGCCGCGGCGATCTCAGCGTAGCGCTCGGGAACGACGGAAAGGTTGAACGCGCACACTGCGGGAAGGAGCAGGGAGCAGCACACGCCATGGTGTACGTGGTAACGGGCGCCTAGCGGGTGGGCCATGGCATGGACGTAACCTACCCCGGCGTTGTTAAAGGCCGCTCCTGCCAAGAACTGCGCTTCCATCATACCGGTTCGGGCGTTCATATCGTCGCCTTGGACAAAAGCCTGCCGCAGGTGGCGCCCGATAAGGGTAATGGCCTTTAAAGCTAGGGCATCGGAAAGAGGACTGGCATTAGGTGAAACATAGGCCTCTACGGCGTGGGCTAAAGCGTCCATCCCGGTGGCGGCGGTCATCTTGGGAGGCATGGTTACGGTGAGCTCAGGGTCGTCCAGGGCCAGGCGGGGCATAAGGTTGCGGTTGATGATCACCATCTTCTCTTTTGCCACCGGGTCGGTGATCACCACGAACTGGGTCGCCTCACTGCCCGTGCCTGCCGTGGTGGGAATGGCTACGAAGGGAAGACTGCGCGCCGCCCGGGGTACGGTTTTGACGGCCTCTACGGGGTCGTCGGGGAAGGCCGCGCCTATGTAGGCGATGGTCTTGCCGCAATCGAGGGCGCTACCGCCGCCGATGCTCACGACGCCATCGCAACCGCCTTCTTTGAGAACCTTGATGCCGGAAGCCACGTTGCCGGTAGTCGGGTCAGGGTTGACTCCCGAGAAGACGAGGCTATCGACACCTGCCGCCTTGAGGTGATCTTGGATGCGGGCGACCAGGCCCATTTCTACCAGGAACTTATCGCTTACCGCCAACACCTTTCGGCAGCCGAGGGCGGCTACCTCCCTGCCCACCGCGCTGCTTACGCCCGGGCCGAGAAGCACCACGGGCGGCAAAACGTATTCCGGCATTAATCTCCCTCCAACCAGCACCTAAGATTATTCTTTCGACCTATTTCGTGTCCCCTGGCTTTTGTCCTTGTTACCAATTTGTCATGGGCTGATGTATTTTTGTCGACCGGAAAAGACAAGTGCCCGTATGTAGGGGCGCCGGGGGCGGCGCCCGACGTGGTAGCTAGAATTGCCGCTTGGACTGGGTTTTACCCTGGGGAGACATTTTATACGCGGGTTCCTGCCCCTCGACATAGTTGGTCCGCTGCTTCAGGCCCTGGACAATTTGATCGATCTGGCGGGCGTAGAGGTCGAACTGTTGCTTGGCGCTTTGGTCCTGAGTATCTAGGGCGAAGCTTTTGAGGTTTCCTACGGCGCTCTCCAGAGTAGCTACAGTCTGGTGCAGCTTCTGACCGACGGTCATGAAACACCCTCCCTAAGATTTTTTCGGGCCGAGCTTATTTTGCCCGCCTCTTGGGGGAGATATAGCCGTGAATTTTACCTCAGGCGCATGAAACCAGTAGGAGCGGGTATGCTAAGCGTGGGGTGGGATGAATGCAAACGACTGGAAAACGCCTTTTAAAAGGCGACGACGGGGAGGACGCACGTACCGAGGGCATTTTTGAAGAAGAATTAAAGGACCTAAAAACCCAAACGAAATATCGCCCCTGCGGCTTGGAATCGTTACGGTCGGGCGAGGAAAAGCGCCGGACAAAAAAACCCGGCCGGCGGGGTGATCCCCGTTAGCCGGGCTACCTTTTTTAAACCGACTGTACTTCCTTAACCTCCGGAACTTCTTCTTTTAGAGTTTGCTCGATCCCCTGCTTTAGGGTCATGAGGGCGAACGGGCAGCCACCACAGCTTCCGGTGAGCCTTACCTTAACTATGCCGGTGGCCTCCTCCACAGAAACGAGCTCCACGTCACCGCCATCGGCCTGAAGGGCCGGGCGGATCTTGGCCAGGGCCTGCTCGACCTTTTCTTTCAATTCTTCCACCTCTTCTCCTTTTCTAGGGCGCCTTTACGCCCTGTATTCATTATACCACCCAAGCAGCCGAGAATACAATTAACCCTACGCTTCGCCTCCCTCATGGCCCCGGGGTAAAAAGTTGGTTGCCCTACCAGTAGCTCTGGGAGAACGGCCAGCGCGTACTTTCCCTGCCCCTTGCCTTCCCGTTGGTCGATGGTATAATAGGTTTAGTAGTTACCCCGTAAGGGTAGCTCTGCGTACAAAGGAATTTAAGTCCAAATGCAAGGGAGGGAGGGGTACTGTGGAAGGACAGCACGAGCATGTAGTCCATTACGAGCGGGATAAAGAAGGTATTTTGGAACGGTTACGCAAAGTGGAAGGCCAGGTTCGAGGCATCCAGAGGATGGTGGAAGAAGATCGTTACTGTGTCGATATCCTGACCCAGGTGGCGGCAGTACGGGCGGCACTCGATAAGGTCGGCCTCATGCTCCTTGAAGGCCATACCCGCGGCTGTGTGGCGCGGGCTATCCGCGAGAACCACGGCGATGCCGCCATCCAGGAGCTCATGGAAGTGGTGCAGAAATTCATAAAGTAGCCAGCCGGCAGCGCGTGCTGCCTTTTTTTATGCCGCTTAGAAGGCCGGCCGGGTAAATGGTAACGAACTCAATTGCCTATTGACAACCCCGGCGAGCGGGCGTAAAATAGAGGCAGAAATACACCACCCGGGTATGGTGGGGTAGAAAGGAGTGAAGAGGTGTGTTGCATGTTCGCATTAGCGGGATGAGCTGCGCCTCCTGCGCCCAGCGCATAGAGAAGGGTTTGAAGCAGGTGGAGGGGGTTAAAGACGCCCGCGTGAACTTCGCCACCGGTCAGGCCACCATCGAGCTGGAGCCCGGGGGTGCGGGGCTGGATAAAGTGATAAAGAAAGTTCGCGATTTAGGGTACGACGTGGTACTGGACCATGTGGAACTCGGCCTGGGCGGGATGAGCTGTGCCTCCTGCGCCCAGCGCATTGAAAAGAAGCTGGCTTCGCTACCCGGGGTGGTGCGGGCAGCGGTAAACTTTGCCACAGCTAAAGCCAGTATCGATTACGACGGAACGAGCCTTACCCCGCAGGACATGATCCGGGCGGTAGCCGACCTCGGCTACCGTGCCTTCCTGGCCAGCGACGAAGCGGCCAGCGACCGGGAGCAGGCAGAGCGGGAAGCAGAGATTCGCCGCCAGAAGAAGCTTTTTATCTTTGCCGCGGTTCTTTCCCTGCCGCTTCTCCTCTACATGCTGGGCGAGCTGTTTCACTGGATGTGGCTTCCCGAGATCATCTTCAACCGTTACTTCCAGTTTGCCTTGGCGACGCCGGTGCAGTTTGTCGCCGGCTGGCAGTTCTACCGCGACGCTTACCACACGCTAAAAAGTGGCGGGGCCAATATGTCGGTGCTCATCGCCCTCGGCACTACGGCTGCGTATGCCTACAGCACGGCGGTGACCTTCTTCGGGAAGAGCCTAGGCCGTTCAGATGTTTACTTTGAAACGGGGGCCATCATCATTGCTCTCATCATCCTCGGCCGGCTTTTGGAAGCTATTGCCAAGGGTCGCACTTCTGAAGCCATCAAGAAACTGATGGGGCTGGCACCGAAGACGGCCCGCGTGATACGTGACGGGCGGGAAGTCGACATCCCGGTGGCCGAAGTCCAGGTGGGCGACATCGTCGTCGTACGCCCTGGCGAGAAGATTCCCGTAGACGGTACCATCATTGAAGGCGCTTCTGCGGTGGACGAGTCCATGCTTACCGGAGAAAGCCTTCCGGTGGACAAAGGCGTGGGCGATAAGGTAGTCGGTGCCACCCTCAACAAGCACGGCAGTTTCAAATTCCGGGCGGAAAAGGTGGGCCGGGACACGGTC
Source organism: Bacillota bacterium (assembly GCA_030154105.1). GTDB lineage: Bacteria > Bacillota > DTU030 > DUMP01 > DUMP01 > DUMP01. The sequence continues at coordinate 17,225 of JASKKP010000016.1, forward strand.
CTGGCGCAGATCATCCGAGTGGTGGAGGAGGCACAGGGTTCCAAGGCGCCCATCCAGCGCCTCGCGGACATCATCTCCGGTTACTTTGTGCCGGCGGTGGTCGTCATCGCCGTTATCACCTTCCTCCTTTAGTACTTCCTCCTTGACCCGGGTAATTTCACCCGCGCCCTAATCAACTTTACAGCCGTTCTGGTCATCGCCTGCCCCTGCGCCTTGGGCCTGGCTACCCCTACGTCGATTATGGTCGGCACGGGTAAAGGGGCGGAAAACGGAATCCTCATTAAAGGCGGCGAATACCTGGAGAAGGCGCACAAGCTGCAGGCGATAGTCCTAGACAAGACCGGGACCATCACCCGCGGGGAGCCCCGGCTCACCGACGTGGTGCCCCTGAATGGTTTCCCCCGCGAGGAAGTACTTTTCCTGGCCGCCAGCGCCGAGCGCGCGTCAGAACACCCGCTGGGGGCGGCTGTCGTTGCCGGGGCGGAGGAAGAGGGCTTGACCCTGACGACACCCAGCGACTTTAAGGCCATCCCCGGTCACGGGGTCACCGCCCGCATTGACGGCCGCGAAGTGCGAATCGGCAACCGCCGCCTGCTGAGTGAGAACGGGATCGACTTTGCCCAGTTTGAGGAGGAACTCACTCGGCTGGAAAACGAAGGCAAGACGGCCATGCTGGTGGCGGTGGACGGAAAGCTCGCCGGGATGGTGGCCGTAGCCGATACGGTGAAGGAACATGCGGTAGAGGGTATCGCCGAGCTCAAACGCCTGGGCCTTAAGGTGTACATGCTTACCGGCGACAACCGGCGTACGGCGAACGCCATCGCGCGCCAGGTGGGGATTGAGGAAGTCTTGGCCGAGGTCCTCCCTGAGGACAAGGCCCGCAAAGTAGAAGAACTCAAAAGGCAGGGCTTTACGGTTGGTATGGTGGGCGACGGTATCAACGATGCCCCGGCTCTGGCCGTGGCCGACGTGGGCTTCGCCATCGGTACCGGTACCGACGTGGCCATAGAGGCGGCCGACATTACGCTGATGCGCGGCGACCTGCGCGGCATTGCCGCCGCCATTCAGCTAAGCCGGGCCACCATGCGCAACATCAAAGAAAACCTCTTCTGGGCTTTGGCGTACAACACCCTCGGTATCCCCGTAGCGGCGGCCGGGCTCCTTTCACCCGTTATTGCCGGAGCGGCCATGGCCTTCAGCTCTGTATCCGTAGTGACGAATGCCCTTCGCCTGAGGCGCTGGTGCTACAAACCGCTCGCCGGCAAGACGGCCTAAAGGAAGAGGTGTAAAGCGCATCTTAGGATGAAGGGATGCGCTATGGGGAAAAGCTAACCCAGACAAAACATGAAGCGAGGGACCGTTCATGATGATGTGGCCTTACTGGTATGGCGGCGGCTGGGGTGTTTGGGGCTGGGTGCTGATGCTGCTTTATGCGGTCTTCTGGGTTGGGATCATCGTTTTGGCCGTATACCTAATAGCCCGGGCTTTGGGCCGCGCCGGCCTGGGAGCCGGCACCGGGCGGGCCGAGACGCCGCTGGAAATCCTGAAACGCCGCTACGCTGCCGGCGAAATATCCAGTGAGGATTACCAGCGGATGAAAGAGGAGCTAAACCGGGACTGAAACGCCGGGACCGTAAGGTCCCGGTTTTCTTACTTGTGGCGGCCAGCCAAGGGGAGTAGAATGGAAGAAAAAAGGGGAGGGATACGGCGCGGGATGGGCAGGAGGCGAGTGCTGCGCGTAAGTAGGCACAAATTCCCCAAGCTGGTACTCGACCCCGAAGTGGTGAAGGAGCTGTGCCTTAGGGCAGTAAGCCGGTTGCCGGCGGATGTGCGCCGGGCACTGGAGGCGGCGCGGGAACGTGAGGAAGACCCGGTGGCCAAAAGGACGCTTAGACTTATCCTGGAGAACGCGCGCCTGGCCGCGGAACGCGGCCGACCCCTATGCCAGGACACGGGCGTGGCGGTAGTTTTTGTGGAGCTGGGGCAGGAAGTACGCCTGGTGGGCGATCTGGAGGCGGCCGTAAACGAAGGGGTCCGCCGCGCTTACGTAGGCGGGTACCTTCGCCGCTCGGTGGTGGCCGATCCTTTGCTGCGCGAGAACACGGGGGACAATACTCCGGCAGTATTGCATGTGGAGCTCAGACCCGGAGATGAGGTAAAGATTACCGTAGTGCCCAAAGGGATCGGCAGCGAAAACATGAGCCGCCTGGCCATGCTGAAGCCGGCCGATGGGCGGACGGGCGTCATCAACTTTGTGCTGGAGACCGTGGCCAGGGCCGGCCCCAACGCTTGCCCGCCGCTGGTGGTCGGCGTGGGAGTCGGCGGCACCATGGAGCGCGCCGCCTATCTGGCCAAGAAGGCCCTTTTGCGGCGGCTGGACGAACCCAATCCTAGACCACACCTGCGCGAGCTGGAGGAGGAACTATTCGAGCGCGTGAATGAACTTGGCATCGGTCCGGAGGGGTTGGGCGGGCGGACTACTGCCTTGGCCGTTTTGGTGGAGGCCTTCCCGACGCACATTGGGGGCCTTCCGGTGGCCGTAAATCTTGGGTGCCACGCCGCACGGCATGCCACGGCCGTCTGGCGGCCGGGCCGGGGCTGGGAGGTGCAAGCATGAAGGTGCTCAGAGCTCCCCTTACCGACGAAGACATACGGGCGGTGGCCGAGGGGGAGGAGGTGCTTATTTCCGGCGTCATGTACACCGCCCGTGACGCGGCCCACCGGCGCCTGGCCGAAGCCGCGGCCCGGGGTGAGGACTGGCCGGTGGACCTTAAAGGCCAAATTCTGTACTATACGGGGCCCTGCCCGGCTGCTCCCGGCGAGGTGATCGGTCCGGCGGGGCCGACCACCAGCGGGCGCATGGATCCCTACACGCCGCTTCTTCTTTCGCGGGGGCTTAAGGCGATGGTGGGGAAGGGCCGGCGGAGTAAAGAAGTGCTGGCGGCCATGGAAAAATACGGCGCTCTCTACCTGGTTACCTACGGCGGTCTCGGGGTGCTCCTGGCCGATCGCATCAAGCGGGCCGAAGTGGTGGCCTATCCGGACCTGGGACCGGAGGCCATCTTCCGGCTGGAAGTGGAACACTTTCCCGCCATCCGGCCGACCGCTTCCTACTTGCAACGATGACCCCCGCTCCCTCGTCTTTAAAAAATGGGCCAAATAAAGGACAGGGGGAAGAAGGAGGCGCTCCTTAGTCGTAGAATAATAAGGGCAGAGTGCGAAACTCGGCCGTATCCGCGGCCGAAAAGCGAAGGAGGGTTTTGGCCGTGCCGATCGTTCAGATTGACCTTCTTGAAGGACGGACCGTTGAGCAGAAGCGGCAGCTGGTGGCCAAGGTGACGGAGGCCATCACCGAAAGCTTGGGTGTCCCGGCCGATGCGGTGCGCATCATTCTGCGGGACATGGAACGGCACAATTTCGCCCACGGCGGCAAACTTTACTGCGATAAGTAAGATGCACCTACCCCGCGGTTTAACTACCCTCGACAAATTCTTCCTTCTACCCGTCGGCCTTATCCTCATGGGAACGGCCGCTTGGAACTGGGCGCACGGATTGCACGACGCTTTTACCCTTGTCTGGTTCTTGATTGGTTTCAACAACCTGCTCCTTCTTGGCCAGAAAGCCTGGCCGCGCTACCACCGCCTCTTTACGGTGGTCGTGCCGGTGAGCGGTTTTGCCCTCATCCTGGCCTCGGCCTATTTGCTGCTCACTTCGCTCCCGAGATAACAGGCAGCCGTCAAAAGTTACTTTTTCCCGGCCTCTCATATTCCGGAGCATCCGGCCATATAATTTAGGGACAAAGCTCCGGGGAGGGGAAGGCCGTGGGATTTGGCTACCGCTGGCACAGCCTTGGGCGGCGGGTGGCAGCGCGATTAGGGGACTCGGTTTTCGTCCGCCAGCTTGTGGTGGCCGCCGCTTTCTACTTTGCCGTATGGGGATTGGTGCAGGTAGACCTGCCCTTTACCAACGGCCTTGTGCGCCTGATTCACTGGTCGGTGGCCGAATACCAGCCCAAGATCGACTGGGAGAAGCTGAGCGGCGCGTTAAGCAGCGGGAATTGGCGGCTGCCGGCCCTCCCGGCCCTTAAAGGCGGGACCGCTCCGCCTCCGACCGAGTCCCTGAGCGGCTTTGTTTTTCCTGTGGATGGCGGCAAGGTTGTTTCGCGTTACGGCTGGCGCATTCACCCCGTGTACGGGGATAAGCGCTTTCATCAAGGGATTGACATCGCCGCACCTCAAGGTACGCCGGTTAAAGCCGTCTACGGCGGGTACGTCAGCCGGGTGGGAAATGACGAGCTTCTCGGCCACGTGGTGGAAATAAACCACGGCAACGGCTTCAGCAGCCTTTACGGCCACCTGGGGGAAGTACTGGTGAAAGAGCGGCAGGTGGTACGTACCGGAGAGGTGATCGCCGAAGTGGGGACTACCGGTATTACCAACGGGCCGCACCTACACCTGGAGATCAAGGAACGAGGAGTGAACGTGGACCCGGCCATCCGCTTAGGCGTCGTGGAAGAACCGGCTGCTCCAGTTCTCGGCCCCGCCAAAGATGAGCCTGCACCCGGGCCGGCCGATAAGGCAGCGCCCGGTCCCACGGTGAGAAACCTGAAGGGCGCTAAGGGGGCAGGAGGTTGAGGATTGGGCGGTTTGCCGGCGTCCGGGTAACCTTAAACAATTATTTCCTTTTGGTACTTCTGGCGTATGCCTGGTGGGGGCTCTTCCCGGAGGCGCTGGCGGTGTTCGGCGCCGCGCTGCTACATGAAGTGGCGCACATGGTGGCGGCCCGCGCCTACGGCCTTACCGTGCGGGAGCTTGAGCTTCTTCCTTTCGGCGGCGTGGCGCGGATTGAAGACCTGGACCTGGTGAGCCTTGAGCCGGAGGTTGAAACGGCGGTCGCCCTGGCCGGGCCGCTTCAGAACGTGGTTTTGGCCGGGGCGGCCCGGCTGCTGGCCGGCTACGAAATTTGGGATGCCTCCCAGGCCGCTATTTTCTGGCGGGCCAATTTGGGGCTGGCCCTCTTCAACTTGCTCCCGGGCCTGCCTTTAGACGGGGGGCGTGTGCTGCGCGCTTACCTCAGCTGCCGCCTGCCTTGGCGTCAGGCCACGGAGGTCAGCGCAGGCGTCGGCCAAGCCGTAGGGGGGGCCCTTGTTTTTTTGGGCGCCGTTCTATATCGCCAGGGACTTCCTGCTTTAACTACAGCCCTCTTAGGCGCCTTCCTGTTGGCTGCCGCCTCCGGAGAGCGGCGCTGGGCCGGGCTTACACTCCTGCGCTACCTGGCCCATAAACAGACCGAGCTTGGGCGGGGAGAAGTGCTCACCGGCCGGCTTCTGGTGGCCGGTGCCGACACGCGCCTTAAAGACGTGATGCGCGAATTCGGCACCCGGCGCTACCACCTCATCTGGGTGGTGAATAGGGAGCGCAACCTGGCCGGTGTTCTCGGCGAAGACGAATTCATTACCGCGCTCTTTGGCCTCGGCCCCGGTGCTACATTGGGCGAGGCACTGGCGCGGCGCAAACCGTAAAGAGGATTTTATGCGGTGCGTGGAGAAGTTTACCGGGCGGGAACGCCGAGTATGTTTCCCGCCCGGGTTTTATCATACTAAGCGCAGGCTCCGGCCCATTTTTCCGGCCGGACAAGGAGATGAAGCTATGGCCGACTTACAGGAGACCCTGGAGCGCATCCTCCCTCGGGTGGAGAAACCTGCCCGGTATTGGGGCGGCGAGTGGAACGAAGTAAAGAAGGACTGGAACGAGATCCCCGTACGGATGGTCCTCGCCTTCCCGGACATCTACGAGGTTGGGATGTCGCACCTCGGTTCCAAAATACTCTACCACGTGGTCAACGCGCGCCCCGATGCCCTTTTGGAACGCGTCTACGCCCCTTGGGTGGATATGGAAAGAGAACTGAGGGCGGCTGGGCTGCCGCTTTTTAGCCTCGAGACAAAGACGCCTCTAGCCCGATTCGACCTGGTGGGCTTTACCCTGCAGTATGAGCTGACCTACACCAATATCCTCAACATTTTGGACTTGGGCGGCATTCCGCTCAAGGCGGCCGATCGGCAGGAAGGAGATCCTTTCGTGCTGGCGGGCGGCCCTTGCGCCTTCAACCCGGAGCCCCTGGCGCCCTTCTTGGATTTCGTGGTGTTAGGGGAGGGCGAGGAAGTGCTGGGCGAGATCCTGGACCTCTTCCGCGATTGGAAGGAACAGGGAGGGACCCGCCGTGAGTTCCTGGAAGCCGTGGCCGCCGTGCCGGGGGTATACGTTCCTGCCTTCTACGACGTTAAGTACCATCCGGACGGCTCCGTAGCCGTGGTCGAGCCGAACCGCCCGGGGGTTGCGGAGCGGGTGAAGAAAAGGGTGGTGCACGACCTTAACCGGGCGAGCTTTCCTGAAAGCCCCGTGGTGCCCTTTCTCGATGTGGTTCACGACCGGGCAATGCTGGAACTCTTCCGCGGCTGCGCCCGCGGCTGCCGCTTCTGCCAGGCGGGCATGATCTACCGCCCGGTGAGGGAAAAAGATCAGGAGACCCTGCTCAGGCAGGCGGAAAAGCTCCTTAAAAGCACCGGCTATGGGGAGATTTCCCTCGCCTCCCTTTCCAGCCTGGACTACTCCCACATCGCAGAGCTCATCGACGCCTTGGTCGACCAGTATGGTTCACAGGGGATACGTGTCTCCCTCCCTTCGCTAAGGGCGGATAGCTTTGCCGTGGAGCAGGCCCGCAAAATCCACGAAGTGCGCCGTTCCAGCATTACCTTTGCCCCCGAAGCCGGTACCCAGCGCCTCCGGGATGTCATCAACAAGAACGTTACCGAGCCCGAGCTGCTGGCGGCCGTGCAGGCGGCGGCCGAGGCAGGCTGGAACGCCTTCAAGTTGTATTTTATGATCGGCCTTCCTACAGAGACGGACGAAGACGTGCTGGGCATTGCCGAGTTGGCCAGGAAGGTGGCGAACCTGAAGCCGAAAGAGGGGCGCATTACGCGGGTTACGGTTTCCACCTCCAACTTTGTTCCCAAGCCGCACACGCCTTTCCAGTGGGAAGGTCAGGTGAAACGGGAGGAGCTTCGGCGCCGGCAACTCCTCCTGCACGACCGGCTTAAGGGCAGGCGCCTGGAGCACCGCTGGCACGAACCGGAGCAGAGCTTTCTCGAGGCCGTTTTTTCCAAGGGCGACAGGCGGGTCGCGGACGCCCTCGAGCGGGCCTGGCGTCTGGGCTGCCGGTTGGACGGCTGGAGCGAGGAATTTCGCTTCGATGTCTGGGAGCAGGCCTTCCGGGAGACCGGGATCGATCCGGCCTTCTACGCCAACCGGGAAATTCCGGAAGATGAAGTTCTCCCTTGGGATCATCTCGATCCGGGCGTTTCCAAGGAATTCCTCCGGGCGGAGCGGGCAAGGGCGCGGCGGGGCGAGAGGACGCCGGACTGCAGCCGCGAACGCTGCAGCGCCTGCGGTGTGTGCCCAGCCCTCGACATTCCCATCCGGCGGCGGGGTGAGGCCAGGTGAAGATCCGAGCCAAACTGGCCAAGGACGCCACAATTCGCTTTATATCTCACCTGGATATGGCCGGGGCCCTCGAAAAGGCGGTGCGCCGTGCCGGCCTCCCGATTGCCTACTCGGAAGGCTTCACGCCTCGGCCTAAGATCAACTTTGCTTCCGCGCTGGCCTTGGGTGTAACCAGTGAGGCCGAGTACGTGGACTTCGAACTTAAGGAGCGCATCAGCGTGGCCGAGTTTGTCCGCCGGCTCAAAGAGCAGCTTCCCCGGGGAATGCGCCTTCTCGCCGCCCGTGAGGTGGCGGCCGGGGCACCGGCGCTCATGTCCGAGGTAAACGCGGCGAGTTATTTGGTAGAGGCGCGCCTTCCCGGGCGGAGCAGCCGGGAGATCGCCGCCGCCTGGGAGGACTTTCTGGCGCGCGAAACTATTTACATCTTCAAGGAAACGAAGCACAAGCGGCGCGATCTCAATATACGGCCCCTGATACTCAAGGCCCGCCTCACCCCGCGTGCCGAAGGAGGCACGTGGGAGCTGCTCCTCCGGGCCGGGAGCACCGGCAACCTGCGCCCGGAAGAAGTGCTCGCGGCCTTTTTTGCGGAGACGGGTTGGGAAGGGACGGTGGAAAGAATCCATCGGACCGGGCTCTACATCGAGCGCTGGGGCAAATTACTCACCCCTTTGGTCGAACCGCGCGCCCTAGAAGAAGCGGGGGAGAACGAGTGACGAGGGAAATAATCGTGCACGCGGCCGCCGAAGAGACGTGGGTGGCCCTCCTGGAGGACCGGGTGCTGGTTGAGCTTTATGTGGAGCAGGAAACCTGCCAGCGCCTGGTGGGGAACATCTACAAAGGCCGTGTGGAGAATGTGCTGCCCGGTATGCAGGCTGCTTTCGTCAACATCGGCCTTGAGCGAAACGCCTTTTTGTTTGTCGCCGACGCCGTACCTCGGCGCCAGCCGGCCGTGCCCGAAGAGGAAGACCCGGTGCCGGTTGCCGGCTTGAACATACGGGACGTGCTGCAGGAGGGCCAGGAGGTAGTGGTGCAGGTGGCCAAGGAGCCCATCGGGGGTAAAGGGGCCCGGGTAACCACGCACCTCACCCTCCCCGGCCGCAACCTGGTGCTTATGCCTCAGGTGGATTATGTAGGCGTCTCCCGGCGCATCGAAGATGAAAAAGAAAGGGAACGCCTGCGGGCTGCGGCCCGTAAACTCAAACCGGAAGGTATGGGCCTCATTGTGCGCACGGCGGCCGAAGGGATTGGCGAAGAAGACTTGGCCCAGGACCTGGAGTTTCTGCTCAAGCTTTGGCGAGAAGTAGAAGGGCGCATCGAAAAAGCCAGCGCGCCGGCGCTGGTGTACCGGGACCTGGACCTTGTTTACCGGATAATGCGCGATCTTTTCACCGCCGATGTGGACCGGTTTGTGGTGGATAACCGCGAAGTGTATGAACGCGCTCTTGAGCTTATGGATCTTATGAGCCCGGAACTTAAGAACCGGGTGGTTTACTTTGACCCGCGCGAGGACATCCTTCAGGTGTACGGCCTGGAAGCGGACTTGGAGAAAGCCTTCCGCCGCAAAGTGTGGCTGAAATGCGGGGGGTACATCGTCATCGACCAGACGGAAGCCCTAACCGCGATTGACGTGAATACCGGCAAGTACGTGGGGACTACTTCCCTGGCCGAGACGGTGCTTAAGACGAACCTCGAAGCGGCCGAGGAAATCGCCCGCCAGCTCAGGCTGCGGAACATAGGCGGCATCATCGTCATCGACTTCATCGATATGAGCGACCCGGCCGCGCAGGCCCAGGTGCTGGCGGCGCTCGAAGAGCACCTGAAACGCGACCGGGTAAAAGCGCACGTCTTGGGGCTTACCAAGCTGGGGCTTGTGGAGATGACCAGGAAAAAGGTGCGCCGGGCTTTGGACAGCGTCTTTCTCAAGCCCTGCCCGTACTGCGAAGGGCGGGGGAAAATCCCTTCTGAGGAAACGGTAAGCCTAAAAGTACGGCGGGAAATCCGGCGGCTCCTCGCCCGCGAGAAGGTGGCCGCCCTGCTGGTGGAGGTGCACCCCAGCGTGGCGGCGGTGCTCATCGGCCCCGGCGGGGCAGGCCTGGAGGCCCTGGAACGCGAACTCAAGATACCCGTCTTGGTTCGCGGCGTTGAAGCCTTCCACAGCACGGCCTTCTCGCTAAAGCCCTTTAACTCGCGCGAGGAGATGCTGGCGGCGGCCCTACCCGTGCGCGAAGGCCAGGTTTTAGTGGTAAGGGTGGAGGAACAGCACCTCACCAACCCCCGCGACGGCATCGCCCGGGTAGAGGGCTTCGTCATCGACATCGAGGGCGGTGCTCGGCTGGTAGGAGAGACGGTGCGGGTGGAGATCACCAAGCTCACGCGCACCTATGCCAAGGCCCGCCTGCTGGCCCGGGCCAAGTAAAACCGGCGCATTGGGGACCTAGCCCTTCTGGGAGCGGTTTGGAAACTTGCCGGCGGCGGAGGCTAAACGCGTTGACGGCTCCTTAGGCTATATGCTAGAATGGGGCGTAAGGGTCTGCCGCTCGGAGCGGGCATAAAGCCTTGAGCTGCCTTCTCCGGCGAGCCTGGGTATGGAGGTGGGAAAGTGTACGCAGTTATCGAGACGGGTGGCAAGCAGTACCGGGTGCAGGAAGGAGACGTGATCTTCGTCGAAAAGCTTCCTCAGAACCCGGACGAGACGGTAGAGTTCGATCGGGTCCTCCTTGTAGGCAAAGACGGCGAAATTAAGGTGGGGAACCCGTTCGTGCCCGGAGCCCGGGTCACGGCTAAAGTGCTCGAGCAGGGCAAAGGGCCGAAGATCCTGGTGTTTAAGTACAAGGCCAAATCCAACTACCGGCGCCGTTACGGGCATCGCCAGCCGTTTACGAAGGTGCAAATCGAGGCCATCCAAGCCTAGCCATGATTAGGGTGCGCATCGAACGCTGCCCCGAAGGACGGGGCGTGGCCGCCTTTACCGTCGAAGGACACGCCGGCTGGGCGCCGCACGGCCGGGACATAGTCTGCGCCGGCGTTTCGGCCCTGACCCAGGCGGCGCTCTTGGGGCTGGAGGAATACCTCGCGTTGAGCCCTAACGTGAAGGTGAAGGAAGGCTTTCTGCACTGCCGGTTACGCGGGGCGGAACAAAAAATGCGTGAAGCGCAGGCCATTTTGGCCACTATGGAGCTCGGGCTTCGGGCGATGGCGCGGGAGTACCCAGAGAGCATCAAAATAGAGGAGGTGCGAGCGTGAGGCCGTTTAATCTGCAGCTTTTCGCGCATAAAAAGGGTGTGGGCAGCTCGCGCAACGGCCGCGACAGCCATGCCCAGCGCTTGGGCGTGAAGAGGTTTGGGGGCCAGTATGTCACCGCCGGCAGCATCTTGGTGCGCCAGCGGGGCACTAAGATCCACCCGGGCGAGAATGTGGGTAGGGGAAAAGACGATACCCTGTTCGCGAAGGTAGACGGCGTCGTGGTGTTCGAGACCAAAGCTGGCGGACGGAAGCAGGTGAGCGTGCGCCCGGCGGTGGGAGCAAAATAAAGGGCGAGGGCACCCCACTAGGTGCCCTTTTTTCCGCCTTTATAAGAGGATAATTCCCCCACCCTGTCGAATAGATAAGGCGAATATTCAGACCCAGGAATGACAGGGGGGACTGATGTGAGGCTGTCGCTGCGGGGCCTCGACAATAAAGAGGAGGTTCTGTTAGGTCTAGGGGCTCTGGCGTTACTGGTGCTGGCCTGCCTGGTGTCGGAGCCGCCACACCGCTGGGGCCTTCTTTCCGCCTGTTGTCTTATCGGAGGTGCGGCCATCGGCCATGCCTGGGCCGCTGGCGGCCAGAGTCATGTTCTACCCACGGCCTCCCAAATGATGTCCCTACTGCGGCGGCAGCGTCACGATTTCCTAAACCACCTGCAGATCATAAGTGCCCTGGCCCAGCTCAATAAAACGGAACGGATACTGGAGTACATAGAGCAGGCCAATCGGGAGCTGGACCGGGAACGCCGTCTTACGGCGCTCCTGCCGGCGGAGGCAGGCTTGGTGCTGCTGGAATGGTCCCACCAACTGGAAGAAAACGGCATATACCTAAAGGTGGAGTTGAAAACCGATCTATTCCGGCAGGCGAACGGCGCCAAGCTTGCGGCTCTCCTTAGAGGGATCATGGATATCATTGGACGAGAAGCCGTCGAGGGCAAAGAGAAAGAGGTGGTGATTAAGGGTTGGCAGGAACGTGGAACCGAGGTTCTGCAAATTGTGGCCCGAGGCGTGGCCGGTGAACTACCCAGGTACGTCATGCGGTTTGAAGAACTGGCGCGTTCAGTTCCTGCCCGCCTTACGGTAAGCCGAGAAGAGGGGAGCCTTTCCGTTACCATCCTTCTCGCTCACGAGGGGGTGCTGGCTGCGGCACGCCCGCGGGCGGTGAGAAGTTGAACGTAGAGGGAATCCTAGGCCTAAACGGTGTGTGGAGGCAAGGTAAGGTAATGTTTTACGATACCGCCAAGATCTTTGTTCGCGGCGGGGATGGGGGAAACGGCTGCATCAGCTTTCGCCGGGAAAAGTACGTGCCGCGCGGCGGCCCAGACGGTGGTGACGGAGGTAAGGGCGGGGACGTGGTCCTGGTGGCAGATGAGGGGCTGCGCACCCTGGTGGATTTTCACTACCGGGCGCATTTTAAGGCCGAGCGCGGCGAGCACGGCCGGGGCAGCAATATGCACGGGGCGAGCGCCAAGGACCTGGTCATCCGGGTGCCGGTCGGCACAGTAGTCAAGGATGCGGAGACGGGCGCCGTTCTCGCCGACCTGACGGTTCCGGGCCAGCGAGAAGTTGTGGCCCGCGGCGGGCGAGGGGGGCGGGGCAATGCGCGCTTCCTCTCTAATGCCAACCGGGCTCCACGAATGGCGGAAAAAGGCGAGCCCGGTGAAGAGCGCTGGCTCCTCTTGGAGCTGAAGCTCTTGGCCGACGTGGGTTTAGTAGGCTATCCCAACGCCGGTAAATCCACCTTGCTGGCCCGTACCACGGCAGCACGGCCCAAGATTGCCGATTACCCTTTCACGACGCTGGAGCCCAACCTGGGCGTGGTGAAGTTAGAGGAGACGAGCTTCGTCCTGGCCGATATCCCCGGTTTGATTGCCGGCGCACATGCCGGCGCGGGGCTGGGACACGAATTTCTGCGCCACATTGAACGCACGCGCCTCATCATCCATGTGGTCGACACGGCCGGTACGGAAGGCCGGAACCCGGTGGAGGACTACTACCGCATCAACACCGAGCTGGGCCTTTACCGCCGGGAGCTGGTAGAGCTGCCGCAGGTGGTGGCGGCCAATAAAATGGACCTCCCGGCGGCAGCAGAGAATCTCCCGCGTCTTCGCGAGGCGGCCGAAAAAGACGGCCGGCTGGTGTTCCCGCTTTCTGCCGCTACCGGGCAGGGCGTACAGGAGCTGTTACACCACGTAGCGCGGGTGTTGGAAGAGCTACCGCGCCCTAAGCCGCTGGAGCCGGAGCCGGCCGTGTTCCGGGCGCGTAACGAGGACGAGGGTTTTCACCTCGAGCGATTAGGCGGCATATTCATTATTAAAGGGCGAGCTGTAGAACGGCTGGTAGCTATGACCGACTTTAACCAGGAGGAGGCCGTCCGCAGGCTGCAGCGCGCCTTGGTGAGAATGGGTATAGAACAGGCCTTAGCCGAAGCGGGGGCACGGGACGGTGATGTTGTCCGCATAGGAAAATTCGAGCTTGAGTACCACCCAACCCAAAGCGACTCTTAAAGAATTGGAGGTTAAAAAGTCTGGCATGGATTGCCTGGACTGCGGTAACTGCCGCAAGGGAGAAGCCGTATACTACTGCCCGGCGCGCAATGATTTTGTGATTGTAGACGGCGTAACCAGGATTAAGGAGCGAAAGTCCAGCAACCCGGATGAATACGACGACCGTACGGAACGTAAAAAGAAATACCGGCGTGAACGCGGTAGCCTGCGGGGGACTGGCTGAGGTTGACCCGGGCCAGCGCCCCCCTTTTTTCCTACCTTGAAAATAACCAGTTGCTGGAAATGGTTGTCTTCATTCCTCTGGTGGTGCCGCTGGCGGCATAGGCGCCTACCCAGAGAGAAACAAGCTGTGGTATAATGGCGGCAATGGAAGTTCGGGAGGTAAAGAAATTGACGAACGGGGCGCTGAAACGCGTGGGGATTATGGGGGGGACCTTCGACCCAATTCATTACGGGCACCTGGTGGCGGCCGAGGCAGCAAGGGTTGCCTTCCAGCTGGAACCGGTGCTCTTTGTTCCTAATCGGCTTCCGCCGCACAAGAAGGACTACCCCGTAACCGAAGCTAAACATCGCTACCTAATGACGGTTCTGGCCACCATCACCAACCCCCACTTTGAGGTTTCGCGGGTGGAATTGGACCGGGAAGGGTACTCTTACACCATTGATACCCTGCGCGAGCTGCGTGCCAGTTTCGACCCTACCGTTGACTTGTATTTTATCAGCGGTGCCGATGCCATTTTAGACCTTCTTAGCTGGAAAGATGTAGACGAGCTTTTAAGTCTCTGCTACTTTATTGCGGCCACGCGACCTGGCTACAAACTCAACGTTGAATTGGGACACTTGACCCAGCGGTACGCGAGCAAGGTGTTCACAGTAGAGGTTCCGGCCTTGGCCATATCCTCAACCGACATCCGGCGGCGGGTGAAAGAGGGGAAACCCATCAAGTATCTTTTGCCGGAGTCGGTGGAAAACTACATTTACAAGCATAACCTTTACCGCCCATAGGATTGCCCAGTGAAAAAATAAATTTCGGGCCAAAGAAGGAATGTCTTGCCCAAGCGTCGAACTTTACATTAGTTCGAGGTTTCTGGGCCTCAGAAAGGTAGGTGAAGTTCCTTGAAAACCATCTACGTTGGCAATCTACCGTGGGCTACTACCGAAGAAGAGCTAGCCTCGGTGTTTGCTGAGAAGACGGGTGTCAACATCCAGGCGAGCCGCATCATTACGGATCGTGAAACCGGGCGTTCCCGGGGCTTTGGGTTCGTAGAGGTAGCCGACGCCGACCTGGAAAAGGTCCTTGCAGCCATGCAGGGTGTTACCATTGGCGGGCGTGAGATCGTGGTGAACGAAGCCAGGGCACGGCAGAGCCGGGCCTAAGAAGTTGGATGAGGAAGCGGGCCCTCGTGCACATATCACGAGGGTCTCTTTGCTTGCCCGGGTTTATATGTCCGGCGGCTAAACAGCATAATGGCGGCAGGTGGGATAGAGATGATTTGGGAGGACCTTGTGGCTAAGCTGGCGGAGAGGCTTTCCCCGGAACGGCTAAAGCACTCGCTGGGCGTGGCCGAGGCCGGCGTTCGTCTTGCCCGGCGCTGGGGGGCGAACGAGGAGCAGGCACGCCTGGCCGGGCTGCTTCACGACTGTGCCAAGGGCCTGAGCCCGGATGAGTTGTTGCAATGGGCGCTGGCGTTTGGTATAGTAGGGAATGATATAGAAAGGGCCTGTCCGGATCTTCTGCACGGTCCCGTAGGTGCCTTAATCGCTTGGAAAGAATACGGGGTGATGGATGCCGCTGTACTTTCGGCCATACGGCTGCATACGTTGGGTGGCGAGGGAATGAACCTTCTCGAGCGGATAATCTACCTGGCCGACTATATTGAACCGGGGCGTGCATTTCCAGGGGTAGAGGAACTAAGGGCCTTGGCAGAGCAGGATCTTGACCGAGCACTGCTTCGGGCCATGGAGGGCACCATCCGTTACGTGCTGCAGCGGGGATTGCTGCTCCACCCGCAGACGGTGCGGGCGCGGAACAGCCTCCTGGCCGAGATGGCAACAGACCGACGGGAGAGGGGAAAACATGGCAGGGAGGAGAAGGCCGGCTGCGCGCCGGCTTAACTGGAAGAAGTTTGTGCTCTTTTGTGGTAGCGTCCTCCTTTTGGTGGTGTTGGCGATAGGAGCGGGCCTCTACGCTTTTCTCGGGGGGCTTGGCCCTTCGGTAAACGAGGCAGCTGGCCGAGGGCATCCGGAGCCGGCCAGGCAAGAGCCGATCAACGTGCTGGTTCTGGGGTTGGACGCCGGCGTTTTGGAACCGCATACCGGTTACCTGCCGGAGCGAACTGACACCATCATGGTGGTCACCTTTGATCCGGAGAAAAAACGGGCCGGCATACTTTCCATCCCCCGCGATACTCGAGTATCCATACCCGGGCACGGGCTGGACAAGATCAATGCCGCTCATGCTTACGGCGGAACTGATCTGGCCATCAAAACCGTGGAGAACCTTTTGAACATCCCGATTCACTACTATGTAAAGATAAACTATGCCGGACTTACCAAGCTGGTCGACGCCCTGGGCGGCGTGAAAATCGACGTGGAACAAAACATGCACTACGTCGACCGGGCGGGAGGTCTCAAGATCGACCTGAAAGCCGGTCCGCAGGTGCTGGACGGCGCTAAAGCCGAGCAGTACCTGCGCTACCGCAACCAAACCGGTGATCTCGGCCGCATCGGCCGGCAGCAGAAGTTCGTGCGGGCGCTGGCTGAGCAGGTCTTCTCTGCCAGTACCCTCCTCAAGATTCCGGAGCTGGCCCGCATCGTGAGCGAAAACGTGGAGACGGACATGAGCCCGGCGCAGATCGTCTATTACGCCAATCTGGCGCGCCAGGTAGATCTGGCCCAGGTACCGATCGAAACTCTGGAGGGAACGCCAAAATACATCGGCGGCGTGAGCTACTTCCTGGTGGATCAAGGGAAAATCGGCGACCAGGTGGCCAAGGTCCTGCTGGGTGTGGACCGGGAGGCCAACAAGGCCGTCCGGCTGGAAGTGCTGAACGGGAGCGGCGAGCCGGGAGCGGCCCGCGAAGTTGCCGAACAGCTGAGCAATATGGGCTATACCGTCGTGCGCGTGGGCAATGCCGATCGCTTCACCTACCGTGAGAGCCAAATCGTACGCCGGCCCGACGCGCCGGAGGAAGCGGTGGGGGCCATCGCTAGGGCCCTTAACGTAACGCGCATTGTCCAGGCGGGAGAAGGAGAAACCCTAGATGTGGATATTAGAGTGATTGTGGGGCCTGATTTGGCCGGTTAGGGGGTTGAGTTTAAGAGTGGAAACGCGGGAAATAGCCCGCTTGGCCGCTTTGGCGGCCGAAGAAAAGAAAGGGCGCGATGTAGTGATCTTGGATATATCCGGGATTTCGCTCATCGCGGACTACTTTGTAATTACCAGCGCTGCGAACCGAGTGCAGCTTGCGGCCATCGCCGACCGAGTGGAAGAGGTTTTGGCGGAGCACGGTGTGCCGCTTCTCCACCGCGAAGGGCATGCCAATGCAACCTGGATCCTCCTCGACTACGGCGGCGTTGTGGTGCATGTGATGCTGGAAGAAGCCCGCGACTTCTACGGGCTGGAACGCTTGTGGGGTGATGCGCCGGTTTTCCGACCGGAGGCCTTGACAACCGAAGCACATTCCAGTATAATCTCAGGTGTGACAAGCGAAAACGCGCGCAATGAAGAGGAGTAGTAGGCAGTACCGTTGCTTCAAGAGAGCCGGGGGTCGGTGGGAACCGGCAGCGAGGTATGCCGAACTCGCCTCGGAGCACGGAGGCAAAGTGGGCAAAGAAGTGGGGCTGTGGCGCAGTGGGAGCGCGCTTCCTTGGCATGGAAGAGGTCACGGGTTCAATCCCCGTCAGCTCCACCAATTTTTCATCTTTGCCAAGCAGGGTGGTACCGCGGGATGGTACATAACCTCTCGTCCCTGGCCCGACCAGGCGCGAGAGGTTTTCTTATAGCCGAATGAGGAAGGTTTCTACTGGAAGGAGAGGGACTCTTTGGCGAACGGAGACCGTTACGACTTTAAGGAAATCGAAGCAAAGTGGCAGCGAGTTTGGGAGGAGCAGGGGCTGTACCGCGTCCCTAACCGCTCTGAGCGGCCGAATTACTACGTACTCGAGATGTTTCCTTACCCCTCCGGGGCGCTCCACATGGGGCACATCCGTAACTACTCGATCGGCGATGTGGTGGCGCGCTTCAAGACCATGCAGGGGTATAATGTACTCCATCCCATGGGGTGGGACGCCTTCGGCATGCCGGCCGAGAACGCCGCCATCCAGCATGGCACTCACCCGGCGGAGTGGACGCGCCGGAACATCGCCAACATGAAGGCCCAACAAAAACAACTCGGCACCAGCTACGACTGGGAGCGCGAGGTTACTACCTGTAACCCCGATTACTACCGCTGGACTCAGTGGATGTTCCTCCTCATGTATAAACGCGGTCTGGCCTACAAGAAAAAGGCGCCCGTGAACTGGTGCCCCTCTTGCCAGACGGTACTGGCCAACGAGCAGGTCATCGACGGCGAATGCTGGCGCTGCGGTACGGCGGTGACGAAGAAGGACTTAGAGCAGTGGTTCTTCAAGATCACCGACTACGCCGAGCGCCTGCTGCAGGACCTATCCCTCCTTTCCGGCTGGCCGGAGCGGGTGCGCGTCATGCAGGAGAACTGGATCGGCAAAAGTGTAGGTGCCAAGGTGACCTTCCCTCTGGTTGGGCGGGAAGAGGGCATCACGGTTTTCACCACCCGCCCGGACACGCTCTACGGTGTGACCTTCATGGTGCTGGCGCCGGAGCATCCGCTGGTAATGGAGCTGGTCAAAGGTACGGAACGGGAAGAAAAAGTCCGTGAGTTTGTGGAAAAATGCCGGCGCCAGAGCGAAATCGTGCGCACGGCGCAAGATACGGAAAAAGAAGGCCTGGACCTCGGGGTCTACTGCCTGAACCCCCTAACCGGCGACAAAGTGCCGGTGTGGGTGGCCAACTACGTCCTCCTGGAGTACGGAACGGGCGCCGTCATGGGCGTGCCGGCCCACGACCAGCGCGACTTTGAATTCGCGAAAAAGTACGGCTTCCCCATCCGCGTGGTTATAGAGCCTGAGGGCGAAACCCTGGATCCGGCCACCATGACTGCGGCTTACGCTGAACCGGGGGTGCTGGTAAATTCCGGCCCCTTTAGCGGCCTGCCCAACGAAGAGGCTAAGGAGAAAATCGGTGTTTACCTGGAGGAGAAAGGCTGGGGCGAGCGCACGGTTGCCTACAAGCTACGCGACTGGCTGGTTTCCCGGCAGCGTTACTGGGGCGCGCCCATTCCGATCATTTATTGCCCCAAGTGCGGCACGGTGCCGGTACCGGAGGAAGACCTGCCGGTGCTCCTTCCGGAAAACGTGAAGTTCGATCCGGGCGTGATCTCCCCGCTCGCGCACGTGCCGGAGTTTGTGAACACTACCTGTCCCCAGTGCGGGGCTCCGGCCCGGCGGGAAACGGATACCATGGACACCTTCATCTGCTCTTCCTGGTACTACTATCGCTACACCGACCCGAAAAACGACCAAGCGCCTTTCAGCAAGGAAGCGGTGGAGGCCTGGCTGCCGGTAGACCAGTACATCGGCGGCATTGAGCATGCCGTGCTACACCTTCTCTACTCCCGCTTCTTCACCAAAGTTCTGTACGACGCCGGGCTGGTAAACTGTGTCGAACCCTTCACCAACCTGCTTACCCAGGGCATGGTGATCAAAGACGGCGCCAAGATGTCCAAGTCCAAAGGGAACGTGGTGAGCCCCGAGGAGATTTTTGCCAAGTACGGCGCGGACACGGCCCGGCTCTTCATCTTGTTTGCTGCCCCGCCGGATAAAGACCTGGAATGGAGCGACCAGGGCGTGGAAGGGGCCTGGCGTTTTCTCGGGCGCGTTTGGCGCTTGGTGATGGCGAATAAAGAGCTCTTCGCCAAGAAGGGAGACGGGCCCGGGGACCTGGCGCGGGAGGATAGGGACTTAAGGCGCAAGGTACACGCTACGCTGAAGAAGGTAACGGAGGATATTTCCGAGCGCTTCAACTTCAACACGGCCATCGCCGCCATTATGGAGCTCGTGAACGAAATCTACCGTTACCAGGAGAATATCCCACCTGAAAACCAGAAGGACTTCGTCCTTCGGGAAGCACTGGAGACGCTCCTTCTTATGCTGGCCCCCTTTGCCCCGCATATCACCGAAGAGCTCTGGCACCAGATCGGTCATACGGAGAGCATCCACCGCCAGAGCTGGCCGAAGTGGGACGAGGAGGCCCTGGCCGCCGAAGAGATCACGGTTGTGGTTCAGGTGAACGGCCGGCTGCGCGACCGCCTGGTGGTACCGGCAGGCATCCCAGAGAGCGAAATCGAGCAGCTGGCTCTGAAGCTGGAGAAAGTACAGGCACAGCTCGACGGCAAAAAAGTGGTTAAGGTTATTAACGTTCCCGGCAAACTGGTCAACATCGTCGCCCGCTAGCATGGCGACGCAGATAAAGGACCCCGGCACCTAAGCCGAAAGGGTCCTTTCTTTTTCGTACCGCAGCAGGATTCCCTGCCGCGGGCGCGAATTCAAGTACCTGTCAGTTACTGGTTAAAAGGAGCTGGGGGTGGATGCGGGTGGGAAACCTTACGCGCACGCAGCAGTATCTGCTCTTTGGGCTGGCCGGGGTGCTTATTGTGGTGGCGTCGTTCTTTTACTGGCACCGCGCGGCCGGCCAGGAGGCCGTAGTCATTGAACCGCCGCCGGCCGGCCCTACGGCTCCGTCCACGACCGAGGGAGCACCGGGGGCGGAGGCAGGAGAGGCGGAGAAATCGGCGGAAGTAGTGGTGCACGTGGCCGGAGCTGTGGCTAAAAGCGGTGTCTACCGCCTTCCGGCAGGGAGCAGGGTGATCGATGCCGTGGAAGCGGCGGGCGGTGCGGCGGCGGAGGCAGATGTGGACGCCCTCAATCTGGCCCAGCCGCTGGTAGACGGGCAAAAGGTGTGGGTACCGAAAAAAGGAGAAGTTACCGTAACGGGAGCGGCGGGCACGGCGACCGGCCCTGCAGCGGGAAGCGCGGCCGCCGGAGGCGGCAAGGTTAACATCAACACCGCCGGCGTAGCCGAGCTCGATACGCTGCCGGGGATTGGGCCGGCCCTGGCCCAGCGGATCATCGACTACCGGGCCGCCCACGGGCCGTTTAAGAGCATCGAGGACCTCAAAAACGTCTCCGGTATCGGTGAGAAGAAGTTTGCCGAGATCAAAGATTACGTAACGCTCTACTGAAAGGAGCAACTTAGGGTGAAATGGGAAGAAATACGTGAAAACGCCCGGAATAAGCTTACGGGCATTTGTCGGGTTTGCCGAGTATGCGACGGCCGCGCCTGCGCCGGCGAGGTGCCGGGCATGGGCGGGGTGGGCACGGGAACCGCGGCGGTCAACAACTTTGAGGCTTTAAGGAAAGTGAAGCTTAACCTTAGTACTCTGCATGCCGTAAGCGACCCCGACCTTTCCGTCGACATCTTTGGACGGCGGCTGGCCCTTCCGGTGCTGGGTGCGGCGGTGGCCGGGACGAAGGTAAACTTCGGTGGCCGGTTGAGCGAGTGGGAGTTCGCCTGGGCCCAGGTGAAGGGAGCGGCCGAGGCCGGCACCTTAGCCCTTACCGGCGACGGGCCCTTAGCCGAGGTGTACGCTACCGGCCTGGCGGCCATTAAGGAGGTGGGCGGGGCCGGCATCCCAATTATTAAACCGCGTTCTCTTAAAGAAATCCGGGCCCGCATCGCGCAGGCGGAAGAAGCGGGCGCTCTGGCCGTGGGGATTGACGTCGATGCTGCGGGGCTGGTCAATATGCGCCAGGCCGGCCAACCGGTGGGGCCTTTAACGCCCGCGGCCCTCAAGGAACTCTGCGCCGCGACCCGGTTACCGCTCGTGGTTAAAGGGATTATGACGCCGGACGAAGCCCTCCTGGCGTACGAAGCCGGGGCGGCGGGAATTGTGGTTTCCAACCACGGCGGGCGGGCGCTCGATCACACGCCGGGTACGGCCGAGGTGCTTCCGGCTATTGCCCGCGCGGTAA
The DNA here is from genome assembly GCA_030154105.1 of Bacillota bacterium. Taxonomy (GTDB): domain Bacteria; phylum Bacillota; class DTU030; order DUMP01; family DUMP01; genus DUMP01. The sequence goes on from JASKKP010000016.1 coordinate 38,585, forward strand.
AGGGAAAGCTCCTCCTTCTGGCCGACGGCGGCGTCCGGAGCGGCGTCGACGTCCTGAAGTTCCTCGCTCTGGGAGCGGACGCCGTGCTGGTGGGAAGGCCGGTGGTCTGGGCGGCTTTTGGCGGGGGCGTGGAAGGCGTGGCCGCCCTCTACGCCAAACTGGCGGAAGAACTAAAAGTAGCCATGATCCTTACCGGCTGCCCCGGCGCACGGGGAGCCCGGCCCGAGCTTATCTATCAGGATTAGGGCCGGCTGGCGGCGCGGTTCTCAGGCGAAGGGGGGGACGATTCGGCGCCTGGCATTTGTGAGACTTTTCTTTAGCCGGGCAGCCTAGGAAGAAGTGGCTCCTGCCCAAATCCAATGCGGGCAGGGGCTTTCTTATTGGACCGGGCGGCCGGAATGAGGCTGGCTTGGCGGGAAAAATCTCCCTGTGGCCTCCGAAGGTTTACGTTTTGTCACACAAGGCGGGGGCAAATTGTTATTAGGGGTGAAAGGAAGTCGCGACCAAGAGAATTCCGTACCGACGAGGCCTGGCGGCGGTGGCAGGCCCGCCGGATTGAGAAAGGAGCGATGAAGGTGTTTTCTCGAGTAAGGCGAAGCGCTGGTGCGGCAGCAGCCTGTCTCCTGGTGGCCGGGGCTTTAACCTTTCAGCCCGTACAGACGGCGGCCGCCAATTTCCTGCAGATCTTCCGCGTCAACCAGATGACCACGGTACCGATAAGCCAACGGAACCTGGAAGCGATGGTGCAAGAGCTCCGGGAAAAGGGCGGCCAGGTGAACTTGAGGGAACTGGGCAGGATTGCCATCGACGGCGCCAAAGGGGGTGCTGTGACTAAGGAAGCCCAAAACTGGGCCGAAGCCGTTTCTGTGCTGGGGCGTACTGTTGCGGAGCCTGCTGTACCGCCTTCTCTCGGCCTAAAACGGAGCAGCCTTTCCTACGGCCGGGAATTCACCGTGAAGTTTAACCTGAACGTCAACAAGATTAACGAGCTTCTGCGGGCATTGGGCAGCAAAAAATTTCTCCCTCCGGAGCTTAATGGTCGGGAGTTTTCCATCCGCTTCCCCGGCATAGTGGAAGCCTCATATGTACCGGGGGAGCCTACGTCCCGCTATCTTCATCTAAGCATCATGGGAGCGCCGGAAATCCGGGTGCCGGCGGGGGTGAATGTAAACGAACTTAGGAACGTGCTTCTGGAGCTACCGATTCTGCCGCCAGATCTCAAGGAACGGCTGGCGTCCGTGCGCGATTGGCAGCACACGCTCATCCTGCCGAACGTAGACGGACAGGGGCGGGAAGTTAAAATAGGCCACACTACCGGCCTGCTGTATCAAAGCGGCAACCACAAGGACCGTAGCGTAGCCCTGGTCTGGCAGCAGGGCGATCTCTGGTTCATCCTGAGCGGCGCCGGCCTCACCGAGGAGCAGGTGCTTGCTATCGCCCAAAGCTTGGAGTGAAGCCCGTGGTTATCGAGACCTTTGCCCTTACCAAGGAATATGCCGGAGGCGGTGGCTGCCGGGACGTATTCCTTAGCGTAGACCGGGGAGAGATCTTCGGGCTTCTCGGCCCCAACGGGGCCGGCAAGAGCACCTTGGTGAAAACTTTGGTCGGACTCGTCAAACCTACCCGCGGACGGGCCCTTCTCCTGGGCCGGCCGCTCGGGGACATCGGCGTGCGGCGCCGCCTCGGCTTTCTGCCGGAAAACTTCGCCTTTCCTGCCTGGTGCACCGCCCGCGAGCTTCTGGCGCTGCACGCAGAGCTCGCCGGGTTGGAGCACAGGCGGGGGCAGCAGCGCAGCGAGGAAGTGCTGGCGCAGGTCGGGATGGCCGAAGCCAAGGGCCGTATCGGTACTTTCAGCAAAGGCATGCGCCAGCGCCTGGGGTTGGCCTGCGCCCTTCTTGCCGACCCCGAACTCATCTTTCTCGATGAACCTACATCGGCACTGGACCCCTTAGGGCGGCGAGAGGTGCGCGAGCTCCTCCTTAACCTCAAAGCCCAGGGCAAGACGGTGTTTCTCAACAGCCACCTCTTGAGCGAAGTGGAACTCATCTGCGACCGGATTGCCGTTATCAAAAACGGCGAGATCATCTACCAGGGGGGACTCGCTGAGCTCCTCACCGCTGTCCGACGGGTGGAGGTGCGCCTGGGGGCGGTTTCAGCGGCGGTGCACCGGGTACTCGCCACGTTCGACCCCGGTTTTAGCCTTTCCGGCCAGCGGGCCACGCTGAATCTTGGGCCGGAAGAGGTCCCGGCGCTGGTCAAAGCTCTAGTCGCGGCGGAGGCCGAGGTGTACGAGGTGAAACCGGTTGCCGGTACGCTGGAGGATGCCTTTGTCGAGCTGGTCAGCGAAGGGGGTGTTGAAGACGGGAAGCATCGTCCGTTACACTTGGCGTGAGGCCCTGCGCAAACGCTTAGTGATGCTGGTGGCGGTGCTGACGATCGGTTTCCTGGTCCTCTTCGGCTGGGGCGTGCACCAGGTCCTGGGGCTTCCCGGCCAGGTTGACCGGCTGTTTATCCGCGCCGCTGAGGCGGCCGCTCTTTTGAACATCGGCCTTTACTTTGCCAGCTTCCTTACCGCCTTTCTTACCATTGTGATGACCAGCGGAGCCATTGCCGGGGAGGTAGAGAGCGGTACCATCTACGCCGTGCTGGCGCGGCCCCTGTCCCGGCGGGCCTATGTGTTGGGGCGGTTCGGTGGCTTTCTCTTCCTGAGCCTGTTTTACGCCACGGCGCTTTATCTCTCCATGTTGCTCATCGTCCGGCCCTATCTGCCGCTTTTTGCTTCTGACGTGCTGGCGAGCTTGGGTATCTTTTTACTTCAGCCTCTGGTCCTATGTGCTCTGGCGCTGGCCGCTTCTGCCAGCTTTTCCACCCTTAACGCCGGCGTCCTCTTGGTTTCTCTCTATGCTTTCGGCGTCGTAGGCGGCCTGTTGGAGCAGATCGGAGCAGGCCTGAAGCGGGAGGTCCTTACGAACATCGGCATCTTCGCGAGCCTGGTCATGCCGGCCGACGCCCTTTTCCGCAAGGCATTATTTGAGCTCTTTGCCACGCTGGGGCAGCTGGTTAGGCTGGGAGGAGGACCCTTTTTTACCGCACCTGAACCGAGCACGGCAATGCTCCTGTGGGCTGTGTTCTACGCAGCGGTGGCGGTGGGCCTGGCGCTTTATAAGTTCGAGCGGCAGGACTTATAAAATAGGCGGGGACAGTCGGGAAAATAGCTTGCCGAGCTGTCCCCGCCTACGCGGCCTTATTGGCGGCGATTCTTCTTTATCGGCCGCGTACCGCTCCGCTATTTTTT
>JASKKP010000042.1 GCA_030154105.1 Bacillota bacterium
TGCTACCGTTTGATTTCCTGCATCTTAAACTGACGACTCTGCACATTACCTTGTCCTACTGTCTCTTGCCCTTCGGTAAACGAATTATGCAAGACCCTCGAATATCAACGGTATTTCCGTTTTACCTGTTGACCTCCGGCACGCCTTGCATGTCGCCGCCTTGCCCAAATTGCACCGTGACCCATTCGACCGCCTACTCATCGCTCAGGCTCAGGTCGAACGCATTCCTATCGTCTCTGGAGATTCCCAAATTCGGCGGCACGACGTTGAGGTTATTTGGTGAAAGTCTCTGCTGCAGGCAGCAAATATAGAGCCATGGAAAAAGGCCGGGTGCGCTCGGGCCTCAGCTTTGGGTCAGCACCCGGCTTTTCGTTTCTCGTTCCGGTCGGGCGAAGAGCGAGCTATGGCCGACGCCGGTCAGTTTTCTATCCCTCGCCGGGCGGGGACACCCTGGCGGTAGTAGTGCTTCACTTCACGCATTTCGGTGACGAGGTCGGCCCGCTGGATAAGCGCGGCCGGAGCGCCGCGCCCGGTAATCACTACTTCCACGTTCGCCGCGCGGGCATCTAAAAGCTTAAGTACGTCATCCAGCTCTACCAGTCCCAAGGTAAGGGCAACGTTCAGCTCATCCAAGACCACCAGGTCGTACTCACCGCCGGCAACGGCCGCGCGCGCCAGTTCCAGCCCGTCCCGAAGTAGCCGCACATAATCCTCGGGCGGCTTACCCGGCTCAAATACCACCAGTCCCTTACCCATGGCTGCGGCCGCCTCGGGTGAGATTTGGTCCGCCCGGGCAACGAAGTAGGGTTTCCCCAAAGCAACCACTTTGAGTCCGGGCAGGGTGCTCAAGATGCGGTGCTCGCTGTAATCTGGTCGCTTCATAAACTGCAGGAAAAGCACGCGCCTGCCGGCCCCCAGGGCCCGGATGGCTAGGCCTATGGCCGCCGTAGTCTTGCCCTTGCCGTCGCCGGTATATACCTGTACGTAGCCCCGGGTCTCCTTTTTTTCCACTTCTTATCACTCCCTCTAAGGAGCAGCTGTTGCTGCCATTTGGTCATCTCTTTAGCCGGCTCAGCCCCGGGCCTAGAGTCGCTGCAGCCGTCCAAGTTCGCCGGGGAAAGCTTACTCGCACGGCCGACAAGAAAACAGGCTTGACGTTGCCCAGGAACAATGCATGGCCTCCAGGGGTTGCCGGCCGCGATCAGTTCAGCTGGGCGGCCAGGTCCGGGCGCGCGGCGAGCGCCTGCTGAATAAGCTTCTGGGCCTGAGCGCGGTCGCCCTGTTTAGCGGCCGTGAGGCCGAGCCAGAGGCGCGCCTCGGCCTGGACGTTCTGGTCCTTACTTTCGGCCAGGGGCGTCAGGATGGCCCGGGCCGCATCGTACTCGCCCGCCAGGTACTTCCCCGCGCCCAGGTAAACGCTAAGGCGCGGGGTAACGGCGAGGGGTGGGTCGCCCAACTTCCGGTATTTCTCAGGAGTGGCGGCGAGGAGGTTTTCAATGCGGCTCGGAAGGGCCTCCAGCTTCGCCAAGAGCTCCTCGGCCCGCGCCGTCTCACCCTGCTTCTTAAAGTAGCGGGCCGCCTCCACGTACGCCTGGGCCAAACTCTCATATTCGGCCGTGCGCCTGGGAATGAGCTCTACCGCCCTTTCGGCATATTTCAGACCCTCTTCCACCAGGCCGTGGCGGAAGACCATGGCCGCGCGGATGGCGGCGAAAGTGGGATTATACGGTTCTAGTTCTTGGCCTCGGCGTACCAAGTCCAGCGCGCGCCGGATAAGTTTTTCATCCTTCTTTTTTTCGCCCGTCTTTTCCAGGCACTGAGCGAGGTCGATTTGGTAGGAAGCCGTAAGAGGATCGTACTTTATGGCCCGCTCAAAGCGGTTGATGGCAAAGGGGATGTTATTATACTCAAGGAACTTGGCACCCTGCTGGCCGTAGTTGAAGCCAACGAGTAGCGAGCCGGCTCCGGCCATGGTTACGCCGGCCAGAAGCACGGCCACCGCCCCCGGCCAGGCGGCTCTGACGCGGGCAAAGGCAAAAGGCGGCAGGCAATCGCCCTGGTGGGCGGCCGCCTGCGTCAGCCCGAGCAGCGTCCAGAGGGCAAAAGAAACGGCCGAAAGCGAGAGGTTGAAGTCGATGAAGCTATGGGCGCCCAGGTTAAAGGCAGCGGCCAGGATTCCCGCCGTAAGGAGGCGCAGGCTGTGATCGCGGCTTAGGATAAGAACGCGCAGGGCAGAGAAGAGCGCCGCCCCCCAAAGGGCGAGGAAGGCCAGGAAGCCCACCGTGCCCACTTCAACCCACGTCTGCAACCAGTGGTTATGCACCTGATTGGACCAGTAGAGGTAGTACTGGTACTGGTGGTAGAGGGCATCCCACCCACCCCCGCCGGCGCCCAGGATGGGACGGTCCTGAACAATGCGGAAAGCATCGGCCGACCACCAGAGGCGCTCCGCGGCGCTCTGAGTGGTCAGGCTGATCGTGCGGAAGCGGGCGATGAGGTTCCCGGGAAGGAGTTTGGCCGGGCCGATTTTCACCACAGCCAAACCCAGCACGGCCACAAGGACGACAATGAGCCCCACAGCCGCCGCCCGGCGGTAAGGCCCGGAAGAAACCCGCCGAACCGGCAGGGCAAAAAGCGACAAAGCCGCGGCCAGGCCGGCCGCCAGCGCCGCCCACCGCCAGAGGAGTACGCCACCACCGCCTTTGGCCGCGAGTGCCGCTCCAAACGGCGCCGCCGAGGCCAGGGCCCCCGTCGCGGCCGCCAGGAGGTACCAGAAAACCTCAAGCCGCGTTCCCCGGGGCGCAGCCACGAGCAAAAGGAGCGCGGCACCCGGCAGGATGAGTAGCGCACCGCGCGACTGGGTGAAAAGAAAGGTTAGGAACATAAATCCTGTGGCAGCAGAAAGAAGCGGCTTTTCCCAAAGCCGTGGAGTCTCCGCCGCGAGGGCAATGGCGAGGAGCATCATGGTAGCCAGGTACGAAGCAAACGTGTTGGGGTACTGGAAGCTTGAGGCAAGACGCCCGCCCACGAATGCCCCGTTATAAGCGAAGGTGCCGGCAGCAACGCCAACTCCGAGCACTGCTGTAGCCACGCCGGCCAGCACCAGCGCCCGCAGGAAAAGACCCAGGTCCCGCCTTTCCCGCACCAGCTCCAGCGTCAACCAGAGCAGGAGGAAATAGTTCAAGTTCTTGAGAAGCTCACCTACGGCCGCGCGCGGGTTGGCCGCCACAAAGAAAGACAGGCCGTAGGCCACAACCAGGGCCAGTGCCGCCAGATCCACCGGGCCGTGAAAGAACCCTCCTGCCCGGAGAAGAAACCGCCGTCCCCACCAAAGAATGAAGAGACCGAGCGTGATGAGGAGCGCAATGAGTTGCTCTCGGGGGAAGAACAGGCCGCGGAAAAACGGCGGCACAAGGAGCAGGCCGAGCACGCCGATATATACCACCCAGTAAATGGCACCGGCCACTCGGGTGCCGAAAAAGGGGCTTCCACGCCGGGCCGGTCTACCCGAAGGTGCCTGCGGTGTCGGCCGCGCCACGCCACCGGCGTCCGGCGCAGCAGTTTTCTTCCACGCCAGTTTCTTTTTCTTGGCCAACGAGATCACCTTTTCTTTGCTTGGTTCACGATCAGTTTTCGACTGAACCTTCGATAATCCTTTCCGCCCACGGCAGAGAAAGGACCCGTAAACCTGGCGGCTTCTCGGCTCCAAGGGGTTTTTATTGCCCCTGGACGGGCAGGGCACCACTCGTGCGCCAGTACTCTTGGAAGAAGACCCAGAAGACACTGATCATAAGGCCCAACACTCCAGCCACGGCCATGTTGAGGGCCTTGCGCGGAGCTACAGGGCGACGTGGGATGTAGGCCTGGCTTAGCAGCATGAGGTTCGCCTCGCCGGCAGCCAGCGAACTCGCGCTTAGAGCCTCCGCGTACTTCGAGTTATAAAGCTTGTAGTTCTGCCGGGCGGTGTCTACTTTCTGTTGGAGCTGTTCGTACTTGAGCTGCTTATCCACTAGCTTTACCTGGATGTCCCGTACGTCCTTTTCCAAGCTGCTGATGCTGGCCTCGGCGGCAGCAATCTGGCTTCTGAGTTCGGCCACCCTGGCCCGCCGAACCGCCACGTCTTCCTGCAGCGCCATGTAGGCCTCGTTGGGCTCCTCGCTTTCCATCTTTAACCCGCCCAGGGCCGCCGGGGACTTGCCGCTTTTTTCCGCGGCCACTTGGGACAGATAAGCATCGTCGGCCAGCGCCTTGGTCGTCTTGATCACCGGCGGAGTCTGGGCCAGGGATTTTTCGGCTTCCCTCAGCCCCGCCTCAGCGCTGGCCAGCTCGATGCGGGCGCTCGCTACCCGGGCTTTCAGGTCTGTAAGAAGCTTCAGTTTTGCCTCCAGGTCTGCCTGAAGCTCCGTTACGCTGTCCGGTTCTTTGAGAAAGTTCTTCAGCTCCTCGGCACCCTGGGCAATGGTTTGGTCCTCGGCGGCGATTTGGTTTTTCAACATGCGCGCCGAGAGGTTAACCCGCTGCTGGTTCATGTTGGAAACAAAGTTAACCAGCTCCGTGGCCACAGCGTTGGCAATGTCAGCGGCCAGCTTAGGATCTTTATCCTGTACTTTTATTTCCATGAGGTTTGTATCCTTGGGCGTACTTACGTTTATCTTGGCGGCAAATTGGGCAATGGAGTACTGGTCGCCGAGCTTAAGGTCTTCGAGGACCTTTTTTAGGATGACCGGGTTCTTCACTTGCGCTGCATAGGTGGCAATGGTCATCTGGGGGAGCCGCGTAAGTGTGGCTAGAAACTCCGGGGTACCTTGTTCCTGAGCCGGTTGCTGGGGCGCTTGGTTCACCATCACGGTGGCCGTAGCTTCGTATGTAGGTGGTAAAACGAAAAAGCTCAGAATGCCGGCCACCAGCACGGCCACTCCGGTGATGACGGTTATGGTCACCTTTCCACGCAGGAGTACCTCAATCATCTCGCGCAGGCTGATTTCCTCTTCCACACTTTCAAACCTCCACAATCCTTGTTCCGGCGTAACTTCCACTTACTTCTTGCTGGTTCGACATGCAAATGGCAAATCCTGCTTGTCCGGCGGCGGCCCGCCTTCTTTTCTCGCGGCCAGGGTACTGGTGCCAGGTAACATCGGCCGCCCTGGCGGCATACATTTTGAAGAAGGAACTTAGCACCGGAATACCGCTTGGGAGGGCGGTCACATGGGACAGGATTTCAAAGTACCCGGCGTATTCATCCCCGGTAGTTACGGAAACGTCGCTCTTACCGTGCGGAACGTGCTCACGGGGGCCCAGGTGCCGGAATTCCGTTATCTCGTGAACGAGGACAACGTGGGCGATCCCCAAGTTGAACTTCCTGAAGACGAGCGCGACCCCAATCTCTTTCCCTCCTTGAAACCGGGTGCTAGTCACAGCCCCGTGGTGCTGGCGGGAGAAAGCCGGGGAGCCTCTGCGGCAAAATTCGCCCTGCCCGCCGGCAAGTACTTGATTAGCGTGCTCGCCCCGGGCTTTAAACTCGGCGGGAACTGGGTAACCGTGCTGCCCGGGGCGGAGGTCACCGTGGAGGTCAAGCTGCATCCTCATCCTCTACCCCTATCCCGTATCCGGGTGCACGTTTTTCACGACAACCACCCGGTGAACGGCGAAGACGATTTTCCGCTGGAGGCGGGGCTGGAAGGGTTTCGCATCGTCCTCACCGATGCCGTGGGCGAAGTCACCGTCGACTATTTCGGCAACCCGCTGGGAACCGCGTACGAGCGCACCCCGTCGGGAGACATCGTCTTCGACGAGTTCGGCCGGCCGGTCCCTATTCCGGGAACAGGCGGCGTGATTCTCACCGATGCCGCCGGGAACGCGCTCATCGATAATCTGGCTCCCGGTAAGTATGGGGTCCAGGCCATTCCGCCGGATGGGACGGACTGGATTCAAACCACTACAATTGAGGGAACTCATGTCATCGATGCTTGGATTGAAGAAGGCAACGACGGCTACAGCCCGCGCGAAGGCTTTCAGGCCCCCCTGGTCTGGATAGGATTCGTGCGGCCGCTGGATTTCCCGTCGCCCGGGTCAGAGAACACCGGTACGATAAAGGGCCGAGTGCGCACGATCATCGAGTTTATACCCCCCTTTAAGCCGTTAACCTTAGGAGAGCCGGTAGACCGCCCTTGGCTGGCCCTCAGTAACATCGGCGCCGACGACCAGCAGGTTTACACCGGGCGGGGCAACAGCGACGGCACTTTTCTCATTCCCAACGTGCCGCCGGGCTTGTACCAGCTCGCCATCTGGGATGAACCGCTGGACCATATCATTTCCTTCCGCACGGTTGAGGTGGGGCCGAACCAAACCGTGGATCTCGGTGAAATCGGCATCCCGCGCTGGTTTGGGTATATTCGGGGCACGGTATTTGTCGACCTCGACGGCGACGGCGTGCGGGAAGAGGGCGAACCGGGCATCCCCAACGTCGCCGTCAAGACGCGCTTCAAAGACGGCAGCGTGCAGTACACCACGGTGACCGACCCGCAGGGAGACTATCGGCTGGACGAAGTGTTCGAGCTGGAGCGTTTTGCCGTCGCGGAGGTCGACTTCACCCGCCTGGCCCGCACCGGAGCCACCGGCACGCCGGACTTCGGCATTCCCTTGGTGGACCCCGCCAACCCGGGCGGGCTTTGCCGCGATGAGGCCGGGCATTACGTGCGCTGCCCGGAAACCTACCCTAAAGCCCTTACCCTGGCCGAGCTCACCTGGGCGGCGAAGACAAACCGGATCGACTGGGGTAAGAGGCCCTACAATCCGGCAGAAAACGGCGGCATCTCCGGCATGGTGTACTACGCCACCATGCGCAACGAAACCGACCCCCGGTATGCAATAGCCGAAGACTACGAACCAGGCATACCCGGCGTAACGCTCAATCTTTACCGGGCCGAAGTTGACCCGGAAACCGGCCAGGTAGTCCAAGGAAAGCTCATCAACACGACGACCACCGATGCGTGGGAACACCCCACCGGCTGCATAGACCACGACGGCAATTCCGTGAACTGTACAGAAGTTCCCAATATCTCCAACCAGATTCGCCCTGGCGTTTTCGACGGAAGCTACGCCTTTGAGACTTATTGGGACCCCTATTACGGTGCGCCTGGTGCCGTGGAAAAGCCGCTTCCCCCCGGCACTTACATCGTCGAGGTCATTCCCCCGCCCGGCTACAAAATCCTGGGCGAAAGCGGGTCCACCAACAAGGAGCAAGGCGACGTCTTTGTCCCTTCTGCCAGGGCAGGTTGGTTACCAGGTTCGCCCGAGAGCGGGCAGCCGCGTATTCTCCCCCCACCGTACTATTCGCCGCCACCGGTTCCTCCTCCACCCTTTGAGTTCACCAAAAGAGTAGTGCGGGTGGTAAACGGGCTTAATGCCACCGCCGACTTCTTCTTGTACACCGACGTCCCCGTCCCGGGCCGGATAGTCGGTTTCCTGCTGGACGACGTAAACCTGGAGACAGGTCCGGCTTTCATTTACTACGGCGAAAAGCGCGGCATTCCGAATACGCCGGTGGGCATCAGAGACTTCACCGGCCGCCTGCTGACCACGGTGCATTCGGATATCAACGGGATATTCGAAGTACTGTTGCCGTCCACCTATACCTGTAACCTTCCCACTCCCTCCGGCGTTGCTCCCGGCATGTACCAGGTCGTCGGGAACGATCCGGGCGACCCGGACAGCCCCAACCCGAACTACAACCCCAACTACCAGTCGCTGAAAATGGTTTTCGACGTTTGGCCGGGTAAGACCACTTACGCCGACGTAGCTCTTTTCCCGATAACCGCCTTTGTCGCCGCCCCGGGGGTGCAGTTTGCCCAACCGCCTCAGTGCCGGGTGAGTCCGGACACACCGCAGATCTTCCTGGTAAGCCAAGTGTACGTCGACCTGCTCTCCCTTGATGACGGACCCAGGACTTTCGACATCTTCGGCACGGGTTTTGGGGACGGGCCCGGCAGGGTCACCTTAAACGGCCAGGCCATCCCGGTGCTGGAGTGGACGCCCTTCCACGTAAGAGCTCTGGTTCCATATGGTTTTCAGCCGGCCGGCCCGGCGCAACTTTCCCTAACCAACGCCGCGGGCAAAGGGAGCTGCACCGGTATTACCATGCACCTCTTAATGGAGGGCGTCTACCGGCCCAACTTGGCCGTCGTCGCCCAGGACGGGAGCGGCCTCTACGGCAGCATTCAGGCGGCCATCGACAACGAACCAGACGGCACGGTGGTGGTGGTTAAGCCGGGGATCTACTATGAAAGCCCGATCCTCTACAAGAACATCAAGCTCCAGGGCATGGGCAGCGGAGGAATCAGGGCGGACGGTTCCGGCGTGCAGGGCTCGGTTATTGACGGCAGGTTTTTCCTCTCTTACCAGCGAGAGTGGCTGGCAAAGCTGGAAAGCATCGATTTTGACGGGCCGGAACAGGTGCCGCCCGGCCAGGTTAAAGATATAAGCAGCGGCCAAGCGATCACAGTAGTAGCTAAGTCCGGAGCCTTCCGCGCCGATTTCGCGCCGCAAATAGACGGCTTTACCATTACCGGCGCCCGGGGCGAAGACGCCGGCGGGATCTACATCCATGCCCACGCCAATTACCTGGTCGTCAGCAACAACATCATCCAGAGCAACGGGGGAGGCTTCGGCGGCGGTATCACCATCGGCCGGGCTTACGCGGGCGACAACTACAATGCCAACATCCATATCCATCACAACCGCGTGTTGAACAACGGCGGCATTAGCCTGGCGGGAGGAATAGGCATCTTTAATGGGGCACGGAACTACCACATCGAGTACAACGATATCTGCGGCAATTACTCGGCGGAATACGGCGGCGGCATCTCCCACTACGGTTACAGCCCCGGCGGGAAAATCCACCACAACCGCGTGCTCTTTAACGCCTCCTTCGACGAAGGAGGGGGCATCTTCATCGGCGGCGAACAACCGGTGCCGCCTGCGACGCTGACCAGGGGGTCCGGGGAAGTTGAGATTTTCAACAACCTGATCCAGGGCAACATCGCCAACGACGACGGCGGCGGCATCCGCCTCCTGCAACCTTTGGACTTTCGGATCAATATTTATAACAACATCGTCGCCAACAACGTCTCCACCGACCTGGGCGGCGGTCTGGCCCTCGACGACGCGTCCAATGTCGCCATCTTTAACAACACCATCGCCAAGAATATCAGCACGGCCACCGCCGAGGACAGCGACGGCCGGCCCCACGGTGCCGGCTTGGTAAGCGAAGCGAACAGCGCCGCCTTCCAGGCTTACCTTCCGCCGGGCTCGCCGGCTTTCAGCAACCCGGTTCTTTTCAACAATACCTTCTGGGATAACCGGGCGGGCACTTACAACCAGTCCCTTAACGGCGGCCGGGGCGGTATAGCCGGGATCGGCGCTCCCGGGGACCCGGAACCGGTTAGGGTGATGGACCTGGAGGTCTTCGGCGCTCCCGGAAAGCTCAATCCCGAATACTGCAGCCTGTCCCAACCATATGAGGGCGGCAGCAACAATCTTACCGGCAACCCCGCGTTTGTAGCGGAATACGACACCCGCCTTACGGCCGTGGCCTTCAATATGGAACCTGACTTCCGCTCGGTCAAAATAGTGACGGCCGTCCCCGAACTCGAAGGAGATTACCACTTGAAGAGCACCTCGCCGGTCATCGACCGGGGCACCGCACAGGTCGTAAGGGATAAAGAAGTGTTTTCCGCTCCCGCCGACGATTTTGACGGCCACCGGAGGCCCCAGGGGGCGGGGTACGACATCGGCGCCGACGAAGTGGTAGCTGCAGGCTAGCGGCTGGACGAGAAAGGAGTTTATGACCATGGCCAGAATCGACAAGCGCTTTGGGGCCACCGACGGCTGGATTAGGATGCCCGACGGCACCGAGCATTATATCTTCGGCTTCGTCGACCTCACCGGCGTTCCCGAAGAACGGCTGGCGCTCTACCGCGGCCGAGCCACCCTGCCGGGGCCTTTACTCGAGGTTGGCGAAGGGGATGAGGTCTACCTGACCCTGACCAACCTGGGTTTTCCGGGAAGGCCGGAACTCGACGACACGCACACCATCCACTGGCACGGCTTCCCCAACCAGATACCGCTGTGGGACGGGGTGCCGGAGACCTCCATCTCCGTGCCCGTCGGCCGAAGTTTTACCTATTACTTTAAACCGGCCGACCCAGGCACTTACATGTATCATTGCCATTTCGAGCCGGTCGAACACATTCAGATGGGAATGCTGGGGCCTTTGATCGTCCGGCCGGCCCTGGAAAAAAACCCCGCCTTCGCCGGCCGGCTTTTTGCTTACAACGACACGGCTACGGAGTACCAGCGTGAAGTCATCGTTCTGCTCACGGAGCTAGACGCCGTGGCCCACAGCCGGGTGGCCACAGCCCAACCCTACGACTGGACGGAGTACCGGCCGCACTATTGGCTGATCAGCGGGCGGAGTTACCCGGACACCGTAAAGCCCGCCGACGACCCCTCCTTACCCGGCCAGCCCTTCTCCGCGCTCATTACTGCACGGCAAGGAGAGAAAGTGCTCCTTCGCTTTATCAACCTCGGTTATGAGCTGCACACCTTACAGCTCTTGGGCCTACCCCTTAGGATAATCGGGCAAGACGCCAAGCTCCTGCGCGGATACCACGGGGAAGACCTGAGTCATTCGGCAACAAGCCTCACCATTGCCGCCGGGCAGACCGTCGACGCTCTGGTTACCGCTTCCCGCCCGGGGATTTACCCTCTTTATAACCGCAGCTACCATAAAAACACCAATGCCGGGCTAACGTTCGGCGGCATGATCACTGAGTTCAGAGTAGTGCCGTAGTTTCCGCCGCCCGGCTTCCCGCCGGACAGAATTTAAACGTCTTGGGGGAAAGAAAATGCCGACTGTAGAGCTTTGGGCCAAAGACGGTTACTTGAGGGTCTTGCATAATTCGTTTACCGAAGGGCAAGAGACAGTAGGACAAGGTAATGTGCAGAGTCGTCAGTTTAAGATGCAGGAAATCAAACG
>JASKKP010000004.1 GCA_030154105.1 Bacillota bacterium
TTCCACCTCGCGGCGGACACCCTTGCCTTAAGCTACGGCTACTGCTACCTTCGCCGTTCGGGACTTGCACCCTATAGGCAGCGCCCATGCCGGGCGCACGCGAAAGCGGCCCTACCGAAGAGTAGGGCCGGAGTTAAAAATCAGCACCGATATTGCCTCGCAACGTTAGGCTTTGTTCACTGCTTGTTCAGCTCACTTGCCACCTTATTAAAGTTAAGAGATATACCCGTGCCCAAGAGTTGGAGAGCCGCAATCACCACCACAGCTACCAGCGCCAGTATGAGCCCGTACTCGGCCATCCCCTGTCCTTCCTCACCGGTCAGAAGTCTCTTCAGGTGCTCAAACATTCTTTCCTACCTCCCGTGTTTTCTGCTTTCGAGTTCCTCGCCTGCCTTCGAGTCCATAATAGCACCAGGGACGAGCTTGCGCATGGTTCACCTGTCCAGACTTTTTGCCGCCGATGCCCATAGCCGGGGCGGGATATTTGTCCCGGGTTGTCCCAAAAAGTAGGGGCGGCTGGGCAAAAAAAAAGAAGGGCTCGGCCCTTCCATCTTAAAGGCAATTTAACCCAGTCCCCCGATAACCCGGAAGGTCTAGCCGCCGGCGACCAGGGGAAAGATGGACACGGTATCGCCCGGCACAAGCTTCGTCTTCAGGCCCTCCGGCAGGTGGGCCAAGTGCCGGCCGTTCAGGATAATAATGACTTCGCGGCTAAGGCCTTCAGGTCCGTAGACGGCGCGTTCGAAATCGCGGCCGTAGCGGGCCGCCAGCTCGCGCAGGAGCTCCTCCACCGAGCCGGCAGCCACTTCTGTTTCTTTGGTGCGGGTGATTTCGCGGATTCCGGCGAAGAAGAGAACCCGGACCATGTCCTACGCCAGCCCCAGGCTGACGAGTTTCTCGGTGGTCGGCACGCCTTCGGCCGTCCAACCGCGCACTTCGTAGTACTTGGGCAGCATCTCCGAAAGCTTGGAGATCTTGCCTTTGGCCGGTCCGCTCTCCACCGGCTCGTTAAGGAGTCGCGGCGGGAGGGTATCGTCCGCGGCCGTGAGGCCGGCGGCCAGGTTAAACAGCCGCTCCAGGTTCCAGATGCGGTCGCCGCAGGTCAGGAAGTCTTCCGCGCTGTACTCAACGCCTGTGGCGGCGCTGAGCATGGCGGCGATCTCCGGCGCACCGATGGCGAAAGTGGTGAAGAGGCAGATCCCGCTCGAGTCGAGCGCCGCGGTGAGGTCCTGGAAAGTCTTGAGCCAGGCCGGTTTTTCGGCCGTGCTGTCCGGATCCAGCTTTTCGGGGACGCCGAGGACCTCGGGAGAGGTAAGATAGCCGCGCACGTGGCAGCCGCCGCGATTGGAAGTGGCGTACTCCAGCCCCATCCCCTGGAGCACCCGGCCGTCGTAAGCGGGCATCTCCTGTTTCTTGACGGACATGGAAAACTCGGGGTGGCCGTATTTCTCGGCCAGTCGGTACGAGCCGAGCGCCAGTTCGGCGCCGAAGCCGCGCTTATACCCGGTGTCCTCTGTGAGTTTCACTATCGCTTCGGCGTTGCCGAAGGTAAGCGGCAGGCCCACGGTGGCCTCGTCGAGAATGCCGGCCTCGTAA
This sequence comes from Bacillota bacterium, assembly GCA_030154105.1. Taxonomy (GTDB): domain Bacteria; phylum Bacillota; class DTU030; order DUMP01; family DUMP01; genus DUMP01. The sequence continues at coordinate 1,597 of JASKKP010000004.1, forward strand.
AGGTCCATGGCGCAGGCGATGGTGCTGCCCATGGTGATGGGGTCGATCCCCAGTTCGTTGCAGAGGAAGTTGGCCTTGCAGATGGCATCGAAGTCATCGATGCCGCACTGCGCGCCGAGGGCCCAGGTGGCCTCATATTCCGGACCCTCGCCGGCACCGGCAAAGGGACCGGAGGGCACGGCCGTCACGCGGCCACAGGCGATGGTGCAGGCGAAGCAGGCCTTTTTGCGCACCAGGCGGGTGGCGGTGTGGGTCTCGCCGCTGATCTTGTCGGCCGTCTCAAAGTAGCCGGTATGGAAGTTCCGCGTCGGCAGCGCCCCCACCTGGTTGAGGACGTTAATAAGAACGTTGGTGCCGTAGGTCGGCAGCCCGGTAGAGGTTACCGGATGGGCCATGAGTTTGGCGCGCGCCGCGAGGACGGCCTGCCGGAAGGCTTCTTTATCGGCCACTTTTACGCCGCCCGTACCCCGCACCACGACGGCCTTAAGGTTTTTCGAGCCCATTACCGCCCCTACCCCGGTACGGCCGGCGGCCCGGTGCTTATCGTTGATCACGGCGGCAAAGAGCACCAGGTTCTCCCCCGCCGGGCCGATGCAGGCCACCTTGGCCTCCGGGTCGGTCTCGGCAAGAAGGGTATCGGTGGTTTCGCCGACGACCTTTCCCCACAGGTGCTCCGCCGACCGCAGTTCCACCCGGTCGTTGTTAATCCAGAGGTATACCGGCCGGGCAGCGCGTCCTTCAATAACGATAAGGTCGTAGCCGGCGTACTTAAGTTCCGGCCCGAAGTAGCCGCCGGAGTTGGAAGCGGCGATGGTGCCCGTCAGTGGCCCTTTGGTAACCACGTTGTAGCGCCCACCCGAGGTGGCGAAAGTCCCAGTGAGGGGGCCGGTGACGAAGAGGAGCTTGTTTTCCGGGCTTAGCGGATCGACTTTCGGGTCGATTTCGTCGCTAAGGATCTTGCTGCCTAAACCCCGGGCGCCGATGAACTTGCGGGCCAGTTCCGGGCACAGGGACTCGGTCGTTATTTTCCCGCTGCTCAGGTTTACGCGCAGGACCTTCCCTACCCAGCCGTACATTACGCCCGCACCTCCTCTACCAGTTTGGCGAACTTGGCCGAGTAGGCCTTCTTGCGGCCGAGGGTAACCGTGTCGGCCGGCAAGAACTCAATGGCCTTCTCCGGGCAGAAAGCCACGCACTGCGGATCGCCTTCGCAATAGTCACACTTCACCGCCTGTTTGGCTTGAGGACTGTAGTTAATGTTGCCGAAGGGGCAAGCCACCACGCACATGCGGCAGCCGATGCACTTTTCTCCGTTTACGGAGACCAGGCCCGTGGCCGCATCTTTCGTAATAGCTCCCACTTTACATACCTTCATGCAGGACGGCTCATCGCACTGCAGGCAGGTCAGCGGGACGGCAATCCCCGCCTCGAAGCGCAGCACGGAAATACGCGCGGCGGCCGGCCGGAACTCGCCCTCGTGCTGCAGGGAGCAGGCCAGCTCGCAGCTGCCGCACCCGGTGCAGCGCTCGGGGCTAATGAGTAGGACGTTACTCACAAATTTCCCCTCCTTTTCTTAAGTTTCGGCCAACATAGGACTATCCACCTTTTCTCCCCAAGCCCCACCCCCTTTTTAGACGTGCAGCATCTCCTCAGGAAGCCGGCAAGCCGAACGCCCGGCCGATGAGCGCGGCCTCGGCCCCCCGGCGGCAGCGGGGGCAAAGCTTTTCCTCCGGAGTAGAGCCCGTGAGCTCCCGAGTTGCCCAGCGCAGCTGTTCCTCGGTGGCGAAGGGCTCGCCGCAGCGCTGGCAGCGCACCAGGGTAAAGTCGCGTTCCCAGATGCGGCGCCGCTCGGCCGTCTCTTCAACTTTAATGGCGCCGGTGGGACAGACGGCGGCGCAGGCCCCGCAGCCTACGCAGGCTTCGGGCGGCTCGGCGAAGGGGGGACCTACTTTCTTTTCCCGCCCGCGCCAGGCGGTGCCGATGGCATTTAGCCCCAAAGCAGCACAGGCGCGGACGCAGCGCAGGCAAAGAATGCATTCCTCGGGTTCAGCTTCAAGACGCGTCTTCGCCCGCACCCCGTAGCGGGCAGCCAGGTCGGTTACGGCCTTAACCTCAGGGTGGCGCGCGAGAAGCAGCGTGAGGAGATAACGGCGCGCCGCCTGTACCCGCGGGCTCTCGGTGAGCACCTCCACCGGCCTTTCTACCGGATAGAGGCAGGAGGCGGCGAGAACGGTACGCCTCCCCTCCCGCACCTCCACCAGACAGAGCCGGCAGCCACCCAGCGGCACAAGGCCGGGGTGATCGCAGAGGGTAGGAATGAAGAAGCCCGCATCTTTTAGGACGTCTAGGAGCCGGGCGCCCGGTGCAGCCGGTACTTCCCGGCCGTTTACTTTTAGCAGGACATCAGGTTCCATTTTTTACGGCCTCGCTTTGTAAAGGTTTCGGCGTTCCCACCAGGTTAGCTGCATCCGGGCGCCGGGGCGGCCCGGAATCGGGCGAGGTAGCCGAGCGCCGCATGATCTTGATGGCCGCAAAACGGCAAGCGTCGTAGCAGGCGCCGCAGCGCGTGCAGGTGGCCTCGTTAAGCCGGTGCGGCTGTCCCTTTTCCCCGCCGATGCTCCCTGTAGGGCAGGCGCGCGCGCACGCGCCGCAACCGCGGCAGGCTGCCGGGTCTATCCAGTAGGCGAAAAGGGCGCGGCACACGCCGGCACGGCAAAATCCGGCCAGGTGCTCCTCATACTCGTCCCGGAAGTAACGCAAAGTGGAAAGAACAGGGTTGGCGGCCGTCTTTCCCAACCCGCAGAGCGCCGTCTCTTTCAGGCCCAGCGAAAGCTCCTCGATGAGCTCGACGTCCCCTTCCCGGCCGCGGCCCTCGGTAAGGTCGGTTAAAAGGCGCAAGAGTTGGGGTATCCCCTCCCGGCAGGGAAGGCACTTCCCGCACGATTCTTCGGCTAAGAACTTGAGGAAGTACCGGGCCAGATCCACCATGCAGGTGCGCTCGTCCATTACGATGAGCCCGCCTGAACCCATCATGGAGCCGGCCTCGGTCAGGCGCTCAAAGTCTACGGGGAGATCCAGCAGGCTGGCCGGGATACAGCCGCCGGAAGGGCCGCCGGTTTGTACCGCCTTTACCCGGCGGTCGCCCAGCACCCCGCCCCCTATCTCGTAGATAATCTCGCGCAGGGTGGTGCCCATGGGCACTTCCACCAGCCCGGTGTTCTTGACCTTGCCCACCAGGGAGAACACCTTGGTGCCGCGGCTTTTCTCCGTGCCCAAGCCGGCATACCACTGCCAGCCGCGGTTGATGATTTCCGGCACGTTCGCCCACGTTTCCACGTTGTTCAGCACCGTAGGCTGCTCGTATAGGCCCTTTTCCGTGGCGTGGATGTACTTGGCCCGCGGCTCGCCCGGCCGTCCCTCCAGCGAGGCCATGAGGGCCGTAGACTCTCCGCAGACGAAAGCCCCGCCGCCGCGGCTCACGCTTATGTCGAAGCTAAAGCCGCTCCCCAGAATGTTTTCCCCTAGAAGGCCCAGCTCCCGCGCCTGAGCGAGCGCCCGCGTAAGATGCTTTACGGCCAGCGGGTACTCGGCGCGCACATAGATAAACCCCTCGCGGGCGCCCACGGCGTAGGCGCCAATGATCATTCCCTCGATTACGCTGTGCGGGTCGCCTTCCATGATGCTCCGGTCCATGAACGCCCCCGGATCGCCTTCGTCGCCGTTGGCGATGACGTAGCGCACCTCCCCGGGCGCCCGCCGGCAGGTTTCCCATTTCACTCCGGTGGGAAACCCGCCCCCGCCCCGCCCGCGCAGGCCGGAAAGCTTAATCGTTTCGATGACCTCTTCGGGCGTCATGCCTGTCAGGACTTTGGCCAGGGCACTGTAGCCGCCGGCGGCGATGTAATCGTCGATGCTCTCCGGGTCGATGCGCCCGTTGTGCCGGAGCGCCACGCGGTATTGCTTTTTGTAAAAAGGTATCTCGTCGGCATTGGGGATGGCCTGCTTGGTATTCGGATCGTGGTACAGCAGGCGGGGAACCAGCCGGCCCGCTACCACCGTTTCCTTGAGGATGGCGGCGGCATCGTCCGGCTTCACCCGCTGGTAGAGGATGTTCCCCGGCTGGACGATGACGATCGGTCCGCGCTCACAGTAACCGTGGCAGCCGGACGTCTTTAACCTAAGGCCGATTCCGGCCCCCAAGCCCTGGCGGGCCGCTTCCTCCCTCAGCGCCTCTAACACCTTAAGGCTTCCATTGGCCCGGCAGCCTGTACCGCCGCACACCCAGACGGCCGGGCGGCTCTCGCTAAGCGCCGCCGAGAGGCGCTCACGGTAACGGGCCAGCTCTTCGACGCTGTTTAGCCGCATGTTTACACTTCCCTGAGCAGTTTTTCTACTTTTTCCGGCGTCATCTGGCCGTAGGTCTCCTCACCGATCACCACCACCGGCGCCAGGGCGCAGGCCCCCAGGCAGTTTACCGTCTCCAGGGTGAAGCGCCCGTCGGGTGTGGTCTCCCCCGGTTTAATGCCCAGGACCTCTTCGAGGCGTTCCAGCACCGCCGGGCTGCCGCGGAGGTGACAGGCGGTGCCAAGGCAGGTGCGGATCACCCGCTCCCCGCGGGGTTTGAGCGTCAGCGCCTTGTAGAAGGTGGCCACGCTGTAAACCCTGCTCTCGGGCACTTCGAGGTAACGGGCGACTTCCTTGAGGGCGGCCTGCGGCAGGTAGTGGTAGGTTTCCTGAAGGTCGAGAAGGATCGCCAAAAGTTCCCCGGGCCGGCGCGGGTGCCGCGCGAGGATCTCGGCCACTTCGGCCCGTCGGGTTTCCGCTGGAATCATGCCGTCACTTCCTCTAATGGTTTAACAAAGTAAAAGGTACCCCTTCTGCCGAAAGAGTACCTTCCTTTGCAAAACGGCAGGCCAAGGGATTGCTCCCCGACCCTAACGTTTGCCCTTCCCGGAGGGAAGCAGCAAATCGGAAGTAACCTTCTGAAGTTATTGTTTCTGTATGATTATATTAGCGCCGGCGGGCAAAAATCCTGCCTAACAAAATGTTAAAAATCAGTAAGTTTAGCCTACGGAGCCGGGCGGCTCCCGGCTCTTAAGCAAACAGTTCGTCTCCGCTCCGGCCGTCCAAACCCGGATGTCCGTCGAAGCGGACTACGCCCACCTTGGCCCGACCGGCCACGGCTCGGGCAACGCGCGCCGCGCCCTCGTGCCCAAACCCACCGCAAAGCTCAATAGCCCCGATGCCCTCAGCCACAAGCTCGGCTGCGGTTTTCTCGGCGGCGGCGTAATCCGGTACTCCCACCACCGTAAGCTCCACCTCCGGCGTGGGTACCACCGCCCGGTTTACTTTGGGATCGGCACCGGGGGCGACGAACATGAAGGCTGCTTTCAGCGCCATTTCCTTCCCCCCTCGTAACACAGGCCTTCAATTAGGAATGTGCAGGGCCCGCCCTAAGGCGGCCAGGCAGGCTTCGCCCAAGGCCTCGCTCACCGTGGGGTGCGGATGAATGGTGTGGGCCATCTCGTCCAACGTGGCCTCCAGCCCGATGGCCAAGGCCGCCTCACCGATGAGGTCCGTGGCCCGTGGTCCGAGGATGTGAACGCCCAGGATTTCGCCGTAACGTTCGTTGGCCACGACTTTTACCAGGCCCCGCCCGCCGTTTTCGATGAGGGCTTTCCCGTTGGCCGCGAGCGGAAACCTGCCCACCTTGATTTGGAAGCCCTGCTTGCGCGCCTCCTCCTCCGTCAGCCCGACGCCGGCAACCTCCGGGCTGGTGTAGATGGCGCTGGGCACCGCTTTGTAGTTGACGCGCCGCTTTTTGCCCAGGATGGCGTTTTCCACCGCCACCTCGCCCTCGTAAAAGCCGACGTGGGCCAGCATGGTGCCGCCAATGGCGTCACCGGCGGCATAAACCCCGGGAAGGTTGGTCTCCAAATATTCGTCTACCACAATGCGGCCGCGCTCGAGCTTGACTCCCGCCGCCTCCAGGCCGGCATTCTTTGTGGCCGGGCGCCGACCCGTGGCCACCAAAACCTTGTCAGCGGGGATAATCTCCTCCTGCCCGCCAACTTCAATCCTCAGCGCGAGTCCCTCGGCCCTTTCCTCGACGGCCAAGACCTTGGCCGCCGTTTTAATGGTCAACCCTTGGGCGGTAAGGATACCGCGCAGCCGAGCGGCCAATTCGCCATCTACCGGTGGGAGGATTTCCGGTAGCATTTCCACAATAGTCACCCGGCTGCCGGCAGCAGCAAAGACGCTGGCCAGCTCCACCCCGATCACTCCGCCGCCGACGATGGCCAGCCGCCCCGGAACTTCGGCCAGGCTGAGGGCGGCGTCGCTGTCGATTACGCCCGGGAGGTCAAGGCCCGGAATGGGCGGCCGGGCCGGCTCCGAGCCCAGAGCGAGGAGAACGCGGTCCGCCGCAATTTCGGCGCTGGTCCCGTCGGCCCGAGTCACCCGCACGCGGCCCGGCCCGATGAGCTCGCCGCGGCCGGCAATCACTTCCACCCGCGCCTTTTTTAGAAGCGTCCCCACCCCCTGTACCAACTGGTTTATAACCGCTTCTTTGCGGGCCATAAGCCGCGGCCAGTTCAGGCGGAGCCCGTCAAATTCCAGGCCCAGTTGGCCTGCTTCTTTCAGAACGCTGAAGAGTTCGGTCGTGTGCAGAAGAGCCTTCGTGGGCATGCAGCCGACGTTCAGGCACGTGCCGCCGAGTCGTTTCTCCTCTACCAAAGTCACGGTGGCGCCCAGCTGGGCGGCACGCAAAGCTCCCACATACCCGGCCGGGCCGCCGCCAATGACGACAAGATGCATGATCAATGCCTCCTTGGAACGGAACTTCTTTCCAGTTGCCCGGGCTAAGCCAGCTCAGGGCGCAGGCCGTAGGGGTTCTCCAGAAGCTCGCGTACACGCCCGAGGAACTCGGCAGCAACGGAGCCGTCGATCAGGCGGTGATCGAAGGAAAGGCTTAAGGTCATCACCGGACGGACCTCGATGGAGCCGTTTACCACCACCGGTCTATCCTTGATGCACCCCACACCCAGGATGGCGCTCTCCGGTTGGTTAATGATGGGCGTAAAGTGGTCTACGCCGTACATGCCAAGATTGGTCACGGTAAAGGTGCTGCCGGTGGCCTCATCGGGTTTAAGCTGCCCGCTGCGTGCCCTCCCGGCCAGGTCCTTTGTCTCCCGCGCCACCGTGCGGATGTCTTTCTTGTCCGCATGGCGCACAACCGGCACAATAAGCCCGTCCGGAAGAGCTACGGCCACCCCCATGTGTACGTCTTGGTGATAGATTATTTCCGTTTCGGTGATCGTGGCGTTAACCATGGGGAACTCGGTGAGCGCCCGCGCAGCCGCCTTGATGACGAGGTCGTTGAAGGAGACCTTCTCCTCCGGCGTCGCGGTGGCGTTGAGCTCGGCCCGAATTTGCTTCGCCCGGCTCATATCTACTTCCATATTGATGGTGACGTGCGGAGCTATGCTCCAGCTCTCTTTCATCCGCCGGGCAATAACGCGGCGCATGCCGGCAAGCGGCACCCGCTTCTCGGCCGGCTCGCCCTCGGCCAGAACCGCCGCCAGTACGTCCTCCTTGGTAATGCGTTTCTCGGCCGCGAGTTTGGCCAGGTCAACCCCCAGCTCCTGCGCCAGCCGCACGGCCGTCGGCGTAGCCCGCACCGTAAGCCCTTCCGCTGCCGGCCTGGCGACTGTAGCCTCTGCCGGTGCCGGTTGAACCGCCGCCGTTTTTTGGGCGAGATAGGCCTCCACGTCTTTTTCCGTTATGCGCCCCTCCGGACCGGTTCCCTGAACCAGGTTAAGGTCCACGCCCTTTTCCCGGGCCAGGCGCTTGGCTGCCGGCGAAGCCTTAATCGGTTCGCGCTCGGCGCCCGGAGGAGAAGCTGCAGCTTTGGCCGGAGCCGCCGAAACTTGGGCCGGACCGGCCTGCTCCGCCGCCTGGGGTGCTGCGGAGCCGGCTTCCGCCGGGAGGCTTTCGCCGGCCGCCAGAAGGTAGCCGATGCGCCCGGCAACCGGCACGGTGCTTCCTTCCGGCACCAGGATTTTCAGAATACCGTCGCCCGGCGCCTCCACTTTGTTGGTTATCTTGTCTGTAGCCACCTCCAGAAGAGGTTCTCCCTTTTTCACTTCACTCCCGTCCGGCTTCAGCCACGCCGTTATGGTGCCCTCAGTCATGGTAAGCCCCAACTTGGGCATGACAATCTCCAGCATGACAGTACTCCTTTCGACCGTGCCGGGCACCCGGGAGAAATTCCCAGGTGCCCGGCACCAAGTTAAATTATTTCTTTTACTGCCGCCACGATATCGTCCGTACCTGGCAACACATATTTCTCCAGCACGCCGGCAAACGGTACGGGAGCCGGTTTGGCGCCCACGCGCTTGATCGGCGCGTCCAGGTAGTCCAAGGCCTTTTCGGCGATGATGGCCGCAATCTCGGCCCCGAAGCCGGAGCGCGTGACCGCTTCGTGGGCAATTACCACGCGGCCGGTCTTCTTTACCGAGGCCAGAATGGTCTCTTCGTCGAGCGGCACCAGGGTGCGCGGGTCGACAACTTCCACGCTCACACCCTCCGCCGCGAGCTTCTCCGCCGCCTCCAGCGCCTTCATCACCATTAGCGAGGTAGCCACCACGGTAACGTCGCTGCCCTCGCGCTTTACATCGGCCTTGCCTAGGGGAACCACGTACTCGCCCTCCGGGACTTCGCCCTTTACCGGGTATAGTAACTTGTGCTCGAAGAACATCACCGGGTTGTCGTCGCGGATGGACGCAATTAGAAGTCCCTTGGCATCGGCCGGGGTGGAAGGCATAACCACCTTAAGGCCGGGAACGTGGGTGAACCAAGCCTCCAGGCTCTGGGAATGCTGGGCCGCCGCCGAGATGCCGCCGCCCACCGGCGCCCGCACCACCATGGGGATCTTCGCCTTGCCGCCGAACATGTAGCGCATTTTGGCCGCCTGGTTAACCAGCTGGTCCATGCAGACGGTGAGGAAGTCGCAGAACATGATTTCCGGCACGGGCCGCATCCCCGTGGCCGCCGCTCCTACCGCCGCACCGATAATGGCCGTTTCGGAAATCGGCGTGTCGCGCACCCGGTCTTCCCCAAACTCCTGCCAAAGATCGCCGGTGACGCCAAAGCAGCCGCCGAACTTACCTACGTCTTCACCGAGAATAAATACGCTGGGGTCCCGCCGCATCTCCAGACGTAATGCCTCGCGCACGGCCTCCGCGTATGTGAGTTCCCGCATTATTTCCACCTCCCTATGCGTAGACGTCTTCCAGCGCCTCTTCCGGCTTCGGCAGCGGGCTTTCTTCGGCGAAGCGTACCGCCGCCTCGACCTCCTCGGCCACCTCGGCGTCGATCTTCTCTATGTCGGCCTCGCTTAGAATACCCATCTCCAGGAGGTGCTTCTTAAAGCGCGCAATCGGGCAGCGCTCTTTCCATTCCTGCACCTCTTTTTCCGAACGGTAGACGGTGGGATCGCCTTCGAAGTGCCCGCGCCAACGGTAGGTCTTGGCCTCAATGAGGGTGGGCCCTTCACCCGCCCTGGCCCGCTTCACGGCCTCAGCCACCGCTTCATACACCGCCATAACGTCGTTTCCATCCACTACCACGCCGGGAATCCCATAGGCCACCGCCCGGTCGGCCACATCGGCGATGCGCTGGTGTTTTGACTGATGCAGCGAAATCCCGTACTGGTTGTTTTCGCAGATGAAGATGACCGGCAGTTTCCAGATGGAGGCCAAGTTCAGTCCCTCATGGAAGGTGGTCTGGTTGGAAGCGCCGTCGCCGAAGAAGCAGACGGTCACCTGATCTGTACCCCTGAGCTTTGCCGAAAGCCCCGCCCCCGGCGCAATGCTGAGGCCCCCGCCGACGATGCCGTTGGCGCCCAGGATGCCCATGTCCACATCGGCAATGTGCATGGAGCCGCCCTTACCCTTGCAGTAACCCGTCTCCTTGCCGAAGAGCTCGGCCATCATCAGCTTCATGTCTCCGCCCTTCGCCAGGCAGTGGCCGTGGCCGCGGTGCGTGCTGGTGATGAAGTCGTCCTGCCGCAAATTGGCGCAGGCCCCCACGGCCGTCGCCTCTTCGCCGATATAAAGGTGGACGAAGCCGGGGATGCGCCCCTGGGCAAAAAGCTCGGAAACCTTGGTTTCAAACTGACGGATGCGGACCATTTGCCGGTACATCCATATGAGCTTCTCTTTTTCCATAAAGTAATGGCACCTCCTTCTCTCTTTCCTCAGGAAGGAAAAAGGATATGTCTCGCTCTTCACCCCCCTGGACTCCCTGCCAAACCCCCGGTTATCCGGTACTGTTCGGCTGCCAACGAATATTGCATGAGCCGTACCAAGACCATGTTCCCGCCTCCACTGTGCCGCTAGGGCAAGCAAAAACCGCTGCATGTTTCAGTTTGAAACAGCAGCGGCAGCCACAGAAAAAAGGTCAGCATCCAAAGATTATGATACATTGTATCATTGTGAGACACTGTGCCGTTCTGAAACAACATCCTCCGGCCGCAAACGCCAGCGCTGCAGGCGGCGGTAGAGGGTCGCCCGCCCGATGCCGAGTTGCCGGGCCGCCCGGGAGATGTTGCCCCGGCAACGCACTAGCGTATTAAGGATGGCTTCTTTTTCCGCCTCTTCGAGGGGCGTAAGTCCTATTTCCGGTGCATCGTCTCTGCCGGTTACCGTGCCAGGCAGGTGCTCAAGCCGGATCGGCCCCGTCGCCAGGTGTGCTGCCCGTTCCAGAACGTTCTCCAATTCCCGCACGTTTCCTGGCCAGCTGTAAGCAACCAGCGCCTCCTCTACCTCAGGAGTAAGTTCGAGCTCAGGCTTACCCAAGCGCTTCTTCAAGTTCGCCAGTAAATACCGGGCCAGGAGGGGTATATCCTCCGGACGCTCGCGTAGCGCCGGCAGGTGGATCTCGATCACGTTGAGGCGGTAATAAAGGTCGCGTCGGAAATTGCCGCGGGCCACCTCTCGGGCCAGGTCGCGGTTTGTGGCCGCAATCACCCGTACATCTACCGGTATCTCTTCCCGCCCGCCCAGGCGCACCACCTTCTTTTCCTGAAGCACTCTAAGGAAGCGCACCTGCATCTCGAGCGGCATCTCCCCAACTTCATCCAAGAAAATCGTGCCGCCGTCGGCCAGCTCGAATTTACCCGGCCGGCCTTCTTTTCTGGCGCCGGTGAACGCTCCGCCCTCGTAGCCGAAGAGCTCGCTTTCGATGAGCTCCCGCGGCAGGGCACCGCAGTTAATGGCCACGAACGGCCCACGTGCCCGCACGCTGGCATTGTGGATAGCCTGGGCCACCATTTCCTTACCTGTCCCGGTTTCGCCTTGGATCAGGACGGCCAGGGAAGTGGTGGCCGCCTGCTGCGCCAGTTCTAAGGCAGCGCGCATGGCCGGGGAAGAACCAACGATCTGGTCAAAGGTAAAGTTGGCTTGGTAACCGGCCAAGCGTCCGGCCAGCCGGTGCACGCTCCGGCTTTCGCGCAGGGTAATGACCAGGCCTTGGGTACGGCCGTCTGAGCCGGTGATGGGACAGGCCGTACAGGTGCAGTGGAGCCTGCCTTTAGGGGTAAGAAGCACACTCTCTTGGTCGCTGTAGCCGGCACCGCCTCCCAGGGCCCGGATGAGGCGGGCTGGGTTGGCCACCAGCTGCGGCAATAAACGACCCTTCAGCTCCGCCACCGTCAGCCCAAAAAGCTCCGCGGCCGCGCCGTTTGCCTGGGTAATGCGGCCCTCGGTATCTACGGTTAGGAGACCTTCAGAAATGGAGCTGAAAGTAGAGGCCAAGAGGTTGTGGCTGAGCTCCAGCTCCCGGCTGGCCTTCTCCCAGCGCAGGCCGTTCTCGATGGCCCGCGCCGCCGCCACCACCATCCCCAGGGTATGGGCATGGACCAAGCCGCACGGCCCGGTCATATTGAGAATACCGCAGACGCTCCCGTCCGGCCCGAAGATGGGTGCCGCCGAACACGTCCAGGGGTGGTGAAGCCGGCAGTAGTGTTCCTCTGCCCATACTTGGAGGGGTGCCTTAACTTTGAGCGCGGTGCCGATGGCGTTCGTGCCCACCGTCTCCTCAACCCAATGGGCTCCGGGCACGAAGTTAAGTTCCCGGGTGTTTTGCGCCACCTGCGGGTCTCCGGCTACTTCGAGGAGGTATCCTTCCGCGTCGGCCAGGATGACAATGAAGCCACTTCCCACCACGCGGAGCAGGTCCTCCATGAAAGGCCGGGCAAGGCGAATGAGCTCTGCGTTTTTCTTGCGTCGAGCTTCCAAGCTGGAAGCCGGGAGCAGCGGCCCTTTTCCTCCGTACGGGTTTACTCCGGCCTGCCGGCACCGCTGCCAGGAGGCGGCAATAACCTCGCGCACCACGTCTTCGACTAGGACGCCGCTCTCCACAAAACGCTGCCAGGCAAGGGCAATCTCCCGTCGCGGCGATGAAGTCGCCTGCAAAATAAACTACCCCCCTTCTTAATGCGCCGCTCGGCCTCGGCACCGCAGGTTTAATTACGCCAGGCCCAGTTCCTTAAGCACGGCCGATAAAGTCTCACCCGCTCCCTCTCGGATCACCACGTCGGCCCGGCCATCGGCCGGAGTAGGCTCGCGGTTAATGATGGCCAAATGCGGCGTCCGAAAAGCCAGCGAGTTGGCCGGAGATACGGTAAGGCTGGAGCCTACCACTAATACCAGGCTGCTCCGCTCTACGGCCGCCACCGCCTGCGTAAAGGCGACCGGCATCATATCGCCGAAAAGCACCACGTCCGGCCGCAGCCGACCGCCGCACTCCGGGCAGTGCGGTATAGGTTCGTTTTTCAGCCGCGCCAAAGCTTCCGTCAGGGGATACGTGCGGCCACAGCTCTGGCAGTGTACCGTTCTTAGGTGCCCGTGCACCTCGAACACCGTGCGCGAGCCGGCCTTCTGGTGGAGGCCGTCGATATTCTGGGTGATGACGCCGGTAATATAGCCCGCCGTCTCCAGCTTGGCCAGGGCAAGGTGGCCGGCATTGGGCTCGGCTTCCAGAGTCGGTCCGAAAATCTCGGCGAAGTACTTCCAAAAGGTCTCCGGTCGAGCGTAAAGCGCCTCTACCGACAGGTATTCCATAGGGTCAATCCGGTTCCAAAGCCCGGTCCCCGGGCTGCGAAAGTCGGGGATGCCGCTCTCCGTGGAAATGCCTGCCCCGGTGAGCGCAACAGCCCGGCCCTTGTTTTTAACCAGAATTTCGGCCAAAGCTTTTACGCCTGCATTTTCCATAACCGTCATCTCCCTGAGTCTATTATACCAAAACAGTATTCAACAGGGAGGTAACGGTTTCCTTTTCTTCCTTATCTTTCTGAGTATCCTGGAAGTTCTTCCTCCACCGCGGCAAACGTAAGGCCAAATACATCGGTGAAGTGACGGACGATGTGGGGAATAACCTCCATAAGCCCCACGGGCCGCCCGAGAAGGTGTGCGAGCGAGGTCACACCGTATTCGCTAATCCCGCAGGGGATGATAAGACGGAAATGGTCAAGGTTGGGGTCGACGTTAAAGGCAAAGCCGTGAAAGCTCACCCAGTGTTCCACCGCCACGCCGATGGCCGCAACCTTCTCCTCCCCCACCCAAACCCCGGTATAAGGCGGAAAACGGCGCGCCGCCACACCGAACTCGGCGAGGGTGCGGATTAGCACCTCCTCATAGTTCCTGAGGAGCAGGTGTAAATCCCGGCCGTGGCGGTTGAGATCTAAAATGGGGTAGCCTACGAGCTGTCCCGGACCGTGGTAGGTAACGTCCCCACCCCGCTCAACGGCAAAGAGGGAAATGCCCCGCTCCTTAAGAGCTTCCTCGGAAAGGAGCAGGTGCTCCTTCTTGGCCGTACGTCCTAGAGTAATTACCGGATCGTGTTCAACGAGGAGGAGGGTGTCCGGTTCGACCCCACGCCGTACCTTTTGCACCAGATCCTTCTGCCGGGCCAGGACGGCCCCGTACTCCCGCCGGCCCAGCCACACTGCTCTAGCCTGCACTTGGTCGGCCCCTTCCTTCACTCGGTTCATTCGGCACCGCTCTTAAGCTTCGGACGGCTTCGGCAGCCTCGGCCGCCCGGTAAGAGCTGCGGACAAAAGGCCCCGAGGCTACGAAGGCAAAGCCCAAGGCGTAACCTTCTTTTTCCCAGCGTGCGAACTCCTCCGGCTGAACGTAGCGCACGATGGGTAGGTGTTTAGGTGAAGGCTGCAGGTACTGGCCGATGGTTAGAATATCGCAACCCGCAGCCTTAAGGTCATGCAATACCTCACGCACCTCGGCCTCCGTCTCCCCCAGGCCGAGCATGAGCCCGGATTTTGTAAGCACCGTAGGGTTGAGTTCCTTGGCCAAGGCCAGGACGGCCAAAGACCGGCGGTAATCGGCGCCGGGGCGCACCTTACGATACAGCGAAGGCACCGTCTCCACATTATGCCCGAACACGCTCACCCCCGCCGCCAGCACCGTCCGGACGGCCTCCCGGTCGCCCTTAAAGTCCGGCACCAGCACCTCCACGCTGGTCTCCGGGCAGAGGCGGTGGATGGCCGCAATGCAGGCGGCGAAATGCCCTGCCCCGCCGTCCGGCAGGTCGTCGCGCGTTACCGAGGTGATCACCACGTGTTTAAGGCCGAGCGCCGCCACCGCCCGCGCCAGGTTCTCCGGCTCGGCCGGATCTGGCGGCAGGGGACGTCCGCCGGGTACGTTGCAGAAACGGCAGTCCCGCGTGCACGTATCGCCGAGAATAAGAAAGGTTGCCGTGCGGTGCGCAAAGCACTCGCCTGCGTTCGGGCAAGCCGCACCCTCGCAAATGGTGTGCAGCGCCAGAGCCTTAAAAAGTTCCTGCAGCCGCTCGAGGGTACCCGGTGGGGGAGCCTTAAGGGTGAGCCAGGGAGGACGCGCCTTAAGCTCTGCTAAATTCATACCGGCATCTCCTTTAGGGCAAAAAGACCATTTTTCTGCGCCTCGTGTAGCGCCCGCGGAATATCCACCACGTTCGGGCCCGCCGCGGAAAGAACAATCTTCACCTCTTCGCCGGCCCGCACCAGCACCTCGCGCTCGCCGTCGAGAGCCAGAAGGCGCGGCCCGGCGTCAACCCGGATTCCTTCGCCTACGGCCAAGCGCCGCCAGCGGGCGACCGGAACACGGGAGAAGAGCCCCGGAGCCACCGGCGCCAAAACAGGATAGGCCGCCCGTTCCTTGTCTAGTTCGAGGTAGAGACCAGCCGGTTCCTCCGGCCGTACCGGGGCCAGGCACCCGCCGACGGCCGAAAGGCCGATGGTATGGGGCTCGCAGCGGGTGCAGATTATAGCCTGAATGCGCTCCATGTCCCAGAGGGCCCGCGCGGCCACAAAGGTATCGCTCGTCACCACAGCATCGACCAGCGCCAGGTCTCGCCAGCCCTCCGGGCCGAAGATGTCCAGCTTTTTGGCGCGCCAGACGGCGCTACTTTTCCCGGTGGCCACCGCCCCGGCCGCCAGCCCGGCCACCGTCCCCTCCACCATGACCGGAAAAACATTGTTGGTGCCGGTGGAGACGGGAACCAGGGGGACATCGCCCGAGCTCTTGGCCACCGCCCGGCAGGTACCGTCACCGCCCAGAACAACGATGGCCCCCACCCCCTCTTCCCGGAGCAGCCGGGCGGCCAGGGTGGAATCGGCACCACCGTGGCCGATCTCCATGGTGAGAAAGCGTACGCGGGGGCGCAGACGGTGCTGGCCCAGCCCGTCCAGCGCCCGTTGCCCGATCCCGTATGTGTCGGGCATAATCAGCACCTCGTCCACGCCTGCTGCCTCCAACCCGAGGAGGATACGGCGGACGATGCTGACCTTTTCTTCGTTATCAAAGACGGAACCAAAGGCCACCAGGCGCCGGATGTCTTTGCCCGAGGCCGGGTTGGCAATAATTCCCACCTTGGCCGGCGTCATTCGCCAACCTCCACCCAAACCGTTACTGCAGCATTGGCCATGAGAATCTCCGGCGTGGCGTCGCCCAGCTCCGGCAAAGTCATCCCTTCCGCCACCAGGCCGCCAGGAACTACCTCGAGCGATTTCTGCCCAAAGGGAATAACCGCCAGTACCTCTTCTGGGCGTACCCGCTCGGGGTAGGGCACCGCCACCTTTACCTTTACCACCATTTTGTTTAGCTCCTTAAGGCCGAGGATCTCCTTGAGACCGGTAAGGTAACTGTGAGAGATGGCATCCTTTACCGCCTTCTGGGCAGCCCGGGTCGGGTCCTGTCCGTGCTGGTCGATACCGGTGCCGAATTCAATGAGGTAGCGTTTCAGCATGAAGAAGCCCCCTTCGCCAGAGTCTATCCCTAGATAAATGCAAGTTGCGTGCCAGCTTAGCTCGGCCACCATCCCTTTCGCGTCGCGTTAGAACTTCGTCCTCGCGACGGTTTTTCCTGCAGGAGAAGATTACCATCTGCCCTTTTAAGCCGGGACAACCGGGATGGCTTATCCAGCTCGAGACTTCTTTCGATGAAGAACACAGTCACAGCATCAGCGGCCGTGTGCAGGCCGTTCGCGAGGAAGAAGGTTAAAGAAAAATGAGCCGCCCGCAGTGACGCTTTATCTGTTCCAAATTCCGCCTGTGGAAGCCGGCAGGGCGGTTTCCACGGCAGGCAAAACAAAAAGAGCCGCACAACCTGCGCGGCTCGTATGTTCTTACGTTCTTTGCTGGTTCACGTAGGCGCCGAACCTACGACATCCTTATCCGCCACGTCTTCGCAAAGTCCACTCAAGAGAGAAGGTCTCTAAACTCCTCAACGGTTATCCCGGCTTGCTCCAGAATGCTTTTCAAGAGCTTTGGCTTCAAGATTTCGCCGGGATGCACGGGAACGGTAACCAGGTTTTTAGCACCTGGCTTTCGCAAGTGGTAGTGGCTGCCTTGTACCCTCACCACCAAAAAGCCCGCTCTTTTCAATGCAGCAACTACTTCTTTGCCTGTAACCCTCGGCAGCCTGTTCATGAGGCCAGCTCCACCTGCACCTCGGCTATTTCAACGTCTTTAGTCGGCAAGGGCAGGCCTTCCTGGGCCAAAGCCTCAAGGTGACCCACTATGGCCTCTTTCGCTCTTTCCAAGGCTTGCTCAACCGTATCTCCCTGGGTGAAGCACCCGGGTAACGCAGGAACAGAAACAACGTAGCCCTGCCCTTCCTCATCCCATTCGAGAATAACTTTGTACCTATAAAGCATTTCGCAGCCTCCCAGAGGGCATCTTCAGCCTGTCCTTGCCCATAGTATGCCTTGGTAAAGTAAGATTTAGCTTTTCACAAGCAAAATCCTGCTTACATGATCGGCATAAACAAAAGCCACCTCCGTTTTCGCTGAAGGTGGCCGGATTTAAGAGCAACTAACTCGCCATCTTGGAGAAGGCAATCGCAAACGCTGCGAAGCCTTAATTGCTAAGCTGGTGGGCCACGTAGGCTTCGAACCCACGACACCCTGATTAAGAGTCAGGTGCTCTACCAGCTGAGCTAGTGGCCCACCTCGTTGACACGCCTAATTTTAGCACAGCCCAGCTTACCTTGTCAACCCTTCAGAAGAACTGGCCCGCCTCTTCCCGGCTGTCGAACACGTGTCTTTTCATACGAGAAGGTTCAGCAGCGTTCCGGTTGGGAGGATAGCTGCGGCAAACTGGCTCCGGTTTAGGGTCAACAGGTAGGAGTAAATCTGGGGGAAGAAAACCGGCTGGTAAGCCTGCGGGGCCGCAAAATTCCAGAGCGGACTGGTGGTTATTTCCCGGCCAAGAAGTGCCAGGTTCACTGCGAAACCGTTCGCTCCGCCAAAGGCGGATTTTACTGCGCCGAGATTTTGGCTGACCGCCGTGGTGAGTTTGCTCTGGTCCACGGTCAAAGTCCCGTTGGCGTTGCGGGTAATACCTAGAGCGTTGAGTTCAGGAGCTTTCAACTCGTAAGCGTTAGTTAGGCTCTGGCCGATCCGGGGGACCAGGAAGCCTGCGTTCAGAGCAACATAACTTACAAGCGAGTTGTAGGCATTGACTAAGTTGTTGACCGCACCGCTGATGGCTTGGGTATCCGGCCCGACCGTGAGGGTAACCTGAGCCGTGCTTGTTTTAAAAAAGTTTACGCTGACGCGTCCCTGATCGAGTAACACGGTGTTCGATTGGGAGGTGTAGCTTATACCGTTTACGGTGTACTGCGCGTTGGCTGCCGCAGTGTTAACCGTATTGGCCCCGGTGGCGGCAACTGCGTTTCCGGTGACATCGGCCAGAGTGAAGGCGCTGGCCGTACCGGTTTTGTTGGCCGTGATCTGAAGTCGCGAGGTGCCGGCAGTTGGGTCGTTGATCACCTTGGCGGTCACCCCGGCGTTGGCCGCGTTGATGGCATTGGCAATCTTTTCGAGGGCGGTCTGGTTAGTATCAGTGCTGAGGATGTTCACGGAAAGGTTGTAAGTGGTTCCGCCTATCGTGAGCGTGAAGGTGTTCGTCCCTGGCGTAACTGCCGTGGTACCGGCACTGGTCAACGCGGTGCCCACGTTCTGTTGGGCGGCGGCGAGTTGCGTGACCGTTATCTGGTAGGAGCTAATGGTAGCATTGGGCAGGACCTGAGCCGTGAGGACATCTGGTGCCGAAGAGGTGGTCGTCCGCTGGGCAAAAACGTTGTTTACGTTATTGAGCGTAAGCGCGTTGGCGGCCGTATAAAGCTGCTGCCCGTAACTTTGGAGCCCGGTCAGCGCTTGGGCAAGCAGCGTTTGCCGTTGGGCTACAGGTTGAGGCAGTAAAAGCCGTTCCAGGGCAATGGCCTGAACTGCACTGCTCAGCGGGTTTGAAGCCTGGGTGCCGAAAAGACCGGTCCATAAGGATAAAGGACTAACCGGTGGATAGCCGTAAATGGGAAATACCACCGCCTTTCACCTCCTCGACCTTCGGTTTAGAAAAGTCAAAGAAGCGCCACGGCCATCCCGATGCTTGAGGCGGTTACCCTCTAATATACGCTTCGCGCTCAGGCAATTTCTTTCCTTCCCGGATGATGATAAATCAGCATTTATACGTATACTTCAGAAACCGCGCCTAACCAAAAAGGCAGCACGGCATCAACCGTTTTCGCCAACGAGCGGCTCATAGAACGGTCGGGTTACTACTTACGCCCGGGCCTCTTCCCTGGCCCGCCAGGCCATCGCCTGCCCCAATTTCACCCCAATGTAGGCGGGGCAGGTTCGGCAACTTTCAGGGGTAAACAGCCGGGCGCCCGTTAGGGAACAAAACCATTCGGTACTGGAGCCACTCCGATTAAGGTGCCGTTGGGGCCGGAGGTAGATGCAGAAATGGTCTTCCAGCAGGTCCGGAATGGGGCAGCCGCCGCAGGCCCAGTCTTCATTTACGTGTCGGTACTTCACGAACTGCCCGGCTATTCCGCAGTGCAGTAAATGTTCTTTGTAAGCCGTAAGGAAGATGCAATCGGTGAAGTGCATCCTCCGCCCTCCCCTCTCCGTTCTACTTCATGCTTATGAGGGAAAGGAGCTCTTTATGTTCCCGGGAACAACTTCTTACGAAAAGTTAAGTTGAGCCGGTCGGCCCGCCGGTCCTTCCGCGCCCTACTTCTCAAGTAGTGCACAAGGTTACAAGGGGAACTGCAGGCGGAGGCATCGGAAACAGCTTCGGCATCACTCTGGTGTCACGGCCCTTCATACGGCCGGCAATAATGCGCCAAGGGCTCGCCGGGCCTTTGCATCTTCTGCCAGTGCCTCCGAGGTGGAAGAATTCAAGTGGCGTTCCTGAACTATTCCCTTGGGAACTAAAGGCCGCTCGATACCGTCTTAGTATATAGGGGTTTATAACCAGAGTAGAAAGAACATGGTGTTCGTTGTCGGGGAATAGAACAGCCCTCCTGGCCTTATTGACGTGGATCAACACTAAGTTGATTCTGGAGGAATTCACCAAGATGCGTAAACTGCTCCAAGCAGAGGTAGAAGGAAAGAATAGAGTTGGGGGAATCCGAAGCGTTATAGCTGTGGGCTGAAGCTAAAAATTGTATCGAAAACGATTAAAGGGAGTGGCCGAATGCAGCGCAAGTTAACGCTTTACAATGTAATCTTTCCCCTATGGCTTGTTATGTTTCTCCCGCCGTTCGTCTGGTGGGTGCTCTTGGGAAACCTGTTAATTGATGCCGCGGTGATTCTGCTTGCTTTGTGGGTAGCAGGGTGGAGGGTCGAAAGACCGGCACTAGCCGGCTACATTCTTACGGCCTGGTGCCTAGGTTTCCTGGCCGATATTACCGGTGCATTGCTTCTCTTAGGGCTGGGGGAAACCGGATGGATCACAAACTGAGTGGAAGCCAAATATCTTTATTCCATCTGGGACAGTCCCCCTGCCGTTTTTATCTATATCACCGTGATTGCTCTCGCTGGAGTCATCATTTACTTGGGGAGTAAATGGCTTTGTGCTGCAGCCGGTGCTCCAAAACACGTGGCGCGCACTGTAGCCGCCACGATGGGCTTGGTCACAGCACCATGGGCTTTTCTGATTCCCACGTCGCTTTTTTATCGCTGGTTTTGATTGTACCTTCATGTTGCTCCGTAATCCGTGAAAGTCAATAATACACGTTCCTTGAGCCCTAGTTTAATAAGGTCTTAGGTCGTTGAGGCTAGAAGATCTTACGCCCTTGCAGCCTTCTGATCGCACATCCAGCGGCCCCAACCGCTCTGCCGACGCGCACACCGTACGCACCGGTGCCGCCACCAGCGCTAGGCCCGCCCATGGTTGCGGGTTCCTCCGAGCTCGCTGTGGGAGCCTGGATCGTGCCGCTCCCTGTAACAGAAAAAGCGCTTACTGGACACCAATATAACAGAGGAGGAGGTTGAAATGGACTGGGGCCAGGTTTCGGCCATCTTCAGCGCGATGGCAGCAGCAGGAGCGTTTGTCACTGCCCGCGTTACCTATGTCCAAGCTGATCGCCAGCGCAAGGTAGACATAATGCCTCTTCTAGTGTTAAGTTGTGGTAAAGGCATTCAGAAAAGCAGGTACTGTCTATTGGACCCCGAAGCACCTCTCTCTGAATCTCGTAGACTAGATTTCGAACGATACCCTGCGTATTTGTACTTTACCAATCTAGGAAAAGGCCTAGCTAGACTTTTGGTGGTTGATCTAGATACCAAAGACATCGTGTGTACCATTGGCACACCGGTAAGCATTGGACCGGGAAGAATGGCACACGTCAAGCTATGGCTACCACAGCATAACGTCAATTACAGTGTAAAACTAGCTCTTTATTACTGGAGCATCGAGGGCCAATGCTTTTGGTCAGCCTCTGGCACCAACGGACCTATGATGAAGTTTCAGGCAAGGAAGTCGGCGCAAAACTCGAGTGGCATGTGGCTGCAGAAAAAATTGTACCCATCAAGGGTCTCAAAGAACCTCTCGGCGTTATGCAGTGGCCCAGAGATACCCTTTTTTATCGATTTCTTATATAAAATCCATGCCGTACAGCAGGTGGTGGACCGTATCCTCTGCATGGTCGTGGCAAATATCAGAAATGATAAATGATTAGTCTAGAAAGACTTATTGGTGATAGAATAGAGGGGGGAGTTCTTTTGCGTATTTACACCCAGGAAGAGCTTGAAAACCTAACAAGGTGTCCCAAAAGGATTGTCGATCCTCCCAGAAGAAGCCCTGCACTAGTAAATGGTCACTATCAAAACGGCATGATACTAGAGTCTTTAGATGGGAAGCATAAGTTTCGTGCTTTTATGAGACAAAACGCTAAGTTCCCAGAAGACTTTAGCGTTGGGCTTGAGTATCTTCCGGAAGATGGAAGCCCTGACATTACCCTCATCCGCTGTAATGGACCGCACTGGACCGAAAAGAACGGTTGGCCCACGGATGATTACCACTTCCGTTATCACATCCATAAGGCGCTCAAGGAAAACATTGAAGCTGGGCTGAAGCCCGAAAGGTACGCGGTTATAACCAGGGAATACGCTACGTTTGAAGACGCCATCACCTACTTTGTGCAATACTGTTCAATCCAGGGAGCCAGCGCTTACTTTAGTTTCTTGCATCAGTTGCCATTGTTCCGGCTGGAGGGATACTTGTGATAATGGAGGACTACCTTCGGCTGCTAAAGGAGCAGTTCAACAATAGAATAGCCTTTCGGGAGAAGCGACCAGGGATTCTCCAATTACTTGCCCCTTTGTATCACGAAGACGGCGACATGGTAGAAATATTCCTAGAAGAGTCGCCGGAACATCCCGGCAAAATCCGCATCTGTGACTATGGTATGACTTTGATGAGACTATCCTATTCCTACCAGATTAATACCCCCAATAAGGAACGCATTTTTAGAACGATTCTCAGTGAAAATTCTCTTTCTGAGAACGATGGTAATATCTATATAGACCTTGACCCAGATAAACTCTATGCTGGGGTATTACAGTTCGCACAAACTGTAGCCAAGGTCTGTAGTATGAGGCATTTTGGCAGAGAGGTCGTTCGCGGCCTTTTCTATGAAATGGTTGCCGAATACATTGAGACCACCCTAAAGCCTTTCTGTCCTAAGCCAAAAGTAGTGCCGCTGCCGGAAAGGGATGATTTAGAAGTAGACTATTCTTTGACTACAGGGCAGAAACCTATTTTTCTGTTTGCCGTGAAAGATGTTGCTAAAGCTCGGCTGGCTACTATTTGCTGCCTCGAATTTCAGAAGGCCGGGCTATCTTTCAGGAGTGTAGTCGTCCACGAGGATTTCACCGCCTTACCTAAGAAGGATCAATCTCGACTTACTAGCGCTGTAGATAAGCAATTCGTTGATCTGGACGACTTTAGAAGTAACGGCTTAAAGTACCTGGAAAGAGAAGCCAGTTAGGCAAAGCCTTTGTGGTGCCGGGCACCTGGGAAATCGCAGGCCGCTGAAATGTTCAGGCGCAGACTGAGCGAACTTGGGCTGCTCAGGGAACAGGTTGTAACTGAAGATCATTTGCGGGCCTACCTTTTGGCTTCCTTGCAGGCCGTAGAAAAAGAAAGCACCGACGGCCTCAAGGAAGCCATCGGCGCCTCTGTGGAGAAAGTAACCGTGTACCGTGATCATGTAGAGGTAAGGTTAAAAATAAACCCAGCTAAGCTGGGTTTGGATACTGCTGGTAGCGGCGAAGGGACTCGAACCCCTGACACTGCGGGTATGAACCGCATGCTCTAACCAACTGAGCTACGCCGCCATGTCTTCTTTGTTTGGTTGCGGGGGCTGGATTTGAACCAGCGACCTCCGGGTTATGAGCCCGACGAGCTACCGGACTGCTCCACCCCGCGCCATATCCGCGGCGCAATACCGCCGCGGCAGTTTATATTATACCCGCCTCCTTGCCCCTAGTCAAGAGGTGCCGTCTGCCGGTTTGCGCCAGGTGGCAATGATAAACCCACCGCGTTCTGTTTTGGCCAAACGCTTCTCTTCTTCCCAGTTGAAACGCTCGGGCGGGGCCGTAGGTGGAATGAACACGCACTCCGCAATATGGATCAGGTGTTCCGGCGCCAGGTTTTCCAGATCCGACCGCGCCGTGAAGACGGCATGGCGGAACACGGAGCCGGGCCTGCGCGCCTCTTCACGATAAAATCTGCCCCACGCACTGTCGCGATGAATGGCGCCGATGAGGAGGTCCCCGCCGGGTTTAAGTACGCGCCACATCTCGGCGAAGGCTTTGGCCGGCTCCGTTATAAACTCAAAACAGGCCATGGAGAAGACGGCGTCGAACGTCGCCGCCGGAAATTTGAGCGCATAGACATTCATCTCCAGAAACTCCACGGACAGGCCGGCGGCCGCCGCCTTTTTCCGGGCCAGCGCCAGCATGGCCGGGGAGATGTCAATCCCCGTCACCCGGCAGCCCTTTGCCGCCAGCTTCAAACTGAAGTTGCCGGAACCGCAACCTACATCCAGCACGTGGGTACCCGGGCGCGGGGTGAAAAGATCAAAGGCCAGAGAGGTCTCCACCTCATCGATGAAGCGGCCCACCGGAGTCTTATACCACTCGTCATACTCCGCCGCCACAGGATCAAAGAAGGTCACGTCCCTCGCCCCCGTGGTTACAAGATCTTAAGAAGCCGGCGCTTTAAGGCGATAAAAGCGGGCGCCGTCAGCGTCTTTTCTGAGCGCGGGCGCGGCAGGTCCACCTTAAGTTCCAGCTTTACCCTCGCCGGCCGCTCGCTCAGCACGTATACCCGGTCGGAAAGCAGTAGGGCTTCTTCAACGTCATGGGTTATAAGGAGCACCGAAGTCTGATACCTACTTAGGGTCGACAGCAGCCAGAACTGCATCTTACGGCGCGTAAGGGCGTCTAGAGCACCGAAGGGCTCATCGAGGAGCATGATGTCGCTGGCAAAAAGGTAGGTGCGCAGAAGTGCCGCCCGCTGGCGCATGCCGCCGGAGAGCTGCGCCGGGTAATGCTCCTCAAACCCGGCCAGGCCGAAGGCCGGAAAGTACGGCCTGGCCCGGGCGCGCGCCTCCTTTAGGCTTAGCCCCTTTACCACCAGCGGCAGGCAGACGTTGTCTAGGATGGTGCGCCAAGGAAGCAAAAGGTCTTTTTGGTGCATGTAGCTTACCCGTCCCGTGCGCCCGGTGTAGTCCTCGCCGTCGATGAGTACCGTGCCGGCATCCGGCAGGTGTAGGCCGGAGATGATGTTAAAAAGGGTGCTCTTGCCGCAGCCGCTCGGACCGATAATGGCGACGAATTCCCCTTCGGCCAAAGTCAAGCTCACATCGGCCAGGGTGGGTAGGTCGCCGTACGTTTTTTTCAGGTTGGTGGCCTCTATTTTAAACAAGCTGTCTCCCTGCCTTCCGTGTGAAGGCCCGGCAGCCCTCGTGCCTTTTTCTTAACTTAGTAGCCCTTTTAGCGCGGCACCGGTAGATGACGAGAAGTTTGGGCACTCGGGCCTTCCCCTGCGGCGCAAACGGCCTGAGAACGAACGACCTCGGCTCGCTTGGGGCTCGGGCACAACTCGCTCTGCTCAAACAGTGCCCTCGCTTTCCCTCGCTCGCCTGCGGTCTTTTGAATGGCGGCACGTAATGCGCCGTGCGGGGAAGTGCCCTGCGCGGCCTTAGCGACGTCCGTAAGGCCACTACCGGTGGGCTTTTTCAGGGCAGGAACTCATTGGTAAAGGCCGCCTCAGGGTCGATATTCTTTTCGATCAGCTTGCGCTCGTACATCCAGTCGGCGTACTTCTTCCAGACACTCGCCTTCATCTCGCCCCAGCGCGGCGCGTCGGCCTGGTACTCTTTGGCCAGGTACTTCTGGCTGGCCAACACCAGGTCTTTGTTCAGCTCCGGCACGGCGCTGGTGAGGATATTTGCCGCCTCCTCTGGCCGGGCAATGGCGAACTGGTAGCCACGGCTGGTGGCCGCCAGGAACTTTTTCACCAGTTCCGGCTTTTCGGTCAGGGTCTTCTCGCTGGCGATGAGGACCGGGGTGTAGTAGTCGAGAGCCGGGTCTTCGTCCACGAGCTTAATGAAGTTGAGCTTCATCCCGCGCAGCTCCGCCTCAATTCCGGTCCAGCCCCAATAGATCCAGGCAAAGTCTATATCCTTTTTGACGCTGGTAAAGAAGTCCGCCGAGCCGATGTTGACCATTTGTACTTTTCTAAAGTCGGCCCCGTGTTTTTCCATCAGGGCTTTGAGCATGGCCTCTTCCATGGGCGAGCCCCAACCGCCATATTTCTTGCCCTCGAAATCCTTCGGAGTTTTAATGCCCTTCTCCACAGGCGAGGCAAAACCGGAAGTATTGTGCTGGATGATGGCGGCAATGGCCTTCACCGGGATGCCGGCCACGCGGGCGTTGGTCACTTCTTCTTGGTAGCTCACACCGAAATCGGCTTTGCCGGCGGCTATAAGCTGGGCCACACTGCCCTCCATCGGCCCAACAATTTCCACATCCAGGCCTTCCTCTTTGTAATAGCCCTTATCCCGGGCCACGTAAAGCCCGGTGTGGTTGGTGTTGGGCGTCCAGTCGAGAAGGACTGTGGCTTTGGTAAGCTCCTTGGGCGCCTCGGCGGCCGGGGTCGTCTTATCGCCGCCCCCCTTCGAGCTGCAGCCGCCCAGCAGGGCCGCAGCCACAGCCAGGGTGAAGAGCACTAGAAATGCTTTTTTCATTTTTCCTTCCTCCTCGAAATCATTCTTCGCTCCTCAGGCGCTGCCAAGGCATGGCGAAGTACTCGGCCAGCTCAATCACTTTAAACAGAGCCAGGCTAAGAACGGTGATAATCACTATGACGGCGAAAACCCGCGGCGTGGCAAAGGAACGCTGCGAAAGGGTCATGTAGTAGCCCAGGCCAGCCTGGGCACCCAGCCATTCGCCGATGACCGCGCCCATTATGCTATAGGTGGCCGCGATCTTTAGACCCGAGAAAAGGCCCGGCAGGGCGGCCGGCAACTTCACCAGCCGGAGCTGGGCCATTCGGCTCGCCCCCATAGAGCGGAGGAGATCGATGAGCTCGGGGTCCACCGCTGCCAGGCTTTCCAGAAGGCTCACCGCCACCGGAAAGAAGCACACCAGAACCACTACCAGTACCTTGGGCAGAAGTCCGTAGCCGAACCAAATGAGAAAAAGCGGCGCCACGGAGATTATAGGTACGGTTTGCGTCGTAACTAAAAGGGGGTACAAGGCCTGGCGCACCAGGGGCAGGGCATCCATGGTCAAGGCCAGGGCGAGGGCTAGAACCACGGCCAATACGAAGCCAAGGAGGGACTCATAGAGGGTGACAGACGTGTGCTTCCAAAAAAGGGGCCAGCCTTCGCCCAAAGCAGCGAGCACAGACGTAGGTGCCGGCAGCAGCCACGTCTCGATCTTGAAGAAGCGTACGGCTCCCTCCCACAGGAGGAGAAAAAAGCAAAAAGAAGCTGCCGCTACCCAATTACCTCCGGTACTTGCCCACCTTTTCGGCCATGGTAACGCCCTCCGGCTTGTAGTCAATCTTAACCAAGGACACAACGCGCGCGGCCCCCTCATTAATACAGAGCTCCTGAGCCTTCTTCACGATTTCGAGTAGCTCGTCCAGTTCGCCTTCCATGGTGGTTTCCATGGGGCCAACCTCGTACTTCACGCCGGAAGCCTGAATAAGTGCGATCACCTTGTCCACTATCGGATAGAGACGGTCCTCAGGCACCACCGGCAGGACCTCCAAGGCCACGTTGACTACCGGCATCCCGTCACTCCTCTTCTTTGAAAATACTAGGTAGACTAAGCAAAAAGCCGCCTGCCCTTTTCTGGGCAAGGCAGCTTTAAGTCCCTCGGCAGTGAGCTTATGGTCCCTACGCTGGCATTACCCAGATCAGGTTACAGGGTCGGAACCCACCAGGTCCCCTCTCAGCCGGATATCTCCAGCTCCCCTTTTTGTTTCCATTATACATTTGGGGCAGATGCTCGTCAAGAAAATTTTGCGGGTCCGGCTCCGGCCGGACCCGCCGCCTTTGCTCGCCTACCTGACCTTCGTCGGGATAAACATATCGACGATGCCGATGACGAAGGCCCCCAGCAGGGCACCCAGGATGGTTACCCTAAGACCGGGCACCACAAACTGCGCCGCGTAGATAACGATGGCCGAAACGATAAACCCCACTATCCCGTGCCCGTAAGGCGAAACCTGTCGGCCGCCGATGGCTTCAATCACATAACCGATGAGCGCAATCACGATGGCGGCCAGGAGCGCGGTGCCAAAGGTCAAACGGCTAAAACCGGGAACAATATACCCCACCAGCATTAGCACCAACGCCGAAACAACAAAGCGCACGATGTGGCTGACCCAAGAAGCTGCTCCTTCCATGTCGCGGTCGTGGCGAAGCCCTTGATTGTTGCCTCCCTCACCGGCCTGCTTTTCGTCCGGCATGTATTTCACCTCCGTTGCTAGCTTGTGCCAAAACCCGAAAGTTTATAAGCCCGCAGGCGAATTTAGCTTTTGTTTTCCGGCCCGCGTTCCGGATCATAAATCTTGCGCCGGCCGCGGAGGCGGTCTAGGTCTTCCTTGCGCACTCCAACCAGCTGGCGCTTCTCCTTCGCCTTAGTGATGTTTTTCTCCTCCACCGTTTCGTCACCCTAGCTTAGGGTTTCCAAAACGGCCCAAGGCTATGCTTTGCCCTGCCGGCCCGCGCTCAGCAGGCTATAGAATAGAGCGACCCCAGGAGCAGATCTTGATCGCTTACGGTAATGCCGCTTAGGGCGAGTTCATCTACGGCCACGGCCAAGATGCCGGCTCCGGCCGCAATAATATCCGCCCGGCCAGCCGGAATCCCGGCAATTTGCCTCCTTTCGCTAACGGAAAGCCCCGCCAACTTTTCCGCCAGGGACTTAACCTTTTCGGCCGAAAGGTAGTACCCCTGGACCTTCTCCGGGCAGTACGAAGACATCCCTTGCGCCACCGCAGCCAAAGTGGTGGCCGTACCGCCTACGGCCACAGCCTGCCCCGTTCGGCCCCGCCAGCGCGCCCTGAGCGGAGCCAGGGCCCGGGCCACCGCGCATACCAAGGCGGACCATTCTTCTTTCGACGGCGGGTTCGATTTGAGGTAGATTTCTGTGAGGCGGACGGCGCCTATTTTAAGGCTGTGCACCTCGAAAAGCTCGCTGCCCGCGCCCCAAATAAACTCCGTACTTCCTCCGCCCGCATCGATAACCAGGGCCAACCCATTAAGGCCCAAAGCGCGCGTGGCCCCGAGGTAGCTCAGATACGCTTCCTCTTCACCGCTTAGGACTTCCGGCTTTCGGCCCGTGGCGACTTCCACGCGGTGTAAAAATTCCTCCCGGTTGGCTGCATCGCGCACGGCGCTGGTAGCAAAAAGGCGGAACCGGGTTGCGCCTAAAGAGCGCGCCAAATCTAAGAATCGAGCTACCGCCCGCACCGTGCGCTCCTGGGCTTCCGGGAGCAAAATGTTGCTCTGCCCTATCCCCTGGCCAAGGCGGGTGGTAGCCAGCTCATGGCACACGGGTCTAAGACTTTCACTGGCCTTTTCTGCCACCAGAAGCCGCGTTGAGTTAGTCCCAATATCGATGGCCGCCAGCCGCATCTTTATTCCCCCTTATAAAAACCAAAAAGGCATCCCTTCTAACCAGGATGCCCCACACGCCTTTCTCTCCGGTCCGGCTTACCAGATTTCCGGCCCGCGGCGGCTCCCCCTACCCCCGCGCTTTTCCTCCGTGCTACGGCGCAAATCCGATTGCCGTTCGTCACTCTCTTTCAAAAACCGGGCCAGCTTGTCTTCGAAACTCAGATTCGCTTGCCGCGCATCGCGATGGCGGCGGCGCGGGCCCTCGTGCGTAACCTGGCGAATGGAAAGGCCGATCTTACCGTTCTTGTCCAGGCTGATAATCTTAACTTTCACCCTGTCGTTTTCCTTGAGATAATCTTTAACGTCTCGAACGTAAGCATCCGCCACTTCAGAAATGTGCACGAGTCCCGTCTGACCACCCGGCAACGTAACGAAGGCACCGAAATGCGTGATACCTGTGACAACGCCTTCGACGATGTTGCCTACCTCCAAAGCCATGCGCGAGCCTTTCCTCCTTAATATTGTCTCCAACCGAATATTATAGCTGTCAACCCTTTTTTCTGTCAACGGCTTTTATCCGGCTTCACGGCAGGCATAAAAATGATCTCTCCGGGTTTCACCAAACCCAACTCTTCGCGGGCCACTTTTTCTACATAGGCGTCACTCTTAAGGTACTCTATCTCCCGGCGTAGTTCCTCCGTCCGCTGCTGGGTGGCGGCAATTTCTTTATTCACCCGCTCGAGTTTTGCTCGAAGCTCAAGCGCGAGTTGCACCTGCTTGGAAGAGGAGTAGACGAAGTAAAGCACAAGGCTCAAGAGGACGGCCTTGGACCAGCTAAATTTTCTTTTTCTTCTTCTGGGTTTCTTCTGCCAAGGTACCTCCAGGGCTCTATGCCTCGGCCTGCTCTGGAGCGCAAATGCCACTTTGTTCACCTCGCGCCGCTTCGTCTTTGCGTAAGCCTTGCTTTCTTTCTTCGGCAGCGGCAGCATTTTTCCTCCTGCTTAAGGTTTCCTTCTCGGCCGGATTAGTTCGATTTTCCTTCTCACCAGCCGGACAAATTTTCTTCCCGCCCGTCGGCCGCCCGCCATGACCTCCCTGCCCAAATTTATCCCAAAAGCCGCGGGAAACCAGATGGGCAGGATTAACGCGCGCAACGCGCTCCCGGCCCAACGGTAGGATAGGCGCACGAACTGGCGTAGAGGCCGGCGTAGGAAGGGGCTTAGGAGCACCTGATAAATGAAGAAACCCAGCCCGAGGCTGAGAAAAATGTACATCCGGACCTGTCCGTAGTTGATGAGAAGCAGGGCCCCGGCAACCATAAGAGCCGCCAAAGCCCAAAAAATAAGGTCCCCCAAGGAGGTTACAATCCAACCTGGACTTAGAACGGCGCGGTAGGCCCGCCAAAGGTCGAAAAGAAAACCCAAACCGGCCCCGCAGGCCAACGTCCAGCCCAGGGTTGTTAGTTCGTTCTCCAGCACGCCTCACCTCTCCCCTCATTTCAGAAGGCGTGCCAAGATCCCTCGGCCTTTTCTTTCTTCTCCTGTCTCGCCGTACTCCAGGCCGGCGATTTCGCCCTCCACCTCCAGCCTGCCCTGCTCAAGGCTGAGCTGTTTGATGTGCAGCCCCTGGCCCTTGAAATGAAGGATTCCCATATTGGTCTCGAGGATAATTCCCTTATCGTTGAAACTGGCCACGCGGCGGACGCCGCTGACCTCGAGCCGTTCTCGGTTGAGCAGCACGATACGGTGTTCCTCGGGCTTAAGGTCCATATCCTTCCCTCCCCCGCCGCTTGTGTCCGCGCCGGACCGGGTGTGTAAATCCCTCTTCATTTCTATATATGCCGGGGAGGCACGCTGCATGACAAGTGAAGCAGGCCCTAAAGACGAGAGG
The DNA here is from genome assembly GCA_030154105.1 of Bacillota bacterium. Classification (GTDB taxonomy): domain Bacteria; phylum Bacillota; class DTU030; order DUMP01; family DUMP01; genus DUMP01. Next base: position 32,478 of record JASKKP010000004.1, read on the forward strand.
CCCAGGGTGTCTCGCGATTGACCCCTGGGCCCGCCCAGAAAAATTCTGGCCGAGTTGGACCGGTTTACTTATTAACGGTACAGCCGGTCCACCCGGACGCCTTTGTAAAAGTAGCGAACGATGTCCTGGGGACTTTTACCTTCCTTGGCCAAAGCATAAGCCCCCCACTGGCACATGCCCACACCATGGCCGTAACCGCGCCCCCGGAAGGTAACCCGGTCGCCATTCGTGCTGATCTCGTCGATGAGAATGGACTTGAGCCGCGTGCTGCCGATAGCTACCCGAAAATCAGCGCCGGGAACCTGCGTCCCGTACACGTTGAGAGCCACGGCGCGCCCGGTGGGACCGCGTTTGGCCACACTTACGGTACTCCCTCTGCCCGGCCTGAGATTCATTTTCGCCAGGGCGGCCTCCACCTCCTGACGGGTAAGGGTTACGGTCCAGCTCTTCTCATCGGGCGGGGCATAACGAACCCCCGGGCTTCTCACGCTTTGAATGTAAGGCGGCTCGGGCCCTTTGAAGGCCAAGCCCTCCTTAGCCATGGCCGTGCGCGGGCCAGCGTAAGCGCTAAACCAACTGCGAATGAACTTGCCGCCATAGGTAACTACTTGGCCGCGGGTTATCTGTACCGCGCGGCGTACGTTGTCGTTTACGCGGGTCGGGTCGTAAGCTTGGAATTCTTCCACCTTGGTCGAAACGTCCGTGCCGTGTAGGGCGCGCGTGCCGCCCTTGCTTTCTAATTCCTCCAGGGTAAAGGTCCGCGCAAGGATGGCCTGCGCCGCCAGGGCGTTCACCGGCCACTTGGGATCCATTTCGGCGGCCACCACGCCGGCGACATAGTCCTCTAGCTTAATGTTGCGGCGCTGCCCGGTCTTGTTGTCGTAAAGGGACAGCGTGGGCTCGCGCCCGGAGCGGGCTACAGCCACCGGCCCTGTGACCTCTGGCTTTTTCGCCGGGGCCGGAAGCGGAAACCGCTGGAGGCGGCGCAAGCAGCCTGAAGCAGCCACCAGCAAGAGGAGAATCACCAAGGCAAGAAAGCGGCGGTTCCTGAGCACGGTAAGAACCTCCCTTAGAGCTTCCTTGCCTCTAGTATGGCCGCTGGTGCCGCGGCTTACTCCCCCTCCGGCGTCTGGCCGCCGCCGAGCGCTTCTTCTTTGATGACGCGGTACAAGTTTTTCGCCTCAGCAGCGCGCACATTGTCGGGCGTCGCCAGCACCTCCACGGTGACTCGCCGGCCGCCCCAGGTAAGCTCAAGGGTATCCCCTCTTTTCACCTCGCTCGCCGGCTTAGCCACGCGCCCGTTGATAAGAATCCGCCCCTGGTCCGACACCTCTTTGGCCAAGGTGCGTCTTTTCACCAGGCGCGCCACCTTTAGGAATTTGTCGAGGCGCATCGAAAGCCTCCTCCAGGCTTGTCGCTTTATGCGATAGGGCGGCCGTACGGCCGCCCCAAGATTAGAAGTCAAGGTTACTTGCTGACGATCTCCCGCAGCCCTTTTCCTGCCTTAAACACCGGGAGTTTGGCCGCCGCAATTTCAATTTCCTCCCCTGTCTGTGGATTGCGGCCTTTGCGGGCGGCCCGTTCGCGGACCTCGAAGGTGCCAAAACCAACCACCTGCACCTTCTCGCCGGCAGCCAGGGCCTCACTCACGGCGTCGAAGACTGCGGTTACGGCTTTTTCCGCGTCTTTCTTTGTTAGCCCACTCTTCTCGGCTACAACACCCACCAGCTCAGTTTTGTTCACCAACTATCCCTCCTCATTCGTGCCTGTCACCTTGTTCTTCTATTCTCCAAGAAAAGCCAATATCCTTCCGTCTTCGCGGGGCTGCAGAAAGTTTTTCCATTCCTTTGGCTTTTTCCCAAAGAGCATCCATCTCGTCCAGGGTCAGTTCGTTCAGCGGGCGCCTCATGGCGGCGGCGGATTGTTCGATGAAACCGAACCGCTCCTCGAACTTGCGCGTGGTAGTCGCTAGTGCCAGCTCCGGGTCTACCTTGAGGAAACGCGCTACATTGACTACCGCAAAAAGGAGATCCCCTAATTCCTCTGCCACTGCCGTCTTGTCGGCGGTGGCAGCAGCCGCCTTTAGCTCCTTAATTTCTTCCATCACCTTTTCCCAGGCGCCCTCCACGCTCGGCCAGTCAAAGCCCACGCGTGCCGCACGCCCCTGAATCTTGTAGGCCCTAAGGAGCGCCGGCAGAGCACGCGGCACCCCGCCCAAGGCGGTCGGGGTCTCGCCAGCTTCTTCTTTTTCCTGGCGTTTAATCTCCTGCCAGTTCGCCAGCACCTCGGCGGAATCTTTCACCTGGGTCTCGCCAAAGACGTGCGGGTGGCGCCGGATCATTTTGGCCACAATCCCGCGGATAACATCGTTTATGTTGAAGTGGCCAGCTTCTTCGGCCAGGCGGGCGTGGAAGACCACCTGTAACAGTAAGTCTCCCAACTCCTCCCGGAGTTTATGCATGTCATTCTCATCAATAGCCTCGATGACCTCATAACACTCCTCTATCAGGTAACGGCGGAGAAGCGCATGGGTCTGCTCCTTGTCCCACGGGCAACCGTGCGGGCCGCGCAGCGTGGCCATGACCTCCACCAGTGGGTCCAACGGGTAGCGGTGAAGCTCCTCTACAGGTAGGGGCGGTACGTACAAGCTGGTGAGGTGGTCGCAGGGCCGGCGGTCGAGCTCGTAAAGGGGAAGCTCCTCTACCGCCTCTTCGCCGGGCAGTCCGGCCGCCCGTACCAGCTTTACCGCGTGCTCAGGCGGATAAACTTCCATAAGCTTGAGCTTAACGTCTCCGGCTACGAGCCGGCTGTACACCTGAAGAAGGAGCAGAGGAACGGCCGGGTTGAGCGGCCGACTGTCTAAAGTGAGGGCGTCGCGCACCTCGAGCCCCGCCGCCGGGTCGAGCCCGAGGGAGATGAAGAGAGCATCCAGGCAGCTCGGCGCCGGGAGTATCTCCAGCTCTATCCCGGAAGACGGAGCCTGCTCCCGCAAACGGCGCACCGTATCCTCAGCCACCAGGGGGTGGCCGGGTACGGCATAGACGATGTCGTCCTTCCGGGCAGCGTGGAGGAGTTCGGAGACAATCTGAGCATAGAGCGCCTCAAAACTTTCGGCTTTCTCGTAAAGATCATCAAAGCTTCGTACATCCGTACGGCCGGAAGATAAGAGCGCTTCGGCCGCCGGATGCCGGGCCGTTCTGAGATAAACGGGGCCCGCCTCCAGCACCTGCCGCGACCGGGGTGGAACCAGGTCCAGGTCGGCGGGTCCGAGTCCGACCACAGTGATCTTGGCCATTCTCTTACCTCCTTGCAGGGCTTGGCACCCGGAGATACCGGGCAATGGCGCGACCCGGTCCAGGCAGAAGCTCCAGGTCCTCGGGACGCACGGCGCGAACCACGATAAGGGCCAGGCTGTAGGTTACAACACCAATTAGGATAGCCAAAAGTGTCGTCAGGCTCGTCCCCACAAGCGGCAGCAAAAGCCGGTATCCAGTCCGCACACAGGCAGCCATGATGATGGCGGCCGCTCCGGGCTTGAGCAACAGTTCGCGGGCATTCCACGGGAAACCGACCAGCCGCTCTATGGCCAGGGAATTGAGAAGCGCGGCCACGACAAAAGTGGCCACCGTACCCAAGGCGGCCCCCCGGATGCCGAGGGCCGGAATGGCTGTAAGCACGTAAGTAAAGACCACTTTTACCGCCGCCCCGACCACCAGGCTGCGCACGGGGATATCCGTGCGGCCCAAGCCCTGCAGAATCCCGGACGTGGTCTGATGCAGGCCGAGAAAGAGACAGCTGGCCGAAAGGGGGGCTAGCACTGCCCCGGCGGCCGGCAGGTCGTAAAGGAGCCTCATAATCGGCCGGGCCAGGACAAAGAGGCCGACGAAGGCCGGAAGTTCAAGAAGAACCGTCAGCCGGAGCGCCGTCTCCATACGTGCCTTAAGCCCTGCCGTATCCCCGCTGGCGACCGCAGCCGAGACGGCCGGCACCAAGCTTACACTTAGGGCCACGGTGAGGATGGTAGGAAGATTGATTAAGGTGGCCGCCATCTGCGAAAGCTGTCCAAACAGAGCCGTTGCCTCGCGAACGCCGTAGCCAGCTACTTCCAGGCGGCGCGGTACGATGATGACGTCCAGGTTCTGGATGATGGGCATCACCAGGCCGGCGAGGGACACGGGGACGGCCAGGCTGAAAACGGTGCCCAGGATCCCCCAGCGCGCCCCCGGCTCTACCCTTTCTCTGAGGGTGAGGCCCTCCCTTCTCATGTACCAGAGAAGAACTGCCAGCGCGCCTGCCGCCCCGGTAACGGCGCCGAACGCTGCGCCCGCGGCCGCAAACTCAATCCCGCGCTCAAGGAGAAGGTAACCCAAAAGGAGCGCCGTGCCCGCCCTTAGAAGTTGCTCCAGCACCTGCGATACCGCCGTCGGCATCATGTTCTGCTGGCCTTGGAAGAAGCCGCGCAGCGCCGATGCCACTGCCACCAGAAAGATGGCCGGAGAGATGGCCGCTACCGGCCAGTAGGCGCGGGCATCGCGCAGGAAACCCCATCCTACCATAAAGCGGGCCAAGCCGAAAAGAAGAAGGCTAAAGACCAACCCGGAAACGAAGAGGGCTTCCAGGGCTACGCGGAACACCTGCCGCGCCTCGCGCGGTCGCCCCTGAGCCAACTTTTCGGCCACGAGCTTGGAGATGGCCACCGGTACGCCGGCCGTCGAAAGAGCCAGGATCATGGCGTACAGCGGGTAGGCCATACCGTAGAGGCCCATGCCTTCTGCGCCGATAAGGCGCGCCAAAGGAATGCGGTAAACGGCACCGAAAACTTTGCTTATAATTCCCGCCGCGGCGAGGACGGCCGCCCCGCCGAGAAAGGACTGCGACCGCTTGCTTTTCATCCCCCACCTCCCCCTTCCCGGGCCACTTCCTCATTATAGCAAAAAGGGGACCGGCGTAAAACCCGGTCCCACCTGTGCCCGTCTCTTTATTGCTCCATTTGCTTGGCCAGGAAACCCGCCGCCGTCTCGGCGAGCTTCAGCTCCAGCTCTCCCATTTTTACACCGGGGTTCTTAGAGCAGAGGATCACGGCGCCTATAGGGTCTCCCTCGGCGATAATGGGAGAGATAACTTCAGCACTGAAGCGGCACTCGTCGTCTTCCGTCACGCAATCCTTACAGTATTTGTTCTCTTTCGGATCGTTGATGAGAACCGTCCGGCGTTCCTCCATAACCTTCTCCACCGCGGGGCTAATCGGCTTGTTAAGGAACTCCTTCTTCGGGGCTCCGGCCACGGCGATAATGGTATCGCGATCGGCAATGCAGGCGATGTGTCCTACGGCTTCAGCGAGGGAATCTGCATACTCCTGGGCGAAATCGCTCAGTTCGCCGATGGGGGAGTATTTCTTAAGGATGACCTCCCCTTCCCGGTCTACAAATATCTCTAGAGGGTCTCCCTCCCGAATGCGTAAGGTTCTGCGAATCTCCTTGGGTATGACTACACGTCCTAGGTCGTCGATGCGTCGAACGATGCCCGTCGCCTTCACTTCCACCCCTCCTTTTCCCCGCTCATCCGGGAGTCTCTACACAGATAGTATATAGTGATTTTGACACTTTTATTCATTTTTGCCATGCGGGGCGGTGGGGAAAGCGCCGTGTTCAAGAAGCCGACGGCTGAAGTCTGTTCTGGGGTTTGAGCTTCTCCTTGAGACCCGCCACAAAGGCTTCGAATTTGTCGGCCTTTCGTTGGTCTTCCAGCTGTTTCGTCAGCACCTTCTCCACCTCGGCAAAGCTCAAGGTGCGCGCCGGCTTTTTATCCTCAACTTTAATAATGTGGAAGCCAAAACTAGACTTGACCACCGGGCTAAGCCCGCCGATCGGCGTTTCAAAGGCCGCTTTGTCGAACTCCGGCACCATCTGCCCGGGCGAAAAGTATCCCAGCTCGCCGCCGGCCTCCTTGGAGCCGGGGTCTATAGAGTATTCTTTGGCCAGCTTTCCAAAATCCTCGCCCTTAAGGAGTCGGCTGCGGATTTCCTGCGCCAGCTTTTCGTCCGCCACCAGGATGTGACTGGCCTTGATCTGTTCTGGCACCTTAAACTCTGCCAGGTGTTCTCGGTAGTATTTCTCTGCCTCGGCCGCAGTTACTTTGACGTCGGCCGTTACCTTTTGATAAAGCTCCGCCAGCTTAAGGTTGTCGGCCAGCAGTTTCTCCAGATCGCTTTGGGTCACCCCGGCTTTTCTTAGGGCCGCCTCCAGCTTCTTGGCATCCCCGTACTGGGCAATGAGGCCCGCGCGAAGCTCTTCCCAGGCCGCCTTCACTTTCCCCGGTTCGACCGTTATCCCCTGCTTTTCCGCTTCCCTAAGGAGCATTTCCTCCTCCAATAGCTGGTCTACCACGCTGGCGCGCGGCACTTTGCTTGCGTCCAGCTCCGGCGCAAGGAGCGCGCCGATGGCCAGCCGCTTGTCTACTTCAGCTTCGTGTATTTCTTTACCGCCGACCGTACCAACTACCCGGTTGCCGCTGCACCCGGAAGCGAGGATCAGCACCGCCACCGCCGTCGCCAGGAACGCCCTCGGTTTCAAAACATTTGCCCCCTTACGCTGTTTCGTTGACACCCTAACTCGACATATCCCAAAAGGTTTCAATCGTTAGTCCCATTGTACTCAACGGGGCGCGCGGCGACAAGCTTTTTGAGTTCCCTGAGCGCTTCCCGAAGAGAGGAAAGTATTTCCTCCGGCTTCAGCCCGTCCGTGCGAAATACGAGCTCCCGCCCCTGACCAGGCACCGGTGCCAGACGCCGGCGGGTAGCACGGCTCAAAGCCATGACCTCTTCCGGCGTAAGGTAGGCGCCTGGGGCCAAGGTAATGACCACCTTCTCTCCCTTCTGGGCGAGGGAAGCTACCCCCGCTTCCCGGGCCAACGTGCGCAGGCGGGCCACCTCAAGAAGCGTCACCACCTCGTTCGGCGGGTCCCCGAAGCGATCGATGAGATCGGCGGCAACCTCCTCCACGTCTTCTTCGCTGCGGCAGGCGGCGATGGCCTTATATAACTCGATTTTATCTCGGGGCGAGGCCACATAACTTTCCGGCAGATAGGCGTTCACCTTGAGGTCCAGCTGAGGCTCCACTTCGGAGCGCGGCTTTTCGCCCTTGAGCTCCCGCACCGCCTCTTCTAAGAGGCTACAATACATTTCGAAACCCACGGACGCAATGTGACCATGCTGCTCGGCGCCCAGGATGTTGCCGGCTCCTCGGATCTCCAGGTCCCGGAGCGCAAGCTTGAAGCCGGAACCGAGCTCCGTGAACTCCCTGAGTGCCTGAAGGCGTTTTTCGGCCGCCGGGGAAAGGAGTTTGTCCGGTTCGTAGGTAAAGTAGGCGTAAGCCACGCGGTTGGACCGCCCGACGCGTCCCCTGAGCTGGTATAGCTGGGCCAACCCCAGCCGGTCCGCATCGCGTACGATTAGGGTGTTGACGTTAGGCATGTCCAGGCCGTTCTCGATAATACTCGTGCATACCAGCACGTCGTACTGGCGCTCAAGAAAACTCAGGACGGCACGCTCCAGGTGCGTCTCGGAAAGCTGGCCGTGGGCCACAATCACCCGGGCTTGGGGAACAAGCTCCGCTACCCGGCGTGCTTCGGCCTCGATGCCCTCGACGCGGTTATAAAGATAGAACACCTGCCCTCCCCGGGCAAGCTCGCGGGAGATCGCGTCCCGCACCAGGGAGTCGCTGTACTCTACCACATAGGTCTGCACCGGATAACGGTCCTCGGGCGGTGTCTGAATTAGGCTCATATCCCTAAGGCCCACCATCGAAAGGTGTAACGTCCGCGGAATGGGGGTGGCGGTCAGGGTGAGCACATCCACTGAAGCCTTAAGCTCCTTAAGGCGTTCTTTCTGCCGCACACCGAAGCGCTGCTCCTCGTCGATGATGACCAGCCCCAGATCCGCAAAGCGCACGTCTTTGGAGACCAGGCGATGGGTGCCGATGATAATGTCAATGGCCCCTCGTTTTAGGCGCTTCAAGATCTCCCGCTGCTCCTCGCTGCTTCTGAACCGCGACAGCATCTCAATCTGGATGGGGTAGCGGGCCAGGCGCTGGCGGAAGGTGGTGTAATGCTGCTGGGCCAGGATGGTGGTCGGCACCAGCACGGCCACTTGTTTTCCGTCCATCACGGCCTTGAAAGCAGCGCGGATGGCCACCTCCGTTTTGCCGTACCCGACGTCACCGCAGAGAAGGCGGTCCATCGGGTGCGGGCTCTCCATGTCCCGCTTAACTTCTTCAATGGCTTTCAGCTGGTCCGGCGTTTCCTCGTAAGGGAAAGCCTCTTCAAACTCCTTCTGCCACACGGTGTCCGGGCTGAAGGCATATCCCGGCGTAGCCTTCCGGCGCGCGTAAAGGTCCAGAAGCTCTTTGGCCATCTCCTCTACGGAGCGCTTGGCCCGGCTCTTCGCCCGCTGCCAGTCGTTTCCGCCCAGTTTACTAAGGCGCGGGTTTTCACCCTCGGGGCCGATGTACTTTTGCAGGAGGTGCACCTGATCCGTCGGCACGTAGAGCCGGTCGTGCCCGGCATACTCCAGCACCAGGTAATCCCGAACGCTGCCTGCGCTCTCTAAGGTTTTAACGCCTTGGTAGCGCCCAATGCCGTGGACGACGTGTACCACCAGGTCCCCTACCTTCAGGTCCGTGAACGTGGAAATGGCCGCTTCATCCATGGCCGCCCGCCGCTCCCGGCGCCTGGTCTGGCCGAAGATCTCTCCGTCGCTTATTTCTACGGTTTTGAGCGTAGGAAGCTCAAAGCCCTGGGAAATGGGCCTGGCGACCACCTCGGCCCGCACCGCCGGCACATGCTCTTTAAGCCACGTCCTTAAGCGTTCGGCCCGGCTCTCGTTGCTTGCCCTTATGGTGATACGGTAGCCGTCATGGTGCCAGCGCTTGAGATCTTCCGCCAGGCGTTCTTCGTTCTTATGGTAAGGTGTAAGGCTCCGGGCCGGGAGGGAAATGAAGGCCTGCGGGCTGCTGTAGGGGGCGCGGCGCAGGAACAGGCTGAGCCCCACTCGCTGGTAGCGTCCCAGCCGCCCCATAATCTCATCCAAGTCGGCGTATAGACTGACCTCCTCGGGAAGCAGGTTGCCGTCCTCCAGAAGCCGTTTCTGCATATCGGAAATTTCGCGGGCAAAGTTCCGCCCTTCTTCCACCAGCTCTAACGGCTCATCCAAAAAAACTAGGGTCCGCGGCAACAGATAGTCGGTAAGGTAGGCTTCTTCCCGGTAGGCGAAGGGCAGCAACCTTTCGGTAGCCTCGGGTAGGCCCTCGCGCACGCGTTCCAGGAAAGCCGCCGTCCGCTGGCGGACCCGTTCCGCTTGGGCGGTAAGGCCTCGCTCCTTGAGGCTTTTTTCATATCGCTCGGCCGAAGCGGCAAAGGCGGCAATTGCCGCCTCCCGCTTGTCCCGCGGCAAAACAATCTCGTGAGCTGGCCCGATCCAGGCCGCCGTAACCTGGGTGAGCGACCGCTGGCTCGTCGGATCAAATTCGCGCAGGGAGTCAATCGTGGTGTCAAAAAGCTCTAATCGGAAAGGCCTGGCCGCAGGCAGGGGAAAGATGTCGATGATGTCGCCGCGCACGGCAAATTCTGCACGGCTCTCCACGCGCTCCACGCGCCTGTAGCCCAGCTCGGCGAGGTGTTCCAGCATCTTCTCCCGTTCCACTTCCTCCCCCGGACGCAGCCAAAAGCCCTGCCGAGCGAAGGCATCCTGCGGAGGAAGACGGCGCATGAGGGCCGTAAACGGGGCTATGACAACCCCCGCCTCGCCGCGCGCCAGAGCGCCGAGGACGTTCAGCCGCTGCGCCGTAAGTTCAGGGCTTTCGGCGTAGTATTCATACGGCAACACCTCAGCCGGCGGAAAAACCTGAATCTTCACTCCAGGAAGAAAAGCCGCCAGGTCGTCGCCCACCGTCTCCGCCTGCTGCAGGTGGCTCGTGAGGTAAAGGGCCGGCCGCTTCGCCTCCGCCAGAATAAGGGCCGCAATATAGGCCTTCTGTGCTCCGCTCAGGCCGTGGACTAACTGTTCAGACATTCCACGGGCCAAGTTATTATAAAGCTGGTTAAGCTCGGTGTTTTCTCCTTCGTTTTCCCAAAGGGCCATCCTTTCGCCTCCCCTGTCGGGAGTTAAGTAAAAGCAACGAGGCGCAAACCCCGGCGCCTCGCCCTTTCCGCCTTCTTTATTATATCGGGGGCCGGAAAGAGGTGCAAGCATAAGGGGTACACCCTCAGGCCGCGTGGCACCACCATGAAAAAGGTAGGGCACTCGGGTATCCGCCTGCGCCGCAAACGATAGAAGAGGCCACACCGACCGGCTTAGCACTAGTTTTCCGATAAGACTCCAAGTTTAGATCCTTGGGGCCTTGGATTCTTGATTCCATAATTGTATAATACTGACATAGACCGCAGGAAAGGGGCGAGCGGAGTGAAGGTCGTAATTGAGAGGCCCCGGCGGCTGCGCGAGCTCGACAAAGAGATCGAAGCCCTCCGGGAGAAGCTCTACCGCCTGGTCAGTTCCAACCCGTCCCAACTGCGCACACCGGTCGCGTACGAGCTATCGACGCAACTGGATGAACTTATCGCCCGGCTGCAGGCCGGCATGGCCGGTGCGGCCGACGGAACTAAAGATGTGAGCGAAGCGGAAGCTAAAAAATAAACGGTTGGGTTGGGGGTTGGCTCGGCATGGAGCTTACCGCAGTCAAGGGTTTGATTTCCGTGACCCTCTCTGTAGAAGAGCACGAGCGGCAGCTCTTGGAAGGCATTTCCACTTTTGATCTCCTCCAACTCTCCAAAAGTAAGCTCAGTCAAGTAGTCCAACCGGATCTGGTACGAGAGGTCATGGTGGGCTACGACGGGGAAACGCTACAAATGATCCTTAGTCTTTAGGCCCTGGCAAAGGGCCTATTTTTTTAGGAGTTGATTCCCATAGGCCTCCTAGCCGGCGGGAGCATGTCCTTTATTGCGCCGCAGGCCGATGCTTGGGCTTCACGCTCAAGAGGCATGCCCTGAGCGGCCTTTTCTTGGCTCCTCGGCCCTGACAAGGCGGGAATTCTGTGCTATCATTGGGGAAGCCTTGGACAACTTGATTGGTGTCGTCAGGTTGTCTTTGCTGAATCCTCCTCGTGGGGAGGTACGGGGGGAAGTACCGCTGGTTGCGGAGGGTGAATCTCCGTAAGGAGAGGGACATCCTTCGGTCCTAACCCAGAACTAACCCCGGAAGCGAGTGAAGGAAAGGAGCGATACACATGCTGAAAAAAGTATTACGGTACATGGCGGAAAGGTTCAACTTTGGGCGGGAAAAGAAAGGCCTCGTCGCCGGCCTAGCCGCATTTCTGGTTTTAGGCGCGCCTGCTTTTGCCGCCGCTCAGGCCTACACCGTGCAACCAGGCGACACGCTGTGGTTCATCAGCCAGAGGTACGGTGTGACCGTGGAGGACCTGCGCCGGGCCAACAACATCTGGACGGATTTGATCTACCCGGGCGACGTGCTCACCATCCCCGACCGGGCCCCGGCACTGGCCTCCCGCGGGACGCCGCGCCCATCAAGCCGCGAAGTACAGCTCCTGGCCCAGATGATCCAGGCCGAGGCGCAGGGCGAACCGTACGAAGGTAAAGTGGCCGTGGGAGCCGTCATTCTCAATCGCCTTCGCGATCCGCGTTTCCCAAATACCTTGGAAGGTGTCCTTTACGAAGCCGACGCCTTTGAGCCAATTATGAACGGGACTTTCTACCAGGCGCCGGACGAAGAAAGCATAAGGGCAGCCCTGGATGCCCTGTCCGGTGTAGACCCAACGGGCGGCGCTCTCTACTTCTACAACCCGGCTACGGCCTGGTCGCCTTGGATATACACCCGGCCGGTAGTAACGCAGATCGGCCACCACGTTTTCGCCAAATAAAATAAATCTCAGGACCCGCGTACGGCGGGTCCTTTTATTTTTGAGCCTCTGACGTATTGTCCTTCTTCGCCGGCGCAAGGGCTTATCCTCTCGGCGCACCGCGGTGCACGCCACATGAACTTCGAACCACCAGCTCCGTTGGGAATATGACCGCTTCTGCCGAAGCTTGACGCTCACGCCGGCCCTCGACGAGATCAAGGAGAAGCTCCGCCGCCTTGTGGCCGATTTCCAAGGGGTGCTGGCGCACGGTGGTAAGAGGTACGGGAAGCATGCCGGCGAAATCAATGTCGTCAAAGCCGACTAGGGCAATTTGGTCGGGAATGCGCACACCCCGCTCCGCGAAATAGCGCATTACGCCCAGGGCCACCATATCGTTCGCCGCCAGGACAGCCTCGGGAAGCGGGGAAAGCTGAAGTAGGTCCTGCGCCCGCCGGTAACCGTCGGCATAACCGCCCCGCGTCTCCAGCACGTATTCTTCTCGCACAGGAAAACCGGCCGCCTTAAGTACGTCACAGTAGGCGCGGAGGCGTTCCGCCGCCGCATACCCTCCTCTGGTTCCTACAAGAAAAGCAATCCGCCGGTAGCCAAGCCGGATAAGATGTTCTACGGCCTGCCTGGCACCCCCATAATTGTCGCTTACAACGCCGGCTACGGGAAGATCCGGAAAGTAGCAGTCGATAAAAACAAGAGGAAAACCATCTAAGCAGAGCTCCACAAAGTGTTGCTTCTCTTGCTGAAGCGGGATCACAAGCATGCCGTCTACCTGCTTTTCCCGCAGAAAACGGACGTACCTGATTTCCTTTTGCTGGTCGTGGTCGGAGTCGCAGATAACCAGGCTGTAGTGGGCCTCAACCGCCACCTGCTCGATGCCCTTGGCCACCTGCACGTAAAACGGGTTGGCCATATCAGGCACTAAGAGGCCTATGCTTTGGCTGCGGCGGGTCACCAGCCCCCGCGCCAGGGCGTTGGACTGGTAGCGCAGCCGCTGGGCCAGTTCCACGATGCGCGCACGAGTTTCTTCGCTCACGCCCGGTTGCCCGTTTAGGGCGCGGGCTACGGTAGTATGGGATACGCCCGCCAGCCGGGCAATGTCCTTGATGGTGATGCTCAAGAAGCCTCCCCCCGTCTCTGAAGCCCCGCTGGCTCCTCCTACCCCAAAATAATGAGGTAGGAGTGTCTCGGAGCAATGCAGTGCACGGTATAAACCGCGCCGCCTCTAGAAGCCGTCTGCCTGGAAGCAACGTCGCCGCCCGCCGGAGCCTTTAGAGGTGCGTTCTCAGTTTCGATATTTACCGGCATTTACCACATTAGGTAATATTCACCAGGTACAATTGATAGGCTTTTGAAGTTCAACACCCGCTTAGCTGCTATTGAATTTATTCTACATGTAGTCAGAAAATCATTCTCGGCCGCCGAACTTTTTGCTCCGGCTTCGTCTTACGAAGCGAGGCCAATTCTGGGAAAGCTGCTGCAGAGTCAGGCAGGATTCTTTCTAAAGCTGAACGAATCTAAAGAAATAAAACGAGAAACTGCTAATCTTGGCAAATCTTGGACATAGGGGGATGGGAAGGTGACGCTTGTGGTGCAGTCTCCTGATGGCAACCTGAAGGAAGCATGGGAGGCATTCATCGAGCGGGAAGAACTGCTCTCGGAAGTACCGCCCCTTGTAGCCCAGGCCTGGCAACGCTGCCGGCAATTGGGCGTGGACCCGGAACGGGGTTTCTGCCATGAGGTCCTCCCGCCGCCGGAGTACGCCGCACGGCTTGCGGCCAATGCCGATCTGCTCGAGGTGGCGCGGCCCTTCCTCACCAGCCTATACGAGATTGTGCAGGGCTCAGGTTTTGCCGTGGTCCTGGTGGACAGGGAAGGCGTAGTGATCGAAGTGCGGGGTGATCCGGCCATCCTCAAGGCCTCGGCCAGCGCGCTTAACTTCGTGCCCGGAGCCGTGTGGCGCGAGGATACGGTGGGTAACACGGCGATCGGCACAGCACTTCGGGAGAAAATACCCGTCCAGGTAGCTGGATGTGAACACTACTGCCGCGCCCATCATCCTTTCGCTTGCTCGGCCGCTCCTATTTTGGGGCCAGACGGAAAAGTTTGGGGAGCTCTCAACGTCTCGGGCGTCCTCGAGGCCGTTCATCCCCATACCTTGGGCATGGTAGTGGCTGCGGCCCGCGCCATCGAAGGGCAACTGGCCATGCGCCAGGCGGCAGAAGAGCTCAAGCTGCAACACAAATACCAGGAAGCCATCGTCGAGTCCATGTCCGACGGCCTCCTCACCATCGACCGCACCGGCCACATCACGTATATGAACGCCACCGGAGGGCGCATCCTGGGGGTTGATCCGAAAAAGGTTATCGGGCAGTACATCGGAGACATCGTGGACTTCAGACCGGTGGTGCTTTCCGTGCTGGAGACGGGCCAGGGTTACGTAGACCGGGAGTTCATGGTGAAGACCGGAACGGGCTTCAAGCACTTTATTAAGACGGCTGTCCCCATTCGCGACGAAAACGGCGACCTCACCGGTGTTGTAGACACCTTCCGCGAGATTAAGCGCGTGCGCAAAATGGTCAATCAGATGGTCGGGGCTACGGCCAACTTCACCTTCGCCGACATCTTGGGCGAAAGCCGGGAAATGGCGGAATGCGTGCGGCTGGCCAAGATTGCCGCGCAAAGTTCCTCCCCGGTACTGCTGCAGGGTGAAAGCGGTACCGGCAAGGAGCTCTTCGCCCAGGCCATCCACAATGCCAGTAACCGGCGGGAAGGGCCGTTTGTAGCCTTGAACTGCGCCGCCCTGCCGCGGGAGCTAATTGAAAGCGAGCTTTTCGGTTACGAAGAGGGTGCGTTCACCGGGGCCTCGCGCGGCGGCCGGCCCGGGAAGTTCGAGCTGGCCTCTGGTGGAACCATCTTTCTCGATGAAATCGGCGACATGCCTCTCGATATGCAGGCCAAGCTCCTTCGCGTGCTTCAGGAACACCGGGTAGTGCGCCTGGGAGGCACCCACTACATTGACTGCGACGTGCGCGTAATCGCCGCCACCAATAAAGACTTGGCGTACGAGGTGGAGCAAGGCAATTTCCGCCGCGACCTTTATTACCGCCTCAACGTTATCTTCATCCCCATACCCCCATTAAGGCAGCGGGGCGCCGACCTAGATCTTTTGGTGGAGCGCCTCACGGAGAAGATCAGCCGCAAGCTCGGCCACGAAGTGCACTCCTTCAGTCCGGGCGCCCTACAAATCCTGCGCTCGTACCCGTGGCCGGGGAATGTGCGCGAGCTGGAAAACATCATCGAACGGGCGGTGAACATGGCGCGGGGGAAAGTGATCGGTGCCGCCGAAGTCTCGCGTCTCCTAAAACATCAGCAAGCGCCAAGCGATGTCTTCAGCGAGCCGCTTTCCATCGAAGAGCTGGAAAAACGAGCTATTGAGCAGGCCCTCAAGGCGGTAGGCGGTAACATATCCCTGGCCGCGCGCCTGCTTAAGATCAGCCGAAACACCCTCTATAACAAGCTCAAGAAGTACCAGATCCGGGCCAGTTAAAGGCCGGCAGCCGCTTCTGCTCAAATTTTGCGCACTGTCCTGTTTTTGAGCAGGTCGATGAATTACCGCAGCGATCAGCTTTTCGTGTCCTCCACCCGCTGCGCTGCGCAAAATTTGAGCAGGGAGGAATTGCCCAGGGAAGCGCCCAAGAACTAAGGGGTAGAAGGCCCCTTGTTTTTTTGCCGCTGGGACTTCGCCACCTCCTGGCACACCCTTTGCATGTTCTGGTTGGCAGCAGTGACTAACGGCCAGCCGCTTCCCTCATGCAAAGGAGTGCAGAAAGAAGGCCGTTTGCAGTTGTGAGGAGGTGCGATGAGTTTTGGAATTTTCCCAAGAACAGCTCGAGGCGTTTTATCGGACCATGTATACCATTCGCTCGTTTGAAGAAAAGATCAACGACCTCTTCTTGGCCGGAGAAATCCCCGGGTTCGTTCACCTTTACATCGGCGAGGAAGCAGTGGCCACCGGGGTGATGGCCAACCTCAGGAAAACCGATTACATCACCAGCACTCACCGCGGCCACGGCCACACCATCGCCAAGGGTGCAGACCTCAAACGAATGATGGCCGAGATTTTCGGTAAGCGTACGGGCTATTGCCGCGGCAAGGGCGGCTCCATGCACATCGCCGATTTTTCGATCGGCATGCTCGGGGCAAACGGCGTAGTCGGCGGTGGTTTTAACCTGGCGGTAGGAGCGGCGCTGGCGGCGAAGCTTATGGGTACTGATCAGGTAGCAGTTTGTTTCTTCGGCGACGGGGCTTCCAACCGCGGCACTTTTCACGAAGGGCTAAATATGGCCGCAGTTTGGAAGTTGCCCGTAGTCTTCGTCTGCGAAAACAACCAGTATGCTTCGACCACACCTTACCGCACCACCACTTCTGTGGAAAACATCGCCGATCGGGCCATCGGTTACGGCATCCCGGGCGTGGTCGTCGACGGCAACGACGTCTTTGCAGTCTACGAGGCCGCCCAGGCGGCCGTAGAGCGCGCCCGTTCCGGCGGCGGCCCCACCCTTCTGGAAGCCAAAACCTACCGTATCAAAGGCCACTTTGTGGGTGACCCGGAGCTGTACCGGACGCGCCAGGAAGTTGAGGAGCATCTGGAAAACGACGACCCTCTGAAGAACTTCCGGCGGCAAGTTCTGGCCGCAAGCCGGCTCAGCGAAAGGGAGTTGGCCGAGATCGAAGCCCAAGTACGGGAGGAGATCGAAGAAGCGGTAGACTTTGCCAGAAAAAGCCCCTTCCCGGCCCCTGAAGAGTTGTTTGAGGATCTCTACGTAGAAAGCGGGGAAGCTGCATGCGGGAAATAACTTTCGCCGAAGCCACCATGGAGGCCATGGCCGAGGAGATGGAGCGCGACAGCCGGGTCTTCCTTATGGGGGAAGACATCGCGCGCCAGGGCGGCATTTTCGGCCAGTTTAAGGGACTTCCGCAAAAATTCGGCTTCGACCGGGTGCGCGACACCCCCATTTCCGAAACGGCCATCGTCGGTGCCGGCATAGGCGCCGCCCTGGCCGGGATGCGCCCGGTGGTGGACATGCACTTTGTGGACTTTATCACCGTGGCCATGGATGAGGTTGTAAACCAGATGGCCAAGATCCGTTACATGTTCGGCGGCCAGTGCAAGGTCCCCATGGTTCTACGCGCCCCGGACGGCGCGGCTCGTTCCGCCGCCGCCCAGCACTCCCAGAGCCTGGAAGCCTGGTTCGTGCACGTTCCGGGGCTGAAGGTGGTCATCCCCTCCAACCCGGCCGACGCCAAAGGGCTCTTGAAAGCCGCCATCCGGGACGACAATCCTGTGCTTTACTTTGAAAACAAGGACCTCTTCCGCATGAAGGGGCCGGTGCCGGACGGCGAGTTCCTCGTGCCCATCGGCAAAGCCAACGTGGTGCGGGAGGGTAGAGACGTCACCATCGTCTCCTACTCCATCACCCTACACAAAGCTCTCAAAGCCGCAGACAAGCTGGCCGAGGAGGGAATTGAAGCTGAGGTGATCGACCTCAGAACCATCGTGCCCCTCGACAAAGAAACAATTTTTGCTTCGGTGAAAAAGACGAAGCACCTGGTAATCGCCCACGAGGCCACGAAGAACGGCGGCGTAGGGTCGGAAGTGGCCGCGGTGGTGGCCGAAGAAATGATCGATTACCTGGACGGGCCTATTAAGCGCGTCGGGGCCAAGTTCGTGCCCATTCCGTTCAGCCCTGCCCTGGAGCCCCTGATGCTGCCGCAGATAGAAGACATCGTAGCTGCGGTGAAGGAAATCTGTTAGTGCCTGCCGGTCCTAGCCCGCTCGCGAAAGGGGGTATGCATAGCCGGAAGCTTAACTTGAGGTGCAAGTCAGGGGGTCATGGGTTTCGCCGAGGATAGCGGAGAAAAAGGAGGTGAAGCACCCGAGTGCCGGGTGCGCAGAATGGAAAAATCGATTCGCCGTGTTCTGGCCGTAGCCGCCATTTTGGCTCTCCTCGTCCTCACTGCCGGCTGCAGTGGCGGGGGGAGTAAACCGGCAGGCGAAAAACCAGCCGGAAGCGGTGGTACCCCGCAGCTTAAGAGCGAGTACAAGCTCACCATGAACGTGGCTCCTGAAACAAAATGGGGTCAGGGCGGTATGAAGTTCGCCGAGCTCGCCAAGGAGTACACAGGCGGTAAGGTAAACATCAAGGTTTACCCCAACGCCATGCTTACCGGCGGCGATCAGATGCGCCAGGTAGAAATGGTACAGAGCGGGGCCATCGACTTCATGCTCAACTCCACCATCAACATAGCCCCCACCATTCCTGAGTTTGACGTCTTCGGTCTGCCTTTCCTTTTCCCGAGTTATGAGGCTGTTGATGCCGCCATCGAGGCCGACGCCGCTGACCCGCTCTTTAAGGCCCTAGAGAAGTACAACATGGTAGGCCTAGCCTGGGGCGAGAATGGTTTTCGCGAGGTGACGAACAACAAGCGTCCCATCAAGACGCCGGATGACTTTAAGGGCCTGAAGATGCGCGTAGTCACTCCCATGTACATCGACATTATGCGCGCTCTGGGAGCTAACGCCATCTCCATGAACTGGGGCGAAGTTTTCACCGCGTTGCAACAGGGAACCATCGACGGCCAAGAGAACCCAATTGTAGGCATCATCATCCCCACCAAGATCTACGAGGTGCAAAAATATCTTACCAACTGGCACTATTCGTACGACGCTCTCGCGCTGGCCGTCAACAAGGACGTCTGGAACAGCTTCCCGCCGGACATCCAGGAACAGCTAAAGAAGGCCGCCGTGGACGCCATGGCCTACCAGAAGAAAATCAGCCGTGAGGGACTCGCCGAGGGCATTGAGTTCTTGAAGCAAAAGGGTATGACTATAACCGATCTGACACCCGAAGAGGTTGCAGCCTTTAAGGAAAAGGTCAAGTCCGTGTATGACAAGTACGCCCAGAAGGTCGGCCTCGACATCGTTAAGGGCTTCGAAGACGCCGTAGCCAAAGCGGCGAAGTAACCCTAAGCCGTCTCGGGGGTGCTCCCGGCTGGGCACCCCCCTTTCCTCCGCAAGCTAGGTTGTGAAAGGGTGGAAACTCGTGTGGAATATCCTGGATAAGGTGGAAGAGTACCTTTGCGCCATACTCCTCTTTTTTATTAGTGTTCTTACCTTTCTCAATGTAATCGTGCGTTATCTCAGCAACGGCTCTCTGGCCTTTACCGAGGAGCTGGTGGTTAATCTATTCGTCTGGATCACAGTTCTCGGCGGAGCCATTGCCTTCCGCAAACGGGCACATCTGGGGGTAACTTTCCTTACCTATCTGCTTCCTGCGCGCTGGCAAAAGGCTGTGGCCGTGCTCTCCGGCGTTGCCGGCGTTGTGCTCTTCGTGCTCCTTTTCGTTCAGGGAGTAGGCATGGTAGTCCAAGAGTACCAAAACCAAATGACCACTTATTCTATGGCCCTCCCCATGTGGATCTTCGGTCTGGCCGTCCCCTTTGGGGCGCTTATTATGCTTTTACGGGTGATTCAGGCAGCCTGGGAAGAGGTACGAGAACTCGGAACCCGTGAAAAAAGCAATGGCTGAGCGTGCGGAGGTGTTAGTGTGTCCCTCGCAATCGATCCAGGAGTGCTCCTTCTTGGGCTCTTTTTCGTGCTGGTCTTTTTGCGCGTCCCTATCGCGGTGTCGTTAGGCCTGGCCGGCATGACCGTGATCTCGCTCACTGGGCTCGGCACACAGATGTTCGCCCCGGTCTTTTTTGCCAACATCTCCAAGTTCTCGCTGCTCGCCATCCCTTTCTTCATTTTGGCCGGTGTACTCATGGGGAAGGTGGGCATTTCGGATAAAATCATCCGACTTATCTCCCTCCTCGTGGGACCGGTTCGCGGCGGCCTCGCCATCGTTACGGTGATCGCCGCCCTCTTCTGGGGCGCCGTCTCCGGCTCCGGCCCGGCCACGGTAGCCGCCCTCGGAACTATCCTAATTCCCGGCATGGTCAAGGCCGGCTACGACAGGGGGTTCGCTGCGGCCCTGATGTCAGCGGCCAGCGGCCTCGCCATCATTATTCCGCCCAGCATTGCTTTCGTCGTTTACGGGGTGATCACGGGGGCATCCATAGGCCAACTCTTTATTGCCGGCATCCTTCCGGGCATCTTAGTAGGCATCTTCCTTATCATCGTCGCCTTCTTGATCTCGGTGGTGCGCGGCTACGGCGGCGACCGCTTCGGGAAACTCGCCGAATTGTGGCAGGCATTTAAAGAGGCCTTTTGGGGACTACTTGCCCCGGTTATTATCTTGGGCGGCATATACGGTGGTGTCTTCACCCCTACCGAAGCGGCAGCCGTGGCCATCTTCTACGGTCTTTTCGTGGGAATTTTCATCTACCGTACAGTCACCTGGCAGAGCCTCTACGACCTCTTGGTGGAATCCAGCGTATCCTCGGCGGTAGTGATGCTGGTGGTGGCCTTTGCCGGGATCTTCGCCTGGGCCATGACCACCCTGGGGGTGGTAGAGAAGATCTCCCAGTTTGCCATCAGCCTCACCTCCAACCAGTTCGTGCTGCTTCTTATCCTCAACGTGATTCTCTTCCTCGCCGGCATGCTCCTCGATGCCATCTCCATTTATTACCTGCTCCTCCCTCTCCTTATGCCGGTGATGGCCCACTTCGGTTGGGACCCAGTCTGGTTCGGCGTGATGATGACGGTAAACCTGGCCATCGGCCAGATTACACCGCCGGTGGCGGTGAACCTCTACGTCGGTGCCAATATCGCCCGCATCTCGATAGACGAAATCTCCCGGGCCGTGATTCCGTTCGTTGTCGCCGCTTTCCTGGCTCTTGTGGTCATCACCTACGTACCGAGCATTTCCCTCTGGCTCCCGAGCCTCATGGCGAAGTAACCTTAAAGTAGCCCGAAAGGAGACGCCCTATGCCTCGTATGTCCGCTGTGGTTAAGGAAGGCACCGGCCCGGGAGCGCGTCTCATTGAGCGCGACATCCCTTCTGCCGGCCCCGGCGAGGTGATCATCCGGGTACGTGCAGCGGCCATTTGTGGCACCGACGTGCACATTTACGAATGGAACCGTTGGGCTGAAAATGCAGGTATCAAACTGCCTATCATTCTGGGCCACGAGTGTGCCGGAGATGTAGTAGAAGTTGGAAGCGGCGTCAACAATCTGGCCACTGGTGATCGGGTGGCCGTGGACACCCACATTCCCTGCGGTACCTGCCGCCTCTGCCAAACCGGGCGACAGCACATCTGCCAGAACCTCAAGCTCTTTGGTGTCCACACTGAAGGGTGTTTTGCTCAATACGCCCGCGTTCCTGCCGCCTGCGTGCGGCGCCTTCCACGAGAAATTGCGTACGAAATTGGCGCTCTCTTTGAGCCTCTGGGTACGGCCCTTCGCGGTGCACAGGCTTTAGAACCGGCCGGCAAGACCGTGGCCGTGATCGGTTGCGGACCCATCGGCCTCTTCGCTCTAGCTTCGCTGCGCGCCTTGGGCGCCGCTCGAACCATTGCCATTGATGTCAGCCCGGCAAGGCTTGAACTCGCAACAAAGTTAGGAGCGGATTTTCTGGTTAACCCGGCTCAGAGCAACCCGGTAGCCGCCCTTAGAGCATTGACCGATGGCTACGGCGTAGATGCGTTTATCGAGGCCTCCGGCAATGCAACGGCCGTGCGCCAGGCCTTTCAGGCCCTAATGAAAGGCGGCCGGGCGGCTCTGATCGGCCTTCCTGGAAGAACCCTTGAACTTGACGTGGGGTCGGACGTCGTCTTCAAAGAAGCCACTATCTTCGGTATTCACGGGCGACTTATGTTCGCCACGTGGGAAATTATGCAGAATCTGGTAGTGAACGGCCGCCTTCAGGTGGAATCCGTGATCACACAACGCCTCCCGCTTCAGGATTTTGCCGCCGGCATGGAACTGGCCCGTTCGAGCTCTGCCGGCAAGGTGATCCTTCTACCCTGGGAGGGAGAGCAATGAACGGGCGCTTTGTCTGCGTGTCCGCCCGGTCGGGGCGCGTTCTCGTCGGGCGCCTCCTCCCCGGCGCGGATCTCGTCCCAGAGCTCGCCGCGCTCTGTGCCTCTTGTGGTTTTGCAGCCGGAGCTGTCGTCTCCATGGTCGGCAGCCTTGCTCAGGCTACCTACTTTTCCGTGCTTCCCGCTCCAGACACCCCCTGCGGCCTCGTCTATACCGATCCCGTGACGGTGCCGGGGCCTCTCGAGATTATGAGCGCGCAGGGCACGGTGGGACAAGATGAGGCAGGCAATGTAACCGTGCACCTTCATGCCGCCGTCATGGACGGCGCCGGGCGCGGGTACGGCGGACACTTGGCTGCGGTCGGCAATATCGTGGCCGCGACCGTGGAGGTCTTTCTGTTGGAAACGGAGGGCGTAACGCTCAGGCGCCGCTACGATTCAAAGACGGGTTTCACTCTCTTTTCCCCCGCGCGTCCTTAAAGTGCGCGTCTTATCCTAAATAATGGAAAGGAAGCATTGCTACCATGGCCAGCATTGTCACCATGCCCAAGCTCGGGCTCACCATGACCGAAGGCACTATCACCAAGTGGCTGAAACAGGTCGGAGACGAAGTGAAAAAGGGCGACCTCCTTTTTGAGGTAGCCACAGACAAGATCACCAACCGGGTGGAGGCCCTGGAAGAAGGAATCCTGCGGAAAATAATCGCCCCAGAGGGCACCACTTTGCCGGTAGGAGCTCCTGTAGCCATCCTGGCCGCCCGGGACGAACTTCTCCCGGCAGTTCCCGGGATAGAAGACGTCCCGGCCGGGCAGGCCACCCCGCCGGCTTCCCCCGCGCGGCCGACAGAGCCGCCCACACCTGCCGCGGATTCGGAAGTCAAAGCCTCGCCCGCGGCTAAGAAGCTGGCCCGGGAACGCGGTGTCGATCTAGCGGAGGTGCGTCCTACCCGTCCGGACGGCCGCATCGTCGAGCAGGACGTCCTCGCCTATTTAGAGCAGAAGGCAAAGGCGCAGCAAGAAAAGGTGGCGCAGCCAGAGACCCCCTCGGCTGCTCCCCTGCGCGCCACCCCGGTGGCAGAGCGCCTGGCCAAGGAACTCGGTATTGACATGAGCAAGATAGCAGCTTCGGGCCGCATCGGGAAAGAGGACGTCTTCCGCGCTTTCCTGGCCGCACAGGAAGAGGCCGCGCCTCGTGAGCAGCGTGAGCCGCTGGCCGGGATGCGTAAGATTATTGCCCGGCGCATGGCCGAGAGTAAACGCACGGCGCCGCACGTCACCATCAACATGGAGGTCGATATGTCCCGCGTCAAGAACTTGCGCGAGGCACTTAAGGCCCAGGATAAGAAAGTCTCCTTCAACGACATCGTCGTCCTCGCAGCCGCACGGGCCCTGCGCGAGTTTCCGGTGGTGAACGCCACCATTACCGAGGCAGAAATCATCTACCATAGCGCCATCCATATCGGCGTCGCCGTAGCCCTGGAGGACGGGCTTATCGTGCCGGTGGTCAAGAATGCCGACCAGAAGACCCTGCTCGCCCTGTCCGAGGAAGTTAAGGATCTCGCCGCCCGGGCCCGTGCAGGAAAACTCTCGCCCGATGAGGCCAGCGGAAGTACTTTCACCGTGACCAACCTCGGCATGTACGGCGTGGACAGCTTCACCCCCATCATCAACCAACCGGAAAGCGCCATCCTGGGCGTGAACCGCATCGCCGAAAAGCCAGTGGTGGTGGAAGGCAACATCGCGATCCGGCCCATGATGAACCTCAGCCTGTCCTTTGACCACCGGCTCATCGACGGAGCCTTGGCAGCCCGATTCTTGGCCCGCGTGAAGGCCTACTTGGAAAAGCCTGCACTGATGCTGTAGAGGAAACTTCACCTGAGAAATCGCGTTAGATCTCTCGCGGGAAGAAGATACTCATCGCCTGAGGGGGACACTAAATGGCTACGAAGGTTGTCGTTGTCGGTGGCGGGCCGGGTGGGTATGTGGCCGCCCTGCGCGCCTCCCAGCTGGGAGCTGAGGTTACCCTGGTGGAAAAGCAGGCGTTGGGCGGCACCTGCCTCAACGTCGGCTGCATCCCCACGAAGGCCCTCCTCTACACCACGGAACTTTACCGGAGAGTGCAGGGCGGAGCAGATTTCGGCCTTAAGGCCCAAGGGCTCGCGGTAGACTGGCCGGCCCTGCAGGCCCGGCGCACAGCCATAGTAAAGCGCCTGGTAACAGGTGTGGAGCTTTTGCTCAGACAGGCGGGCTGCCGGGTAATAACTGGCACGGCGCGCCTGGCAGACGCCCGCAGCGTGGCTGTAACGATGCCGGACGGCGGTGAAACCCGCATCACGGCCGACAGGATCATCCTAGCGACCGGCTCCGAGCCGGTACGCTTACCCCTTCCCGGTTTTGACCTCCCCGACGTGATTTTAAGCGATCAGGCCCTCGCCCTGCCCGAAGTTCCCGAGAGCCTCCTTATCATGGGCGGCGGGGTCATCGGGGTGGAGCTGGCCTCCGTCTACCAGACCCTCGGCACCAAGTGCATCATCATCGAGATGCTGCCCCAGATCCTTCCCAACCTGGATACGGAGCTCGCAAACGGTATAAAGGCTCACCTCACCCGCCTGGGCGTAGAGATCCACACCCGGGCGAAGGTCACCAGCTTCAGCCCCGACCCGGACGGCATCAAGGTGCAGGTGGTTGCCCCACAAGGCGAGCTTGGTTTCACCGTAAGCAAGGTCCTCGCCGCGGTAGGGCGCCGCCCCGCCACCCGCGATCTAGGTCTCGAGGCGGCAGGTGTGGCGACAGAAAACGGCCGCATCCTGGTTAACGAGTACCTGGAGACGAGCGTGTCGGGCGTTTATGCCGTGGGTGATGCGATCGGCGGCACCATGCTGGCACACGTGGCCTTCGCCGAAGGAACGGTGGCTGCGGAAAACGCGCTCGGGATGGCACGCAAGATCGATTACAAGACCGTGCCTTCCTGTATCTACACCCAGCCGGAAGCTGCGAGCGTCGGGCTCACGGAAGAGCAGGCTAAAGAAGCCGGGTACAAGGTTAAGGTGGGGCGTTTTCCGCTTGCGGCGAACGGCAAGGCTCTGATCGAGGGCGATGAGGGCGGCTTCCTCAAGATCGTGGCCAACGAGCGCTACGGTGAGGTCCTGGGCGTCCAGATCCTTGGCCCGCGGGCCACGGACCTCATCGGCGAAGCAGCGCTCGCCTTACGCCTCGAAGCTACCTTAGACGAACTTGCCTCCACCATCCACCCGCACCCGACGGTGTGCGAGGCTTATGCTGAGGCCGCCCTGGCGGCAGGCAACTCGGCCCTCCACCTCCCCCGCCGGCGCTAACTAGAGCGCCGCCGACTAGAGAAGCTGCTTAAGGACAGCACCAAGGGCGGTTCCTGCTTGACAATCGTTTCCCTCTGTTCTTACAATGGTGGTAAGAAGGGGAAATTTCGATGATGGTGGCCCGTTTATCTTCTAAAGACCAGCTGGTCATACCTGCTGCGATCCGTGAAAAGTTGGGACTGGGACAGGGCGGACAACTCAAAATCGACGTAAGCGGTAATAAGATCATCCTCGAACCCATTGGAGATTCTAAGCGCGCAGCGTCTTGGGAATCTTGGCGCGGCGTCTTGCGGAGTTCCACAGCTCTAAAAGAACATTTAGAAGAACACCGAACTGAGGTAGCCAGAACTCGGACCTGGTAGCTGTCGACCCTTTGCCCTTAGTAAAAAGCTGCCCGAAAGAATAAAAGAATAGAAGAAGGTTCCGCTTCCAACCGGAAGCGGAACCTTCTTTGCTGAAGGAACCCCCTAACGGGCGCCGCCCCCTTCGTCGGCCGCCGAAGGAGCCTTGAAGCCGTTGTAGCGATTCATGGCCGCCTCGGTGCCCTCCGCAAGCCAAGTGCGTATGGCACCTACCGCCGCCAGGATAACCTCGTCTAAAATGCGTCCTTCTTCTTCGGTAAACGTCCCGAGCACTTTATCTTTGGCGGTCTCGTGTTCCCCCGGCCGGCCGATGCCCAGGCGCAGCCGGGCAAAGTCGGTGGTGCCGAGCTCGTTTATAATCGACAGGAGTCCACGGTGGCCACCGTGGCTGCCCCGCGCCCGCAGGCGGAGCCGGCCGAGGGGCAGGTCCAGGTCGTCCGAAACTACCAGCAGGTCGGCAGTGGGATCCAGCTTATACCAGCGCACCAGGGGACCTACGGCCAGACCGCTTAGGTTCATATAGGTTTGGGGCTTGGCCAGGAGCACTTCTTGCCCGGCCACGCGGCCGCGCGCCAGGTCGGCGCGGAAATCGGAAGAGCCGAAAGTTAGCCCTTCCTCCCGCGCCAAATAGTCTACGACCAGAAAGCCTGCGTTGTGGCGCGTTTCCTCATACTCCCGCCCGGGATTGCCCAGCCCCACCACGAGCTTCATGCGGCTTTACTCCTCGTCCTTGCTTTCAGCCGCCTGGGCGCCCTCAGCCGGAGCAGAAGTTTCCGCCGGTGCCGCTTCTTCTTCTTTGCTCGGCGCAAGGACGGTGGCGATGACCTCGCTGCCGTCGGTAAGCATTTTAACAGCCGGCGGCAACTCTAGGTCCCGCACGAAGAGGACGTCGCCGATAGCCAGGCCGCTTATGTCGGCCACAATGTGTTCCGGCAGGTCTTGGGGCAAGGCTTCCACCTCTACCTCGCGCAGCTGGTGCTGCAGCACGCCGCCCTCTTTGACGCCCCGCGGCGTTCCCTTCAGGACGAGAGGGAGCTCCGTGCGGATCTTCTTGGTAAGCGAGATCCGCTGAAAGTCCACATGGATCACGTTGCCGCGCACAGGGTGGTACTGTATCTCTTTAATCATGGCCGGGTGCTCTGCTTCGCCCTCAATGCGTAAGGTAACCCGGCTTCCCTCCCCGTGGCTGCTCAGAAGCTTTTCGATCGCTCCGCGCTCGGCCACCAGGTGTACCGGCTCTTGCACACCCTCGCCGTAAAGGACTAAGGGAATCAAACCCGCCCGGCGGTCGGCACGGCTCGCACTTTTACCCGTGGCCGGGCGCCTTTTCGCCGTAACTACCTCGGTTGTCATCTACCTCTCTCCTTCTTACTCAAACAGTTTGCTCACCGACAAGTCTTCGTAAATACGGATGATGGCCTCCCCAAAAATGGGGGCCACGGAGAGCACCTTAATCTTCTCTATCTGCTTTTCCGGCCCCAAGGGAATGGTGTTGGTAACCACGACTTCTTTGATCGGCGCCGCCTGAAGCCGCTCAATGGCCGGACCGGAAAGAACGGCATGCGTGCAGCAGGCATAGACTTCTTTGGCGCCGTACTCGAGAAGAGCCTGGCTCCCCAGAAGGATGGTGCCGGCCGTGTCGATAAGGTCGTCCACCATGATCACCGTCCGGCCTCTGATGTCGCCGATGACGTGCATTACTTCCGCCACGTTGGGAGCAGGACGCCGCTTGTCGATGATGGCGATGGGAGCGTGCAGCCGCTGCGCCAGGTCGCGGGCCCGCGTTACGCCCCCGATGTCCGGCGACACCACGGTAACATTCTCCAGGCCCTTTTTCTGGAAATACTCGGCGAGGAGCGGTCCGGCCAGCAGGTGATCCACCGGTACGTCGAAGAAACCCTGTATCTGTGCGGCGTGCAGGTCCATGGTAAGTATGCGACCCGCCCCCGCCGTAACCAGGAGGTTGGCTATGAGCTTGGCCGAAATGGGCTCGCGCCCGCGGGCCTTGCGGTCCTGCCGGGCATAGCCGTAGTGAGGAATTACCGCCGTGATACGCCGGGCGGAAGCCCGCCGGAAGGCGTCGATCATGATGAGGAGCTCCATGATGTTTTCGTTGACCGGGCTGGAGATGGGCTGGACAACGAAGATGTCTGCTCCACGGACGCTCTCATCGATGACGACCTGAATCTCTCCGTTAGAAAAACGACTGACTTTAGCCGCACCCAGGGGCACGCCGATGTAAGCTGCTATCTCCCGGGCCAGCTCCGGGTGGGCGTTGCCGCTGAACACCTTCAGCCGCCGCTGGTCTGGCGCCACTAAACTCTCCTCCTTGTCCCTTCCCCAACCTATTCTAATTTACCCTTTTCCTTTGCGCAAGAGAGCTTCTCCTTGCGCCTTGTTACCCAGCCGGGTACGATTTGCTGCTCCCCACGTTCCACCGCCAGGGCACCGGGAGGCACGTCCCGGGTAATGGTCGATCCGGCACCCGTATAGGCCCCGCGGCCGACCCGCACCGGCGCCACCAAATTAGTGTTGCTCCCGATAAACACCTCGTCCTCAATAATGGTCTCGTTTTTTCTAAAGCCGTCGTAGTTGCAGGTGATAGTCCCGGCCCCAATATTCACTCCGCACCCAACCTGAGCATCGCCCACGTAAGAAAGGTGCGGCACTTTACTTCCCCGCCCGATGTGCGACTTTTTGATCTCGACAAACGTGCCGGCCTTAGCGCCTTCGGCTAGTACCGTGCCCGGGCGCAGGTAGGCAAAGGGACCAACACTGGCCCCCGGTCCCACCACTGCTTCCACCAAAACCGCCTGGCTGATTTGGGCACCATCGTCTACCCGGCTGTCTTTTATGTGGACCCCCGGCCCAAGGCAGCAGGCGCGCCCAATGCTGCTCCGGCCTTCGATTATGGTAAAGGGATAGATCACGGTGTCCGGACCAATGCTCACCTCGGCATCGATGAAGGTTGAGGCCGGATCCAAGATGGTAACGCCGGCCAGCATATGGCGGCGACGGATCTCTTCGCGCAGAAAAGCCTCCGCCTGCGCCAGCTGGACGCGGTTGTTTATCCCCAGCGTGAGGGACGGGTCGGGAGCCGTAAGGGCGGCCACGCGCTTACCCTGACGGCGGAGTATGGCGAGCACGTCCGTAAGGTAGTATTCCCCTTGGGCGTTATCCCTTCCCACTTCTTCCAGAGCAGCGAAGAGCAAAGCGGCGTCAAAACAATAGCTGCCTGTGTTCACCTCCCGGACGGCTTTAACCTCCGGCGGTGCATCCTTCTCTTCCACAATGGCCTCCACTTCTCCGCCGGGCCCGCGAAGAATACGCCCATACCCTCTTGGGTCGTCGAGCTCGGCCGTAAGCACCGTCGCGGCCGCCCCCGTCCGGCAATGCTCGCGTATGAGCTCGCGGAGGAGCTCGCCGGAAAGAAGGGGCGTGTCGCCGCAGAGAACGAGGACGTCCATATCTTCTTCCGTCAACGCCGGCCGGGCCGCCAGCACCGCATGCCCGGTGCCCAGCTGTTCATCCTGGTAGGCATACTTTAACGTGTCGCCGAAAAGGGCCCGGACCTCTTCCATCTCCCGATTTATTACCAAGACCACCTCGGCAGCACCCGCCGCCTTAGCCGCCTCCACCACGTAGGCTACAAGCGGCCGCCCGCATACCTTATGGAGAACCTTTGGGCGCTCGGACTTCATGCGCGTTCCCTTACCGGCTGCCAGTATGATGGCCGCTAGCTTTTTCATTTTAACCCCTCCCAGTGCGCGCAAGGGAGCGGTAGTCGTACTCCTACCTTGCGCAAAGAAGAGGAGCATTACGCTCCTCCGTTTGTAGCCTCGGCGTAAGCCCGGAGAATTCGTTCCTGCATCATCTGGCGGGTGGCTGCATTGATCGGGTGCGCAATGTCCCGGAATTCCCCGCTGGGAAGCTTTTTGCTGGGCATGGCCACAAACAGACCCTTCGGCCCTTCCACCACCCGGATGTCATGAACGGCAAAGCTCCCGTCAAGGGTTATCGAAACATAAGCCTTCATTTTGCTTTCTCCGGCCACCGGGCGCACCCTGATATCTGTTATCTCCATGAAGCACCACCCTTCCTTGCAGGTTTATATCCTGCCGAGCTATTCGCCTTCCAAGACAAAAAATCCTTCCGTTTCTTCTCTTTTCGGTGGGAATTACTCTTTTTCCGGCACCACGGCCACGGCCTCGATCTCTACGGCCACATCCTTGGGCAACGCTGCCACCGCCACGGCCGACCGGGCCGGGTAGGGCGCAGGGAAAAATTCGCCGTAAACTTCGTTCATGGCGGCAAAATCGCCCATGTTTTTAAGAAACACGGTAGTCTTGACCACATGCTTCATGGAAGTGCCCGCGGCTTCTAAGATAGCGGCGATGTTCTTTAAAACCTGCCTGGTTTGGGCCTTAATGTCCCCTTGTACAAGCTGTCCTGTAGCAGGATCAAGGGGAATTTGCCCTGCCGTAAAGAGAAGATTTCCGACGCGAATCGCCTGCGAGTAGGGTCCGATGGCCGCCGGAGCTTTGTCAGTGGCAACAGCATTCTTCACTTAAAATACCTCCCTTTGGATTAACTAGATTAAACATTGAACCGGAAATGTATCACATCGCCGTCCTGGACCAAGTAGTCCCGCCCTTCCAGGCGAACATGCCCCCGGTCGCGGGCCGCAGCCATGGAGCCGGCACTAATCAAATCGGCAAAAGACACAACTTCGGCCCGAATGAAACCGCGCTCCATGTCGCTGTGAATCTTGCCTGCGGCCGCCGGCGCCGACGTCCCGCGCGGCACGGCCCAGGCGCGCACCTCATGGCCGCCGGTGGCGGTATAAAACGTGACCAGGTCGAGCAGACGGTAACTCGCCCGCACCAGCCGGTTAAGCCCCGGCTCGTGCAAGCCGAGTTCTTCCAGCAAAGCATCGCGATCTTTCGCTTCAAGTTCCCAGAGCTCTTCTTCCAGCTTCGCCGAAAGCCAGATGGCCTCGGCGCCGCGCGCCCGGGCGGCCGACTGCACCGCCTCCCAGTAGACTTCTTCCTTCCCCGTAGGCCCTGCCTCGCCCACATTGGCTACGAGGAGTAGGGGCTTGGCCGTGAGGAGGTTCAAGTCTTTCGGCAGAGCCCCGTCGGCCACCTCACGGGCTGGTCGGCCTTGGGAAAGAGCGGCTTCCAGTTCCTTGAGCCGGGCATACTCTTCCTGGATGCGCCGCTCGCCGCTTTTCATCTGGCGCTCAACCTTGGCCAGACGCCGGCCGAGCACCTCCAGGTCGGCCAAAATAAGTTCCGTTTCGATGGTTTCCACATCGGCTAGCGGATCTAGCGCACCGTTTACATGCGCCACGTTCGGGTCCTCAAAGCAGCGCACAACCTCCACAACGGCATCCACGTCGCGGATGTGGCTCAGAAATTGATTGCCTAGGCCCTCGCCTTTACTTGCCCCCTTGACCAGGCCGGCGATGTCTACAAACTCAATGGCCGCCGGTACTACCTTCTCAGGCTTTATCAGCTCGGCCAGCGCCTGAAGCCGCGCATCCGGCACGGCCACCCGCCCCACGTTGGGCTCAATGGTACAAAAAGGATAGTTCTCTGCCGGCACCGCCGAGCGCGTAAGGGCGTTGAAAAGGGTGGACTTGCCTACGTTGGGCAGCCCGACAATACCGACGCGCATGCTATTCGCCTCCCAGCCAGATCGCCGGACGCACCCTAAGTTCCGGTCCCCGTTCCTTGACCTCTTCGAGCACCAAGAGCGAGAAGTAGTCCGGAACAAGCTTCTTCTCCGGCTCGCGCGTGGCCACGAGCACGCCGGTGCCCAGCACGGTTGCCCCGAACTCCGCCATTAGTTCGTGCATTCCCCGCGCCGTACCTCCGGCCCGCATGAAGTCGTCCACCACTACCACTTTGGCCCCGGCCGGAAGCGCCCGCCGCGGCAGCGACATGGTCTGAATGCGGCGGGTGGAGCCGGAAAGGTAATTGATGCTGACCGCCGGCCCTTCGGTAACCCTGCTCTCGTGGCGGATGATCACCGCCGGCACGCCCAGGGCGCGGGCGGTAAAGAGGGCCACCGGAATACCCTTCGTCTCAACCGTCACCACCCATTCCGGCCCCAACGGCCGAAAACGGCCGGCAAAGATTTTCCCCACCCCTTCCATAATGGCCGGGGTAAAGATGATGTCTGTAAGGTAGATGAACCCTCCGGGAAGAAATCGGGCCGGGCGCGAAAGCTCCTCGGCCAGCGACTCAACCAAAGCGCGGGCCGCCTTGCCCCTGAGGTCCGGAAGGTAGCGCACACCTCCGGCCGCGCCGGCTATGGTTTCAATCCAACCCTCTTCTTCTTTATCCAGCATGCGTTTGATGAGGGCTATGTCCTCGCTCAGGCTGGATTTGGCCGCCCCAAGTTCCTCACCAAAGGAGCTCAGGGAAACCAGCTGGCAGGGATGTTCCACCAGATAGCGGGTTAAGGCCACCAGCCGTTCTACCCGGCGTCGCCGCTCCAATTCTCTATCCCCCCAATCCCATGGACCTGAGCACGAGCTCATAGTCGGCGGGTTTATCTACATCAATCCCCACCTCAGGATAGGGCGAAATAATCGCCTTGCCCCGGGCACCGACGATTTGGGCAAAACGCCGCTCCACATCGGCAATCGTCAGCTGCCCCAAAATGAGGCGGAGCACCAGTCCCCAACCCAAAATGCTGCACATCTTAAGCGGTTCCTTGCGCAGGCGCACCATATTCTCCGCCAGGTCCCAGGCCCGCTCAAGTATGCGCGGATGGAAAAGAAAGAGATTGCCTCCGGTAAAGGTACCGTCTTTCAGGCGCACGTACGTGCGTTTGACGCCCGGGTAACGGGCTTCCCCTACGCTTTTCTCCACAATGGAGTAATAGAAATCGGCCTCGGTCTCCCGTGCGCGCTGAAGAAAATCTTCCACGGCGGCAGCGGTAAGGAGCGGGATGTCGGAAGTGGCAACCAGGACGTAATCCTGGGGTCTTAGCCATTCAAGCCCCCGCCGAAGGTTTTCCATCACGGAATCGGCACAGGCGAGAACGGCCTTAACCTTCCCCTGTTGCAGGTATTCTAGCTCCGGTACCGGACCGACGACGACCACCCGATCAACGGAAGGGCTTTCTTCAAGGGCTTGGACGACGAAATCCACCATCCGCCGGCTCGCAACTTGGATCAAAGCTTCATACGCTTCCCGGCTCACTTCCCGGAGCTTCTTCGTGTTGGCCGCCCCCGCCAGAACTACCGCATCCACCATATCTCTCACTCCTCTCCTCCGCCCCTACCTCTTGGCGCGCCTTGAGCAAACTCGCTTCCGCGCGCTGAATGTGCTCTTCCGCCGCCCTGCGCGCCAAAGCGGCATCGCGCCGGGCGATGGCGGCAACCAGCCGCCGGTGTTCGTTCAGCGTATCCTTAAGCCGGCCCGGTGCCGCCAGAGAGCGCATCCGGAAGCGCTGGATCTGATCTGATAAGTTGCCCACAATCTGTATGAGCCGCCGGTTCCGGCTGGCCGTATAGATCAGGGCATGAAAATTGGTGTCGATCTCCACCACGCGTTGGGTAGCGCCGGCCTCGGCCGCTTCGGCCAAATCGGCGAGGGCCTGCTCTAAGGCGGCAATCTCCTCCTCCGTGATGCGTTCCGCCGCCAGTGCCGCCGCCAGTCCTTCTAAGGCCGTACGCAGTTCAAAAACGTCGTTCATGTCCTTAAAGGACAGTTCGGCCACGTAAGCCCCGCGGCGCGGGATCAGCACCACAAAACCCTCGAGGGCCAGGCGGCGGAGCGCCTCCCGCACCGGTGTACGGCTCGCGCCCAGTTCTTCCGCCAGTTGCTGCTCCGCCAAGCGCTCTCCTGGAGGAAGATCCCCCCGGACGATGGCATTCCTCAGCGCCAGGTAGACGGCTTCCCACAGGGACTGACAGCGAGCCGTTCCGAGGTTGAGGGGCCGTCTCACTCCTCCATCACCGCCTCAAAAGGAAGCACCCCGGCTCCTTCCGCCACCGGCCGAACGACAAAAGTATCCATCTCCTCCTTTAAAGCGGCGGCCGCCTTTTCCGCGCCCGCCCTTTCCGGAAAAAGGCCGAATACGGTCGGCCCGCTCCCCGTCAGGCAGGCGCCCAGAGCGCCTTCGGCCAGAAGGGCCTTTTTTGCCTCCACTACAGATGGGTACCGCTCCCGTATTACCGACTCAAAGCTATTGCCCAGGTGCGCGGCCACGCCTTTTAGGTCCCCTGCCGCCAGCGCGGCCAAAAGGCCGTCGATGTCGGGCCGGGCGGCCGGCGGATATCTGTCCAGTTCGGCGTAGGCCCAGGCGGTGGAAATTTCCACCCGCGGGCGGGCCAAGACGAGCCAGCAGGGCACAAGAGGCGTAAGCGGCGTCAGCACCTCACCCCGCCCCTCAGCTAAGGCCGTACCTCCGTGAAGGGCAAAGGGCACGTCGCTCCCCAGTTCTAACGCCAATGCTTGAAGTTCTTGGAGGGTAAGGTTCAGACCCCAGAGGCGGTTCAGCCCGTAAAGCACGGCCGCCGCATCGGCGCTGCCGCCAGCGAGGCCGGCGGCAACGGGAATGCGTTTTCTGAGCTCAATCCGGACGCCTGCGCGAACGCCGCATCTTTCCTGAAGAAGCTTGGCCGCCCGGTAGGCCAAGTTGTCTTCTCCTGCCGGAAGCTCTGCGCCGCTCAGCTTAAGGGTAATACCCTCTCGCTGGGGTAAAAGCGCAATCCGATCGGCTAAGGATACGGTCTGGTTGACCATGCGCACGTTGTGGTAACCGTCAGGGCGCCTTTCCCGTACCTCCAGGCCCAGGTTCACCTTGGCCCAGGCGGGAAAAAAATCCATACATTTCCCCCCTCCCTCGCTCATATATTACGCGTTCTCTCTCTGAACTCCTCTTTTTTGAAGCGAGTTTTGCCTTTCTCGACGATGAAACAAGTTCTACCTCGCTCCGGCGTTGGCCAGGGCGGCAGGAATGGCGGCGGCCCGCAGGGCGTTTACTACCTTGAGCACGCGGTCGAGCTTCTCGTAGAAGATCACCACCAGGTCGCCGCGGCGGCACTCGGCCAGGGCGGCCAGGAGGGCCTCTTCTTCCCGGAGGATGATGCGGGCGCGCTCACTGGGAAAACCCGCTTCCCGTGCTCCGGCCAGGAGGAGTTCGGCAATTTCGCCGGCCTGACGCCCGCGGCGGTCTTCGTCCTCTTTAATGAAGAGAAGGTCGAAGCCCTCCGCCGCCGTGCGCCCCACCTGGCGTACCAGTTCATCCGGCCTGTCCCCGGGTACGCCGATGACTCCGAGGAGCCGGCGGTTGGTAAGGTTTCGGGCCAGTTCCAGAGTGCTGCGGTAGCTGGCGACGTTATGGCCGTAGTCGATCAGAAGCCGCGCCCCGGCCACATCCACCAGGTTTACGCGGCCCGGGTTGCTGGTGAGGTTGGGATAGAAGGTCCGAAGCCCCTGACGAATGATCTTGGGCGGAAGGCCCAGCCCCCAGGCGGCGGCAGTTGCCGAGAGCGCGTTGGCCAGGTTGTGCCGGGCGGCCCCGCGCAGGGTAAGGGGAATGCGCCGCGCAGAACAGAGGGGCTTGATTTCATTCCCTTTGGCCAGCACTACCTGTCCTTCGTGGACGAATACCGCCCGCCCGCCGGTGGCCAAGTGCCGCCGGATCAAGGTGTTTTCGCCCGTAAGCCCGAAAAAGATCACTTCGCACCGCACCCGCCCGGCCAGGCTGGCCACCAAGGGGTCATCGGCATTGAGCACGGCAGCGCCCTGGTCGTGGACGGCCTCCACCACCAGCGACTTAACATGGGCAAGGTCCTCAAGGGTCTCGATGCCGTACTGCCCCAAGTGATCTTCGCTAATATTCGTGATAACGCCCACATCGGCCAGGTCATAAGCCAGGCCATCGCGGATAAGGCCGCCGCGGGCCGTCTCCAGCACCGCCGCCTCTACGGTGGGATCCTCTAGGATGACCCGCGCCCCCCGATAGCCGGCATTGTCCCCCTGCCACACGCATTCTCCGCCGATAAACACTCCGTCTGTTGAGCTTAGGCCGACCCTACGGCCCGTAAGGGAGAGCATGTGGGCAATAAGGCGTACGGTGGTGGTCTTGCCGTTGGTGCCGGTCACCGAAACGATGGGAATGCGGCCGGTCTCGCCCGGCGGGAAAAGGTAGGAAATGATCTTTTCGGCCACCGGTTGCGGGCTGCCCTCGCTGGGGGCGAGGTGCATCCTCAGGCCCGGCGCGGCGTTGACTTCGATCACGGTAACCGGGCTCTTAGGATCCTCGGGTTCCGGAACTACCAGGTCGACGCCGGCCACGTCCAAGCCCACGGCGCGGGCGGCACGTTCTGCCACACTTTTCACGTGGGGCGCTACCCGATCCGTAAGGTCGCGCGCCGTGCCGCCCGTGCTGAGGTTGGCATTATCCCGAAGATACACAATCTCTCCCGGCGCCGGCACGTAATTAAGATCCAGCCCCCGTCGCGCCAAGACCATGAGTACCACCGGGTCGATGGTGATCTTGGTGAGCACCTTCTCGTGCCCGACGCCGCGCCGCGGGTCGGCGTTGGTGATGTCCACAAGCTCCCGTAAGTTGTGGCGGCCGTCGCCCACCACGTGCGCGGGCAGGCGTTCGGCCACCGCAACCGCGCGCCCGTCGACCACCAAAGCCCGTAGATGCCGTCCGGCGATGTACTTCTCCACCAGCACCCGCCGCTCCCAGCTCCGGGCCAGCGTGTAGGCCGCCCGCACCTCGGCTACGCTCTTTAGGTTGAGGGAAACCCCTTTCCCCTGGTTGCCGCACTCCGGTTTGACCACTACCGGAGCCCCCAGTTCCTGAAGCGCAGAAACCGCCTCTTCTTCCGAGCGGACCACCAAGCCTTGCGGAACAACAATCCCCGCCGCGGAGAGAATGGCTTTGGTGCGCGATTTATCCCCGGCAATATCTACCGCCAGGCAGGAGGTAAGGGAGGTAAGGGCCGCCTCAATCCGCCTTTGCCGGGCCCCGTAACCGATCTGTACCAAACTGCGATCATCCAACCTCAGCACGGGAAGGCCTCGCTCCTGGGCCGCCCGGACTAAGGCCGCCGTGCTGGGCCCCAGCTCATAGCGGGCCGCAAGCTCCTGAAGCCGGGCGATTATGCCTTCTACACGCGGCGGATCATCGCCTAAAAGAAGGCAGTTCACCAGGTCTACCGCCGAGTAGGCCGCCTCACGGGCCGCTTCGGCCGCCCGGTATTCGGCAATGATCTCATATAGGCCTGTCTTCCCCACGGCGCGCGTTTTGCCGTAGATGGCGGGCAGCCCGGCCAACGTCTGAAGTTCCAGAAGCACGTGTTCCACCACATGACCGAGATACGTTCCTTCGTGCAGCCGCTCTACGAACCCTCCCGGGTGGCCGCGCGAGCAATGGTGATCGCGCAAGGAAGGCAAAAGTGAAAGGAGTCGGTCGGTAAAAAGGGGAATGTCGGCCGTGGTTTTGTCCGCGTACTCTTCCAGGTCGATGGTTACCTTAATGACCGGATGGTGGCTGTAAACGTTCTTGCCCGTGTACACGGTAAGCTGGCAGATACGCATGCGTTTTACGTCTTCCTCCCGGAGTTTAGTTCTGGCTCTCATTTGACGGGTGCTTCTTCTCGCTACGTCACTCCGTCTTCCTTAAGCTGAACCGCTCCGGGCCGGCGGCGCTTGAGGTCGAAGGTGTAACCGGCCGGAAGAACGTGCAGAGTAACGTAGGTGAGAACGAGCGGCTCGCCGGGTGCGCTCTCGGAGATATTGCTCATCCGAATGCCGACGCCGTCCACCACCGTGCACGCCCCGGACCCTATCACGGTGAAGCTTCCGGCCGGCTCGCAGATGATCGCCGTATCCTCATCCAGGCCGACGCCCAATATGTACGGGTTCTCGGCAATGGCCGCCAAAAGCCGCCCGATGCGCCCGCGTTGGGCAAAGTGCTGATCGACCACCACTTCTTTTAGAAAACCGAGACCCGGGGCCATAGCGATGATGGAGCGGCGGGGAGCGCTTTCGTCGCGGCCTTCTACGATCATGGTGGCGCTCATGGCCGAAGCGCCGGCGCTGGTCCCGGCCAGGACCGCCCCCCGGAAGACGGCCGCATGCAGGGCGCCGGCAAGTGGGGTCCCGCCTAAGATACTGGTGAGCCGGAGCTGATCGCCGCCGGTGAGGAAGACGCCGGTCGCGCGGTCCAAGGTCGCGGCCATAGTCTCGGCTCGGGCCGCTTCCCGGTCGGCGACGTCCAGGTGCTGCACCTCGGCCGCTCCCAGCCGGTAAAAGAGGCGGGTGTACTCTCTACCTACCTCCTCTGCCCTTTCGGTGGCGGTGGTAAGAACGGCCACCCTGGCCTCCTTCCCGCCGGCCAGAGAGAGAAAGCGGCGCAGGATGGTGCAAGGGCCCTCCTTATCCTCCGCGCCGCCGATGATCACCAGATTCCCTTTAACCTTCTCGCTCATGGTACCTCCCGTCCGTACCGTCTCAGACACAAAAAATAGTCTGAGCAAATACCCTTGGGTTTATGCGAGAAAAGTTGACGGCCGCCCTTCCATCTACAACGGCTTTACGCTATACTTCCTTTAAGGTCGCGAAGAAAGAGGGACGGAGAGCACAATGTTGTAATCGGCACTTTGTATGTAAGGACAAAAGAAAACGCGGGGCTCACCTAGAATTCTTTGTAGTGCCCCACATGAAGACGAAAAGCCGGCCAAACAAGAGAGCGAGGTGTCGCCTTTGATCGATAAAGCTGCCCTGGCCCAAGACCTGGCCCTCCTGCACGACGTGGGAACAAGTCCGGAAGGCGGGGTAACCCGCCTTGGTTTTAGCCCGGAAGAAGGGGAGCTGCACCGCCGGGTGAGAGACCGGCTGGTTGAGCTGGGGGCAAGCGTCCGCCGCGACGCCATCGGAAACCTCATCGCCCGCTGGCCGGGTGCAGAAGATACGCTTCCGGCCGTGGCCTGCGGCTCCCACCTGGACTCCGTCCCCCAAGGCGGGCGTTATGACGGGGTAGCGGGTGTGGTAGCGGCGTTGGCCGCCCTGCGCGCCCTCAAGGCGCACGGGCTTTCCACCCGGCATCCCATTGAGATCATCGTCTTCGTCTCTGAAGAATCGAGCCGCTTCGGTGTGGCCACGCTGGGAAGTAAAGCCATGACCGGGCAGGCCGATGTAGCGCGGTGGGCCGAGCTAAAGGATTTTGCCGGCATTTCCCTCCCTGAAGCCCTGGCCCAAGCGGGAGTAAACCTGGCCCAAGTCCCACAAGCCCGGCGCCGACCGGAAGAATTCAAGGCGTTCTTGGAGCTGCACATCGAGCAGGGACGGGTGCTGGAAGAAACGGGGAACAAGATCGGTATCGTTACCGCCATCGCCGCCCCGTCCCGCCTGCGCGTTACCTTTACCGGGCGGGCCGATCATTCCGGCGCCACCCCTATGAGCCTGAGGCGGGACGCTCTTACGGCGGCGGCCGAACTGGTGCTGGCCGTAGAGCGTCACGGCCGGGCCGAATCACCCCACCAGAGCGTGGCCACGGTGGGGGTCCTCAAAGTGGAGCCGGGAGCCATGAACGTAATTCCGGGCCGGAGTGTGTTGGGAATCGACATCAGGGGAATAGATAAGGATAGCATCGGCCGGTTAGTAGCAGGAATCCGGGCAGACATAGCGGAAATCGCCCGGCGGCGCCGGCTCAGGGTTCAGGTAGAAGACCTGACCGCCGAAGACCCGGTTCCCCTCGATCCGGGCATCATCACCACCCTGGAAAACGTATGCCGGCGCCTAGGCGTGCCCTACATGCTGATGCCGAGCGGTGCGGGGCACGATGCCATGAATATGGCCCGCCTGACACCCACCGGTATGATCTTCATCCCCTGCCGGGAGGGAATCAGCCACAACCCGGCGGAAGAAGCGAGCATTGACGACATCGCCTTAGGAGCCGAGGTGCTGCTGGCAGCCCTGCTGGCGCTGGCCGAAGGGAACAAGTAGACGTTCATGCCGCCGGCAGCACCCGTAGATACCAAAAAAGCTGTGCGGGGGATGCGGCTCGGCCATAGTTAGTTGCGAATAGCCGTGCAGGCGTAACGTGTTTTTAGGGGACGAGTAAGCCCCTGTTGACAGCCACCCACGGCTGGGGTATAATGTGAAAAACAGCGATCCTTTAAGCCATTCCGGGAGAGTGGCAAGGA
Organism: Bacillota bacterium; assembly: GCA_030154105.1. Classification (GTDB taxonomy): domain Bacteria; phylum Bacillota; class DTU030; order DUMP01; family DUMP01; genus DUMP01. Next base: position 72,261 of record JASKKP010000004.1, read on the forward strand.
GACATACTAGTCAGTAGGTTGCCTCTTTGCCCGCCCGGCAAAGAGGCAGTTTTAGTATCCCTTTAAGGCGGTCCTGCGAGGCCGGGAAGGGTACAAGCGTACTTACACTCCCTGGTCGCACAGGCGGCCGGGGAGTTTTTTCATGCTCGAAAAAGAAGGGGGTTTGAAGATGCTAATAAAAGGCGGATTTGTTTTCGATCCGGCCAATGCGCGCGCGGGCCGGCTCGACGTCCGGGTAGCGGAAGGCAAAATCGTCGCTGTAGGTCCTGAGCTCGGCGTAGAGGCGGGGGAGGAAGTCCTGGATGCGGCCGGCCTTATCGTAGCTCCGGGTTTTGTGGACATCCACGTGCACCTGCGCGACCCCGGATTTACCCATAAAGAGACCCTGGCGAGCGGCAGCCGGGCCGCAGCCGCCGGCGGCTTTACCACTGTCGTCGCGATGGCCAACACCAAGCCGGTTATGGATCGGCCAGAGCTGGTACGCGAGTTCTACCGGCGCGCCGCCCGTGAAGCGGTAGTAAACGTATACACGGTGGGTGCCGTCACCCGCGGCCTGGCCGGGGAGGAACTGAGCGACTTTGCCGCTTTAAAGGAAGCCGGTGTGGTCGGCTTTTCCGATGACGGCAACCCCATCCCGACGGCGGCGTTGATGCGCCAGGCTCTTAAGGAAGCCGGACGCCTGGGGCTGCCGGTGATCGCCCATGAAGGCGACCCTTCCCTGGTAGCCGATACCATCGTCAACGAAGGTGATGCCGCCGCGCGCCTGGGTCTCGGCGGCATGCCGGGGGCGGCGGAAGACATTCAGGTAGCCCGCGACGTGCTCCTCGCCGAACTCACCGGCGCGCACCTACACATCCAGCACGTGAGCTCCGCACGCTCTGTGGCCATCATCCGCGAGGCGAAGGCTCGCGGCGTTCGGGTAACGGCCGAAGCAACCCCACACCACTTCACCTTAACCGATGAGGCCCTGCTTAAGTGGGGCGCCGACGCCAAGATGAACCCGCCGCTGCGCTCGGCCCAGGACGTAGCCGCCGTGCGGCAGGGCCTGGCCGACGGCACACTCGACGCCATCGCCACCGACCACGCTCCTCATGCACCGGAAGAAAAGGCGGCCGGTCTGGTCCAGGCCCCGTGCGGCATCATCGGCCTGGAAACGGCATTCGGCCTCACTTGGACGGAACTGGTGCTGACGGGCGTGCTTACCCCGGCCCAGGCCATTGCCAAACTAACCTGCCTTCCGGCACGCATCGTCGGCCTGCCCAAAGGCACGCTGAGCCCCGGAGGAGATGCGGACATTACCTTGTTCGATCCCAACGCTACCTGGGAAGTCGACCCGGCCGAGTTTTATTCCCAAAGTCGCAACACCCCCTTCGCCGGCAGAAAGCTTACCGGCCGCATCGTTTACACTATAGTAGGCGGCCGCCTCGTCTATGCCGGTGGCAAAATCCTCGCCGAGGAGGCAACGGCATGAACGTCAGTCATACCCTCACGGTAACGAAAAATGAAGACCAGGGCGCCGGGTACTTTCACCTGGTAGCGCAGGCGCCGGAGCTGGCCCGCGCTGCGCGGCCGGGGCAGTTCATCCATGTACACTGTGCCCCAAGCGTGGATCCTCTTCTCCGGCGTCCTTTCAGCTTCTACCGCCTGCGGCCCGAGGCCGGCGAGGTAGAGATCTACTACCAGGTGGTAGGAAAAGGCACCCATCTTCTCAGCCGGATACGGTCGGGAACTAAGCTTGATGCCTTAGGGCCGCTGGGGCAGGGCTTTCCCCTGGACCGGAAGGCGCAGCGGATACTCATTCTCGGCCGGGGAATGGGAACCGCCCCACTCATCGCCCTGGCCGAAGCCGCCCGCACCCAAGGTACGGAGGTCTCAGCCATTTTAAGCGCGAGAAACTCCGCCACCTTGGTAGGCGACCGGCTTCTCGCCTCCTGGGGAGTCGAAGTGATCACGGTCACCGATGAAAGCGGTACCTCGGCCCCGGAAAAGGTCGAGCCCCTCGTGGCCGCTGCTTTAGACAGGCCCGGAACGGCCCAGGCCTTTGTGTGCGGCTCCCGCCGCCTGGCCCGCCTTCTTAAGCGGCTGGCCGCCGCGCGGGGCATCCCGGCTTTCGTTTCCCTGGAAGAACGCATGGGCTGCGGCCTGGGCGGGTGCCTGGTGTGCGCCTGCCGCGTGCGAACCCCCGAAGGAGAAACCTACAAGCGGGTCTGCAAGGACGGCCCGGTCTTTCCTCTGGAGGAGGTGGTACTAGGATGAAGCCGGACCTCGGCGTGGAAATTTGCGGCCTAAAGCTGAAAAACCCCGTCATGCCCTCGTCCGGCAGCTTTGGCCTACCCGGTTACGAGGAGTACATGGATTTAAACGGTCTTGGGGCGCTCGTGGTCAAAAGCATCACCCTGCACCCGCGTGCGGGCAACCCGCCGCCGCGCATCGCCGAAACCACCGCCGGAATGCTCAACGCCGTGGGCATTCAGAACCCCGGGGTCAAGTGGTTTATCAAAAACGATCTCCAACGGCTGAGGCGCTTCACCCCGCCCCTTATCGTGAGCATCGCCGGCACCACCGTGGAGGAATTTGCGCAGGCCACGGAGCTTTTGGAAAAAGAAGAAGGCATCGCCGCCTACGAGATTAACGTCTCCTGCCCCAACATAGAGGCCGGCGGCCGGGCCTTCGGCATGTCCGCCGCAGCAACGCAGGCGGTGGTGGCAGCGGTAAAAGAGCGCACGCGCCGGCCCATCTTTACCAAGCTTACCCCAAACGTCACCGACATCGTGGAAATTGCCCAGGCAGCGGTGGAAGCCGGAAGCGATGGGCTGACGCTGATCAATACTCTCCTCGGCATGGCCATCGACGTGAAACTCCGCCGGCCCGTGCTGGCCAATGTCTTCGGCGGCCTCTCCGGCCCGGCCATCAAGCCGGTAGCGCTGCGCTGCGTCTACCAGGTGGCACAAGCGGTGAAGGTGCCCATCATCGGTACAGGGGGCATAAGCTCAGCTACCGACGTTCTGGAATTCCTTCTGGCCGGCGCCAGCGCCGTGCAGGTGGGCACGGCCAACATCGTCGACCCGTATATCATGCCCAAGATCATCGCGGACCTGGAGAAGTACCTCGAAGAAAATAATGCAGCATCGGTGCGGGAGTACATCGGCGCGCTTAAGACGCACTAGTTCGCCTCGGCCGCCGTCCCTTGGACGTTCCTTTCGGCCCAGACCGCCTGGAAGATAAAGCAAACGAGCGCAATTTAAGCCCGGGTTACGAAAACGATTGGGAGGTGTTACGGTGAAACCCGTTACTTGGTGGCTTTTTGTGCTCCTCTTCCTGGCCGCAGCCATACCTTGGCCTTGGACGGCCCGGCCCGAACCCTACCTTTTCGGCTGGCTGCCCTTTCCGCTCTTTTATTGGTGGGTGCTCGTAGTCCTTAACTTCATCTACATTTTGTGGGCCGCCAACGAGTGGCTGCGCAGTAAAAGGGGGAAGGCAAAATGAACACCGGCCTCTACTCTTTTGGCATCATTCTCCTCTACCTATCTATCCTCCTGGCCATTGCCGTGCACGGTTACCGCAGTGCGGCCGTTAAGACCGTGGAGGGCTTTTTCCTGGCCGGCCGGGGCGTAAGCGCCCTTCTCTTACCGCTTACCATGATCGCCGCCCTGCAGAGCACCTTCGCCTTCCTGGGCGGTCCGGGCATGTTTTACATCCACGGCATCGGCTTCATCGTCATCGTTCTCTCCCAGGTTTGGGTGGCCCTCATGGTGATGTATTTCGGCCACCGCATCTGGCTCCTGGGTAATAAGTACGGCTACCTTACCATCGGTGACTTCTTCGCCGACCGCTACGAGAGCCGCTTCCTGAAAGTGGTGGTCTCGCTCGTTTCCATCCTCATGACGGTAGTCTTTCTGGCCATGCAGTACGTAGGCAGCGCCCACGCCATAAGCGGCGTCGCCCAGGGAGCCGTCTCGTACTCCGTCGCCCTTTTGATGATCGCGGTCTTCTCGCTGATCTACGTGGCCGTAGGCGGGGCGCATTCGGTGGTCCTCACCGACGCCATTCAGGCCGTAGTCCTCCTCATTACCATCGTCGCCGCGGCCGCCGTTGCCCTAATCCCCACCGGTGGGCTGCCCGGTCTCTTTCAGAAAGTAGCGGATCTTAACGCCAAGCTCCTCGCCCGCCCGGGTGCCGCCGGCCTGTATACCGATAAGGTCTGGCTCATGCAATTCATCGTTCTTCCCTTCGGCATCTGGCTTACCCCGCACGTTTGGGTGCGCTCCCTGATGGCTAAAGACGAGAAGGCCATCGCCCGCTCGGCCCTGGGCATCCCCGTCTCCCAAATCGTCATCTTTGCCACCTCCGGTCTTTTCCTGGGACTGGCCGGGCAGGTTCTCCTCGGAAAAATCCCGGCGCCGGACAAGGTCGTGCCTTTGCTTCTGGTAAAGTACACCAGCTGGTGGTTGGCAGCCGTCATCCTAGCCGGCTCCATCGCCGCCGGTGTGTCGACCATCAACTCTATGATTCTCGTGATTGCCCAGATGTTCACGCAGGATCTCATGATCCCCATGCTGCGTCGTAAACTTACGGAAGCAGAAAACTTGTACCTTTCCCGCCTGGTAACGGTAGCCGTGGTCATCGTAAGCGTAGTGATCGCCCTGCGTCCTCCCCAGTCCCTCGTGCAGGTGGTCATCGACGTGGCCTATACGGGATTGGCCCAGCTGGCACCGGGCTTCTTGGCCGGGCTGTACTGGCGGCGGGCCAACCGAGCCGGAACCTCCGCCGGGCTCCTGGCCGGTCTGGCCATCCTCTTTTACACCCGTATTGTCGGCGTATCTCCGCTCGGGTACCCCGGCTTCCTCTGGGCCTTCTTCACCAACCTGGCCCTTACCTTGGTAGTTCCCCTCTTCACCGCGCCGCCGGCCAAAACCGCGGTGGAGCGCATTCACGGTTATCTCGCCCAAATTGGGGAGTAAGTCCCTGTTGACAGCCACCCACGGCTGGGGTATAATGTAGCAAGCAGCGATCCTTTAAGCCATTCCGGGAGAGTGGCAAGGAGACATACAAGTCAGCAGGCTGCCTCTTTGCCATCCCGGCAAGGAGGCAATTTTAGTATCCCTTTAAGGCGGTCCTGCGAGGCCGGGAAGGGTACACCGTACTTACGCTCCCTGGTCGCCCAGGCGGCCGGGGAGTTTTTTCATGCCTGAAGAGGATTGGAAGAAAATATGCGCGAGGAGGTAAGGTCATGTTCCCATCTTTTGCCCAGCGGCTGAGAGAAGCCATCGTGGCCAAAAGAAGTCCCCTCGTTATCGGCCTCGACCCGGATTTGAGCAAGTTTCCGCCCGCCCTGAGCGCGGTCCCCGAAGGGGATAAAGAAGCAGCGGCACGCGCCATCTTGGCGTTTAACCGCGCCCTCATCGACGCCACGTACGACCTGGCGGCGGCGGTTAAGCCCCAAGCTGCTTTCTACGAGCGCTACGGCTCCCCAGGAATTCAGGCCCTTGAGGAAACGGCCGCCTATGCCCGCAAGAAAGGGCTCTTGGTAATCCTGGATGCCAAGCGGGGCGACGTGCCCAATACGGCCGAGGCTTACGCCCAGGCCTACCTTGCCCCGGAGGGCGAAACCACCTGTCCGGCCGATGCCCTCACCGTGAACCCTTACCTGGGCCGCGACAGCGTGGACCCGTTTGTTCGGGCAGCGCGGGAAAACGGCAAGGGCATCTTCGTCCTGGTGCGCACCTCGAACCCCGGCGCCGGCGACCTGCAGGACCTCACAACAAGCGAGACGAAACGCCCCCTCTGGCAAGAAGTTGCCGCCTGGGTTGCTGCCTGGGCGGAGGCCAGCCGGGGCGCCGAAACTTATTCCCCGGTGGGCATCGTGGCCGGCATCACCTACCCGCAAGAGGCCACCCTCTTGCGCACCATGCTCCCCCATTCCTATCTCCTCCTCCCCGGCGTGGGTGCCCAAGGGGGGCAGGCGCGGGACGCCCTCCCCTGCTTCGACAAAGAAGGCCTGGGCGCCCTGGTGGTGGCAGCCAGAAGCGTAATTTACGCCTTCAGCCGCCCGCCGTACAATGACCGCTTTACGCCGGATAAGTTTGCCGCCGCCGCCCGGGAAGCCGCAGCCGACCTCCTTACCGAGCTCTACGCTGCCGGGTATAAAGTTGGGAGGTAGGGAACATGAGTTGTGTCTTGTCCGAGACGCCAACCCCGTTTGCGCTTCTGGCTCCAATGGAGAAGGGCCTCAGCCCGGGAAGCCGGATGGCCGGCGCCGTCTGGGTTGCGTGCCCGGCCGGAACGGCCGCCCCTGAAGCCGCCCGCCGGGTGGCCGAGGTCCGCTGCCGGCTGCACCGGCCGCTCGTTGCCGCGCTGGAAGTAGAACTGCCGGCGAGAGAAGCGGAACTTCCACGCCTGGCGCGCGCCGTAGCCGCGGCCGGAGCCGATGCCGTGGTCCTCGCAGCGCCCGACGCTGAGCACGCCGCCCGGGCCGTGGCCTTAGTCTACCCGGCCGTTGTGCTACCGATCATCGTGCGCTGTCCTGCGCTTTCCGCCGCCGAGGCCGAGACTCTCGTTCGCGCCGGCGCCGCGGCGGTAATCATGGAAGGCCTGGAGGGCCATGAGGTTGCCGCCAAAGCTACCGCGTAAGCGTTGGCCGGAAATCGGCCAATACACCGAGCACGAAAGGGGACTGAGAAACCATGAACAAAGAGCAAATTGAAGCTGTCCTGCGCCAAACCGGAGCTTATTTGAGCGGCCACTTCCGCCTGAGTTCGGGCCGGCACAGCGATACCTACCTGGAAAAGTTCGCCGTGCTGCAGTACCCGGAGCACACCGCCGCCTTACTGGCTGAACTAGCCGTCCGCGTGCGCCATCTTCGGCCAGACGTAGTGGTCGGGCCGGCCACCGGCGGAATCATCCTCGCCTACGAGCTCGGCCGGCAGCTCGGCACCCGTGCCCTCTTCACCGAACGGGAAAACGGCGTTATGAAGCTCAGGCGAGGCTTTACCTTGGAGTCCGGTGAGCGAGTCCTCGTGGTGGAAGACATCGTGACCACCGGCGGTTCCATGCGCGAAGTTCTAAGTGCCCTTGAGAAGCACCAGGCTGAGGTGGTGGGCATTGCCTGCCTGGTAGACCGGAGCGGCGGCAAAGTGGATTTCGGCCTTCCCCTTTTCCCGCTCCTCATACTGGACATTCCGAGTTGGGAACCCGCTGCCTGCCCTCTCTGCGCCCAGGGGGTGCCCATCGAAGAACCGGGAAGCCGTTACCTGAAAAAGAGCTAACCGTGAGCCGGCTTTTAGCCTTTCTCCAGCCTGCAACCCAACCGCAACGCTTTTTCCGTGCCGGGCGCCGGCACCGGACGGGTTTGGGAACACTAAGAAAAGCAGGGTAAGAGCGTTCCGCGCAAGCCCCGGGCGGATCATTATCCCGCCCGGGATTTTTTCTCCATGTCCTTGACCTTCCGCGAGGCATGGTATATAATTCATTTTAAACGATTGAGCAATTGTTTTAGTGAGGTGGAAGTATGGAAAACCTCTTAAGACCGGATGAAGAAACCGAAAGCCGGGCGGAGCGCCAAGATGACGGCGTTTGTCAAATTTTCGCCGTCAATCCGGAAAAAGTAGCTCGCTGGGAAAGAAGACTGCCCTCGCTCGCTCCCGTAGCCGAGCTCTTCAAAGCCCTGGCCGACGAGACGCGGGCCAAAATCCTTTACCTTCTCGCCAACGAGGAATTCTGCGTCTGCGACCTGGCGATCATCCTCGGTACCACCGTCTCGAACGTCTCCCATCACCTGCGGCGGCTCAGGGCTGAGCACCTGGTAAAGTACCGCCGCGAAGGAAAGATGGCCTTTTACAGCCTGGACGACGACCACGTGCTACATCTCATCAACGAAGCTTTCAATCACGCTCAGCACCTAGACCGATGAGCTGGCCAACCTTCCTCGGGGCACTTTAAAACGAGGCCAATTGATGTCTGCTTTGAGGGCCAAGACTGCGCGTCAAACGGCAACCGAGCACCTAAAGCCTTTAAGAAAGGAGCCGCGTTATGCGTTACATCCTCAAGGGCCTCGACTGCGCAAACTGCGCGGCCAAGATGGAAAACGAACTCCGCCGGATTAAGGGGCTGGAAACTGTTACGGTCAATTTTGCCACCCGAAGCATAGAAATACCGCAGGAGCTGGCGGCTGAAGCCCAAGCGGCGGTGGCCCGGGTCGAGCCGGGCGTAACTCTGGTTCCCGCCCAAGAGCAAAAAGAACCAGAGGAGCAGGACACGAAGGAGAGCGAGAAAAAGGAAGCGCGGCGGGCCGTTTTCTTCATCGGGACGGCGGCGCTCCTCTTCGCTTTCGGCACCCTTTATAACCGCCAGCTGCACGCGACTCCCCATGCCTGGGCGGAGTACGCCGTGCTAATTACGGCCTATTTCCTCGTCGGTTGGCCGGTCCTCGCCCGCGCTGTGTCCAATTTAGCTCGGCGCCAGTTTTTTGATGAAAGTTTTCTCATGACTGTGGCCACCCTGGGCGCCCTGGCCATCCACGAGCTCCCCGAAGCCGTAGCCGTCATGCTCTTTTACGCCGTGGGCGACTACCTCCAGGACCTGGCTGTGGACCGCTCCCGCCGTTCTATCGCCGCCCTTTTAGACATCCGGCCCGACCACGCGAACCTAAAGCTCGGCGGGGAGGTGAAGGTGGTCCGCCCGGAAGAAGTCCCGGTGGGCGCTGAGATTATCATCAAGCCCGGCGAGCGCGTCCCGCTCGACGGCGAGGTCGTAGAGGGAACGTCCTTCCTTGACACCTCGGCCCTCACCGGCGAGGCCGTGCCGCGCAAAGTGGAGCCGGGTGAGGTTGTACTCGCCGGCATGGTAAACGGGCAGGGTCTCCTCACCGTAAAGGTCACGAAAAACTTCGCCGAGTCGGCCGTCTCCCGCATCCTGCAGCTGGTAGAAGAGGCGGGGACGCGAAAAGCCCCCACGGAACGGTTCATCACCGTCTTTGCCCGTTACTACACCCCGGTGGTGGTTGCCGCCGCCCTGGCCGTAGCCCTGTTACCGCCCCTCTTTCTTCCCGGCGCCACCTTTTCTGAGTGGCTCTACCGCTCCCTGGTGCTCCTCGTCATCTCCTGTCCCTGCGCTCTGGTGGTCTCCATCCCCCTCGGGTATTTCGGCGGCATCGGGGGAGCCTCGCGCCAGGGCATCCTGGTGAAAGGCGCGAACTTTCTCGACGCCCTCACGGCGCTTCACACCGTAGCCTTCGACAAAACCGGCACGCTGACGCAGGGCACCTTCCGCGTGACTAAAGTCGTACCCTATAGTGGGTTTACCGAAGAAGATCTCCTCGCCGCTGCGGCCGCGGCCGAGATTTACTCCACCCACCCCATCGCCCTGTCCATTCGCCAGGCCTACGGCCGGCCCGTTCCTGACGACCAGGTCCATGGCTACCGGGAGGTCCCCGGCCACGGCGTCGCCGCCGAGGTGCAGGGCAAGCTGGTTCTTGTCGGCAACGACCGGCTCCTCCACCGGGAAGGCATTCTCCATGAACCCGACGTCTGCCATATGGAGGGGACCAGCGTGTATGTGGCCATCGACGGCACCTTCGCGGGCTACCTCATCATCGCCGACGAGCTGAAGGAGGATGCCGCTCAGGCCGTCGCGCGCCTCAAGGAGCTGGGGGTCCAAAAGGTGGTAATCCTTACCGGAGATGAGGAGAGCGCAGCCCGCCGGGTGGCAGAAGCCATAGGGGCCGATGCCTACTTCGCCGAGCTCCTTCCGCAAGATAAAGTGCGCAAGGTGGAAGAGCTCATGGCCGCCTTCCCCGAGCGGCGCCGGCAAAAGCTGGCCTTTGTGGGCGACGGGATCAACGACGCGCCGGTCATTGCCCGGGCCGACATCGGCGTAGCCATGGGGGCCCTGGGTTCCGACGCGGCCATCGAGGCCGCGGACGTGGTGCTCATGGACGATTCGCCGGCGCGGCTGGCCGCCGCCCTCGAGATAGCGCGGTGCACGCGCCGCATCGTAACCGAAAACATCGTCCTCGCCCTCGGCATAAAGGCCTTCTTCTTCGCTTTGGGTATCCTCGGTCTTGCCGGTATCTGGGAGGCTGTGTTTGCCGACGTCGGGGTAACCGTCCTCGCCGTCCTCAATGCCACCCGCACCCTCCACTACCGGCCCCGCTCGCTGTCCTAGGGTCAGCCAGAGCGCCCCAGCGCGGGTGGGCGGCAATGGCTTCCGGCGGGCCTTCGGCCTGCACCGTACCGTCAAAGAGCACCGCCACGCGCGTGGCCAGCGCGCTCACCTCGCGAAAGTCGTGGGTCACGAGGACCGCCGTGGTTCCCGTGCTGGAAAGAATACTTTTGAATTCTTGAATGAGCCCTGCGCGGGCAATGACGTCCACGGAAGCAAAGGGCTCATCGAGGAGGAGCACCTCCGGCTCTAGGGCGAAGGCCCGGGCCAAACTCACCCGCTGGGCCTCGCCGCCAGATAGGGTCAGGGCCTGCTGCGCGGCCAGGTGGCCGACGCCAAACCGCGCAAGCCACGCCCTGGCCTTCGCCTCTGCCTCCCGGCGCCGCCCGCGCAGCTTAAGGCCTATGGCCGCGTTCTCGAGCACGGTGGTATCAAGAAGTAGCGGCTCCTGAAATACCACCGCCAACCTGCGGCGCACGGCGAGAGCGTTGGCGCGCGTGACCCGCCGGCCGTGGAAGAAGACGGCGCCGCTCGTCGGCAGATCCAGGCAGGCCAGGACCGTGAGCAGGGTGCTCTTGCCCGCGCCGTTGGGGCCGATGATGGCCAGGACCTCGCCCGGCTCCACCGCCAGGTGGTCGACGCTTAAGATGCGCCGCCCGCCCTTTTTTATTACGATGTCGCGCGCCTCAAGTACGGCCGTCACCAGCGCCGCCTCCTCTGCTGGACGATGGTAAGAGCATAGGTGATGCTGTAGGTGAGAACCATGAGGACGAACCCTAAGGCCAGGGCCATATCGAAGTTCCCTTTGCTCACTTCGAGTACGATGGCCGTAGTGAGTACGCGGGTGTACCCGCGCACGTTGCCGCCCACGGCCATGGAAGCTCCCACCTCAGAGATGACGCTCCCCAGTCCGGCCATCACCGCCGCCAGGATCCCAAAGCGCACCTCGCGGAGGATAATCCACCAGAACTGGAGCGGCGAAGCACCCAGGGCCAGAACCTGCAGGCGCAATTTGGGGCTGAGCTGCTGCACCGCGGCCATGGTCAGGCCCGTCACCACCGGTAGGGCGATCACCGCCTGAGCGATGACGATGGCCGTCGGCGTGTACATAAGCCCCAGCATGCCTAAAGGCCCATTCCGCCAGAGGAGAATGCTCACCCAAAGCCCCACCACCGTGGGCGGCAGGCCCATGCCGGTGTTCACCGCGCCCACCACCAGTTCGCGGCCGCGAAAGCGCGCCACGGCCAAATACAGCCCCAGGGGCACGCCTAGAAAGAGGCTGATAAGGGTAGCCAAGCCGGAGACCCGGAGGGTGAGGAGCGTGATCTCAAGCACCTCCGGGTCGCCGCTTAAGAGAAGGCGGAAGGCCTTGACCAGGCCTTGGACGACTAGATCCATACTCTCACCTTAGTAGATGTCCGGTTTCCCGGCGTCCGGGAAGAAGAGGGGCTCCCCAAACTTGTCCTTGCCGAAGCTCGCGATGACTTTCTGCGTCTCCGGATCGACCATGAAGTCGGCAAAGGCCTTGCCGCCGGCAGCATTTACCCTGGGGAACTTTTCCGGGTTCACCTGCATCACATGGTACACGTTAAGGAGCGACTTATCGCCTTCGAGAAGAATAACCAGGGACAGGTTTTTCTTAAGGGCCAGGTAGGTAGCCCGGTCGGTCAGGGTATAACCGCCCTTTTCTGAGGCAATGGTTAGCGTCTGGCCCATACCGGTACCGGATTCCTGGTACCAAGAACCTTTAGGCTCAATTTGGGCCGCCTTCCAGAGCTCAAGCTCCTTTTTGTTGGTTCCGGAGTCGTCGCCGCGCGAGATGAAGAGCGCTTTTGCCTTGGCAATCTTCTGGAAAGCCTCTACCGTGGAACGAGAACCCTTAATCTTGGCCGGGTCCTCCTTAGGGCCAACGATGATAAAGTCGTTGTGCATGACGAGCCGGCGGTTTATTGCCGCTCCGCTCACTACCACTTTTTTCTCGGCCTCCGGCGCGTGCACGAGGAGCACGTCCGCCTCGCCCCGCTCGCCCATGGCCAGGGCTTGGCCGGTGCCCACGGCCACCGTTTTTACCCGGTAGCCCGTTTTCTGCTCAAAAAGGGGGATGAGGACATCCAAAAGGCCGCTGTCCTGGGTGCTGGTGGTGGTGGCGAGGATAACGTCTTTGTTCCCGGCCGGAGCGCTGACTGGCGGAACCGGCTCTTTGCTTGAACTCTCCTCTGTAGGCGAGTTGGACTGGGGCTGGGCCTTGGGTGTGCAGCCGAAAAGAGCTGCGGTAGCCAGAACGCAAAGGGCAAAGATAAGATACTTTTTCACCTTGAGTCTCTCCTTTGCCTGAGTTTGCCCCCTCCTTCGCACCTCCTTTGCCGCCGGGTACCGGCCCGGGGGGCGGCCGGCCCTGCATCTTCTTTCCAAATGCGGGAGGCCAGGCCGTTTCCGGCCTGACCCTGACGCCCTACCGCCGTGGCGTTAGCTGTAGGCCGGTAGGGTCGAAGATGCTGAGCCCGCCGAAGGCAGGCTGGGCGGCTATACCTTTTTTATAGGAGCTACAGCCGTTACGCACTCGAGAGATCGGCCCGCCTCTTTCAGGAGGCTTCCGCCGCAGGCGACCCCGGACGCGGCCGGGCAAACTTAAGGCTGGACCGGCCGCCCGCATTCGCCGGCGCGGCCGGTGAGGATGGCCAGGCCGTGGGGCAGGGCCGGAAGGATGGCTGTCAGGTTCTCTTCCACACCGCGCGGGCTCCCGGGGAGGTTTACGATGAGCGTGCGCCCGCGGATGCCGGCCACGGCGCGGGAAAGGAGGGCGTGCGGCGTCTTGGCCATTCCCGCCGCGCGCATGGCCTCGGCGAGCCCGGGCACCAGCCGGTCCACCACGTCCAGGGTGGCCTCGGGAGTCACGTCCCGAGGGCCTAGACCGGTGCCGCCGGTGGTAAGGATAAGGTCGACGGCCCGCTCATCGGCCAGACGCCTAAGCTCGGCCGCGAGCTCTTCCCGCTCGTCGGGGAGCACCTTGTACTCCACAACCTCGCCCAGCTCGGCCGTAAGGCGGCGAATTACCTGGGCACTGGCATCCTCGCGCTCGCCGCGCGCGCCTTTGTCGCTGGCGGTGACGATGGCCAGGCGGTAGCCTTCCTGGACCTCGATAATGTCGCCGTTTTTCGCCTGCCCGCCGAGGAGCACGCGGGCGAAGATCCCCTCCCGGGGCATAATGCAGTCGCCCACCTGATAATAAATGGCACAGCGGGAGTGGCACTTTTTACCGATCTGCGTAACCTCTAAGAGAACTTCCTCGCCCACTTTAAGGCGCGTGCCGACGGGAAGGTGCACCAGGTCCAGCCCTTCCGTGGTTATGTTCTCGCCGAAGTCGCCCGGACCGAGCTTGAGGCCTTTCTCTTCCATTTTCTTAATGCTCTCGAGGGCCATAAGGCTCACCTGGCGGTGCCAGGGACCGGCGTGGGCATCTCCTTCCAGGCCGTGCCCGGGCAAGAAAACGCCCTGCCCCCGATCCTCCTTGCGCGTCCCCTTTTCCCGGCTGGTACAGATCGCCACTACTCTTCCCCTGGCGGCCACTCCTCTTCCCCCTCCCGCAAAAAGCTGCCGCTCTTGCCGCCGGACTTGGCAACCAGGCGGATGTGCTCGATGCTCATGCTCTTATCCACTCCCTTGCACATGTCGTAAATGGTGAGGGCGGCCACGCTCACCGCCGTGAGCGCTTCCATCTCCGCGCCGGTCTGGCCGGCCAGCGTTACTTCCGCCTCGATCTCCACGCGGCTGGCCCCTTTATTTAGCCAAAGCCGCACCTCTACCCCGCCCAGGTTGAGCGGATGGCAAAGGGGAATGAGGCGCGGGGTTTCTTTGGCCGCCATAATGCCGGCCAGGCGCGCCGCCGCCAGCACATCGCCTTTGGGGACGCCCCCGGCAGCAATAAGCTCCAGCGTGGCCGGGGCCATCTGCACGGCCCCTCGCGCCACCGCGCGGCGCCGAGTGACCGGCTTTTCCCCAACGTCTACCATATGCGCCTCGCCGGCAGCGTTAAGATGGGTGAGTTCCATGCTCTAACCCCCTATCTGACACATCACGCGGGCGTGCCCGGGATAACTCGCGAGATCGTGGTGTGAAGGCTTAAGCTCCAGGGCCTGCCGGAAAGCTCCTTCCAGTTCCTGGTTACCGGCACCCCGCCGGAGGAGCCCCCGCACGTCCACTTCCACGTCGGAGGCGAGACACGGCTTGAGTTTGCCGTCGGCCGTGAGGCGCAGGCGGTTACAGCGCGCGCAGAAGGTCTCGGAAAGGGCGCCGATGAAGCCCACCGTTCCCGGCGCGCCCGGGAAGCGCCAGGCCCGCGCCGGACCGGCCCCGGCCACCTGTGCCGGCTCCAAGCGCCCCACTTTTTCCACCGCAGCGCGCACGGCGGCCATGGGCAAGACGTGGGCCCCCGCCCAGTCGAGATCCGCTCCGAGCGGCATCACCTCAATAAACCGCACGTGGAGGGGAAACCGGCGCGTAAGCTCGGCCAAGTCGGCCAGCTCGTCGTCATTTACCCCGGCCATGGCCACCGTGTTAATCTTGACGGGGTGAAGGCCCGCCGCCAGGGCGGCCTCAATCCCCGCCCAGGCGTCGGCGAGCGTACCGCCGCGGGTGACGGCCCGGAAGCGCTCCGGCCGGAGCGTATCCAGGCTGATGTTTACCCGCCTCAGCCCGGCCCGCTTAAGCTCCTCGGCCAGGGGGGCGAGAAGGGTACCGTTCGTGGTGAGGGAGAGATCGTGAAGCCCCGGAATGGCCGCAAGAGCCGCCACCAGCCGGGTAAGGCCCAGCCGCACCAGCGGCTCACCGCCGGTAAGGCGTACCCGCCGGATGCCCAGGCTTACCGCCACCTCCACCAGGCGCACGATCTCCTCGTAGCGCAGGATCTCTTCGTGGGTTTTCGGCCTCACCCCCTGCGGCGGCAGGCAGTACAAGCAGCGCAGGTTACAGCGGTCGGTCACCGAAACCCGCAGGTAGTCAATTTTCCGTCCCAGCCGGTCGCGCATCCTCCTCCCCCTTCCGCGGCCACTGAATTTTGCCGGTATCCCGAACGTCGTAGCCCCCGAGGGCGGTAACCTGTTCCTTGAACTCCCGGCTTTCGATGATGTCAAGAATGGCTCGGACCCCCGGATGGTCCAGGTGGGCGGCGGGAACGGCTAAGTCGTAGCGTTCCGCCCGCCAGGGAATGAAGTCGAGTCCCAAAGCGCGCGCCGCCGAAAGGACCCCCAGGCCCACATCGGCCGCCCCGCTTTTTACGGCCGCCGCCACCGCGGTGTGGGTGTACTCTTCGCGCTCGTAGCCCTGGATCTTATGCGGGTCGATGCCTTCTTCCTTCAAGGCCAAGTCGAGGAGTACCCGCGTGCCGGCGCCCTTCTGCCGGTTGATGAAGGTGACATCCGGCCGGGTAAGATCGGCCAGGGTTTTGATGCCTTTGGGGTTCCCCGGCAGCACCAGGAGGCCCTGCTCGCGGTAGACCAGGGTGATAAGGTAGACCTCCTCACCGGGGAGGTAGCGCTTCAGGTAAGGGATGTTGTACTCGCCCGTCGTCTCATCTAGGAGGTGCGTCCCCGCCAGGTGGGCCTCGCCGCGGCGGAGGGCAAGGAGCCCCCCTAGGCTTCCCACGTGAGCCGAGGAAAGGGTAAACTTAGGGTATTTCTCTTTGAGGAGGTTGGCGATGATATCCAGCGTCAGGTCGTGGCTGCCGATGGCCACTACCGTGCCGCGGATTTCCGTCTCACCTCTTAAGAGATAAACCTCCACCTTTGAGCCGGCGGTAATCCCTTCGCTCCCGCGCGGCACCTTAAGCACCCCGTCGGCCCGCACCAAAGAAGTGGTAAGGGCCGCACCGCGCGCCAGGGGCGTGGCCACCAAGTTGGGGCCCACCGCCCCCAATTTGACGCGCACGAACTCGTCTACGCCGAGAGGCGAAGTGATGTTCCTCGCCAGGCGGGCCGTAACCTTAGGCGGCTCCTCCGACGGCAGGCCCAGGAGGCTGCTGAGTAGTGGTTTCAGGTATAAGTCCAGAACGAGCACGGCCGAGGCCGGGTACCCCGGCACGCCGATGGTAGGTTTACCCTGCACCATCCCCAGGATCACCGGTTTTCCCGGCCGCGTGGCCGCCCCGTGTACTAAAACGCTCCCCAGCTCACCGATGATGCGGGCGCTGAAATCCTCGGAACCAGCAGAAGACCCGGCGCCGACGAGAATGACGTCCGCCTCGGCCGCCGCCTGCTCCACCCGCGCTTTTATCAGGCCGTAGTCATCCGGGGTGATGGGGTGGACTACCGGTTCTCCTCCCCACTCCCGCACCTGGGCGGCAAAGATGGTGGAGTTAAACTCGATGATCTCCCCGGGCGCCGGCTCCTTTCCCGGCGGTACGAGTTCGGTACCCGTGGGCAGAATGGCCACCCGCGGGCGGCGGCGGACGGCAATTTCCGTGACTCCTCCGGCAAGGATGGCTCCCAGGTCCACCGGGCGCAGGCGGTGGTTGGCAGGAAGGATGAGCTCCGTTTGCACCATGTCCTCGCCGAGAAGGCGCACGTTTTCCCAAGGGCTTACCGCCTTAATTATCTCCAGCTCCCCACTCGGTAGCTCGTGCAGGTCCTCCACCATGATCACCGCGTTGGTACCGGGGGGAAGCGGATCGCCCGTGTCTACCCAAAAGGCGTCTTCCCCTATCGTCAGCCGCACCGGGGAAGTCTCGCTCGCGCCAAAGGTGACCTTGGCCGCAACCGCCACCCCGTCCATGGCCGCAGCATGGTAGTGGGGCGAAGAGATGCGGGCGAAAATGGGAGCAGCGGTCACCCGCCCGCAGCACTCGGTAACAGGCAGGGTTTCGGGCGGCATCAGCCGTCCGGCAAAGGGCTTGAGGAAGGCCTGCCGCGCCTCCTCGTATGGGACATCCTCCAGGTACACCTGTCGCTCCATGCTATCGCTCCTAACTATTTTAACGTTCCCCCCGGTCACCCGGCCCTCAGAAAAGGTACACCTCAACCTCCTCTCCGGCCCTTAATCCCTCGCGGGCCGGCGGGATCACTATGGTACCGTCGGCACGCACGAGGGTAGAGAGGAGGCCGGACTTGCCGAGAACGGGCTCGGCCGCGAAGCCTTCCGCCGTCTCCACCAGGCGGACGCGCACGTGGTCCTCGCGTCCGGCGGCAGAGGCCAGGTTGCGCGTAAGGCGCGCCCGCACGCCGGCCCGCGGCCGTTCTTTTAAGCCGAGCAGCCGGTGGATGGCCGGTCGGACGAACAGATCAAACGTCACCAAGGCCGAGACCGGGTGGCCGGGGAGGCCAAAGACGGGTTTTCCTTGGCAAAGGGCGATGAGTACAGGTTTTCCCGGGCGTAGCGCCACGCCGTGTACCAGCACCCCCGGCGGGCCGAGGTCGGTAAGCACCTGGGCCGCCACATCCCGCACCCCCACCGAGCTCCCGCCCGAGAGAACCACCACATCCGCCACTTCCAAACCGCGCCGTACTCCGTCCAGCACCGCC
The DNA here is from genome assembly GCA_030154105.1 of Bacillota bacterium. Classification (GTDB taxonomy): domain Bacteria; phylum Bacillota; class DTU030; order DUMP01; family DUMP01; genus DUMP01. The sequence goes on from JASKKP010000004.1 coordinate 89,930, forward strand.
CGGTACTCGTCCCGCACGAGCCCCAGGTAAACCGCCTCTCCTCCGGCTTCCTGAGCCGCCGCGCCCAGGGAGTAACTGTTGCTGTCGCGGATCTGTCCGGGGGCAGGCGTTTGCTCGGGCGGAACAACCTCATCCCCCGTGGACAGCACCGCCACGCGCGGCCGCCGCCATACCGGTACCTCCGTAATCCCCAGCGCCGCCAGGGCCCCTATGTCGGCCGGGCGCAAGCGAGAGTTGGCCGGCAGGAGCTCTTCCCCCGCCGCCACGTCTTCCCCGGCCCGGATTACGTTTTCCCCCGGCGCCACCGGGCGCAGCACCGCGAACGAGGTCGCATCCAATTCTTCCGTATGCTCCACCATCACCACTGCGTCTGCCCCAGGCGGGAGCATCCCGCCCGTGGCAATGCGGCTCGCCTGCCCGGGCGCGAGCCGCTTTTGGGGCACGGCCCCCATGCGTATGTCCTCAACCAGGTCAAGGAGAGCCGGGAGGGCCTCCGTTGCGCCAAACGTATCTTCCGCGCGCACCGCGTACCCGTCCACCGTGGACCTGGTGTACGGCGGTACGTCCTCTTGGGCCCGAACAGGCTTGGCCAATACCCGGCCAACCGCTGCCGTAAGCGGAACCTCTTCGATGGCCGGAGGCTCCGGCCGCCAGTGGGAAAAGAGCTCTTCGCGCGCCGCCGGAACGGGGCGCACGTTGAAGAAACCCTCCAAGTTAAAGCCTCCTCTAGAAGCAGCCTAGGCGGCAGGCGGTGATCTTGATTTTGAGCTCGTTCGCCGCCCTCCCCACCAGCTGCGGTTCCATCCCCAGCCGCTCGGCCAGGGCAATGGCCTGGGCGCAACTGACTTTACCGTCGCCCGCCAGTTTAAGCAGCTCTTCTTTCAAGATCGCCGCCCCGTCCTTCTCGAATTCAATCCTCTCAGCCGCACCTTCCGCCATACTCCCACCTCCGTCGTGAATAATCAGAAAGGGAGCTCCCTCATGGAAGCTCCCCTGGTGCTCCTTTCCATGAGGGAGGCGGACCGGTTTCCCAGCCCACCCTAACGGTCCTGGGCCATAGCAATGCCTTAGGCCCGAGGACTCGGAGCCGGCCTGTTTTTTGTGTTATATTCTCCATTCCCGGCCTTATTCCTGCCTCTACGGGAAACATCTCTTAAGCTTGCCGCACCTTATTCTAGGAGGAATTATAGGACTCATCGTGAAATAATAAAATAGCAAGACTTTTTCTCCTGGCTGATTTAGGAGAATGGCGAAGAAGGCTGAGTCTTCCTGCCGCCCAGCTCAGCGGAAAACGGAAGGGGGAAAGGAATATGGGAAACGGGTATTGGGGTAAGGTACTCCGGGTAAACCTGACCGACCGAACTTTCCGCGAAGAAGCAGTGAGGGAAGAGGTTTGGCGTAAGCTCTTGGGCGGAGCCGGGTACGGGGCTAAAGTGCTCTTGGAAGAAACGGCGGCCAAGGTCGATCCACTCTCGCCAGAAAACAAGATTATTTTCGGCATCGGTTGCCTCCAAAGCGTTCCGGCCCCCGGCAGCGCCAAGTGGAGTGTCATCACCAAGTCGCCGCTCACCAAGACCTACCTCGATTCCGCCGGGGCAGGCACCTGGGCGCCCGTCTTCAAACGCACCGGGTACGACTCCCTCATTGTCGAGGGTAGGGCCAGCGAACCCCTCTACCTCTATATCACGGATACAGGCGTAGAATTCCGCCCCGCCCATCACCTCTGGGGCAAAACCACCGGTGAAACTACATCCCTCCTAAAAGAGGAATTGGGGCGAAACGTAAGCGTGCTCAGCATCGGCCCGGCCGGCGAACGCCTGGTTCCCATCGCCTGCATCGCCTCGGATGCCATAAGTTTTGCCGGCCGCGGTGGGGCCGGAGCGGTAATGGGCGCAAAGAACCTGAAAGCCATTGTCGCCTACGGCACCAAAGAATGCCCAGTTTTTGATCGAGAAACAGCCCACCACCTATGCCGCGAAATGATGAAAGAACTGGCCGAAAGAGGTGCCGGCTTCAGCGAAAACGGCACACCGTCGGTCATCATACCTTTCGAAGAGATGGGCGATACCCCAATTAAGTACTGGACCGGCGATGTTTGGCCTGAGGGCGCCCGCCTCCTCGGAACTCCTCATTATAATGAGGTCCTCCACACCAAGCCGCTCCACTGCCTGCACTGCCCGGTAGGCTGTCACCGGCATGTGCGGGTGGATGGCCCGCCGGAATTTGCCATGGAAGGCAACGGCCCCGAGTACGAGACCATCGCCATGCTCGGCTCGAACCTTCTCATCGACGACCTGGCCGCCGTAACCAAAGCCAACGAATTCTGTAATATGCTCGGCATCGACACCATCTCGGCCGGCGCCTGGATAGGCTTCCTGATGGAGTGCTACGAGAAGGGAATCCTTACCGACGCCGATCTGGGCGGACCGGTGCGCTGGGGCGACGGCCACCGCATGGTGGAATTAGTCCAGCAAATCGCCCTCGGTGAAGGTGTAGGCCGCTTCTTCAAGGACGGCATAGTGGGCGCGGCCAAGATGATCGGTAAAGGCACCGAGGAGCTCATCGTCCACGTAAAGAACCTGGACTTCCCCGCCCATGACCCGCGCGCCGTCTTCGGGCTCGGCGTCAACTACGCTACCTGCCCGATCGGCGCCTCTCATGAGCGCGGCGACCCGCAGGCCACCGCCCTCGGACTCTGCTACCCTGAGCTCGGCTGGGATGAGCCGCCGGAGCGCTTCGATATCAACCGCGCCGCGGAAGTGGCCTATATTGTAACCAACACCAGCCTCATGTACAACTCCCTAACCTTCTGTAAGTTTATCGTTAAGGGCGCAGGAATGACGTTAACCGAGCTGACCGATATTTTTAACGCCATAACCGGCTGGAACTGGACGCCGGCCGAGCTGGCCGACGTAGGCAAGCGGGTAATTACCGTGCAGCGGCTGATAAACGTGCGTGACGGTATCCGCAGGAAGGACGACGTGCTGCCGCCCAAGATGTACATTACGGCTAAAGAAGGAGGACGGATGGGCAAGACGCCGGCCGCGGAACATGAACGCGTCCTTTCTGAGTATTACGCCATGCGCGGCTGGGACGAAGACGGCGTGCCCAGACGCGAAACGGTAGAAGAGCTGGGGCTGGGCGATCTGCTTCAATATGTGTAGTCCGTCGCCGGGGGCGCTTAGGTGCGCCCCCTTAGGCCCGCCGAAAAAGCATCTCTGCGCTTCAAAACCAAGTAAGCATAAACTCGGCTGGAGGAGGTAAGGCGGTGCAAGTCAAAGTAAAACCAGTTTCGTATTTCAAGAAGTACCTACCGGAAGGAGAAAGCGTGATTACAAAGGAGCTCAGCTCCCCGGTCTCTGTGGCCGAGCTCCTTCGGCTGTGCGGATTTCCGGCCGATATCCAGCCCCTCATTACGGTAAACGGCCGGCGCAAGAAGCCGGATTACGTGGTGGCCGACGGTGATGAGATCCTCATCGCTCCGCCGGCGGCCGGCGGTTAAGGCGGCAGGCAGCGGAAAGAAGGTGGTGTGGTGGAAATTAAGCTCCCCTACGGCTCAGGCCACTTGTCGGTCGAGGTACCGGATGGTAACCTCGCCGGCGTCTTTAAACCGCGCCTCCCGGGGGACGCCTTTCCGCCGGAAGAGGAGATCGTCCGGTCGGCTTTGGAACACCCCTGCGCAGGCCCGCGGTTGGCCGAACTGGCCGCTTCCGCCCGCAAGGTGACCGTCATCTCCAGCGATCATACGCGGCCGCTCCCCAGCCGTATAACCCTCCCCCTGCTCCTTCAGGAAATCCGGGACGGCAATCCGGCGGCCGATGTTTCCATCCTGGTGGCCACCGGACTGCACCGTTCCCCCACCCGGGAAGAGCTCATAGATCGGTACGGCGAGGATGTGGTAGAGAGGGAACGCCTAATAGTACATGACAGCCGCGCCCGGGACCGGTTGGTTTACCTAGGCACGCTTCCTTCCGGTGCGCCGCTCACCATCAACAAAGCGGCCGCTGAGGCAGATCTTCTCATTGCCGAAGGTTTCATCGAACCCCACTTCTTTGCCGGTTTCTCCGGCGGTCCCAAGTCTGTCCTACCCGGCATAGCCGGGGAGGAAAGCATTCTGGCCAATCATTCCGCCGCGCTCATCGGCCATCCGGCCGCCCGGGCAGGAAGCTTAGCCGACAACCCGGTCCACTGGGACATCCGCGCCGCTCAGCGCTTGGCCGGCCTCCGCTTTATTCTCAACGTGGTGCTCGACCCACGGCATCGCATACTCGCCGCCTTCGCCGGCGACGTAGAAAAAGCGCACGGCGCCGGCTGCCGCTACGTAGCCGAAGCGGCCACGGTGGAAATAGACCCGGTAGATATAGTGATCACTTCCAACGGCGGCTACCCGCTGGACCAAAACCTCTACCAAGCCGTAAAAGGCATGAGCGGCGGCGAAGCGGCCACGCGCCCCGGCGGGACCATCATCATCGCCGCGGAGTGCCGCGATGGGATCGGCGGCGAAGGCTTTTACCGGATGATGCGAGAAGCTTCAAGTCCGGCCGCCCTCTCGGCCTCCATAGCGGCTACACCCGCGAGCGGCACCCTCCCCGACCAGTGGCAGGTTCAAGTACTCGCGCGCATTTTGGCCGAACGGCAGGTGATCGTGGTGACCCAAGGCGTCGGACGCCGCCAGTTAGAAGATATGTTCCTGGCTTGGGCGCCCGACCTAGCGAGCGCCCTGCGCCTGGCCCTGGCGCGGCACGGCCCGCACGCCCGAATAGCCGTAATTCCGGACGGAGTCCAGGTCATCGTCAAGCCGAAGAAGAATTAGCCCGGGCAATCCCGGGCCCTTTCTTTTGGTGGGCCGGGCAGGTTTTTAACGCACCTTATGGAGGAGAAAATCGCTGAGCTCCTTAACTTCCGTCCAGCCGAATACGGGAAGGTCACCCGGCAGCCCCGTGGCGCGCGCCTCGGCCACATCCCCCACTGCCGCTACGACATTGCCGGGCAGCGGGCCCGGAAATTCGGGGCTTCCCGGCCGGAATACGGCAATCTTGGGAAAGGGACCGCTCTTGTATCCTTCCACCAGCACCAGGTCAGCATCGCAGAACCACGTGGCCAAGCGGGAAGCCGCGGCCTTTTCCGGAAGAGCACAGAATACGGCGGCCTGGGAAGGCGTAAGGAAGGCCACGGCCTGGGCGCCAGCCTGATGAAAGCGCCACGTATCCTTTCCGCGTTGGTCCAGCTCCTTCGCTTCATTCGAATGCTTTATGGCCGCCACTTTCAGGCCACGCCGGACCAGCTCGGCGATGACCTCAACGATAAGCGTCGTTTTGCCGCTGCCCGAAGCACCGACAAAACTTACGATCTTCGGGCCGCCGGCCTTTAAACCTTTTTCCTCTCGGCCCGTCTCCCCCAGGCTGAGGGTATGAATTGCGCCGCTGGCCGAATCGATGTAAAGAAGGCGTCGGCGCAAAGGCTCGCCTATTCCGGTAAGGAGTTTTACCACTTCCTGTACCTGGAAAGAAGCAACCAGGGCCGGGGTGGCGGCCGGGTTCCCCGTCTCCACTTCCACACCTCGTTCCCGGGTGCCAGGAGGGCCGTAGATTTCGGCCAGCCCCGGGTCGCCGGGGAAAACCGTAAGCACCTGCCCCAGAAAACCGGCGATGGCCCCGTGAACCAAAGGAAGGTTGAGCTCTCGCGCCGCCTCTTCCAAAGCAAAGCGGCTGGGCAAGTTATCCAGGGCATCCACGACCACGTTCGCCCCCTTGAGCAGGGAAGCGGCGTTTTCCTTGGTCAGGCGTACCTTATGGCACCGCACCTCCACGGCCGCGTTTACGGCCAAGGCGCGCTCGTAAGCCGCCATCACCTTCGGCTTTCCCAAATCGGCTTCAGTGCAGAGGATCTGGCGATTCAAGTTGTTGTCCTCGAAAACGTCGCCGTCGATTAGCACGAGCGTTCCGACCCCCATGCGGGCCAAAAGCTCTACCGCCAACCCTCCCAGGCCGCCACAGCCGACCACGGCTACCGTGGAATTAAGGAGGCGTAGCTGACCGGCCAGGCCTACCGTTCCCATGTTGCGCAAGTAGCGCCCGGGAACAATTCCGGTCTTGAGCGCGGCCACCTCGAGCTCTCGCCGTGGCATGCCAAGCTCCTGCGCCAGTTGGATCTCTGCCGCCTGGGGCAAAACGTTAAACTCTTGGCCGCCCGCCTGAACCTTCACCGCCCGGGCTGCAAGTTTACCGGCCAAGTCTCCCATTAAACCTCATCCTCCTTCCCGACTGGTTCGCTAATCAGTTATCCCATTTCGTTTTCCGCCTGAGAAACCCTGCCCCTCTAAGTAGGAAATCAAAACAAACACGCGTTTAGTTTATGAACTTTAATTACAAAAGTATAATCTTCACTTTTGCCGGAAGGTATTATTCACTTCCCGTCGAACTCATTTTGTGCAGATAAGCCGGAACTGTGTTTTGCTCTATAAGACAAACGTTTTTGATTAAAGATCCACATGAAGGGGAGAAAAGAATGCAGGTAGACAAAGACCTCTGCATCGGTTGCGGACGCTGCGTGCTTTACTGCCCCGTGCAGGCCATCAGCATGAGCGACGACGGCAGGCACGCGGTCATCGATCAGGATGAGTGCGTCGAGTGCGGCGCCTGCCGCCGCAGCCCGGCGTGCAAGACCGGTGCCCTCTACCAGCCTGAGCTAACCTATCCCCGCATCGTGCGCAGTATCTTAAGCGATCCTTTGACCATTGCCCCCGAAAGCGGCATCACTGGCCGCGGGACTGAAGAGATGAAGACCAATGACGTCACCGCGCGCTTTAAGCGCGGCTATGCCGGCGTGGCCGTGGAGGTGGGGCGCCCGCTCCTAGGGGCGCGGCTTAAGGACGTAGAAAAGATCGCCATGGCCGTCGCCCGTTTCGGCGTGGAGTTTGAGAAGATCAACCCCACCACAAGCCTCATGGCCGACCCCAAAACCGGTAAGTTCAAGGATGAGCTGTTGGGGGAAAAGGTGCTTTCGGCCATCATCGAGTTCGCCGTGCCGCTTTCCAAGCTCGAGGCCGTGCTCTACACCCTGGAACGGGTATCCCACGAAGTTGAGTCGGTATTCAGCGTGGACGTCTGCTCGCGCTGCAATCCGGACGGCTCCATCCCCCATGAGGAGATACTGGCCAAGGGCAATTGGTGGTACTCCATTAACGCCAAAACCAACGTCGGGCTCGGCCGGCCGCTGGCTCAAGAATAGCTCCTGCCGGGCCACAGGTAAGGCCTTACGGTACTACCGACGGCATCACATCCATATCGAAGAAATGGGGAGGGGAAACGCCAGTGACGCATACCCTGCATCGGCTCGGAAGCTGGAACGATTTGGCGGGGGATTACGTTTTTCTTATGATGCCGTCCAAGGGCATCAATGTTGAAGGTTCGGGGGAAAAGCTGCGCACCTTTCTTAAGATCGCCTTGGCGCATAACCCGGTAAGCATCGGCGACGCCCGCAAGGGCAACGCCTATTACCAGGGCGGCATCGACAACCTCCTGGCCAACGTGGAAGACCAGGCCGTGGTGCACGCCGTTTTCGACAACAAGGAAACTGTGGTTGAAATGCTCAAGGAACTCGTCAAGGCGGACCTGGGGCTGTCCGTTGTGGTTTCCGGCATCACGTCCGAGGTGCATGAAGCCTGCCGCGCTGCCGGACTGGAGCGGCACACGGTGGAACACTCTTTGGGCCGCTGGGGACGCACGGACAAGTTGCCGCCGCGCGAGATCCTCGAGATAACCAATATGTGCGGTCACTCTATGGTGCCGGCGCAGCTGGTCTACAAGATGATCGAGGAGATCAGAGCCGGGCGGCGGACCGCTCAGGCGGCGGCAGAGGAACTGGCCAAGCCCTGCATGTGCGGCATCTTTAATACTAAGCGCGCCGCCCGCCTTCTTGCCGCCTTGGCGACGAATCTTTAGCGGCCACCCGGCTTTCGCGCTGCAGCCCGGTAAACCGGCCGCCCCGGAAACGCAATTTTAGCTTAGACGTACCCGAAGGGGGGATGGTTGCAAGCTTCAGGTCTTGAGTTTGCGCGTGGAGAAAACTAGAAAGATTCGGAAGGGGGTTAACACAGTGACCAAACGGCTTTTCTCTCTTGTGGCCGTGCTTATGGTGCTCTTAATCGTCGCCGGCTGCGCCGGGGGCGGCAGCCAGCAGGCAACACCTGAGGCCAAGTACCCCGAGAAACCCATCACCTACGTCGTTCCTTGGGGCGCCGGCGGCGGCAGCGACGTTATGGCCCGCATGGTGGTAGACATCATCCAGCAGAACAAGTTCCTGCCCCAGCCCGTAGTGGTAGTGAACAAGCCGGGCGGCAGCGGGGCCATAGGGATGAACGAAGTGGCTCAGAAGAAGGGTGATCCCTATACCATCATCGGGATCGTTTCCGGCCAAATCAGCACGCCGATCACCACCAACGCCCCGGTTAAAGCCTCTACCTTTAAGCCCATCGCCGCCCTGGCTCTGGACGAGTTTTTCCTCCTGGCTAAGCCCGACTCCCAGTTTAAGTCCTTAAAAGACGTGGTGGACTACGCCAAGGCCAACCCCGGCAAGCTCACCATAGGCGGCACAGGTACCGGTTCGGAAGATCACATGTGCACCGGCCTCTTCCAGAAGGCCGCCGGCATTAAGCTTGAGTACATCCCCTTTGACGGCGGCGGCGAAACCATCAGCGCCCTCCTCGGCGGGCACGTACAGCTGGCCTGGGCCAATCCTTCCGAGTGCGCCTCCCAGCTGAAGGGCGGGCTGGTTAAAGTGCTGGGGGTCATGGCGCCCGAGCGCCTCAAAGCCTACCCGGACATCCCCACCTTTAGGGAACAGGGCTACGACGCCGTCTTTCGCCAGATCCGTGCCATCTCCGGTGCGCCGGATATGCCCGATTATGCCGTAAAAAAGATTGCTGAGGCCCTCAAAAAAGTAACTGAGACCGAGCGCTGGCAGAAGGATTATATCGAGAAAAATGCCCTCACCTCCCAGTACCTGGGGCCTGAAGAGTATGCGAAGGCCATCGCCGAGGCGGAAAAACAGTATACGGAGATTCTTACGGACCTTGGGCTTGTTAAAAAGTAGGCTGGTTGGAGCTTTGTCAAGATATGGGGAGGGCTTTCTTGGTCGCCGCCTGCCGGGAACCGGGGAACCCTCCCCTCTGGTATGACGGGACCAAGAAAATGATGGAGGCTGGTTTGCTATGTCGGGCGATCGCTTAGCTGCCGTAGTCAGCTTTGTAGTGGGGTTATACTGGTTCCTCCAGGGCCTGGCATACGGCTATTGGATCGACATGGGGCCCGGTCCCGGCTTTATTCCCGTGCTCTTTGGCAGTCTGACGGTTATCCTGAGTATTTCCCTTTTTCTCCAGACTCTGCGCCACAAAGGCGCAACCATGTCGGCCGGCGAAGTCCGCACAATTCTCTTGGTTAGCGCCGCGGTTGGTGTAACCATTTTCCTCATGCATATCCTTGGGGCGTTCACCAGCCTCGGCCTTTTCCTCGTCGCCTGGCTCTGCCTTTTGGAGCACTACCCCCTGCTGGCCGCCTTAAAGATTGCCGTGCCGACCATTCTGGTAGCCTACCTCGTTTTCATCGTGTGGCTTCAGGTGCCGTTTCCCAAAGGCTTTTTCGGGTTTTAGAGAAAGGCAGGAAGAGCTATGGAGATTTGGAATTATCTCCTCCTCGGGTTCGGCCAGGCACTCCAGCCGGTGAACGTCCTCTTTGCCTTTCTGGGCGGGCTCATGGGGGTTATCGTAGGCGCATTGCCGGGGTTGGGGTCGGTGGCCGGCGTGGCTCTGCTGCTGCCGCTCACCTTTAAGATGAACCCGGCCACGGCCATCATTATGCTCGCGGCACTTTATTATGGCAACATGTTCGGCGGCTCCATCAGCGCCATCCTGATTAACATCCCCGGCGACTCCCCGGGAGTAATGACCGCCCTGGACGGGAACCAGCTCGCAAAGCAAGGCCGTGCCGGGCAGGCACTGTTTATGGCTTTTAGCGCCTCTTTCTGCGGCGGTTTGATAGGCATCATCATTCTCACCCTCATGGGACCGCTCTTAGCCTTCTTCGGGCTCAAGTTCGGACCGCCGGAATTTGCCTCCCTCATCGTTCTGGCGCTCACCAGCATTGGCTGGCTCCTCGGGGACAACCCGGTTAAAGGGGTGATTGCCGGGGCGGTAGGCCTTCTTTTGGCCACCATCGGTGTGGACATGATTCAGGGGCAGCCGCGCTTTACCTTCGGCTTGGTGAACCTTTCCGCCGGGGTTCCTTTCATCCCTTTCGTGATCGGCCTTTTCGGCCTGTCGCAGGTGCTTCTCATGCAGGCACACTCTGAAGAGTTTGCAGGTAAGGAAAACCCCTACCAAAAACTCTCGCTTAGCAGCAGCTTTCCCACCCCGGCAGACTGGGCCCGCAGCGCCTGGACCATCGTGCGTAGCGCCTTCCTAGGCTTTTACATCGGCCTCCTTCCCGGCTCCGGTGCGACCACCGCCGCTTTCCTTTCCTACATTGCCGAAAAGCGGCTGAACAGGAACCCGGAGAGGCTGGGCAAAGGCGCCATTGAAGGTGTCGCCGCCTCGGAGGCCGCCAACAACGCGGCCAGCATCGGCGCCTTCGCGCCCCTCTTATCGCTCGGCATCCCTGGGTCCGGCACCACGGCCATCCTGCTCGGCGGCCTAATGATGTGGGGCCTAACTCCCGGGCCGCTCCTCTTTAAAGAAGAGCCACAGTTCGTCTGGGGTCTCATCGCCAGCATGTATGTGGGGAACCTCTTGGTGGCCATCACCTGTATCCTGGCGATCCCATTCCTGGTGTACGTTCTCAAGGTTCCTCGCTCAGTCCTGGCTCCCATCATCGTAGTCATCTGTCTCCTGGGCGCCTACAGCGTAAACAACAGCGTCTTCGACCTCTGGGTGATGATCTTTGCCGGACTTTTGGGTTACTTCATGAACCGCTTCAGCTTCCCCATCCCGGCCCTCGTGCTTTCTCTGGTGCTCGGCCCACGGCTGCAAACCTCCATCCGCCAGTCCTTCATGATGTCCCACGGGAGCGCCCTGATCTTCCTCAACCGGCCCATCTCCCTCAGCCTGCTTCTCATCGCCTTCATCCTTACGCTCCTTCCGGCGCTCAGTGCCTGGCAAAAGAAGCGGCGCAGCGCGCCGGCCGCCGAAGCAACACGGTAAAAAGGAGGAAAAGAAAAATGCGCTTGCTCCAGTTTTACGCGCCGGATAGCAGCCTGCGGGTAGGCCTGCTGGCAGAAGCCTCGACCATCGTGGACATCACCCTCCCCGAACAAGGCCTGGACGACCTAAACTCCTACTGCCGGCAAGCGCTGGCCGCCGGAAAAGACCTGCCCGCCTTCGTAAACAATGTAACGGGCGGGCGGACCCTCCCGCGCTGGAATTTGGCCCAGGTTCGCCTTACCGTCCCTTTTTTCCCCGACGAAGTTTGGGGTTGTGGTGTAACCTACATGAAAAGCATGGAATTTCGCGCCAAGGAGCTCGCCGAGCCGCAAAATATCTACGAGCGCGTGTATACCGCCGCGCGCCCGGAAATTTTTTTCAAAGCTACGGCAGCCCGGTGTGTCGGCCCCGGTGAGCCCATTGGTAAACGCGCCGACTCCCGTTTCACCGCCCCGGAGCCGGAGCTGGCCGTGCTGGTGGGACCGGAAGGCCAAGTCCTCGGCTACACCCTGGCCAACGACGTCTCAGCATGGGACATCGAACGCGAAAATGCCCTGTACCTGCCGCAAAGCAAGATCTATGCCCGCTGCTGCGCCCTGGGGCCTTATTTGGTTACGCCCGAGGAAGTGCCCGACCCGTACGGCATAGTTATCGCTTGTCGCATTTGGCGCAAGGAGTCTATGATTTTTTCAGGCGAAACCAGCACAGGTAACCTAAAGCGAAAGATCCCCGAGCTCATCGCCGCCGTGCGCCGGGCCAACATCCTGCCGCCCCTCACTGCCATCCTCACCGGCACGGGAATTATCGTGCCGGAAGAAGCCGCCCTGGCCGCCGGAGACGTGGTGGAGATAAGCGGCAGCGGTCTGGGCACCCTCCAGAACATGGTAGAGGAGGTTTAGCCCGCCGCTCGCGTTTCACAGGGCAAGTCTCCAATTTTAAAGGAGGACCGTTTATGCGCATCAACCCTGACCTCTGCATTGCCTGTGGTTCCTGCGTACCGTACTGCCCCATGCGGGCCATAAGCCTTGAGGATCACGCCGTGGTGAACGAAGACGAGTGCGTAGAGTGCGGCATCTGCCTTCGCGCCGGCGTCTGCCCGGTGGGTGCCTTCGAGCAACCTAAGCTCGAATATCCGCGCATCCTGCGCCAGGTCTTCTCCGATCCTCTCGTAACGCACCCCGGCACCAACGTCCCCGGGCGCGGCACCGAAGAAATGAAAACCAACGACGTCACCGGGCGCTTCCGCCGCGGCCACGC
>JASKKP010000017.1 GCA_030154105.1 Bacillota bacterium
TCTAATAGTTCCTAAATGGCTCGTCTAATACGCTCGGAAAGTGGTACTCTATTCATGGGCCTGAGCTCCTTTCGCCGTAAGGTGAAAACTTAGGAGGCAGACACTTCTAAGTTTAGCTCAGGCCTCTTCATTTTTACAGCACCGCCAGGACATCACCTGTTACCGATGCCGGCGGCTGAAAAATTTATACCCTAGCCTAATTGTTTCCGGAAGCGCCAGGATGCCAGGAGGATGATGCCCAGCCCAAAAGCAATGAGCGGCCAGACGTCCGGCCAAAGGTATTCGATGCCCACCCCTTTGAGCATGATGCCGCGCAGGATGGCCAAGAAGTAGGTAAGGGGAATCAGGTTCCCTAGGTACCGGATAACCGGAGGCATGGAACTTCGGGGGAAAATAAAACCGCTGAGGAGCACGCTGGGCAAAACGAACAGCATGGTCATCTGCATGGCCTGCATCTGGGTACGGGCCACGGTGGAAAAAAACATCCCCATACCCAAGGCGAAAAGAAGGAACAATAAAGTCAATCCCAGGAGGAGCAACGTGCTGCCGGCCACCGGAACCTTAAACCAAAAAGTCCCCAGGCCTAAGGCCAAACCCATATCTAAGAAAGCAATAAGGACATAGGGAATCAGCTTCCCTATCATAAGCTCGGCTCCTTTGATCGGCGTAACCATAAGCTGTTCCAGCGTACCGCGTTCTCGTTCCCGCACCAGGGCAAAGGCGGTAAGCATGATAGTTATGTTTTGCATAATGAGGCCGATGAGACCCGGAATATTGAATTTCAGGCTTTCCAATTCGGGATTATACCAGGCCCGGGCCCTCAGTTCCACAGCCGGGCCTTGGGGAAGGGCCAAACCCTTTCTTTTCAAGGCCAAAAGCTGCATTTTTCGGGAGCTAGCCAAACTTACCGTTTCCGCAGTCGAGAGGGCGGTACGGGCCACCAGCGGGTCCGAGCCGTCCACCAAGAGCTGGGCCGTAGCCGTTTCGGCCCGGTGCAGGCTGCGGGCGTAACCGGCCGGAATTACCAGCACGGCCTGCGCCTTCCCAGAGTCCAAGAGGGCTTTGACTTCGGCATCGCTTCCGGCACGCGAGACCAGATCGAAGTAGCCGGTCTTAATCAAGTCTACGGCCAGCTGGCGACTGGCCTGGCTGTTGTCCTGATCGTACACGGCTAAGGCGATGTGGTCCACGTCCGTGTTTACGGCATAACCGAATAAGAGGAGCATAACGACGGGCATAAGGAACACGATCACTAAGCTAGGCGGATCGCGGCGAATTTGAACGAACTCCTTGCCCATGATGGCCAGCAATCTTTGTACGCTCATAAAGTGGCCTCCGCTCTCGCCATACGGATAAACACTTCCTCCAAACTGCTCAGGCCGGCTTGGGCCATCAGTTCGCCGGGAGGGCCGAAGGCATACAGCCGACCCCCGTTCATCAAGGCTACCAGGTGGCATTGTTCCGCTTCATCCATGTAATGCGTAGTCACCAAGATGGTAATTCCTTCCTCCGCCAAGCCGCTCATTAGATCCCAGAAAAGGCGGCGCGAGACCGGGTCCACCCCAGCGGTCGGTTCATCAAGGGCCAAGAGCCGGGGCCGGTGGATCAAAGCGCAGGCCAGAGCCACCCGTTGTTTCCAGCCGCCGGACAGGGTACCAACTCTCTGTTTTTCGCATCCTTCAAGCTTCATCCGCGCATAAAGTTCCCGGCAGCGCGACTCCACCTCTTTCCTACTCAGCCCGTAGATGCTGCCGAAAAAGCGCAGGTTTTCAGTTACGGTAAGATCCTCATAAAGGCTGAATCGCTGAGACATGTAACCTATGCTGGCTTTGATTGCCTCGGCCTGGGTGACAATGTCTAAGCCCAACACCCGTCCGGTACCGCCGCTCGGGCGCAAAAGGCCGCAGAGCATGCGGATAGTGGTGCTTTTCCCGGAACCGTTGGGCCCCAAAAGGCCGAATATGGAGCCGGGCGGAACAGAAAAACTCACATCCCTCACCGCATACACTGGGCCGAACTGCTTGCTGAGGTTGACCGTTTCAATGGCAGGTGAGACCAAACCTGGTTCTACCGTACTAGTCTTCGCCACTCTCTTTTTCCTCGCTTCCCGGCCTGCTCCGGTGTATTACTTAAAGGTAACGTCGGCGGGCAAGCCCGGATGAAGATCTTCCTGCCCGCCGGTTACTTTGATCTTAACTCGGAACACGAGATTCACCCGGTCTTCTTGGGTTTGCACGTTGCGAGGCGTAAACTCCGCCTGCGGTGAAATATATACCACCCGGCCGCTAAAGACTTTCCCGGGATAGGCGTCCACCCGGATCTCCACCGGTTGGCCAATTCTTACCCGGCCCAACTTGTTTTCCGGAACATACACGTTCAGCCATAAGTCCTGCTCATCGATGAGCGTCGCTACCTCAGATCCGGGAAAGACCAGCTCTCCCGGAGTAAAATTGCAGCTGACTACCGTACCGGCCGCCGGCGCCACCAGATTGGTCTTTTTCAGGTTTAGCTTGGCTGAGGCTAAGTTTTCCTCGCTTTGCCTAACTCTCGCCTGCAGGCGTTCTAGGGTTTCTTTCGGGTTTCCCGACCGGAGGAGTTCCAACCGGGCCCGCGCCGCCGCCAGCTGCGCTTTCATACTCTCCAGTTGGTCCCGGGCCACGTTGGCCTGGTTCTGCCGCAGGACGAGTTCTTGTTCGGGCGCTACCCCTTCCTTGAAAAGCTGTTCGGTTCTTCTTAGAGTATCCTCGGCCAGGGAAAGTGCTTCTTCGGCCGCAGCCACCTGGTGAGTCAGGCTTTCCACTTCTTGCCTGGCCGCTTCGATCTCTTGCCCGCGGCTGCCGGAAAGGGCTTCCTCGTAGGAAGCCCGCGCCTCAGCCACTTGGGCTTCGGCTTGGCCGACCGCCAACTGATAAGGGGCTGCATCCACACGACCAATAAGCTGGCCGGCCTTAACCCTGTCCCCTTCCTTTACGGCCAGTTCCTTGAGAACACCGCCCACCTCTGCCACTACCCGTATTTCGGTCGCTTCGATAGTGCCGTTGGCCGTAAGCCGGTCGGCTCTAGTTCCCGAGCGGCACCCGACCAACAGAAAAGCTTGAGCGGCGACAAACAACACAAGAAGCAAGCGGGAGATCTTTGGCCAAGCCTTCATCATTTACCCTCCAAGAGAGCGCGATTTTCTTTTTTACAGGTGGGGCCCGTTCTCCAAAACTGAGTTTTGGACCGGGCCGGCCGGCGATCGACGTCGTCGGCGCGTTCTGGCCTTATTATACTCTTTCGCCCGAGAACGCGGAGAGCAAACTTTTGCCACATTAGGTGTGGGCGAAGAAGTTGCTGTTCCTGCAGGACTTCGCGCCTTAGGGAAGAACTAATTACAAGCGAAACTCGTTCAAAAGGGGTGGGACCCATGCAGCGCCTTATTATGACCCCCGGTCCAACGATGATCGAAGAGGAAGTCCGCCAGGCCCTGGCCCGCCCGGCCACCAATCCGGACCTGGACCCGGAATTTGCCGGTTTTTACCGTGAAGTTTGTGCTAAAATCCAGCGGATGTGGCACACCGCCTCCGACGTGTTGGTACTCTCCGGTGAAGGCATTCTGGGCCTGGAAGCTGCCGTAGCCTCGGTGGTCGAGCCCGGGGACAAGGTGCTATGCGTAGCTAACGGCGTTTTCGGCGAAGGCTTCGCCGATTTTGTCCGCCGCTACGGCGGCCAGCCGATACTTGTAGGCAGCGATTACAGCCGGCCGGTAGACCCGGCCGAAGTCGAAACCGCCTTAAGGCAAAACCCGGATATCAAGGCCGCCACCGTAGTCCACTGCGATACGCCGGCCGGTCTTCTCAACCCGGTGGCCGAGTTGGGACCGATCTTCCACCGTTACGGCGTCATCAGCATCGTCGATGCCGTGGCCTCCGCCCCCGGCGACCCCGTTTTGGCCGACGAGTGGAACCTGGACATTGTCCTGGGCGGCTCGCAAAAGTGCCTCTCCGCCCCGCCCGGCCTCACTTTTCTTTCCGTCTCCCCCGCAGCCTGGGCGGCCATGGAACGACGCCGCACCCCTATTCCCGGTTTCTACGCCAATTTGCTCGAATGGAAAAAGATGTGGTTTGGTGAGGGAATTTTCCCCTACACACCCCCGGCTTCGGACATCATGGGCCTAGACGCCGCCCTAGAGGCCGTGCTGGCCGAAGGGCCGGCCTTCAGCGAGCGGCACCGCAAGATTGCCGCCGCTACCCGTGCCGCCCTGCGGCAGGCAGGATTTCAAATCTACCCGGTGGAGGGCGCCGAAGCCAACACTGTTACCGCGTTTGTCATCCCCGCCGGAGTAGAGGATGCCGCCTTCCGACGGCACCTCTGGGAAAAATACGGCGTTATGATCGCCGGCTCCTGGGGTAAGCTGGCTGGGCGCGTTTGGCGCATCGGTCATATGGGTGCCAACGCCCGTGAAGAGCGTATGCTGGCCTGCCTTCTCGCCATGGACCGCACCTGCCATGACCTAGGCATCCCTACCCAGTCCTCCCTTGCCGCCGGCTTCCTCGCCGCCTTGTAAACGGCCTCCCGAGAAGACCGGCCCAGGGCGGCCTGCTGCGGCTAAGTTAGATGCTTTGCTGCGCCAAAAAAAGGAGCCCCACGAAGGGACGTAGGGCTCCACTTTCTCTTCCAGGCCGCCGCTTGACCTTCCCCCACTGGCGGCCTTCTTTTTTCCACTTTGAAAGCCGGTTGCAGTAATGTTGCAGTAAACTCCGCTCGTACCCTAAACTAGAGAAAACTGGAAGCCTTGATTTTCCTGGTGCGGATGGGGGGACTCGAACCCCCAAGGAGTTGCCCCCACCAGATCCTAAGTCTGGCGCGTCTGCCAATTCCGCCACATCCGCACACATAAAATTGGCTGGGGCGGCTGGATTCGAACCAACGAATGCAGGATCCAAAGTCCCGTGCCTTACCACTTGGCGACGCCCCAGCATAGATCAAGAAAGAAACCGCTCGGGGCGATTTCTTTGCTTGTTTTGTTTGGGGTGAATGGTGGGATTCGAACCCACGACCCCCAGAGCCACAATCTGGTGCTCTAACCAGCTGAGCTACATTCACCATGTAAGCTTGTTACCGAGCCTAGTATAGCAGAGAACAAGTTTATCGTCAAGGGAATGGCGTCCTGGGAGGGACTCGAACCCCCAGCCGACAGCTTAGAAGGCTGCTGCTCTATCCGTTGAGCTACCAGGACCCCTAAAAAGCAAATGGAGCGGGAAACGGGACTCGAACCCGCGACACCCAGCTTGGAAGGCTGGTGCTCTACCAACTGAGCTACTCCCGCACGTTTCGCCCGCCACGCGAGCGTTTTCGCAAATTGCAGACTGGTCGGGGCGATAGGATTCGAACCTACGACCCCATGGTCCCAAACCATGTGCGCTACCAAACTGCGCCACGCCCCGCCCGCGCTATATATTATAGCTTATTTTGCTCGGTTCGTCAAAGAGGTTTTTGCGAAACGCGTTGCGGCGAGCTCTTGCGTCTTGTAAAGATGCGGAGTAATAAATCCGTTTTCAACCTCGAGCAGCCCTACCGTGCACGCGTGTCCTCCGCGCGGGCGGCTGGCGCTTCCCGGGTTAAAAAGGAGCAGCCCCCCTTCGCCATAGGTTGCTGTGGGCACATGGGTATGGCCGAAAACGACCGCCTTCACCCCGGCCTCCAGGCCCCGAAAGTAAAGGCGCTCCAGCCCCCATTTGACACCGTACCGGTGGCCGTGGGTAAGAAGGAGCCGAACGCCGCCGAAATCCAGCAGCTCCTCTTCCGGTCCCTGGACCCCTAAGTCGCAATTTCCCGCTACCGCGACGATCTCGATTTTCTCCCGCCGCGCCCAAGACCAGGGATCGCGGAAGTAATCACCGGCGAAGAGGAGAACGTCCAAGGGCTTGAGCGCCGCGAGCGCTTCCTCCGCTTCGGCAAAGCTTCCGTGCGTATCACTCACCACCGCGATGCGCATGCTCCGCAAGTTCCCCTTTCGCGATTAGTTCAGCCAGCACCGGGCGCAGGTTCCTAATCGCAGCTCCCCGATGGCTTACGCTGTTTTTTTCGGCGACGTTAAGTTCAGCCAGAGTCCGTCCTAAAGTAGGTACGTAAAACAGCGGGTCGTAGCCAAAGCCTCCCCTTCCGCGAGGTTTCTCCAGGATACGGCCCTCGCAGGTCCCTTCTACCATCCTCTCTTTACCGGGCCCCCACACCAGAGCCAGTACCGCGCGAAAGCGCGCCGTACGCGCCTCTTCCGGCCGGCCGCTGAGGAGCGCCAGGAGTTTGGCGTTGTTGGCCGCATCATCTTCCTCCGGGCCGGCAAAGCGGTGGGAGAGAACCCCCGGCGCGCCGCCGAGGGCATCCACCTCCAGGCCGGAGTCGTCGGCCAGGCTGGGAAGTCCGGTGCAGGCAAAAGCAGCCCGCGCCTTCTTCAAGGCATTGGCGCTGAAGGTTTCTCCGTCTTCTTCCACCTCGGGGCAGGTAGGAAAGTCGCGCAGAGACAAGATGGTGATTCCCAGGTCGGCAAGGCCGGCTTTAAACTCGGCCACTTTCCCCTCATTGCGCGTGGCCAGGACAACGGTCAGTACCGCCATCAGCCCTGCCCTCCTATCAGGGCCGCGTCTTCGCCCAGCACCTTTTTCTGTACCTCGATCAGGCGCGCTATGCCGCCCGCGGCCAGGTCCAGCAGGCGGTCGAGTTCTCCGCGGGAAAAAGGCACTGCTTCGGCCGTGCCCTGGATTTCTACGATGGTCCCGCTTCCCGTCATAACGCAGTTTAAGTCCACGTCCGCCTGCGAGTCCTCGGCAAACGTGAGGTCCAGCAGGGGCTCACCTTCCAGGATCCCCACGCTGATGGCGGCAACATAATCCACAAGAGGTGAGGCGGTAAGTTGCCCCTCTTGCAAAAGGAATTTGACGGCATCCACCAGGGCAATAAAGCTCCCGGTTACGGCAGCGGTGCGCGTCCCCCCATCTGCCTGGATCACATCGCAATCGAGCCAGATGGTACGCTCGCCTAGGGCATGCAGGTTGATCGCCGGGCGTAGCGAACGGCCGATAAGGCGCTGGATCTCTACGCTGCGGCCGCTCACCTTGCCGCGGGCGGCATCCCGCACGGCACGAACAGGTGTTGCCCGCGGGAGCATGGCGTACTCGGCGGTAATCCACCCCTGCCCGCTCCCCCGCAAAAAAGGCGGTACTTTGTCTTCCACCGAAGCCGTGCAGATCACCTTGGTTTCTCCTGCGGTTATGAGCACGGACCCTTCGGCATGCTTGGTAAAGCGGCGGATGATCTCCACCGGCCGGATTTCGTCTGCCCTTCTTCCGTCTGCCCGCATTTACTATCTTCCTCCTATCTTGCCTATTTCCGCTCCGCCTACCGTTCCCACCAGAAGGTAAAGGCGGCTCAGCGGGTCCAGGTACATCTCATTCATCAGGGCAAAGCCCTGGACATCGCCCGTTCGGGCCACGTGGATTCGCGGACCCGTGCAGGGAAAAATTCGTTCGCCAATTTGGATGTGTGCCTCATCGTGGTAGGTCACCGGCAGATCCGCGGCAATATACTCCTTGACCCGCCGCTCCACCTCGCCAAGGTCAACCTCCGGTTTTTCCACGTACTCCAAGATGAAGCCGTGCGAGATGTCGCTGTGAAAGTTGGGCGCCGGCACCCCCAGGTCCGTCAGCACCAGGGCCGTGAGATCTTCCGCCGTGTGCACCATTTTGCGGTAACGCGTGGAGGCAAAAACACGTGCGGCAATTTCGCCGGCCCGCGGGCCGAATATGGTAGGCCGCGTGACGATAACCTCTTCCCCTACACCTACTAAGAGTTCCGCGTTCATGCTGAGCGCCGGAGCCAGGATGTCGAAATGTTCCACCACCACCCGGCGCCCGGCCAGAACCGCTGCCTCCACCGCCTCTACCAGCTCCGTAAGGGTGACAAACGCCAGCTCGAAATGAGCATCCACGTGGTAGGTATGGCTGCGAAAAGAACCCTCCCGTACATCGCGTACCAGCGGCAGGGGGCGCACGTTGACGTTCTCATCGTCATTGGTGAGTTCGAGCCCGGGGAACATCCCGCGGATGAGGAGGGATTTTCCCGTGCCGGCCAGACCGATGAATCCGATGAGCCGGTCTTTCGGGTTGAGGTATCGCTGGGCGAGATGGTAGCCCAGGCTAAGCAGCCGCTCCTTGCCGCGCGGCGCGAAATAGACCGCTTCCTTCAGATTTTGATAGAGCACCGCCTTCACCCCTAGCCTTTACCGCTTGGAACACCGGCATGCGCCTTAACCTTATTCCGGTCGCCCTACCAGCGCACCCTTGTTTAGGGCGTAGATGTCGTCGATCACCAGGGAGACGCCTGGCACCCGCCCTTCTGACTGCGCCCGCTCGGCCAATCGCCGGCGGTGAAACTCCTTAACCTCCGGCGGAAAGGGTAGCCGGCCCGGGTCTAGGAAACGCACTGCCCCCCAGGCATCCCGAGCCGCCAGGGCCTGCCCCCGGCAGACGCCCGAAGCCGCCAGGGGAACGTCCAGGCTCCCTTCCGATAGGGCCGCCGCTATCCCCTCCCCCCACTTCCCCTGTCCCAGCTCCCGGATACGCCCGAGTATGGCTTCGGCCTCGGCTACGATCAGCTCTTCCTCCTCCCGTGCCGCCGCTTGTACGGAAGCCCGCTGGTCTCCTGCCAAACGCGCCAGCAGGGCGGCCTCGGCCAAAAGAACCGCCACCGCCTCCGAGTTGGAGCTTATCCCCTCTACCGCCGCCACCTCGGCCCGCTCGGCCCCGGCCAGCGCCGCCGTCACGGCCGTCCACAGCCCTGCCGTCGTCGCCCCTTCGGGGCCGGCCAGGGAGCCACCCGGCCAGAGGAGGAAAGTTACCTCCACGCTGAGCCCGGGCGGTGCCAGCCGCCGCAAAGCCGCCGCCGCAGCCACATCCTGTAGTAGATACCCGCATGGGGTATATGCAACCCTGACGGTCCGCACACCCCGCTCGTAGGCCAAGGCGGCTTCCGCCAGAGCTAAGGCCACCGCCAAGCCGGGTGGAACGAGCGCCGTTCCCTTCAAGCCCCGGACCTCTCGGCGCACTCCGGCGCCGGCCTCCGCGTAGGCTCGCGCCTTGTCTTCCACCTGGGCCCAGTTGCGCAAAAAATCAGGTAAGCTGCCGGGCCTTCCCACAGCCAGGTAGGCTTCCAGGGGGCCGCCCCGCCAGGTAAGAATGCCGGCCGTACCGGCCGCCTCCGCCGCTCGCCGCGGGTCCAACTGGCCGAGCTCGATCCCCCACTCTACGGGCAGGCCCGCCGTATACTCTCTGAGCTTTAAGATCTGCTCCTCGCCGGCCGCCTCCCCAAGGGCTTCTTTACCTTCCCCCTCCTCCGGCCAGAGCCCGCTTAAACAAATAGCGGCGCAGTTAGTGCGCCAGGCCTCGGGGACGGGAAGTCCGGTCAGCCCGGCTAGGAAGCCCTCCACGGCAACCCGTATCCCCAGGGCGGGAAGGTTCACCGCCTCAGCCATTTTGCTGCGTCACCGCCACCAGCTCTTTTTCCGGGCAGTCTTTGATCCTCAGTAAGGCAGCCTTAAGCATGTTGATGGAACCGGCATCCGGGCGGAAGATAAACTCCACCACCTCAGTTCCGGGTGAAGCATTTTCTTCCACGTCCCGTTTACGCCCGGGCGAAACGATCACCGCCCGCGCACCCTGAAGGGCCTGCTTCAGTTCCTCGCCGTTTCTGGTGGTGATGATGGGCATGGAGGCGAAGGTCAGGTCGGTACTGGCCAAGGCCTGGACGATGCTTTGGGCGAAAGTCTCCGACAGGCAAACCACGGGGAGCGTGCTCTCGCGCGGGATACGGGCAATGCGCACGATGCTCGTCAGGTCCGGTTCCAGGGCAATTCCGAGGGTCTTTTCGGGAGGCGCCCCCAGTTCGCAGACTTCGTCCTGGTGATAGAAAGTGGTGACCACCAGGTCCATGTGGCTTAGTCGCGCCCGCGCCTCGTCCGGAGAGGCGCGCAGCTCGTCCAGCAAGATGGCATGGATAGCCACCCCCGATCCCAGCTCCAGTTCGCGGGTAAAGTAATCGAGCTGTTCACGATTGCACTCGACAAAGGCTACTTGCACCCGTCCGAGAAGTTCCTTGCGTTCCCGCACCCGCAGAAGCACGATGGCCAGAAAATCGTCGATGGAAAAGCCCATATGCGAGGCTTCCTCCAAGGCCAGATCGATGATCTTGAGGAGGCGCTCCTTGCGCCCCATTCGCTCAAGGCTTCCCTCTCCGGCGGTAACAAAGGTGCCCGAACCTTGGCGGCGGGCGATGATACCCTCGGCCTCCAGTTCGTCATAGGCCAGGCTCACCGTGTTGCGGCTCACCCCCAGCTGGCTCGCCAGTTCCCGCTCGGTCGGGAGCCTGTGCCCCGTCGCCCAAACGCCCCGCTGCACCAGGTCTTTTATTTGGTTTTTGAGCTGGATGTAGATGGGGATACCGTTCTTGCGCGCAATCACGAAGGTCATCGTTTCACCTCCTCACTTCCCCTGCCGACCAAAAAACCCTCCATGAATGGAGCGGGCATCCATAATCGTGTAAAAGGCCCGCTCATCCTTCTGCGCTAATGTGTCGAGGAGGTGGGGCAGCTTTTTGCGCTTCAACAAAACGCGCATCACCAGTCGGGGTCCCTCTTTGCCCTCCGCTTGGAAGCAGGTCACCCCATAACCCTCTTCGCGCAGGCGCTCGGGGAGTTCGGATCCCCGGGCGCTGGGTATTATCTCTACGGTGACAAAACCCAGGGCCATGCGCTCCTCAATCAGGCTGCCGACGTAGTTGCCCGTGGCGAAGCCCAAGGCATAAAAAAGCAGGTTGAGGGGATTACTCAGCTTGCCCACCACCTGGTTAAGGGCCAAAATGTAGACTGTTACCTCAAAAAAACCGATGATGGCAGCAATGACTCGTTGTCCCCGCACTATCATTATAGTACGGACGGTGGCGCACGACATGTCTACCACACGGGCAAAGAAGATAAAAAGATAACCGATGGCGCCTTCCAAAAGCACCGGTATGCCCCCTCCCAGGAAGAGACTAAACAAGCTCACGTGGGATTAGTAATTCGGGGTCCGGGGCGGGAGTTCCTGCTGGGCGCTCCCGGTAGTCCGGACCCCAGGCTCAGCCGCTTATTTGTTCCGGAAATACGCTATTATGCCGTTAAAGATTCCCTGCGCTGCTTTTTCGCGGAAGGCCGGGTCGGCCAGCAATTTCTCTTCGATCGGGTTGGAGATAAAGGCGACCTCGATCAACGCCGCCGGCATTTTTGTGTAGCGAAGCACGTTATAATCGGCCGTGCGCACGCCTCGGTCCGGCAGCCCCAGGGCCGATATAAGGGCTGCGTGGATGGCCTCAGCCAGTTTTTGGCCGTCCCGGCCGTCTTTGTAGTAATAAACCTCTGTTCCACGCTTGCTGGCCTCCGCAAAAGAGTTGCAGTGGATGCTGACGAAGGCCTCGACGCCTTCGTTGTTGGCCAGGTCGGGCCGGACGCGGAAGTCAACCGTTTCATCGCCTGAGCGTACCATGTAGACGCGCGCCCCGGCCGCACGCAGCAAGGAAGCCAGCCGGCGGGCGATATCCAGATTCACATCTTTTTCGAGCAGCCCTGAAGGGCCGACCGCCCCCGGTTCCTGCCCACCGTGGCCGGCATCGACGGCGATGTACCGTCCGGCCACCGGGCTGGACACCACTTTGACCACTATCTCGCCCGGCACGTCGCCGGCGCTTACTTCATGGCTTACATAGGCGGTAAGTTCCACCACCACCCGGGCCACGTCCGGGTCCACGGCAAACTGCCCGGCCCGCACTTCCCGTACCGTCGCGTCATTCACTTTAAGGACGGGCGCCGCCGTATTCAAGATAACGCCGGGAAAATCAAAGACCAGCCGCTCTGGGTCGGTCAGGCGCAGTTCGCGCTGTTCCACAGGGCCGGTGGCCTGGATGCGTACCTCTCCTCCACCCGGCCCCGAGCGGTAAGAAAGCCCGATTATTTGCGCGGCCAGGTGTACTTCCAGCCCCGTGGGCGTAACCGTAACGCGGTATTTGGTCACCCGTCTCTGATCGACGACAATCCTCACGCCGCCGGCACCTTCGCCCAGGCGCACCCGGTCGGTAAGGAGTGTGCCTGCCTCCAGTTCGCGCGGGGCACTCGCCCCGAGGGTTGTCCCCGGCAGGTCGATTACTAGGCGGTCCGGCGCAGCCAGCTGCTGAACGGTGTAGGCCACGCGGCCCGTGGTAGCTACCTTAAGCACCTCTGCCCCTGCCACCTGGCGATACTCAAGCCTCGTCACCCGGTGCGGCAGAACAACCAATAGCTCCCCAGGGGCAGAACTTATGGAAAAAGGCCCTGGTTCTTTTAGCTCGATGGCTACTTCTACGCCGGGCTCCTCTTCCGTGCCGGTGGCCGCTACCTTAATCTCTTGTATCAAGCCGTCATCCACAGGAACGGAACCGGGCACCATCTTGAGAACAGCTTTCGGAAGCTTTAGCACCACCCGAGATCCATCTTGAATAGCGCTGCCACTCAGGCGGCCCGAGCCTTTGATGGCAACCACCTCGCGGCCTACTTCCGCACGCACTGCAACGGCAGTTATTTCAGCTTGCCTGGAGCTTATCGTAATGGTCCTGGTCTTTTGATCCCAGTTAACCTCTGCCCCTAAGGCTTCGCTGATGAAGCGCAAGGGAACAAAGGTGCGGTTCTTTACGATTATGGCCGGGGCATCGAGTTTGATGTTTTTACCGTCGAGAGTGGCCACAGAGCGTCCGATGACCAGGCTTATTTTATGCCCGGGTGCGCGCACCGTAACCGTCCGGGTACTCGCATTCCAACCCACTTGGGCACCTAGGCCCTCGGAGATGACGCGCAGCGGTACGAGCGTGCGGTTGTTCTTAAAGATGGGTGGTACGTCCGGCACAACCGGCGTACCGTTGATGATGAGTTTTACGCCGCCCGCTTCCGCCTGAGCCGGTAGGTTAGCCAGCGCTAAGACGATGGCCAGCGCCGAAAGCAGGCAACAAAAAAATACCCGGTATCTTGCGAGCACCGACCTTCCCCCTACACGGATTGGTACAACCTCTAAAATATGTGCTTCGACACCTAACTTCTACTTCTTTACCCATAATCCTGCAGCCAAACAGAATAGGGGCTCCTAGCCGCTTATTGCCAGGAGCCGCAGTAGGCCGCGCGATGGAGCTATCCCAAACCAATCCCGGTAAGTTTTGGGTACGGCAATCGGTTGCTTAAGCCCGGGAACCGCATAGGGTTCACCATCTACCAACACAGCAAAGCGCTTAATGCCGGGGAACTGGCGTAGCGTATATGCCAGAGCAGCCAAGGTAATCTTCTGCTCGCTGAAATTGTTCTTCTTGTCCCCGAGAACGGCTTCTTTGGAGAAGTTCAGGTATACGAGGTCGCCTTCCCGCTTTAGCCCCAAAAGGCGCGTCCCCTCAGGAAAAACGGGGGACAGGCCTGGGATCCCCTGCGGCCCGGCGACAAGTTGGTTTATGGTGGCTGAAACAGTTTCCTTCGTGTCCGGGGGCAGAGTTATCGTAACGGGTACTAAGTACACGTCATGATAGCTGAAGTAAAGGCGCACTGGACGCCAGTCGGGCTGCCCACCGGAGATGGGATTAATAATCCAAGGACGTTGCAGGGGTTTATCTGTTTCTTTGCCGTCAAGAAGGATCTGAACGGTGGTGATATCGGGAAGTTCGGTAAGGGTTAAGACAATGCTATTTACCGCCTGGCGCCACGCCGCTCCCTCTTTTATCTTTTCCTCAACTCCGCCCAGGTCGAGAAAGGCGCTTTCGTTCTTCACATAAAGATCGCGGACGATAATGCCTTCCGGCAGAGTGCGCTTAAGGAACTCTTTTTCCGGCGGCCCGGCGATGAGCTTTTCCACTGCGTGTCGGGCCACGTTCTCATCATTCGGCACCAGGGTGTTGTAAGGAACTAGGTAACCCTCTTTGGTCTGGTAAAAAACTGTAACTGGCCGTGTCTTGCTGCCTGTAACCTCCTGTACCTCCACTCGCGCGTTTTCTTTCAGTGCACTTTCTTCGGCACAACCAGGTAGGGCCCACAGCGAGAGCATAACCATCACCAAAAGCACGAATGAAGCCCGCCCAAGCCCTCGTCGCATGGAAGGGCACCCCCTTAGGTTATATGCCTTTGAACCTCCCCGTATAATATATTCGACATGCCGGGGATTTTCCCTGGCACCTCAACCGGGCTTTTTTATTTGTAATCAAATTGTCATCACCAGGCCTCCAGGCAAGCTCGGAAGGTGTCTTCTTTTGCTTTTTGTGTAACACCCAGGAGGAAAACGGCGTGCGCTCGCGAATGTTAACCCAGAATCACAAGGAGGTGTGGCTGTCTTTGTCTGTGGAAATCCGGGAAGGGGTCCCGTTGAAAGACTATACTTCCTATAAGATCGGCGGCCCTGCCCGCTATTTTTGCGAACCACACTCCGTCGCCCAACTCAAAGACGCCTTAACTTTTGCCCAGGAGCACAAGCTTCCTATCTACATTCTGGGCTGCGGCACGAACGTCCTGGTAAGCGACAGCGGTGTCGACGGGCTCGTCATCCGCGTAGCCGCCAATTTTGCCTATCTTTCTTTTCAGGACGGGGTCGTCCAGGTCGGTTCTGGACTCTTGCTCGATCACCTGGTGACAGCTCTGGCCGAAGAAGGGTTGGGCGGTTTTGAGGCGTTGGCCGGCATCCCCGGATCGGTCGGCGGCGGGATCTTCATGAACGCCGGCGCCTATGGCGTTACCCTGGGTGATTTCGTCCAGGAGAGCATCGTTATGGACTTTCAGGGGTTTATCCGCCGCCTGCCCCATGCCGAGCACGCCTTTTCCTACCGCCACAGCATCTTTCAAGAGCAGGATCTCATCGTTTTGGAGACACTTATCCGGGTCGAGCCCCGCCCCCGCGCAGAGCTCTTGGAGCGCATTGCCGCAACCAAAGAAAAGAGGCGCCGCCATCCCCGGCTCCCCAGCTGCGGCTCCACGTTCCGCAACCCACCGGGCACCTATGCAGGAAAGGTGATCGAAGAGCTCGGACTGAAAGGCGTTAAGATCGGCCAAGCGCAGATTTCACCCGACCACGCCAACTTCATCGTCAACCTAGGCGGGGCAAAAGCCGCCGATGTCTATGCGTTAATTCGCCTGGTACAAAAGGAGGCGGCCGCCCGAGGCATCACCATGGAGCCCGAAGTTCGCCTTTGGGGTGAATTTCCGCCGGAATAGGCGGCTTCAATCATTTGTAAACCCCTGCAACGGAAAAGCGGCAGGGGTTTACGTTTTCTCCTCTGACTTTTATTCGTACTGCAGGGCGTCAATAGGGTTCAGGTCGGCAGCGCGGCGGGCCGGATATAAGCCGAAAAATACGCCAACCATGACGGCGGAGCCAAAGGCCACGGCGGCTGGGCGGAACAACAGGGGGTAGAAATGTTTTTAAGAAGCGTTGCAAAACTAGGCAAAAGCTCTTACCCGCTTTTTAAGTGCGGGGACGGAAACTGCCGAATCCACCTGGCGGCATCATTCCGGGAATCGGCGTGCGCGGCGAAGAACTTTGACTCCCCTGGTTCCCAGAATTTGTAGTCCGGGCCGACTGCGGCACGACCACCGTATCGCCTTCCTTAAGCCCCTCCAGGACCTCAACGGAGGTCTCGTTGTGCAGGCCCACCTTAATCTCTTTCATCTGTCGCCGTGTCCCTTGTTCATTGGAAGACGAGTTCGTCCCCGAAGGAAGGAGAACGAAGAATCGACCGTTCCTCTCCTGTATGGCCTCAACAGGCAAGAGAAGCGCGTCGTCTTTTTTCGCCACAAGAATACGCGCGTTCGCCGTCATCCCGGCCTTAATCCCCGGTGTCGGCGGGAGAGTCAGCGTGACGGGGTAATAAGCCGCTCCGCTTTGTACCACGCCTTCCTCGGCGATCTGGGTAACCGTCCCCTCTACGATCTGTCCCGGCAGGGCCTCTATCGTTATCTCCGCCTTCTGCCCGACCTTCACCTGGCTGATGTCCAGCTCATCGATGTTGACAACCACTTCATAACTCGAGTTGTTGACAATTCGTCCCACCGGATCGTTGGGTTTTAATTCGTCGCCGACCTGGACGGGACCTTGAATAGAGCTGCTACTGTTGCTCGATGAATCTTTTTCATTCTCCCGAAAGACTCCGCTAATAGGGGCAGTTATAGTAAGCTTGGCCATTTGACTTTCTTGGTCCTCGAGCTCCATCCTGGCCTGAGCCAAGGCGGCTTCTTGTTGCCTAAGGTTGTTGAGAAGCTCATCGTTGGCCAGCTCAATAAGAAGTTCACCTTTGCGTACTTTATCATTGGCTTCTACGTGTACTTTTTGCACTTCGCCGGCGACAGAGCTACGAATCTCCGCAACTTTCTTCGGCGCTATCGTGCCGGCCTCCAGCGCCTCCACCGGGCCTCGGCCGGTTTTCACGGTGACGAGGGCGTTTATACCCTCCTCCAATGCGCCTGGATTGGGGAAATCTACCGTCACCGGGTAAACGACCGCCCCGCCGCTTCCCGGCTGGCTCGTTGGAGATACTTTGACAACTTTACCCTGGAGCGAGCTTAAGAAATCCGGCAAGAAAACTTCGGCCGTATCGCCCACTTTTATCCGATCGCGCTCAGGTTTAAGAAAGGGAACGGTGACAGAAAAGGTATTGTCGTCAATTAGCGTCAGGAGGGTAGCTCCTTCGTTTACCCGTTCGCCTTCACTCACGGCTACATTCGTTACCCGACCTGCCTCAGGAGCGACGACGCTAAGCGCCGCGATATCCTCCTTAAGCTGCTTCACCGCGCGGCTTAGCTCTTGGACGTTGCTTTGGGCCTTCTCCCTGCTGAGCTCCAGAGAGTCGTTTTTCAAAAGGAAAAGCGGCTGGCCTGCTTCCACTTTTTGGCCGTCTTTAACCAGCACCTTCACTACCGTTCCCGAAACCTGGGATCTGATCTGCACGTCTTCAGCAAAGGCCACATTACCGCTGCCGCTCACGCTAACCTCAATGGATCCGCGACTAACTTGCACCATCTTCAGATTTCCCCGGGCGTTTGGCACCGGCCGCCTTAGGACCCGGAAACCGAGGTGGCCGAAAACGGCGACAAGCACCAGTCCTACCGCTATGAGCACAAAAGTGCGTGATTTACCCTGCACGGCGGTCACCCCTCCGAAATCGTTTTCTGCAAGTGGTTATTGAAGAAAACCGTTATCGAGACTCCCTCCTTCCAATGTGCCCCAATGCTTAAACCCGGCACAATGTCTGCGACGGTCCTAAACCGTGCCCTCTAGAGTAAACCTATGTGGTAATTCTATCCTAAAATTGTGAACGAATTGTGATCAGACCTTTTCCAAAAATCGAAGGAACCCCTCCTAAGAATTCGACGTTTCCTCACAGGTTTATCACAAACTCGTCACAAACCCTGGTTATAATAGCTGCTGAGAGCGGTTCGATCCTCATGGGTGGAAGGAAAGGAGGCGAGTTGGCGGAGGTAGCCTACCCACTTCCCGTACGAACCTTCTTGCCTAAATTTTGCAGAAGGAGCGGAGATGGCGTGAAAAAGAAGGTTTGGTGGTTGACGCTAACCCTGCTCTTGGTGGTTGGTACCGCCCAGCTGGCGGCGGCCGCCCCTTGGGGGTTCGGAAGCCGCCTTTTTGGGCGCGATCCGGCAGCTTTGGCCAACGAGCTAGAGCTTACGGACCAACAGGTACAGCAAATGAAAGACTTACAGAGCCAGCTTAAGCAGACCATCCAGGAATTCCAGAAGAAATTCGAGTCCGTCTTGACGCCGGAGCAGCTCCAGAAGGCGAAGTCTCTCCCGGGCTTCTTCGGCAGCCGCCAGAATCCGGTTGAAGAGCTGGGTCTCACTGACGAACAGGTTACCAAGATCAAAGAGCTGCAACGCGAAATGTATGAAAAGACCAAGGACCTGAGGCAAGAGCTGCAGGACGCCATGTTCGAACTCCGGCAGCTTAGGTGGGACAAGAACCCGGACCAGGCCGCTTTGGACGCCAAGACCAAGGAAGTAAACGACCTCCGGGCCGAGCTACAGAAAATCACCCAAGAGTTCCAGCAGAAGTTTGAGTCTATCCTCACCCCTGAGCAGCTGGAAAAGGCCAAGTCCATGCGGGGCTTTTTCGGCGGCTGGGGCGGGCGGCACGGGATGAAGGGATTCGGCAAGGGCTTCGGCTTGCCTGCGCTAGAGACGCCTTTGTCCAACACTTCGCCTGAAGCTTAATGCCGCCGAAAGAGGCGAGGGAGAAGTTTTTCCCTCGCCTCTTTACTTAAAGGGATTTGTCCACCTGATGCGGAATAACGAAGATGGGAGGTGGCTGCTTTGCCCACAATTCTAGTGGTGGAAGACGAACAGCCGGTTTGTGATCTGGTGCGTGTCTACCTGGAGAAAGAATCTTTTGCGGTTGAAGTAGCCATGAACGGCCGCGAAGCGCTCGAGAAAGTGACCCACAACAAGTACGATCTCATCCTCTTGGACATCATGCTCCCAGAAGTGGATGGCTGGGCAATCTGCAAAGAGGTTCGCAAGAACTCTTCTACCCCGATCATCATGCTCACGGCCAAGTCGGAGGAGTTTGACCGGGTGTTGGGCCTGGAGCTCGGCGCGGACGATTATATTTCGAAACCTTTCAGCCCCCGCGAAATGGTGGCCAGGGTAAAGGCGGTTCTAAGGCGTACCCAGGGAGCCGATAATGCACACCGTGAGGTGCTCAGTTTCCCGCAGCTTGTACTCGACAAAGCCGCCAACAGGGTAGAGGTTGCCGGTCAAGAAGTGCAGCTCACTCCCCGGGAGTTTGACCTCCTCTGGTTTCTCGCCTCTCGGCCCGAACGCGTATTTACGCGCGAGCAGCTGCTGGAAGCAGTTTGGGGCTACAGCTACCTTGGCGACGCACGCACGGTGGACACCCACGTCCGTCGCCTGCGGGAAAAGCTGCGGCCGGCCGGAGTGTCCTACATAAAGACAGTTTGGGGCAAAGGTTACAAGTTTGAAGTAAGCAAAGATTAAAGGTGGTAGCTTTGAATGAGGCCGAGGCTCCCGCGTACCCTTTTTGGCAAACTCCTTTTGTCGTACCTGGCGGTCGCCCTAATTACCCTGCTGGCCGTAGGCATAACCACTTCCCGCCTGTTTGCTGGCTTTTATTACTCGGTCAAAGAAAAAGAACTGCTCCAACAGGGTCAACAGGTAGCCGCAGCCCTGCAGTCTTCTTCGGGCACCACGCGAGAAAACCTGCGCGCGCTCTCCACCCACCTTCGGGACATCCCCGGAAGCCGGTTGATAGTACTGGACCGTACGGATCTCGCCTCCAGCATAAGCCGGATGCCGCCGGGACGGACTATCCCTCCTTTGGATAAGGAGACCATTCAAAAGGTCCTGAGCGGTGAAGTGGTAAGTGGGCGCGTAGGTTTCGGGCAGGATATCCTGAGGGCCGTGATACCTCTTAAGCATCAGGGCGAGGTGACGGGCGCCCTCGTCATTTTTACCCCCCTGGCCGACATTGCCGCAACTATCAAGGCGGTGCAGCGCCTCATTATAAATGCCGCCGGAATTGCGGTGCTTTTCGCCGTGTTACTCGGTTCTTACCTTTCCCGCTCGATCTCGCGTCCTTTAAAAGAGATGAGCCGCATCAGCCTGGCCATGGCGGAAGGCAACTTCAAGCAGCAGGTACCGGTGACCTCCGGTGATGAAGTCGGACAGCTCGCGCAAAACTTTAATCACCTGGCGATTGCCTTAGACCGTACGATTGGTGCTCTCTGGCAAGAGAAAAGAAAGATAGAAAGCATACTGGCCAACATGAGCGAAGGGGTTATCGCGGTAGATGAAGAAGGCCGGGTTCTTTTCTCCAATCCGGCCGTCGGGCGCACCCTGGGAGGAAACCCGAGCCCCATCCCGGAAGGGACTACCATTGATTCCCTCGGCTGTCCTGAGCTCGTGAAGTTGTTTGGCGAGGTGCTTAAAAATAAAGAAAGCCGGAGCGGCGAACTCGCCCTAAACGGCGGCAAAACCTGCGTCATAGCCCATGTGACGCCGCTCGCCCAACCGGGAGAGCCGCTGAGCGGCGCCGTGGCCGTGCTGGAGGATATCACGGAGCTTAAGCAGGTGGAGCAGCTGCGGCGCGATTTCGTCGCCAATGTGTCGCATGAGCTCCGCACCCCGCTTACCTCGATTCAGGGGTTTGTCGAAGCCCTGCTGGACGGAGTGGCCGGCGACCCGAAACATTACCTGGAAGTAATTTACCGCGAAACCCTGCGGCTGAAAGCGTTAATTAACGATATTCTGGAACTTTCGCTGCTGCAGTCCGGCCGGATCGAATGGGAACTGAACGCCGTGGATGTGGGAGACCTCGCCGCGCGGGTGGCGTTTAAGCTCGGCCAAGAAATTCAGGCCAAGGGTTTAACGGTAAAGGAGGATATCCCTCCCGACTTGCCGTGCATTCTAGCCAATGAAGACCGCGTCGAGCAGGTCCTGACGAACTTTTTGAGCAATGCGATTCGTTACTCGCCGCCCGGGGCCACGATCACCATTCGGGGCCGCTTCGGCATCGAAGGCGTAACCGTAAGCGTCGAAGACCAAGGGCCCGGCATTCCGGCAGAGGAACTTCCGCGCATTTGGGAACGCTTTTACCGCTTAGAAAAATCGCGCTCCCGGGCCCTGGGCGGAACCGGACTCGGCTTGGCGATCGCCAAAGAGATCATCGAGGCCCATGGCGGCCGGGTGGGCGCCACCAGCGAGGTCGGCCGTGGCTCTACCTTTTGGTTTACCCTGCCGGCCGTACCACCGGAAACGGAAAAAGAAAACCCGGGGCAGCAAACCTCCCGGGTTTAATTGTCCCTTTCGCCGCCAACCCTGGTAAAAACCGCGAAGAGCGATTTGGGGCCGGTCAAGCACAACCGGTAGCTCCCATGCATACTATGAGAACGTTAAAAGCGACCATACCAAAGGTGAAGAAGGTGAAAGAAATTGGCCCAACGGGAAAATAAGGTCCTCGTAAGTAAGCCCTTTAGCGCACGAGTGCTACTTCCAAGCCTCCCCAACATGGAACTTTTGGCGTGCGGAGCGGAATTAGGCCGGCCCCATTTCCACCTGATTTCTAACAGCAAGGGTTTGGCTTTCGGCAAGCTAGAGCTGGTAGCCTGCTATGCCAAAGTGAGCAATCCAGGCGAGTACCAGCTCACCACTGTGTCCCGCAACTACGTCCTCGAGCTTGATATGGAAGAAAACGAAAAACTGATCGATGCAGGAAATGGTAGAGCTATTTGGGCCGAATTCCGCAAAGAACCTTGCTGCCAGGTATGCGAAGCCTGTACCCCCGGGGGCAACAAGGCCATAAGCCCGCCGAAAAACGTCTCCACCGTCTTCAGGAAGAGGCTGGAGGTGGAGGTGAGTAGTGTGCTTGAGATTCTCACCGCTTCGGACGGGGAAGAACTCCCGGGGGAAGTAGAAGCAAGAGAGAAAGCGATGGATCTGCCTGCCTCTCCCACAAGCGAGGAGCAATCGGAAGATCCTGCCGTTCGCTTGGGGTCTGGGCAGGACGGCCTTCCCCGGGCAGCGTGCGTACCAGTCGTGGAACTAGAGGAAACCGCCAGGCATATGGTAAACGTGCCGGTATGGGTAGGCCCCCATCCGGAACCCAAACTTACCGCGGGAGAGAAACCGAACGGTCTGTTTTGCAAACCAGACTCGCCTCAAGAACCAACCCGACCAATTTCACGTATTCCGCCCGGAGCCGAAACCGTTCCTCCGTATGTATGGCGGATGCCCGGGCGTGGTTGAGGGTAATTTCTGGGCCGGCGGCCGGAACAAAGTTGAAGACCCGGGGGAAAATTGCCCCGGGTCTTTCTTTGTCGACCGCCGGCCGGCTAACGCTGTTTGCCTCAGCACACTACAACAGGAGCTGTCGGCGTGAAGGTCCTTGTTTCCGGCCGCAGCTTTTCTCCAGGGCTGTACAGCTTAACCACTGCCCCGGCCGTCAGGCCAAATTGCTGGTAGTATGCGAGAACTTCTTGAGGTATGCCCGCTAGGTCCTTCTTGCTCGCCACTCACAATTCCTCCTTCGAAAATACCATTTTCATCCTTCGTGGTGCCGCTATTTAGCGGCATGGATGACTCCTTAGGAAAGTTCCGAGCCCAAAGGTAAGGCTCCGTTTCGATGTTCTGTTCATGTTTATACTATGAACGGTTTCGCTTCTAGGTTCTTTTCGCCGCACTTTCCTCCCTAAAAGCCCCGGCTCCTGTTTTCCGTCAGTACGGTTCTACGAAGATTTCCACGACCACAATACCGGCTTTGTTGGTGTAATGGGCGATGCCGATACCTACCTTGGTAAACTTGGGGTCCAGCATAATCTGCCGATGGGCGCTGCTTCTTACAATTTGCGCGTGCGCCTGGTAGACGCTACCGGCAGCGGAGAGGTTCTCTCCCACGTACGCGTACCTATAGCCGTCGCGAGTAAGCTGCTGGCCGGCCGTCCCGTAGCCAGGGATGTTATGGTCGAAGTAATCCAGTTCCACCAGCTTTTCGGCCCTGAGGCGGGCAATACGCACGAGCTCCTGGTCTGCCACCACAGGGCCTACCCCGTTTCGGGCACGCTCCTCGTTGATATAACTCATAAGTTGTTCCTCTTCCGCCGTAAGGGA
The DNA here is from genome assembly GCA_030154105.1 of Bacillota bacterium. Taxonomy (GTDB): domain Bacteria; phylum Bacillota; class DTU030; order DUMP01; family DUMP01; genus DUMP01. Next base: position 22,691 of record JASKKP010000017.1, read on the forward strand.
AGGATTGTCTGCAGACGGCTCGGAAGGAGTACTCTCTCGGTCGGGGGACGGATTCTGGAGAACGCCGGGTGGAGCCGCCGGCGGCTGGGATTGGTTGGCGGGCCTATTTGCAATTGGCCCGGTGAGCTGGTATCGATTCAGGTAGTTCAGGTACCAGTTGTTCGTCGGCTGCGGTGTGCCCTGCGGCACCTGGTAATACCCAGACGGCAGGTTCCCGGGAGGAATCGTCGTCTGTAGCGGCCGGGTAGTGGGAGGCTGAGCCGTTTGTGGCGCCCGGCTGGTTGTCGGCATTTGCGTCGACGCAGGCTGGGTGGCAGCCGTGCGGCTTCCTGAGTACTGGCGCAGGTAGTTTAGGTACCACTCTTTTGTTGCGTAGGCACTTGTCGCCAGGGCTGGCGTGGACATAGCCAGGCTAAGAACGAGTGCAGATACGGTAAGCGGCGCTCTAAACCCTTTCTTCTTGTTCACCTGATTGCCTCCTTCGAAATACAACTCTCATGAGTATTATAAGTTGTAGTCCTCCGGGTAGCAAAAGTCCGCATCAGGCGTAAATCAACGTAGGAAGCAATGTGGCCTTTGCCCCAGCGCGGCCAAGCTTCTAGCAAACAAGGTTGCCTTGGTGGAAGGTGCTGGCAGTCTAACTGCCGAGACCAAAAGCAAGCTAATCTGTAATCCGCTCGGCCTCAGGACCGGAAAAAAGACTGCGGAGGTGCTCAAAAATTCACCCTTTCCGCGAGGTCCGCATATAATGCATCAGGTCGGAAGCTAAAACGTAATGCGCTCATGCGTATTAAGGGGGGTACGATATGTCCACCTCTGTCACCCAGCAGCTTCCTGTAACAGAATGTATTGAAGTTCTTAAGGTTTACGACCAGTGCATTAAAGAGGACATCATCGTTGAAGAGGAGCCTATCCCGCCAGGTTGCCCGAACCCGCTTCCGCCTGGTGCAACCGTCGAGTGCAATTTCGTTTTTGACATCGACCCGGCCACAGGTTTACCCGAAACCCGCTGCGAGGTTATTAACATCGGGCCGCCAGACGCCAATGGTTTCGCTGACGTGACGGTCCGCCAGCGGTTGGTCTTCGATATCACGATACGGGACCAGTTTGGTAATGTCCTCTGCGGCCCAACTCGTATTGGCCCGAAATTCTTCTTCAATACCGTCCTTCTCTATGCCCCGGCCGGCACTTTCGGGCAGTGCCGCATCGTAAGTTCGCTGTGCCGCTGCGAGATCATCCCCGATCCCGACAACCCTGGGCTCAATGTACTCCTTTGCACCAAGAAGCTCTGTAAAGAGATCGAAATCAAGGCTCTGGTTAAACTTTTAGTCTCCAGCTTGGGCTTTTGCATTCCTGCCCCTTGCCAGACACGGCCGCAGCCCGAATTCCCTTGCCCGCCGGAAAATCTCTTCCCACCGCAGAAACCTCTCCCTGTCTAAAATATGGTGGGGAACCCGCTGTACACGTAGGTCAGCCACGAAGGAGAGGCTCAGAAAAGCCTCTCCGTTTATTTTATTTGGGCCGGAAAAATCCGCCAGATATTACCACGCGCGGCCAAGCACACTTCAACTTCCAACTGTGTACTGTAGCAGCGCAGGAGCCTGCTCCTAAAGAAACGGGCAGCGGGGCCGGCAAAGCCGGCAACGGAAATGACAAGTCAGGAGGCGAAAGAGATGAGTCCGCTCGTGAAGACGGAAGTGGTGGTTGGTGAGAATACTACCCAACTTCTCGCCGAGGCCACGGCAATACTGAGCGCGCCGGCTGTTAAGATCCGCAACGTTGTGGCCGGAGTCAGCGATCTCAAGGCGAATATCCTTCCCGGTAACGTTATTTTGGAAGGAAACGTCCGTCTGAACATATTCTACGTGGGCCTCGACGCCGTTGTCCATCATCAGGCCGAAGACCTGCCTTTCTGTACCTACGTGGTGATCGCTCACGCGCTTCCGGGAATGAAGGCCGAGGTTTACCCCACAGTCGAGCGGGTGCTACCAGAGCTTAAGGCGGATGGAACCAGCGTAGTCCTCAAGGTGATTCTGGACATCCTGGTGAAGGTCAGCGACGCACGCCAGTTATGCTTGGAGGAAGGTAATGGGCCGCGCTGCCTCTTCCATCAAGTGCGAGGTGAAAACACGGTACAGCAGGTGAACGAAAGTACGGTTCCACTAAGCGTTGCGGCCTCAAAGGTTACCGACGTAACGGCCCGAATCGAAATTACAGGAAAAGAAGCAATAAACGATAAGGTGATCATCCAGGGTTACGTTCATAAACAGATCTTCTACGTAGGCCTCGGCGACGAGCTGGAACACCACCAGGCCGAGGATGAAGCCTTTTCCACGTTTGTTGATATGCCCGGCGTAGGTCCCGGCATGTTTGTACAGATCAACCCGAAGGTTGAGGAAGTTGTGCATGAGCTTTCCCCTGACGGCACTCGGCTCAGCCTGAAAGTGGCTTACGAACTGTTCGTTAAGGTTACGGAAGATGTAGAGTTCTCGCTGGCCGCAGGCTCGACATTGATTAAAGCGCAAGAGATCGTAGGCGAGGGAGCGCTGTATACCCTTGTGGAGAGCAGCTACGCTTTGAACCCCGTCGCCCAGAAGGTCAACCAAGTTACAGCCGAAGTGAGCCAAATTGAAAGTACGGTAATACCGGGTAAGGTAATAATCCAAGGAAATCTGCACAAGCGAATTTACTTCACCGGCAGCGACGACATCAATTACGAGCAGGAGGAAGACGTCCCCTTCATGGGCTACGTAGCCATCGCCGAGGCGGCTCCAGGCATGACCGTCCATGTCTCGCCCGAGGTAAAAGGCATTATACCCTCTCTCGCGGCCGATGGTACCACCTTAGCCCAAAAGGTCATGTTGGAGATAAGTGTCAAGGTGCTGCGGACGGTACAGGCAGCAGCGGCTGAGGTCACCTCGCTATAGAATGGCGGCCGGGCGGAGGAAGTCTCCGCTTCTTTTTTTTGCTCGGTGGCCATATCTTTTTTAGGAAGAAAAACTGGCTTGAGGAGGGTTGACGTGCCTGCTGAACAGAAAGAAGGCCTGGTTTATACCTGTGCGCGGGCGGTAACCCTTCCCTTAACCCTGGGGTTCTCTACGCCGCTTCGTGAAGCGCCGGCACAAATCCTTAAAGTAGAAGTTTACGTCGAGGACCTCAAGGGTGAGGCTGCAGGTCAGCGGCTTAAGGTTCGCGGCAGGCTGAGCGCCTTGGTGCGTTACGCCAAACGCGACGGCCGGTTGGCTTCGCTGCCCGGTCAAAGCACGTTTGACCTAACACTGCCCCTTAAGGAGGAACTTCCTTCGGGACACCTCGAACTCGCCGCTCAAGTGCACGATGTTTCTTACAGCCTGAGCCCCCTTCTGGGGAGAAAGGCCAGGCTGGAGGTAAAAGCAGTGGGCGGGCTTACGGTCCGGGTCATGACCGTAAGCCCTTCACCCGGTAACAGACCGGAAAAATTTCACTGGGTACCGGTGGTGCTCTCCGAGCTCCTCGCCCAGCAAGAAGCCACTTTCTTCCGGGAACTCCTGCTCCCCCTTGACCCTCCGGCATTAAAAATTCTCCGGGTGGAAGTGCGCGAGGAAAAAGTCAAGGGCGAACCCCTGCCCCAACCAGTGGTAAGCGGTGAAGCGGAAGAGTTGGTCCTCTACCTGGGGCAGGACGGGCACGTTCACCACCTGCGCCACCTAACCAACTGGAGCCGGTTCCTGCCCGGCAAAGGGCCCTTCGAAAACGCCTGCATCGCCGCCTGGGCGCAGGGAAAGGTGGCCAAAGAGGTACTTCAGGCAGCCGGACACACGCTCCAGCTCCATGTAGCCGAAACAATAGGCGTTCGGGTGACGCGTGAGCGCCGGCTGGAAGTACTGGCCGAGCCGGATCCGGACCTTACGGCAGAAACCGTCTTAGCCAAAGTCCGCCGCGTGGTAAAAGAGGTGGCAACAAGTGAGTTTTTGGCCTTGCCCCTGCCCCTTACGGAGCCGGTTGCCTATCTGGGAGTGCCTCAGGCCGAGGTGCGCGAGCTTACCGCCCGTCCCGGCTCCGGCCGGGTTCTGCTGGAAGGGGAGATGGAAGTAACGGTACCGTATGCGGGCCCGGACGGAAAAGAACGCACCGCCTCCCTGCCCGCCCCCCTACGGCTCTTTGTCGCCGCCGATGCGGCGCAGCCAGAGCATGACGTAGAAGTGCGCGGCAGGGTTGAAAGCGCCGAAGCAGTGCGCACCCAAACGGGTGCGTACGAAGCGCGGTTTTTCTGCTCGTTTGAGCTGCGCCTTACGGCGCGCGAAGTTGTGAGGCTGGCTGTAAGTTTTGCTTCGTCCCAGGCGGCAGCGGAAACGACACCTGTAGAAATAGAAGAGCTGGTCGGCGAAGGCCAGAACGACCAGCTACTCGAACAGAATATTCGTCTAGAAGAGCGGGCAGAGATCCTGAGCGAGGTGACGGTCCTGCCCGGCAAAAAGGAAGTTAAGAGCACTTACGGGCGGGTGCTGGCGTCCGGAGAAATCGAATTTTGTGCCTATTACCTCACCGCCGACGGGCGGGAACTCTGCACCAGAAGCCTTGCGCCGTGGCAGGCCGTGCTCGCCATCGCCGAAGCTCGGCCGGAGATGACCTCCGAAGTAGAAGTAGCGTGCCATCTTCTCTCCGCTGCCTTCTCCCCAGAGGGCAATACGGTCGTAGCCAAGGCGCTCCTCAGCGTTAAGGGCAGGGCGTACGCCCGCACGGCAGCTCGGGTGGTGACCGCCCTGACTCCTGCCTCTTCTTCCGTCCCGGCAGGGCAACCGGTTGAAGGGGTGGTGGGGGACGAGATGGAGCTTGAGGCACTGGTGCTTCTCCCCCATCCCCCGGCGCAAAAAGTGGAGGAAGCAACAGCCAGCATTCCCCGTTTAGTGTGGGAGGTAGAGGAAGGCGCCGTCGGGGCCGTGGGCGAGCTGGAACTTTCCATATTGTACGCCGGGCACGACCATCTGCTACGGCGGTGGCAGGAAAGGCGCCCCTTTGCCGCCCGCTTTCCCTGCCCCGTAGCCAGGCCCGGCCTCACGGTTCGCGGCGAACTCAAGGTAAAAGAAGCCCGCCCCCGGCTTCTCCTCGTTCCGGGGGCACGCTCAGGGCGGGAGGTGGTGGTAACCATCGTGCTGGCAGCCGACCTAGCGCTTCTTAAAGCGACTTAAAGGCAATGTCGGCCCAGGCCAGCTTTTCGGCCTTGCCGCTATAGAGGGCAAAGTGGATGCGGTCTTTATAAAAATAGCGGCGAGTAATGCGGGAAAGGTGGTATCCGCCGGGAAGGGGATTGCCGAGAAGAAGAGTAGTGTAACCCCGGTAATAGGCGTAGTTTACCTGGTAGCCCAGGGTAAGAAGTGCCAAGTCCTGGGCGAAGTTCACCTGCGTTGCCGGGTCTAGCCCGAGATGCCTGAGTTCTTCGGCCAAAGCCTCTTGGTCTTGAAACACGTAGAGGGATACCCGTTGGCTGCTCTTTTCCGTCCAATAAGGGTCGAGGGCCAGGGTTTCAGGGTAGAGAGGGATATACTCCACGGCCGGATGTTTAAAAATGGCCGGATCGAAATACATCTTTTCACCTCCCAGTGCTCTCTCCTCTCAATACTATGCGCCGCCCGCGGCGCCAGTTCCTGGGAGGTGCCGGTTCCGGCCGGACGAAAAAATATGGCCTGCCCGGGCGGCCGTCCCGGCCTGAATTAAGCGCTCCCGGACCCGGTACGGGAAAGAAGCAGCCAAGCTCCGGCCGCCAAAAGGATTAAACCGGCGAGTTTGGTCCAGGTGAAGGGAACTTTATCCAAGCCGAAGCACCCCAAGTGGTCAATCAAGAGGGCGGTAAGCACCTGGCCGACAATGATGGCCGTGGTCGCCGCCGCCACGCCGAGTTTCGGAATGCTTAGCGCTACTCCGTAGATAATGAGGGCGCTGAGCACCCCGCCGAGAAGAGTGTACCAGGGTGCCCCGGATATGCGGGCCAGGTTGCTAGTCCCCTGTTTCAACAGAAACACCACCGCGGCAACGACACCCGTACCCACCACGTGAACGATGAGGTTGGCCTCCCAGAGGCCGACGATCTTGGCGAGGGCGGCGTTGATGGAACCCTGTACGGCCATGGTTAGGCCGGCGGTAGCGGCTACGGCGAGCGGAATTATTTTCATGCTACCTCTCCTTTCAAGGTAACCGTGCTTCCCCTTCGTTCCCGCTTTTTATTCTTCCCCAAACGAAAAAGGCGTGCCCCCGCCTTAAGCAAAAGGCACGCGTTTTTTCTATATCGGGTTTTCCAGCCGTTTCTGGGGAACCGCGAAAAAAGTTAAGCGCCGCCCGAAAGCGGCGCGATCGTTGTGCCTTATGTTTGGTGGAGGCGGGGGGGAATTGCACCCCCCGTCCGAAGGTGTACCCACACAGGCTTCTACGAGCGTAGCTCCTGTTTTGGCGTTCGCCCGGGCGGCCTCCCAGGAGCAGGATGCCGCTCAGGCTAGCCCCGTTTGTTTCCCGCCGGGCTCCGGGGCCGGGCACGGCGGTAGCCTGCTGCTCTCACACCCGGATCCGGCTCCGCAGGCATGAGCCGGGCGGATGGGCTACGTCAGTTACGCAGCCAGAGCGTATTCGTTGTTGGCAGTTATGCCTTTCCATGTTGGTACGCGGTCATGGTCCGCGGCTCGCTTCCTGTGCCCATACAACCCCCGTCGAGCCTAAATCGCCCCCATGGAGCGTTCTTTGACGGCCCGCTCGATCTCGCGCGCCGCCTCCCGTTTGGCCAGGTCGGCCCGCTTATCGTAAAGCTTCTTTCCGCGGGCCAGCGCTAAGGCCACCTTCGCCCAACCCCTTTCCGTGAAGTACACGGACAAGGGTATAAGGGTCAGCCCTTTCTGCTGGACGGCCCCCGCCAGGCGGGCAATTTCTCCTTTGTGTAGGAGAAGCCGGCGTGGGCGTTTGGGCTCGTGGTTGACGTAGCCCCCCTTCTGGTAGGGGCTTATATGCATATTATATAGGATTACCTCGCCGTTTTCAACTCGGGCAAAGCTGTCGGTTAGGTTGGCCCTGCCCTCGCGCAGGGACTTCACCTCTGTACCGACCAAAGCCAGCCCTGCCTCGTAAGTCTCAAGGATAAAGTAATCATGCCTGGCTTTCCGGTTTTCCGTGACCACCCGGCGCCCTCCCTGTGCTCCCCCCATAAACCTCACCCCAACACGCAGCCATAAGGGCAGCGAAGAGAATTCTTTACTTGGTTTTTATTGTAACACGACTATGCCGTTGCGGCAATGCCTCAAAAAAGAAAGCAGCGATCAACTGCCGAATTATGAGGCCCTGCCTTCCGGCGCATCGTTTTTCGGTACTCGTTCGGTTCAACAGCTCGTGAGGTCTCTTTTTATGTTCTTGTTTCGAATTCCTCCCTTTGGCAAGTCCGGTTTTTGTAACGAGTTACTTCAATAAATTCTCTTACCTACACCAGGCCCTCGAGGACCCTGCCACCACGGAGGGCAGGGTACGCGTGACCACCCAGTAGATTAGGCGCCATCATTAGCAGACTAATACGGAAAAGCAGGAAAACAAAGACGATTGTGAGCGCAACTTAAGGTGTGATAGAGTAAGGACAGGATGTCTGGAAAAGAGGTTGAGGATTGCCGAAAGCCAAGCGAGATGTGCGAGATGGACGACGCTCTTGAGGTGCTCGAGGGTTACGGGTTCGCTGTTCTCGAGCGGTTCCGCAGTAAGAAAAACCGCGTTTACCGGGTGACTGACGGCCACCGCGAACATGTGGCCAAACTCTACGCCTCTGCCGCTGCCTGCGCAAGGGAAAAAGGCGCTCTCCTCAAGGTAGGGGCACGCGGCATAGCCGTTCCGAAGCCGCTGGCACTCCTGCGGGAGGACTTGTTGATTCTTGAGAAGGTCCCCGGGACAAATCTCTGCGATGTCTTAAACCACACGCTGGAAGTTACCCTGGCACGCCAGCTGGGTGCCTGGCTAGGAGAGCTCCACATACGCTTCAGGCAGGGCGAGGCTACCTTTCTAAAGGGAGATGCCATCCTGCGTAACTTTCTGGTAGGGGCGGGAGGGAAACTCTACGGCCTGGACTGGGAGGAGAGTCACGAAGGAGACGCACTGAGTGAGGTGGGCGAAGCCTGTGCCTCAGTTCTAGCGACTGATCCTATGTTTACGCCGGTGAAGTACCGGCTAGTGGGTGAACTCCTGGCAGCGTATGAAGAGGCCGCCCAGGCCAAGGCGCTTCCGGCGGTGATTCCGCATATAGCCGCAGCGCTACGCCGTTTTGCCGGCTTTCGTCCTCAGCAGGCTGAATTTCTCTTGGCGCAAGCAGCGGAACTAGAAATGCGTGGGCTGGGCTCCTAGAATGTGAACTTTAGGTACGAAGAATAGGCCGTTAGCCCCGGTAAGAGGTAGGAGAGTGCCAGCAGGCCGGCGGTGCCGATCAGGCTTAAGGCGATGAGCACAGCGTCTGCCCAGGTAAAAGGGCATTGGCGCAAATAGGTGCGCCGACAGTAGAGGCCGAAAGCGCGCCCTTCCATGGAGATAGCCAGAGTGTCCACCTTTTCCAACGCGGCTACAGTGAGCGGCCAGAACATGTAGCGGGCCAGCTGGGGCAGGTTGGCTGGGGTAGGGCGGTCCAAGGGGATGCCTTTGGCGAGCTGTGCGGCGTACACCGTAGCCGCTTCTTCTCGCAGCAGCGGCACGAAGCGCAGTGCCGTGACCAGCATGAATCCGTAACGATAGGGCAGCCCAGCCTGCATCAAGGCGTAAGCCAGATCTCCCGGGTCGGTAGTAGCTGTAAAGACGTAACTTGCCCCCGTGATGCTAAGGAGGCGCAGGGCCATGCTTAGTCCGCGCACCAACCCGCGGGCAGTTATGGGTAACCGCCCCGGCACAAGCACGGCGAGAGCCGGTCCTGTCTGATTGAAAAGGAGTTGGGCTAAGAAGACGGTAAGTCCGAAAAACAGCACGAAGCGCAGCTTCTTCAGCCAGAAGGCGCCGCCTATTCCGGCATAGGCGGCCGCTGCCAGGGTAAGAAAAAAGAGCACCGCCTGAAACCCCGGGTTGGGTAACGTGAAAACGAGTAGGCTTAAGCAAAAAAGCGCCACCAGCTTTGCTACCGGATTCGCCCGGTGCAGCCATGTGTGGCCAGTGCGGTAACTGAAATCAAGAAAATACAGAGCTGTGCACCTCCTTCGGTTGCTGGCGGTACCAGGGAACAAACTCGGCAAAGCCGCGGGATATTAGCTCAGGCCAGACTTCTTCGGGAGTCCCATCGGCTACGAGGCGGCCGGCATCGAGAAAGAGGACCCGATCGCAGTAATAGTCGGCAATATAAGGGTCGTGGCAGACTAGAACTGCAGCACTCCCTGCCTCGGTAAAGCGACGCAGAGCAGTCAAAGCTACAGCCGCGGCGTGCGGGTCCTGGCTGATGAGCGGCTCGTCGAGTAGCAGCACCTTAGGCCGGTAAGTAAGAACGGCGGCCAGGGCAAGGCGCTTTTTCTGCCCATGACTTAAGGTTTGCGGAGGCCGTTCCTCCAGCCCCTCCAGCTTGAAGGCTTCAAGGAGCGCCTTTGCTCGCTGCTGGCTTTCTTTTTCCGGAAGGCCGAAGTTGCGCGCCGGCAGCAGCAGTTCTTCCCACACCGTAGGCGCAAAAAGCTGGTGATTGGGGTTTTGCAGGACAAGTCCAAGGTGCTGAGCCCGCGCCAGAACGCGATCCGGCGCCGGGGCGCCCTCCAGAAATACTTTGCCGCGGCGAGGGCGCAGCAGGCCGAGCAGGGCGCGAAGGAGCGAAGTTTTGCCGCTGCCATTGGCACCCATGAGGGCCACTAGTTCGCCTTGACGCAGCGTAAAGCTGATGTCCCTCAGGACGCGGTGACCGCTGAAGTCGAGGCAGAGATTTTCCACCGTAAGAAGTGCCTTTCCCGGAGCTGCATTTTTCTGCAGACACCGTCTTCTCGGTTGGAGCGCCGGCGGTGCCAGATCGGGCAGCTGTACTCCGTAGGCGGCTAAGGTTGGTACCCATTGGCTCGCCTCAGCTAGGGAGCCGTCGGCAAGCACGCGTCCGCCAGAGAGAATCACCAGCCGGTCGGCACGGCCGGCCAGATAATGCAGCCGGTGCTCACAAACCAGGACGGTGAGACCGGACACGGCCTGAAGTTCTGCGATTGTCTGGAAAACCTCTTGGGTGGCCTGCGGGTCTAGGTTGCTAGTAGGTTCGTCCAGGATGAGAACCGCCGGTCGGCAGGCAAGGGCTGCAGCAATGGCTACCTTTTGTTTTTCCCCACCGGAAAGGCTAGTGAGATTCCGGTCGGCCAGGTGGCTGGCTCCAACTGCAGCCAGCGCCCACCGTACGCGCTCCACTACGGCGGCGCGCGAGATGGCCAGGTTCTCAGGTCCAAAGGCTACCTCGTCAACCACGCGCAGGGTGCAAAACTGCCCTTCCACGTCCTGCTGCACCAGGCCCACCTGGGCAGCCAGACAGTATACCTCGGAGGAACGCGGGTCAAGACCGTGGATTTCAATGGTGCCTGAAAGTTCAGCGCTCTGCCCGTGCGGGATAAAACCGGTCAAGCAGCGGGCGAGGGTGCTCTTGCCGCAACCGCTCGGCCCAGTAAGGGCGAGAAACTCTCCTGGGGAGACGGCTAGGTCGACGTCCCTAAGCCCCCAGGTGCCGTCCGGATAGCGGCAGGAAAAAGCGCGGAGGGTGATCATATTTCATTCGACCTTGATGCGGGTTACTTGACGCACCCAGTAGCCACCGGCGTGCTCAGGGGCGATCAGGCGATAGGAGCCGTCTTTTTCTCGGATAAGGATGGTCTTCTCATCCTTAAGCAGGTCGGTCAAAGGAAATTCCACCGAGTAGCCGTCTCGGGCACTCACCGTTACCTTGGTGGCCGTGCCATCCGGCTGGGCGGCTGTCAAAATTTTTCTGATCGGCACACCGGTGTAGTCGCGCGGCGGTACGTAGGTAACGCTTCCTTTCAGCTCTGCCGTTACTGTTATGGCGCTGTCGGGAAAACTACCCTCCCGGTACGTATAAGGATGGGACACTTTCCCTTCGATGGTTACGGCCGGTGACGCCCAAGAAGGCTCGAAGACGAAGGCATAGTAGTACACAGCTCCTCCGGCGAGGAGGGCACCAAGAATGAGGGTTATAACGAACCTGGCGGTATGGGCAGAAGAGCCCTGCGGCCTTTGAGCCGCAATCCGCCCGTAATGCAGCAAGTCCAGCACCCCGCTGCCCAGATACCCAGCGAAAATAACGCCGGAAACTGCCGCCAGACCGATCATAAGGAGAATGTACCAAGCCGGGGCACCGGAAAAGTAAAGCAGCTGCATAAGAACAACCTCACTGACCGTCCCGGCCGCACCGGCAACGAGGTAAGCGCCCAACCCCGATCGCCGCCCCAGGGAAACCACGGCGTCCACCGCTGCCGCCTGCACGACACACACCAATACAATAACCACACCGTGAGTACTACCGGTAAGGAATTCCACCAGTCCTTTAAGGAGACCGGCCGCCAGAACGGCCCCGGGCTTGCGCACCAGCCCGGCCAGAACGATGAACCAGAACACGTGCAGCCCGCCCATGAATTGGCCGGCTCCGAACGGCACGCCGAAAAACTGGTTCAGCAAGTTACCCAGATACCCTACGTAGGTGCTGAGTACCCCACCTAAGGCGCTCAAGACGGCCATGGTAATTAGTTCCCGCGTAGTCAGGTAGTAGCCGCGCGTTTTATTTTGCCGCACCTCTTACCACCTCGATTTGCTTAACCTGCCTCACCCAACGAGCGCCGGCCGAAGGATTGACGTTCCAACCCTGCCCGGGCAGGGAGGTCCGGGCGCAGTCGGCATTGCTATAGAAGCAATCGGCAGGGGCCAGCACCAAGCGCGGACCTTCTTCCCACTCGGGCACCAGTTGCCCATCTTTCTCGTAGGCGAGGAGCATTTTTCCCTGCAATTTCAACCATTCTTCGCTGGGATAGAGATTCTCATAACCAAAATCCTGGTTGTAGCCGTCTTCAGCCACCACTTTGAGCGTTTGGCCGGGAGAAAAACCGCCCGCTTCTTCGAGCAGAGAGGTAAGAAGCACTCCCCTATACTTGCCCTCGCCACCCCGGTTGCCGAACCGGTTCTCAAAGGCTGCCTTGACTGTAACGGCGGGAAAGGCCAGCAGCTCTTCCAAGGTGAAAGTGCGGGTCGCTGATGGTGTGATAACCGTCACAGTAGGCTCCAAGGTTGGGCGCTCTACCGGTACCGCCTCCACTTTTTTCACTCGACCGTCCGAAAGCTGGACCCTGGTCCAATGGTGGAAGCCGCCGGCCGCCTGCGGCGCGTAAAGAGGCGCGCCGGCGCCGCCGGTAGTCACATAGGTGATGCCGTCCTTTTCCTGGCAGGCAAAAAGGTGAACGTGCCCGCTGAGGACGGCGATGACCTGGTGCTGCCAGAAAAGTTCATGGAGCCGGGCGGCTTCTTCCGTGCGCTTTAAGGCGTGGTCTTCGCCCGGGCGAGGGTCCCACAGAGGAATGTGGAGAAAGACGAGCTTGGGACCCGGCCGGGCCAGTTCTGCCGTCAGCCAGTCCAGCTGCTCGCGGGAAAGCTCACCGTCGGCATCATCCAGGCCGATAAAGAGATACCCGTCTCGGCTAAACGACCAGTAAGGCGGTGAACCGGTAAATTCTTCAAAAAGGAGGCGTCCCTCACCGCGGACATCGTGGTTGCCCGGAACGGCGTAAAAGGGAACGCGCAGTTTGTCAACCTGCTCCTTAAACCTAAGGTATTGATCGTAAGTGCCAGCCGGTGTTAGGTCGCCGCAGTGGACGACCAAGTCCACACCTTCCGCATTGATTGCCTCGACAACATCTCCCCAAACAGCAGTCCGGCCCTGGCTATCGCCTACTACGGCTAGGGTAAGGCTGCGGGGGGTGGTAGCGGCGCAACCGGTAACCAAGAGCAGGCTGAAGAGGAGGATGAACGCCACATGCAGACGTTGCCTGCGCGACCGCACCGCCAGTACCATCAATGCCTACCGCCTTCCTCCGAGTTTACTTAGGCAAATTGGTGAGGCGGATTTCGGCTACTTGCTTAACCCGCTCCTTGTTGCTTTTGAGGCCTGCTCCGGTGAGCGCCAGCGGGCCTTCGTCTGCCGGAAGCAATTCCCCGTCCTTCCAGTAGGCCAGGATGATGTTCTGGTTGCGCGCCACATCTTGGGAGGAAAGCTCTACCGAGTAGCCGTCTTTCGCCACCACTTGAACGATATAGCCCTTTTGGGCCAAGTCATCATTGAACACATAATGCCCGCCCGGGCTGTCGCCGCCGTCCACCATGGAGAGCACTATCCAAAGGGGAACACCCTTGTACTCGTGTTCTTTGCCCTCTTTGTCGGTGTGTTTATACGTAACAGCCGGGTGTGGACTGGCAGTGCAGGTGGCTAGACTTTCAAACGTGGAGCGGTCGAGTTCCGCTGTCTCGACGCCGCTCAGCTTTATCTTCCATTCCGCGGGCGCCTTGGTCAGGGCTATTTTGGCTACGTTCTTCACCCAGAAATGGCCGTCAGTCAAAGGAGCATTGTCGCCAACGAAAGCAACCCGCGGCAGATCTTTTGCTTCTTTCCCATCTGTTTTGTAGGCCAGAATCATCTCCACGCCGCCAACCTTTGCCGGCGAGCCGTCCTGGTTGTAGGTCAGCAGGTTGCCGTCCACCTGATCGGCGGTGAAGGTCATGGTGTAACCGTCAACTGCCACCACCTGCACGGCCTGTGTCATAGGATCCCATTTTAGCCGGGCCAGGATGTCTTTCATCTTGACGCCGGTAAAACCATCCGGTCCGACGATGGTGCCCGTAGACTTTTTGTAGCCACCCTTAGCAGTCACGGCCGGAAACTGGGCCAGGTCTACCTTGCTGCTAATCCCAGCGGCATCCACAAGCTCTACCTCAACGCCGGCGGCCGGAGCGGGAGCAGCAGGCTCTTTTCCCGTTGGGGCGTTCTGCATGCCCGTGCAGCCAGCACCGCCGAGGAGCAGGACCAGAACCAAGATCAGGGCACACGGTCTCAGGTTTTTCCAAGTCGTCATTTTTTCATTCCTCCCTTAGGTCATAAACTAAAGGCCCGTCCTGCGGAAAGCAGAACGGGCATAAGCTTGCCTTTCTCCTTTCCGCACCGGGAGGCAAGCAGGTTTCCCCGCTTACCCTATCGGTCCATCGCCTTAGCTGAGCCTTAGGCGGCTGGACTCGGAGAAAAGTGGCATAAGCCTATTGTTATTTTTGCCAATGAATAGCCTTTATTCTTTCTACAACCAAAAATTCTTTCCCGGCTGGGAGGCCTTCCCAGCTTTACTGTTCGCAGGCCTGCAAGCCAGCCAGCTTACCCTGGAACCCTTGAAAACCCTGGCTTCCTCTATGACCGATTGATTCCTCGCCTCTTCGTTGTTCTCATTCGCCACGCTTGCGCAAACTCCTGCTTAAAGAAGAGAGTGTTTGAAAAACTCCTTCTTCGCTCGCGTCTTTCCGCACCTTCTTGTGTCCGCCCGCTCGGGCCATGATGTTCGGCGCGGCTGACGAAAACAGCCACCCGGTCAGGTAGGGCCCGACCCGGCCGGCGGAACGGAGCCGGAACGGCAGGGAGCTACTTCAGCACCACTCGCACCTGAGGTAGGCGATCGGCCCGCACCTTACCCTGGTGGGTTTCGGCGGCTATGAACACCTGGGCGGCATCGCCCAAGACACTGCGGGGGATGGTAAAAACCACCGCGTTCCCCTCGGCCTGCCCGGCCGTCCCCGGCTGGCCGGCATCCTCCGGGTATCGAAGTTCCACCCGTCGCCGGATCGGCTCGGTTTGAGCTAGGGCTACCACCTCCAGTCGGTAGCTGAGTTCTTTCTTCACCAGCCCCCGGAGGCGAAGCCAAAGTTTTAGGTCTTGGCCATCCAGCGCGCCGTCCAGTTGCACGATGTCGGCGTCGCGTTCGAGCCGGTCGATGATGCTGTCGCCGGCAGGGTCAACGGCCAAAGTCTTTTGGCCGGCGCCTCCCGCGTCGGTGTTCAAGACTTCCGCGGCCGGGTAAGCCCAATAGAGCTCACTTGCCCGGGCAAAGCTGGTAAGGAAACCCCGCATCACCGCCACCTGCGACTTATACTTTAAGATGGCGTTCAATTTTTTGGCCCTCTCTGGCCATGAGAGGTCGAGACGCAGCCATAAACCTTCGCGAGCGATGGGCGGGGGCGGCTCTAAGTTGCGGGCCAGGTCGGCGCCCCACGGCCGGGGCCAGTTGCTGTAGTGTACCAGGTAGGTATAAACCCTGGGCCGCCCGTGCCAACTTCGGTCGCCCTTTAATTTCTCCAGAGCAAAGCTCACAAAAGCGCCGGCCGCCCAGTGGTCGGGGTGGCCTTCATGCGGACTGGGGAAGACCAGAACAGTAGGGTTTTCGCTGCGGATAAGCTCCTCCATGCTGGCCAGGAGCGCCTGACCGGAGTAAACAGTGGCAAACGCCGGGCCTGTACCATACGGGGAAGCGGTAACACCCGTATAAGGTGATCGGTAGGGACGGGCGGACGACCAGTAGTCCTGCCACAAGGCGGCCAGGCCGCGGTCGGGAAAGCCGAGAAAGACGACCGCTTCAGAGGGCACCCCCAGCACGCTGAGCGCCGCCAGAGCTTCCTTCTGCCTGAGCCGGCCAAAAGCGCGCATGGTGGACGGTGTGGTTTTGAGGACGCGCAGGCGGCGTTGGGCGGCGTAGCGGAAGGCATCGCCGCAGGTGAAGAAAACCACCTTTATCTTAGCCCCCTGCGCCACGGCCCTTTGGATCAGTCCGCCGGCACCAAGCGTTTCGTCGTCCGGGTGCGGAGCAAAGATGAGCACGCGGTCCCGGGCAGTTAGGTTAAGGTTGATTGGCCGGACTTCCGGGTTCGGGGCCGTCCCCAAAGGCAACACCCAAAAGTGCGCTCCTATCCCGCTGGCTAAGACGAGTAGGCCGAGAAACAGGACTCTGTACAACCGGCGCATAATAGGCTCCTTTCCTATGGCTGCTGGCGACGCCAGGTCAGCCAAAAGAAAAGCACGTAAACGGCGCCCACCAACACGCCCAGCAGGGTTACCAAGCCTAAAACCCGTGGACTAAGGAAGTGAGCGGCCGTCCGCCCCAGGTTAAGGTAAATGAGTTGCTGGGCGGTGCACCAGCCGAGCGAGGTGAGCGCCGAAAAAAAGAGGTAGGCCGAAAGGTTCATATGGGCTATACCGGCCAGGAGAATGGCCGGCGTGCGGGTCAGACCGATGATGCGCGAGAGGACAATAGTTATCCCGCCCCAGCGGGCATACCATTTTTCCACCCGTGCTATATCTTCCGGGCGCACACCTATTAACGGCCCGTACCTTTCCAAGAAGGGCCGCCCGCCCCAGAAGCCCAAGGCGTATCCTACAAGGGTGCCGGCAGTATTGGTTACCGTAGCCAGGACTAAAAGCGGAACGAGGGCGAGGTGCCCGCTGGCAATGAGGACTCCGGCCGCCAAGAAGAAGGCTTCGTAGGGTATACCGGGAAGGCCCGTTCCCTCGAGAAACATGATGAGCCCGTACATTCCCAGACCGGCCGGTGAAGAAAGGAGTTTAAGAAGGCCGTTTTCCGTCATAGAACGGATCTGCCCCACCTGGCCACCACGGTTTCTCCACCGGTTACACGCGAGCCTTTACGCACCAGGATTTCCGCCGTCGGGTCGCCGATGATAAGGTCCACCTGAGAGCCGCGGGCAATGAAGGATACCTTCTGCCCGGCCCGCACCGTCTCGCCAGCCTTGACAAAGCAGGAAATCTTATTGACAAACTTGTCGGCAATCTCCACCATCGCGAGAGGCGGTCTTCCTTCCGAGTGTAGAAACAGCGTGTTTCGTTCATTTACGAGGCGATAGCGGTGGGTAAAAAGGTC
Organism: Bacillota bacterium; assembly: GCA_030154105.1. GTDB lineage: Bacteria > Bacillota > DTU030 > DUMP01 > DUMP01 > DUMP01. Next base: position 39,583 of record JASKKP010000017.1, read on the forward strand.
CACCGCCCGGCGGAGAAAGGTCAGCTGCACATATTCCCAAAGGTCCACCATGGGGAGGTTGTAAGCGGCTGGAGCGTGGACAACGTCCGCAACCGTCGCCGTCACCGGCGCATAGTTGAAGTGTACGTCTAGAGGAGACATGTAGATGCCGATTAACCACCCGTCGTCAAAGCGGTAGGAAGAGTGGTGAATTTCCGGGAGCGGGATGGCCTCTCCCAGCTTGTTTACCTCGATCTTTCCTGCGCGAAACGGTTTTACGTAGACCACCGTGCCGTCACAGGGAGCTAAAATGGCGTCCGGATCGGCCGGGGATCGGCGCAGGGGATCGCGGAAAAAGTAGACATTCCTTAGGTACCAGTACATGCTTCCGACGAGAAGCGCGGCCGCAGTCAGAAACCAGAACCACACCTCGACCACTCCCTCTTCACCTTGGCCAGCTTGTAGGGAAGGCGCACGGCGTAATAGCCGAGTAGACCGGCCGCCACTTTAAAAGGGTTATAGGCCGTAGCCGGAACTTTCTTCCTGGTGAAACTGCCGTTTCGGTAAAGGTTGTCTAAGGCCGCGTAAGTAGAAACTAAGCCGTGCTCTAAGTAGTGTTCCCATATCGCTGTCGCCGCCGGGCGCTCCACCAGGTGGCGCTCCAGGGGGTAGATATCCTGAAGCTCAGCCCAAAGCTGAGCCAGATCGGGCGTAAGTCCCAAAGTGGCGGCCTCTTCCCGCAGGCGCCGGTAGGTGACTGGATCCCAAGCGTAGGTGCGTTCGCAGGTAGCCACCGCCACGATGGCCTCAACCAGCTTCCGCAGGCGCTCCAGGTCGGGCACGGGGTCCAGGAGGCGCACCTCAATGGTACCCAGCCGCAGGGAGAAAATAAGGTCCTGAAAACGGTAGTAACGGTCGCCGGGCCTCAGCGGCCCCAGGGCGTATGACGAGTAGAGGCGGTAACTGGGGCCGAAATACTGCCCGCGGCGGGCCGGGGAGCTGGCCGCACAGAGGGCGAAAAGGGGGAGAAAGTGCGCCAGGTTGTTGTAGGCGCGCTCGGCGTCGGGTAAGCCCGATAGATGCAGGTGCAGACCGGCCGTAAGCGTAGGCGCATCCATATCGATGAGGTGACCCATGGCGACTAAGAGCCCCTCCCGGCCTACCGCCGCCGTGAGCTCACGCCTTAGCTCCGCCAAAGCCGCCACCAGCTCCGCCGGGCTCCCCGCCACAGGGGTGGAAATCTCCACCGGGCCCATAAGGCCGGCCTTTATGTCCTTACCGCGAGCGAAGTTCGAATCCGAATGGACGAGAAAGAAACCCGGGTTGCGCCAAAAAAGCCGGGTAAGATAGAAAAGGGACTGCAGGTTCGGCCGCTCCGGCTGGGTGATGAAAACCTCTTCCTCCAGCCCCAGGCGCACAGGCTCCTCCCCTTTCTTTTACGTAACAAACGGCCCGTACATACCTACTATGGTAAAGGCTTGCACCTCCTGTGTCAAGGAAAGCCGGTAACGGATAGAGTCAAGCTACTGTAGGTCAACCATCACGAAAAGAGTCCTCTACCGCAGCACCAACAAGGACAGAGCCGATTAGGGTTAGGAGTTCTACCC
>JASKKP010000018.1 GCA_030154105.1 Bacillota bacterium
GTGCTTCGTCTGTTAGCAGAAGCCGGGTACGTTGCTTAACAAAAATCTCGGGATTTGGGTGGAACTTGCCTACTAAATGTTGACACTAACGCCGCCGCCTGACTCCTTGACAAATCGGGATCCATCGCCTATAATATGCATCGTGAAGCGTTCCTCGGTAGCTCAATGGTAGAGCGCCCGGCTGTTAACCGGGTGGTTGCAGGTTCGAGTCCTGCCCGGGGAGCCAACTGTTATGTGGGCCTGTAGCTCAGTGGGAGAGCGCTTGACTCGCATTCAAGAGGTCGAGGGTTCGACTCCCTTCAGGTCCACCAGGAAATACGAGCCCTTCCGTAGGCGGCGAGAGGGCGTTTATTAATAAAAAAGCCGAAGAACGGACAAGGCTCTTGTGTAAACATGCACCCAATAAGGGTGCATTTTGCTTTTTCAGAGAAGGAACCGCCGGGATTCACGGTGAAATGCCGAAGGAAGGCGGCTACGCGGCTAGGGTAAAAGAACTACGGGGGGTCACAGATATGGAGGCAAAGGCGGCGAAGAGCACGGCCGGCGAGCGTCATCCCCTTCTTACTGCGCTTATTCCGGTAGTTGAAGCGTTGGGGAAGACTTTCGGGCGGTACACGGAAGTAGTCCTGCACGACATCAGCGACCCGGAGCATTCCATCATTGCCATTGCTAATGGCGAAGTGTCCGGGCGGACGGTGGGCGGCCCCATGACGGAAGTCGGCCTGCGCATGATCCGGGACAGTCAAAGTGCGCAGGACATCTTAAATTACAGTAACTACACGCGCGACGGGCGCAAGCTTAAGTCTTCCACAATCCTGCTCCGGGATGAAGGCGGACGGGTGATCGGGTGCCTGTGCATCAACATGGACCTAACCGAATTGAGTGCGGCGGAAAGGGTTCTCCAGGAATACTGCCGGGTGGAGACGGCCGGCCCGTCCGAAACCCTGGCCACCAATGTAAATGACATCCTGAAGCACCTAGTGGAACAGGCTGTGAGCGCTGTGGGCAAAGCCCCGGCGCACATGAGCAGGGAAGAGAAGATCCAGGTGGTAAAGACGCTGGAGAAGCAAGGGGCCTTTTTAATCCGGGGAGCGGCGGAGTACATTGCCAAAACCCTGGGTGTTTCCCGGTACACGGTTTATAACTACCTGGACCAGGCGTAAGAAAACCGGTCACGGCTACAAAGAACCTGTCGCGGGCGTGCGACAGGTTCTTTCTCTCCTTCAGGGTTGACAAGGTTCCGAAAAGTAGCCTATAATGGCCCTGGGTCGTGTTTACACAAAATGTTGTAGCAGTAAACTTGTTGTGTAAAATCTGGGAGGGGGTAGAAAGCGCTTTGTAGTTCCGGTTTCCCGGTTAGAAAAAGGGAAGAGCTTAAAGGAGGAGGGCTTTTGGCAGTGAAACGGCTAGGCCTTTTGCCGCGCCTGCTCTTGGGCATTGCCTTTGGTATTCTTATCGGCGCCGTGGCTCCGGAAGCTATCGTTCGTATTCTCGTTACCTTCAGCGGCCTTTTCGGCAATTTCCTAAGCTTCGTGATTCCTCTTATCATCATCGGCTTTGTGGCCCCGGGCATTGCCGACCTAGGGCAAAGCGCCGGACGGCTGCTCGGCATCACCGCAGGTTTGGCTTATCTTTCCACCATTATTGCTGGCACCTTTGCCTACGTCGCTTCGTCGGTGGTTCTTCCCATCCTCACCAGCGGTTATGCCATGACTGCCGCCAAGAACCCAGAGGAGGCGCTGCTTAAACCCTTCTTCACGGTCGACATGCCCCCCATCATGGGAGTTATGAGCGCACTTCTCATTGCCTTCATCCTTGGTCTTGGTGTGGCAGCGCTGGAAGGAAAAAACCTCAGGAGCGTGCTTGGTGAATTCCAGCAGGTTGTAGAAGGTGTCATTCAAAAGGCCATCATTCCGCTACTTCCTCTCCATGTGGCCGGCATCTTCGCCAATATGACCTATGCGGGTGAGGTAGTACGTATCCTAGCCATCTTCGGCAAGGTATTCGTCTTTGTCATCCTGGCCCATACCACCATTCTTCTGTTGCAGTACTTTGTGGCCTCAGCCATCGGTCGGCGTAATCCCTTTGTAGCGCTTCGGAATATGCTTCCGGCTTACTTTACCGCCATTGGCACCCAGTCCAGTGCGGCTACGATTCCGGTGACCCTGCGCTGTGCTAAGGCTAACGGTGTGTCGGACGAGGTAGCGGACTTTGCTATTCCCCTCTGTGCCACTATTCACCTGTCCGGAAGCACCATCACCCTTACTACCTGCTCATTGGCGGTGATGCTTCTCTCCGGGCAGGCTTTTCCCAGCATAACTATCTACTTGCCCTTTATCTTGATGCTAGGCATCACCATGGTGGCGGCGCCGGGCGTCCCCGGCGGTGCGGTGATGGCTGCGCTGGGCATCCTCCAGAGCATGCTCGGGTTCTCGGAGGCGCAGCTGGGCCTTATGATCGCCCTTTACCTTACGCAGGACAGCTTCGGGACTGCCTGTAACGTAACGGGTGATTGCGCCATCGCCGTCATTGTTGATACGCTGGCCGGAAAAGGGCGCCGGCGCGAAAAAATGGTCCACAGCGCTGCCGCCGCACGGTAACGCTTCATTAAGAGCCAGCGAGGCGGACGGTGGCCGCCACGAAGGGGAGGTTGGTTTAGTGATTACTTTAAAGGGCGTACAGGCGGCCCAGGAACGGCTGGCGGGGGTAGTGCACAAGACGGAGCTGACCTACAGCCGCACTTTCAGCGAGCTATCTGGAAATGAGGTTTACCTTAAAAACGAAAACCTGCAGAAAACGGGAAGCTTTAAAATCCGCGGGGCCTTCAACAAGATTGCCACCCTGACGGAAGAAGAGAAAAAGCGCGGAGTGATTGCCTCTTCGGCCGGCAACCACGCCCAGGGGGTGGCCCTGGGGGCGGCCCTTTACGGCATTCACTCCCGAGTGGTGATGCCGGCCGGAGCGCCGCTCGCCAAGGTGATGGCAACGCGCGGTTACGGTGCGGAGGTAGTGCTGCACGGCGCCGCTTATGACGATGCCTACGCTAAAGCGCTCGAGATCCAGGAAGAAACGGGAGCAACCTTTATCCACCCCTTTAATGATCCAGAGGTGATCGCCGGCCAGGGAACCATTGGGCTGGAAATCCTGGCCGACCTGCCGGACGTGGATGCGGTAGTGGTCCCCATAGGTGGGGGCGGGCTTATTTCTGGCATCGCCGTCGCCGTTAAGGAGTCGAAGCCGGGTGTTAAGGTGATCGGCGTGCAGGCTGCGGGTGCTCCATCCATGCTGGCCTCCCAGCGAGCCGGCCACGTCGTTACCCTGAACTCTGTGGCGACCATCGCCGACGGTATTGCCGTGAAAAGACCCGGGGACCTCACCTTCGCCATTGTACAAGAGTATGTAGATGAGATCGTCACCGTGGAAGAGGATGAGATCGCCAACGCTATCCTCATGCTTCTGGAGCGGGCAAAGGTGGTGGCCGAAGGGGCCGGGGCGGCGCCGGTGGCGGCCATCCTGCAGCACAAGATAAACCTGAGCGGCAAGAAGGTGGCGGCCGTAGTAAGCGGCGGAAACATCGACGTCAACATTCTCGCCCGCGTCATCGACCGCGGGCTGGTGAAGGCTGGCCGCAAGGTGCAGTTTAAGATGGTAATTCCCGATCGTCCGGGCCAGCTGCAGCGGGTGCTGGAGGCCATCGCCGCCACTCAGAGCAACGTGGTCGCCGTCTACCATAACCGCACCAAACGGCACGTGGCCGTGGGCTTTGCCGAAGTAGAGTTTGTGCTCGAGACCCAGGACAAGGCCCACGCGGACACGCTGCTTTCCGTGCTGGCTGCCAAAGGCTACGAGGTTGAGCTGGTATGAGCGGGGGCGGGATCTTTGCCGTTATCGGCCCGGTGATGGTGGGCCCCTCAAGCTCGCACACGGCCGGGGCGGCACGCCTCGGTTGGGCGGCGCGGGCCATCCTGGGAACGGAGCCGGTGGAAGCGGTCTTCTACCTTCACGGCTCCTTTGCCGAAACCGGGCGCGGCCACGGCACCGATCGGGCCCTGCTCGCCGGAGTGTTGGGGCTGAGCCCTGATGATCCGCGCCTGCCGGAGGCGCGGCTTTTGGCGGCGGAAGCCGGCCTCAAGTACGCCTTTGAAAGCCGAGACTTGGGCGAGGTCCACCCCAACACGGCCCGGATTATCCTACGCGGGCGGGACGGCCAGCAGGTTGCGGTGACCGGGGCGTCGGTAGGAGGCGGGGAGATCGTCATCACCGCCATCGACGACCTGCCGGTCGAGTTTACCCTGCACTATCCGACCCTGCTTACGCTACACCAGGACCAGCCGGGGATGGTGGCCAGCGTTTCGGCGGCCATCGCCGCCTGCAGCGTGAACATTGCCTTCATGCGCGTATTCCGGCGGGAGCGCGGCGGCGAAGCTTCTATGGTGGTCGAAATGGACGAGCCGGTTCCGGCGGACGCCGTCGCCAAGATTGCGGCCCTTCCCGGAATGCTGCGCGTGCGGCAGGTGAAGGCGGTGGGAACGTGCTGACGTTTGCGAGCGGAGGAGAAGTGCTGGCCCTGGCGCAGAAAGAGGGCCTTTCCCTGGGCCGCCTTGCCCTGCGGTGGGAGAGTGAGCAGGCGGGGGAAACCGAAGACCTCCTCATGGCGCGCATGGCCGAGCGGCTTAAGGTAATGCGCGCGGCTGTGGAGCGGGGCCTGCGCGGCGAAGACCGGTCGCCGAGCGGCCTCGCCGGGGGCCAGGCCCGCCTGGTTTGGGAGGCGGCCGCGAACCCGCGCGTGGGCGGGGCTACCCTTACGCGGGCCGCGGCCCGGGCTTTGGCTGTAGCCGAGGTCAATGCCTGCATGGGCAGAATTGTGGCGGCGCCGACGGCCGGTTCCTGCGGCATTGTGCCGGGCGTGCTCCTTACCGTGGCCGAGGAGCGGGAAAAGGGGGAGGAAGATCTCGTCCTGGCCCTTTTTACGGCCGGACTTATCGGCTACCTCATTGCCCGGCGGGCTAATCTGGCCGGGGCGGCGGGAGGCTGCCAGGCGGAGTGCGGTGCGGCCGCCAGTATGGCGGCGGCCGCGGCGGTAGAACTGGCGGGCGGAAGCCCGGAGCAGGCCCTGAACGCTGCGGCCATAAGCCTTAAGGGTTCGCTAGGCCTGGTGTGCGACCCGGTGGCCGGCTTGGTAGAAGTGCCCTGCATCAAGCGCAACGCTTTAGGTGCGGCCAATGCCCTTACAGCAGCAGAAATGTCGCTGGCCGGCGTAAAAAGCGCCATACCGTTTGATGAAGTGGTAGATGCCATGGCCGCCGTGGGGCGCAGCCTACCGCGCGAACTAAAAGAGACGGCCCTCGGCGGTTGTGCCGCAACGCCTACCGGCAAGGCCATAAAGAAGAGCCTGTGCGGCAAGCCCGACTGAACCTTGTTTCGCCTTTTCCTTACCCCGGACATCTGTCCGGGCTTATTTTTGTTTCCCAAGAGGTTGCCGGCAGGAATTTAGGCGCAGGTGTCAACTCAGCGGGCGGCAACCGACGAGAGCTGGGCAAAGCCCCGGCCGGGTACCCTTTTTTGCGCGATCGGCCAGTTTGCGTCTTTGGGTCCGCGTCTTTACAACTTACTCCGCGGGGTGGTAAGATAAAGACAAGAAATTGTGATATACCTGACAAAGTCTGGGGGCTGGAGAATGCTCGCCGTTACGGTGTGTGTGGGAAGCGCCTGTCACTTGAAGGGTTCGGCCGAGGTAATCCGCATCCTTAAAGACCTGATCGCCGCCTACGGCCTGGAGGACCAGGTGGCTTTGGCCGGAGCTTTCTGCCAGGGGCACTGTACCGAAGGCGTGGTGGTGCGGGTGGGGGACGAGCTCATCACCGGCGTGAGCCGGGACAAGGTATTTGAGCTTTTCCAGCAAAAGATCCTGGGAAGGTGCCGGGCGTGAGCGTCATCACCACCCGCGTGGCCGACTGCCGTGACTGCCACCGCTGCCTCCGTTACTGCCCTGTCAAAGCCATATCCTTTGAGTCGGGCCAGGCGCACGTCCTCGACGAGCGCTGCGTTTCCTGCGGCACCTGCACTTTGGTCTGCCCCCAGCACGCCAAAGTTATTCACAGCGACCTGGCGCGGGCGAAGGACTTCCTGGCGGGCGGCGAGAAAGTGGCCCTCAGCCTGGCGCCTTCTTTTGCCGCCGCCTTTTCACCCGCTGAAGCGGCATGCCTCCCGGACCGGCTCCGCAGCCTCGGCTTTCGCTGGGTGGAGGAGACCGCCGTCGGGGCCGAGGTGGTGGCCAAAGAGTATGCCGCCCTCCTTAAGGAAAGGACTGACCCTTTAATTTCCGCCTGTTGCCCGGCGGTGGTAAATCTCTTAGAAAAGCACCACCCCGAGCTTCTCCCGTACCTGGCTCCTACCCTTTCCCCGATGGCCGTTCACGGCCTCCTCCTCAAGGACCGCTACGGGCCCGACATTAAGGTGGTATTTGCCGGGCCGTGCGCGGCGAAGATCGACGAAGCCCGCCGGGCAGAGGTGGCCGGCCTGGTGGACGCCGTTATCACCTTCCAGGACCTTAAGACCTGGCTGGAGGAGGCACCGGAAGAGAAATTACAGAGCCGCAAAGATGGAGAATGGGCTTTCCGGCTTCCGGCGCGCTCATTTCCCGTGAGCGGCGGTGTGCTGGCGGCCGCCGGTATACGCGCCGACCTGGTGAGCGGCGTAATTGCGGTGAGCGGCCTGGAGGAGTGCCTGGAGACTTTTGCTGATCTCGCCGCCGGCCGGATACGGCCGCGCTTCATCGAAGCCATGGCCTGCCGGGGCGGCTGCGTGGGCGGGCCGGTGATGCCCCAGGATAAGAGCGTGGCGGCTCGCCGCCTGGAGATTGCATCCTACTTCCAGCGCACCAACGAGGCCGCCGCCAAGCCACCTGAGATGCCGGCAGGGATCCTCACCGATCCTCGCTTGAGGCGCAGCTACGTTGACCGGCGCCGGCGCCTGCCGGAGCCTTCAAAGGAGGAAATCGAAGCCATTCTGGCCCGCACCGGCAAGACCCATCCGGCCGACGAGGCCAACTGCGGCGGCTGCGGCTACAATTCCTGCCGGGAGAAAGCTTATGCCGTCTACTACGGATGGGCCGAGGAAGAGATGTGCATTCCTTATATGAAGGCCAAGATCTCCTCTTTGGCGAGCGCCATCGTGGCCTCTACCCCCAGCGCCGTGGTGGTGGTGGACCCGGACCTCATCATCCAGGAGTTTAATCCCCGGGCGCGCAGCCTCTTTGCCCGCGGGAGCGAGGTGGTGCAGGGGAAGCCCCTGGCCGCCTTCCTCGATCCGACGGACTTTGCCCGCGCCTGGGCGGAACAGAGGGCCATCGTCGACAAGCGCGTCTCCTACCCCGAGCGAAACCTGGTAACTCTCCAGACCATCCTTCCGCTTAAGGATTACGGCCTCATCGTCGGCATCATCAACGATATCTCCGAGTCGGAACGGCGCCGGCAGGAAGTGGAGGCGCTGAGGCGGGAGGCTTTAAGCCGGGCCGAGCGCGTCATCACCAAACAAATGCAGGTGGCGCAGGAGATCGCCGGGCTCTTAGGCGAGACCACGGCCGAGACCAAAGCCACGCTCCTCGAGCTCATCCGCATCATGAGCGGCAGGGAGGAAAAAAGCGATGCGCCTCGTGGCTGATGTGGGGCAGGGCAGCCTGGCCAAAGCCGGCGAGGAACTCTGCGGCGACCGCGTGGAGGTGGTGCGCGACCTCCACCAGACCACGGTGGTGCTTTCCGACGGTTTGGGGAGCGGAGTCAAAGCCAACATCTTGGCCACGCTCACCGCCAAGATCGCCGCCGGGCTTCTGGCGCGCGGCGTGAGCCTGGAGGAGGTGATCGGCACCATCGCCAAGACCCTTCCCGTTTGCCGGGAGCGGCACCTGGCCTACTCCACCCTGGCGGTGCTGGAGGTCAGGACGAGCGGTGAGGCGCGGGTAATGCTCCTCGATAGCCCCCCTGTTTTCCTCGTTCGCCGCGATAAGGTGGTGGGTTTTCCCACCCGGACGCGGGAGGTGGCGGGGCGGCGGGTTGAAGAGGGGGCGCTGGAGCTTGTTGCGGGTGACGTGCTCGTCCTCGTGAGCGACGGGGTACTGCACGCCGGCATCGGCGGCCTTCTTCCCTTGGGACTGGGGGAGGAAGGGCTGGCCAAACACCTAAGCGAGCTCGTTCCCCGCACCCCAGATGCGGGGCGCCTGGCCCAGAGCATTCTCGACCTCTGTAACGCCTACTATACCCTGGCTCCCGGGGACGACACCACGGTGGTGGTGCTTAGGGTTCGCGAGCCGCGCTTTCTTACCCTCTTCACGGGGCCTCCCCGCTCGCCGGCTGCCGATGCGGAAACGGTGGATAGGTTCATGCGGTCACCGGGAAAGAAGGTGGTGTGCGGCGGAACTACGGCCAAAATCGTGGCGCGCGAGCTTGGACGGCCGCTTACGGTGGAGCTCACCTATGATGATCCGGAGATCCCTCCTTGCGGCCACATCCCGGGCATAGACTTGGTAACCGAGGGCATGTTAACCTTGAACCGGGCTCTGAGTTATCTTAGGACGGGCGAGATTCCGGACCGTGCCGACGGAGCCAGCCGGGTGGCGCGCCTCCTGGCCGAGGCAGACCAGATAAAGATAGTGGCCGGGCTGAGCGTAAACCCGGCCCACCAAAACCCGGACCTTCCGCCGGGACTCAATCTCCGGGCGGGCACCGTAGAAAAGCTGGCCGCGGAGCTCAAAGCCCAGGGGCGACTTGTGCAGGTGGAGTGGTGCTGAGAGAGCCAACTTGACATGCTTTGCTGTTGGGAGTAGAGTAAAGGATGATTAGGGAGCGACCTTTAGAGGCAAGGGGGATAACGGCGTGAGGGAAGGCAAAGAAGAGCACGTTCCGATGGTAGTCATCCGCCGCTTGCCCAAGTACTATCGCTACCTGGGTGAACTGGTGGAGCGCAAAGTAGAACGGATTTCTTCCCAAACCCTGGCCGACATGATGGGCATCTCCGCCTCGCAGCTAAGGCAAGACCTCAACCATTTCGGTGAGTTCGGCCAGCAGGGTTACGGTTATCGAGTAGAGGATCTTTACCAAGAGATCGGCCGCATCCTTGGCTTGGAGAAGGAGTATAACATGATCATCGTCGGTGCCGGCAACTTAGGCCAGGCGCTGGCGAACTACCCCAACTTCGCCAAACGCGGCTTCGTTCTAAAGGGCGTTTTCGATGTGAATCCGAAGCTCATCGGGCTTAAGCTGCGCGACAACGAGATTATGGATACCGACGGGCTGGAGGACTTTATCCGCGCGAACAAGATTGACATCGGTATCATAACGGTACCGAAAGAAGCGGCGCAGGAAGTGGCCGACCGCATGGTCCGGGCCGGCATCAAGGCCATCTGGAACTTCGCTCCGGTCGACCTTAAGGTGCCGAAAGAAGTCATCTTGGTGAACGAGCACCTGGCCGATCGCCTTATGGAGATCTCCTTCCGGCTGAAGGAACTAGGCTATGAGGAATAGCTACTCTGAGGAGTAGCTTTTTTTCTTGTCATGAGTGTGGGGGTGTGTTAAGATGATAGGAACAAGAGAGGACGGGCGCCCCCCTCCTCAGCCTAAACTTAGTTTAAGGAGGCTGGCTTGTGGAGGAAAGAATATCTTTTGTCATGGAAGAAGCCCTTACCTTCGACGACGTGCTCCTGGAACCGGCCCGTTCTGAGGTTCTGCCGCGCGAGGTCGATGTCAGCACCTACCTTACCCGCGACATCCGCCTCAACATTCCGCTCGTCAGCTCGGCCATGGATACAGTGACCGAGGCGCGGTTGGCCATCGCCATCGCGCGGGAAGGCGGCATCGGGATCATTCACAAAAACATGAGCATCGAGCGCCAGGCGCAAGAGGTGGACAAGGTAAAACGCTCGGAAAGCGGCATCATCGTCGATCCTATTTATCTTTCTCCCGAGCACCGGGTGGCCGACGCGGTGGAGATCATGGAGCGCTACCACATCTCAGGCGTTCCCATCACCGATCCGGAAGGGCACCTCATCGGTATCATCACCAACCGGGACCTTAGGTTCGAAGAGGATTATTCCCGGCCCATCAGCGAGGTTATGACCAAGGAGAACCTGATCACCGCTCCCGTGGGTACTACCCTTGAGCGGGCGAAGGAAATCCTCAAGCGGCATAAGGTGGAGAAGCTTCCCCTGGTGGACGAGCAGGGCCGCCTTAAAGGGCTTATTACCATCAAGGATATCGAAAAGGCTAAAAAATATCCCAACGCCGCCAAAGACAGCGTCGGCCGCCTGCGCGTGGGGGCGGCAGTAGGCGTGGCTGCGGACACCATGGAGCGGGCGCGGGCCCTCGTAAAGGCCGGGGTGGATGTATTGGTGGTGGATACGGCCCACGGCCATTCTCGCGGTGTGCTGGAGACGGTGGCCAAGCTCAAAGCTGAATTCCCCGGGACGCCAATTATTGCCGGAAACGTGGCTACGGCCGCCGGAACGGAGGATCTCATCGCCGCGGGTGCGGATGCCGTAAAGGTGGGCGTAGGTCCGGGTTCCATCTGCACCACCCGGGTTGTGGCCGGCGTCGGCGTGCCGCAGATTACCGCCATTTGGAATGCCGCGCGGGCGGCGGAAAAGCACGGCATACCCATCATTGCCGACGGCGGGATCAAGTACTCGGGCGACATTACCAAGGCCCTGGCGGCCGGTGCCTCTACCGTTATGATCGGCAACCTCTTTGCCGGTACCGAAGAAAGCCCGGGAGAAACCATTATTTACCAGGGAAGGAGCTACAAAGTTTACCGCGGCATGGGCTCGCTCGGCGCGATGAAAGAAGGCAGCCGGGATAGATATTTCCAGGAAAATGTGGAGAAACTGGTACCGGAAGGAATTGAAGGGCGTGTCCCCTATAAAGGCCCGCTGGCCGAGACGGTCTACCAGCTCATCGGCGGGCTTCGGGCGGGCATGGGCTACTGCGGCGCGGCTAACCTTGCCGAGCTCAGGCGGAAGGCCCGGTTTGTGCGCGTGACGGCGGCAGGCCTCAGGGAAAGCCACCCGCACGACGTGATCATTACTAAAGAGGCTCCCAACTACAGCGTCGACAGATGAATAGAGCCACGTAGCATGTTTTCCCATGGCCACCGCGCGGAGGGCGAGAAGGAAAACTCCGCGCGGGGGTCGAATATACTATGGTGAAAGTTAAAGAAGTGTTAAGCCAAGCCTGGTAAGAAGAGCCCCAGACCACCTAAGGGGTGAGGAACCATGGTTCGGCAGAGGGAGGCCGTTCGTCTAAGCCAACGTAGTGCCGTCCTGCGGTTAAACCGTAGGTGCGGCAGGCTGCGTTGGCTTTCTGTGTAAGTAGGGGTCGTTTTTCCAATACCAAAGGAGGTGCTGGTGGGTGAAATGCACCGTGATCGAGACAGGGGGGTTCCAGCGGGGGATCTGCGAGCTGTGCGACCACCACTGCGAGCGAAACTTTGAGGGTACGGGCCGCAGGTTTCCCCAGAAGGAGCCCGGAAACTGTGCCTTCTACCAGCGGGCCTACTACCTGAAACCCCTGGAGCCAAATCTCGGCCGCGTCAGGTGTCCCCAGGTAAACTAAAGCACCTGCAGGAATCCCGGCTTAGGCCGGGTTCCTGTTTTTTAGGAGCGCAGCCTTTTTATCTCGTAAGTCTTCGGCGGCTGGGCATCCTGACGCCTTATGCTCTGCCGGCGGCCGTCCGGCTGCCTTGATACGAACGATGTAGCCAAGGTGCATGTTAAAAGTTCGTTTTTGCCCTTGACAGGCCGGAAAAGCCTCTGCTAAGATAGGCTCATCAGGGGAATACGGAGGAAAAGGGGAGGATGTGCAAGGTGAGTAAAGAAGCTGTGGTCCAACCGACCGGACAGAGCGGTTTCTTAGAGGAATTCTTTCACCTTCAGGAAAACGGAACCAACGTGCGTACCGAAGTCCTCGCCGGGCTTACCACCTTTGTAACGATGGCTTACATCATTCTCGTCAACCCGGTTATCTTGAAGGCCGGCGGGTTGGATCCGGGCGCGGTGTTCATGGCTACCTGCTTGGCTGCTGCCGCCTCTACGCTTTTCATGGGCCTTTACGCCAACTACCCCTTCGCCCTGGCCCCGGGCATGGGGCTGAACGCCTTCTTCGCCTACGTGATGGTAGGAGCGATGAAGGTCGATCCCTACACCGCCCTCGGCGCCGTTTTCATCTCCGGCCTGATTGCCGTCATCGTTACTCTTACGGGGCTGAGGGAACTTCTTATTCGCGCCATTCCTTTGCCGCTCAAACACGCGGTGGGGGCAGGCATCGGCCTCTTCATTGCCTTCATCGGCCTGAAAAACGCCGGCATCGTCGTGCCCGACCAAGCGACCATCGTTGCCCTGGGTGACCTGACCAACCCGAAGACCTTGGTTGCGGTCATCGGGCTAGTTATCACCGGAGCGCTAGTTGCCCGACAGGTGAAGGGCGGTATGCTCCTTGGCATCCTCCTCACCACGCTCATCGGTGTGCCGCTCGGCGTGACCAAGCTACCGGCCAGCATCATTTCGCCTCCACCCAGCATGGCCGCCGGTTTTCTTAAGCTTAACGTCCTCGGGGCCCTGAAATGGAGCCTCTTCCCAACCATTTTCTCGCTTTTCTTCGCCGACCTTTTTGACACCATCGGTACCTTTGTCGGCGTGGCCAGCCGCACCGGCATGATCGACGAGCACGGCAACCTCAAACGGGGGAATAGGGCGCTCTTTGCCGATTCCCTTGGTACCGTGCTCGGCGCCCTCTTGGGCACCAGCAACACCACCACCTACGTGGAAAGCGCCGCCGGCGTGAGCGTGGGTGGCCGCACGGGTCTCACCGCCGTGGTGGTAGCCGTCCTCTTCATCTTGAGCATCATCTTTTCGCCCATTGCTCTGGCCGTGCCGGGAGAAGCTACGGCGCCGGCTCTGGTTATCGTCGGCATCTTCATGGCCGCCAGCCTTACCGAGATTAAATTCGACGACTTCGTAGAAGCCTTCCCTGCCTTCCTCACGGTAGTTCTCATGCCCCTCACCTTCAGCATTTCGCTCGGGCTCTCGCTCGGCTTTATCGCCTACACCCTGGTGATGTTGCTTACCGGCAAGGGGGCCCAGGTGCACTGGGTGATGTACCTTCTATCCATCCTCTTTACCTTGTACTTCGCTTTTATCCACTAAACTTGCCTTCCCAAGATACGCGGGAGAGCCGGTGCCGCCCTAAAGCGGGCCGGCTTTATTGTTTGACAGCAAATCTCCCGTGGTTGCGCGCTTTGATTGTTCTTAAGCGGCGGGCCGTGCTATACTGGCGGGAGAAAACGAAAAGGGAGAGGGGAGGAGGGCATGCGGCCTATTATTGCCATCAGCATGGGGTATAAGAAGGGCACCCACTACCTTAACGATCCGGTGGCGGAAGCGATCCTCCTCGCCGGCGGACTGCCCTGGCCCATGCCGGTTGTTTCGATGGAGGTTCTGCCCGAGATCTTGGCCCGGGCACATGGAGTCCTTCTTCCCGGTGGCGAAGATGTGGACCCGGCAGCGTACGGCGAAGCGCCCGAACCGCAGCTTGGCCCGGTAAATGCCGAGCGGGACGCCTGCGAGCTGGCCCTGGCCCGCCTGGCCTGGGAGCGGCACCTGCCCATTTTCGGCATCTGCCGCGGCGCTCAGGTGCTAAACGTTGCGCGAGGCGGTTCCCTCATCCAGGACATCCCCTCGGCCGTAGCCGGTGCGCTGGGGCACCGCCAGGGCGAACCTTACGACCGGCCCGTGCACAGCGCGCGGGTTGATGCTGCTTCGCGCTTGGCCCGAATTTTAGGCCAAAGCGAGCTCGAGGTTAACTCCATGCACCACCAGAGCGTGAAGGTGCCCGGCCGGGGGCTTAAGGTCGTGGCCTGGGCCCCGGACGGAGTCGTAGAAGGCATCGAAAGCCAGGACCCGGACCGTTTTGCCCTGGGCGTGCAATGGCATCCCGAGTACATGGTAGACCCGGTATCTGGTAGCGAGGCCATGCGGCGCCTTTTCGCCGCCTTCATCGCCGCGGCCGCCGACTCACTTTCCGGCGGCAGGCCCAAGTTCTGACCGCTTCGGCCTGTTATCGGCTTGAGCTCATGCGGCGCGGGAGTGCTCACAAGTTTGGACCGGTGGCCGCGCTTGGGTGCCCTACGCTGCTACGCAAGAAACTTAAGAAAGTTGCGCCAGGATGGCGGCCGGTGGTATACTAAAATACTGTCATCGAACGCCTGCTCGAGTATGGGGACCTGGAGGCCGTGCGTTGGGTAGTGCATACTTACCCACCCGATAAGATCGCCGAAGTAGTAAAGACAAGTCGCCGCATCTCACCAAAAACCGGCGCATTTTGGACCCTCTACCTCGGGCTGAAGGAGGGGGACTCAGGTGTATGAAAAAGCCGTCACTCCTTCAACCCGGGAGGCACTAAAGACGCTTCGAGGAGCCGAGCCCCCTTTAATCGCTGCCGCCAATCTCGACTGGGGCAAAGTGAAGGCCTTTTCGAACGCGAGGTAGCCGCGATCAGCCGCCGCGAGTTCGAAAAGTGATGTCCGAGGTGCGTTGCCGTATAGCCTCCGCCTAGGTGGTGAGACTAACCGGGCGGGGTAATTTTTTTAATAAAAATTCCTGAAAACCCCCTTCACAAATTGCCACTCACGGCGTATAATGGAAACAGAAAAAGTCAAAGATAGTCAAACAGGTGAGGAACATGTGGTCGCTGGCGGACGAAATGGAAAACTGGATCAAGGAGCTTTTAAGCACGGCAGAAGAAGGCTTTGTGGAGCTTAGGCGCAGCGAGCTGGCCAGCCGTTTCTCCTGCGTTCCTTCCCAGGTTACCTATGTGCTGGCCACCCGATTTGTGCCGGAGAGAGGTTACCGGGTAGAGAGCCGGCGGGGGGCGGGCGGGTATATTCGCATCGTAAAGCTTCCCCGCAAAGCGTGCCGGGCCCAGCTGGAGGCCGGTATCGGCCAGCGCGTTTCCGAACGCGAAGCGCTTACCTGCCTGAACAACCTGACGGCGGCCGGGCTCCTCGGCGAGGAAACTGCGCGCTGCCTGAGCCTCCTCATGGCCGATGCGACCCTCGGTCTTCCGCCTTTCCTGGCCGGGAAGGTGCGGGCGCGCATGCTGCTTACCTTGTTGGAACATCTCTAGCGATCATTCAGGGTTGACCCCTAGGCGGAGGTGACGTTCCATGCTTTGTGAAAACTGCAAGAAGCGTCCGGCCACGGTTTATGTGCGGCGCAGCATCAATGGTGTTACCACCGAGGCGCATCTTTGCGAGGAATGCGCGCGCGAGCGCGGGGAGCTCAACTTCCTGACCGGACCAAGCTTCACTTTCCCCGATCTTTCCCTGGGCAGCCTCTTTTCCAGCCTTCTCGACCATTTGCCGGTGGCCCCCGGCGGGTCGCTGCTTACGGGTACCACTTTGCGTTGCCCCGAATGCGGCCTGACTTACGGCGATTTCCGGGAGCGGGGCCGCCTCGGCTGTGCCCGCTGCTACACTACCTTCCGCGAGCAGCTCGAACCCTTAATTCGCCGCTTGCAGGGCGGCCTCAGGCATGCCGGGAAGGTACCGCGCCGCTCGGGTGGGGCGCTCCGGGTGAAGCACGATTTAGAAACCCTGCGGCGCCGCTTGAAAGAGGCCGTCTCCCGCGAGGCTTTTGAGGAAGCGGCGCGGCTCCGCGATGAGATTAGAGCTCTGGAGCAGAAACTTAAAGGAGGCGAAGGCGGTGTTTGATGCCGAGGCAGTCTTTACCCAGGTGCGTTCGGCGTGGCTGGGGCCGGGGCCGAATTCGGACATCGTAGTCTCAAGCCGCATCCGCTTGGCCCGCAACCTGGTGGACCTGCCGTTTCCTTCGGCGGCCGGAAAAGACGCCCTGGCCGAAGTGCTGAGCCGGGTACGGCGGGCAAGTGAACACCTACCGGAGGCCCGTCGGTACCAGTTTCTAGAACTCGGACGCCTTTCGCCGCTGGACCGGCAGGTGCTCATTGAAAAGCACCTCATAAGCCCCGAGCATGCCCGCGAACCGGAGGGGCGCGGGGTAGTTCTCAGGGACGATGAAACCGTAAGCATCATGGTTAACGAGGAAGACCACATTCGCCTGCAGGTGCTCCTGCCGGGGTTGGATCTTAACGCCGCCTGGCAGCTGGCGAACCGCCTGGACGATTCCCTGGAACAGCAGCTGGACTTTGCCTTCGATGAAAAGCTGGGCTTCCTTACCGCCTGTCCCACCAACCTGGGGTCCGGGCTGCGCGCCTCCATCATGCTGCACCTTCCGGCCCTGGTTCTTCTCAACCAGGCAGGACAGGTCTTTACCACCCTTTCTCAGCTAGGCGTGGTGGTGCGCGGCCTCTACGGCGAGGGTACGCAGGCCCTTGGGAACTTCTTCCAAATATCCAACCAGCTCACCCTTAGCCAATCCGAAGAGGACCTCATCTCCAACCTGCTGGCGTTGGTGGGCCAGGTATTGGAACAGGAGCGGGCGGCGCGGAGCCGGCTTTACCAGGAATTCGGCAACCGCCTGGTAGATATGGTCTGGCGTGCCTACGGGACCCTAACGAGCGCGCGCATCTTAAGCGGCAACGAGGCCATGAAGCTCCTTTCAGACGTGCGCCTCGGCGTTACTCTGAACCTTCTACCCCACGTAGACCTCGGGACCCTCAACCGGCTTCTCGTTCTTACGCGTCCGGGCTTTATCCAGCGGGTGGCCGGGCAGCAGCTTCCCCCGGCCGAACGCGACGTGCGCCGGGCGGCCATAGTGCGGGAAGAGCTATTGGGAAAGAATAAATGAGCACACCTTGATATGGAGGTGGAATCGATGTTTGCGCGTTTTACTCAGCGGGCCCAACAGGTGATCATTCTTGCCCAGGAAGAAGCGCGGAGGCTTAACTATCCTTACGTCGGTACCGAGCACCTGCTCCTCGGCCTGATCCGGGAGGGAACGGGCGTGGCGGCGCAGGCGCTGGCCAGCCTGGGGATTGAACTCGAGCGGGTCCGGGCCGAGGTGGAGAAGATCATCGGCCCCGGAACGGGTGCCCCGACCGGACCTCAGGTGGATCTGACGCCGCGGGCCAAGCGGGTAATTGAATTGGCCTTGGACGAAGCACGCCGCATGGGCGTGGATTATATCGGCACGGAACACCTTCTTCTCGGCCTCATCCGCGAGGGCGAGGGCGTGGCGGCGCGCGTCCTGGAGAGCTTGGGGGCCGACCTGGAGAAGGTGCGGAGCCAGGTGTTGCAGCTTCTCGGTGCGGCTCAACCCCAGGATACTAAGCGGCAAAAGGCGCGCGGCCGCAGCGCCACGCCTACCTTGGATTCCCTGGGCCGCGATCTTACCGCCCTGGCCCGCGAGGGTAAGCTCGATCCGGTCATCGGGCGTAGCCGGGAGATTGAGCGCGTCATCCAGATCCTCTCGCGGCGCACCAAGAACAACCCCGTGCTCATCGGCGAGCCGGGCGTAGGCAAGACGGCCATTGCGGAGGGGCTGGCCCAGCATATTGCCGAGGGCAAAGTGCCGGAACTTCTCAAGGATAAGCGCGTGGTTACCCTGGACCTGGCGGCCGTGGTGGCGGGCACCAAATACCGCGGCGAGTTTGAAGAGCGCCTTAAGCGCGTGGTAGATGAGGTGCGTCAGGCCGGCAACGTGATCCTTTTCATCGACGAACTGCACACCGTCGTAGGCGCCGGTGCGGCAGAGGGCGCCATCGATGCCAGCAACATCTTGAAGCCGGCGCTGGCGCGCGGCGAGCTGCAGTGCGTGGGCGCCACCACCCTAGACGAGTACCGCAAGTATATCGAAAAAGATGCCGCCTTGGAGCGGCGCTTCCAGCCCATCACGGTGGGTGAACCCACCAGAGAAGAAACCCTCGAGATTTTGAAGGGCCTACGCGACCGCTACGAGGCCCACCACCGCGTAAAATACACGGACGAGGCCTTGGAGGCGGCGGTGAAGCTATCCGACCGCTATATTACCGACCGCTTCCTTCCAGACAAGGCCATCGACCTCATCGACGAGGCCGGCTCGCGCGTGCGCCTGAGCGCCTTTGTTACCCCGCCGGACGTTAAGAAGCTGGAAGAAGAGGTCGAAGAGGTCCGCAAAGAGAAAGAAGCCGCCGTAGCGGCCCAGGAGTTTGAGAAGGCGGCGCGCCTGCGCGATAGGGAAAAGGAGCTCCGGGCTAAGCTCGCGGAAACCAAGAGCCAGTGGCAGGAGGCTAAAGACAAGGACGCTCCAACGGTAACCGCCGACGACATCGCGGCCATCGTTTCCGACTGGACGGGCATCCCGGTACAACGCCTGGCCGAAGAAGAATCGGAGCGCCTGCTCCATCTGGAAGAGACGCTGCATAAGCGCGTCATCGGCCAGGACGAGGCCGTGCAGGCCGTAGCCCGGGCGGTGCGGCGGGCGCGCGCCGGCCTCAAAGATCCCAAGCGTCCTATCGGCTCGTTCATCTTCCTCGGCCCTACCGGCGTAGGCAAGACCGAGCTGGCCCGTGCCTTGGCCGAAGCCATGTTCGGCGAGGAAGACGCCATGATCCGCCTCGATATGTCGGAGTACATGGAGCGCCACACCGTCTCCCGGCTTATCGGCGCCCCGCCCGGCTACGTCGGCTACGAAGAAGCCGGGCAGCTCACCGAGGCCGTCCGCCGGCGCCCCTACTCGGTGGTCTTGTTCGACGAAATTGAAAAGGCCCACCCCGAGGTATTCAACGTGCTCCTCCAGGTCCTGGAAGACGGCCGCCTGACCGACGGTAAGGGCCGCACGGTGGACTTTAGGAACACCATCGTCATCATGACCTCCAACGTGGGCGCCGAACACCTCCGGCGCGAACCCACCGTGGGCTTCCGCCCCGGCGGCGAAGAAGCCGGTTACGAAGACATGAAGAGCCGCGTCCTGGACGAACTCAAGCGCACCTTCCGGCCGGAGTTCCTGAACCGCATCGATGAAATCATCGTCTTCCACGCCCTGAGCCAAGAGCACGTCCACGCGATTGTGGACATCATGCTCAAGGAAGTGGCAGAGCGGCTTAAGGAGCACGACCTTAAGCTCGAAATTACACCGGAGGCCAAGGAAGTCCTGGCCAAGGAAGGTTTCGACCCCACCTTTGGCGCGCGGCCGCTGCGCCGGGCCATTCAGCGCCTGGTGGAGAATCCGCTTTCAGAAGAGATGCTGGCCGGGCGCTTCCACGCCGGCGATACGGTGACGGTGGATGCGGTAGAAGGGAAGATCGTCTTCCGGCCGGGAGAGCCGGCCAAGGCAGGAGAGGTCCAGACCGGCGGTAAAGAGTGAAGCCCGGCACCACGGGAGTAACCTTTGAAGAGACGACCCTGAAAATACGGACACCCATAGCTGCTGAGCGCAAAGCGATACCGCGGGCCATCTCAGGTCGTTCGCGCCACCGGGGGATTGCCCGAGGGCCGAAGCTTTCATCCTCTGCTGGTGCCGCTTGCGGCATGGGCGTCTACCCTGAAAACACTGAGGCCGAGGGGCATCTCCCGCAGGGCGCGTTACGTACCGCCATTAAGAAGAACGCAGGCGAGCGAGGGAAAGCGCGGGCGGTGTTTGAGGCCAAAAGGCCGAGTTCTGCCCGCGCCCCGAGCGAGCCGAGTTCGTTCGTCCTCAGGTCGTTCGCGCCACCGGGGGATGCCCGAGGGCCGAGGTTTTCATCCTCTGCTGGTGCCGCAGGCGGCATGGGCGTCTAGCCAGGAAAGGGGAGAGAAAATTGGCGCGGGCCAAGGTTAGGTACGCCTGCCGGGAGTGCGGCTACAGCACACCTAAGTGGCTGGGCCGCTGCCCCGAGTGCGGGACCTGGAACAGCTTCGTAGAAGAGGTGCCGGTGGAACGGGAGGCGCACCCCGGGGCCCCGGCCGCCATACCCCAGCCTATAACCGACATCGCGCCGGTAGCGGTAGAGCGCTTGCCAACCGGCTCCGCCGAGCTCGACCGCGTTTTGGGAGGCGGGATCGTTCCCGCCTCCCTGGTGTTGGTTGGGGGCGACCCCGGCATCGGCAAGTCCACCCTTCTCCTTAGCTTGGCGGCACACCTCGCGCGCGAGCGCGGGCCGGTGCTCTACGTGTCCGGCGAGGAGTCGGCGCGTCAAATTCGCCTGCGGGCGGAGCGCCTCGGGGCCCTGGTCGACCGGCTTCTCCTTCTCACCGAGACCGACCTCACTCGGGTCGTGGAGGCGGCCCGGGCCGTTTCCCCCTGCCTGCTGGTGATAGATTCCATCCAGACCATGAGCGTAGATTCCTGCCCTTCTCCTCCCGGAAGCGTGGCCCAGGTGCGCGAGTGCACGGCGGCCCTGCTTAAGCTGGCCAAGGGCGAGGGCATTACGACCTTTATCGTCGGCCACGTCACCAAAGAAGGGGCTTTGGCCGGCCCCCGCCTGCTGGAGCATATGGTGGACACCGTCCTCTATTTCGAAGGCGAAGGTAAAAACGCGTACCGGGTACTTAGGGCGGTAAAAAACCGCTTCGGCTCCACCAACGAAATCGGCGTGTTCAGCATGGAGGAGGGGGGCCTCCGGGAGGTGCCCAACCCTTCCCAGCTCTTCTTAAACGAGCGCGCCGAGCCCGTCGCCGGGGCCATGGTGGTGGCCACCCTGGAGGGCACGCGACCGCTTCTGGTGGAAGTGCAGGCTCTGGTGAGCCCGGCCGGGGGTGGGCCGCCGCGGCGCGTAGCCCAAGGGGTGGACTTGAGCCGGCTGCTGACCATCTTGGCCGTCTTGGAAAAGCGAGCCGGCCTGGCCCTGGCCGGCTGCGACGTTTATGTCAACGTAGCGGGGGGCGTGCGGCTGGTGGACCCGGCGGCCGACCTCGCCCTGGCCGTGGCCATCGCCTCCAGCTACGCCGGCCGGGCACCGCTTCCGGCCTCGGCCGCTTGTGGCGAGCTCGGCCTTACCGGCGAGGTGCTGAGCTGTGCCCGCTTAGAGGAGAGGCTCAAAGAAGCCTCTTCCCTAGGCTTCCGCCAGATACTCATACCAGCGCGCCAGGCGAAGTCCTTGCCAAACATACCGGGGCTGGGTATACTAGGGGTAGAGACGGTAGGCAGTGCCCTGCGCCGCGTGCTGGCCTAAGCCTGCGGCGCTCGGGGCGGTTTCCCCTGGGCTACGGCCGGGAGCTTGAGAAAAGGGGTGAGATGATGCAACAGGTTGGCGTGGTGGTGGCCACAGCGGGCGATCGGGCTAAGGTAAAGGTCTGCCGGGCTACGGCCTGCAGCCACTGCGGGAGATGCCCGGAGGGCGAGCGGCACACCTTAAGCCTTTTCGAGTCGCCCAAAGAAATCGTCGTGGATGCGTACAACGAAGCGGGTGCAGGAGAGGGGCAGGCGGTTGAGCTGGTCGCCCCGGACGGCAGCATTCTCCTGGCGGCCTTCTTGGCCTATATGGTTCCGCTCATCGCCTTTTTCATCGGTGCCTTTCTCGGCAACTGGCTGGCTCCTGCCCTCGGCTTCGCCGCCGCCCAGGTGGGGAGCATCCTTTTCGGCCTCCTCTTCCTGGCGGCCGCCTACGGGCTTCTGCGGTGGAAGAACAAGGCCTTAAGAGAAAGCCGCCGCTTTTTGCCCACCATCGTGCGCGTACTGAACTAAATAAAGGCTCGTGCCGTCCCTGCAACCCTAGGGGGGTTGTGGGGTCTATTTTTCTTCTTGCGCTTTTCCTGAGGGAGTGGCTATAATAAAAGAGGATAGAATGAGAATCGTTCTCATATCTTCGGTCTGAACGGTTTCCAGCCCACATACACATTAGCGAATGATACCGTAGGAGGCAGGAATATGGATTGCTGCCAAAATAGAAAACCCTGGTGGAGGCGTTGGCGCAGCGGGCCGGACGAGGCCCGCAAGTTAAAGGCAGAGGGCGAGCTAAAAAAGGTGGCGCTTGTCGGTAACCCCAATGTGGGCAAAAGCGTTCTCTTCAACCGCCTGACGGGAATTTATGTCACCGTTTCCAATTATCCCGGTACCACGGTGGAAGTGGCCCGGGGGAAGGGGCGTTTCGGCGGCGAAGAGTTCGAGATTATCGACACGCCGGGCATGTACTCGCTCCTTCCCATCACCGAGGAGGAGCGGGTGGCGCGGCGCCTCCTCATCGCCGAGAGGCCGAACGCGGTGCTCCATGTGGTGGATGCGCGTAACTTAGAGCGCATGCTCCCCCTTACCTTCCAGCTTATCGAAGCCGGCCTGCCCCTCATCTTGGTCCTGAACATCATGGACGAAGCCCGGCGCCGCGGGATCCGCATCGACTGCGAGCGCTTGGCCCAGGCTCTGGGCATACCGGTGGTCCCGGTGGCGGCGGCCCTAAACGAAGGCCTCGATCTTTTGCGCAAGAAGGTGACGGAAGTTGTCGCCCGGGCAGCTTAGGCCTTCCTACCCGGAGGCCGTAGAAAAAGGGGCTGAGCGCATCACCCAGCTCCTGCACGGGCACTACCACCTGGCGCCCCGGGCGGTGGCGCTCCTTCTGCTCCAAGAGGATGCCGAAGTCGGCGACCTGGTGCGGCGCCAGGAGGGGTCCGCGCGGTGGCGGGCCATCCAGGCCGTAGTCGGGGAGGTAAAAAAGCAGGTAGCCGAGCCTCTCAGCTACATTCTGGCCGTACGGCGCCAGGAAGCGGCCCGTGCCCTGGCGCGCGCGGTGATCAGCCGGGAAAAGGGGCGCCGCCGGACGTGGAGCGAGGTCCTAGGGGACCTTACCATGCGGCCCCTGGTCGGCATCCCCGTGCTGATCCTGGTGCTTTACTTCGGCCTCTATCAGTTCGTAGGCGTCTTCGGGGCGGGAACGGTGGTGGACTACCTGGAGGGGAGCATTTTCGAGGCCTACATTAACCCCTGGGTCAATGGGATGGTGGACCGCCTCATCCCCTGGCCGCTGGTTCAGGATCTCATCGCGCACGAATACGGCATCGTCACCCTGGGCCTCCGCTATGCCGTGGCCATCATCCTTCCCATCGTGGGCAGCTTCTTCCTGGTTTTTTCCGTGATCGAAGACAGCGGCTACCTTCCGCGCCTGGCGCTTCTGGTCGACCGGCTCTTTAAAGGCATCGGGCTTTCCGGGCGCGCCGTAATCCCCCTCACCTTAGGCTTTGGCTGCGACACCATGGCCACGCTGGTGAGCCGCACGCTGGAGACGCGGCGCGAGCGCATCATCGCCACCCTCCTTCTTGCCCTGGCCATTCCCTGCTCGGCCCAACTGGGCGTTATCCTTTCCCTCTTGGCGGCGTACCCCAAGGCGCTCCTCGTTTGGGCCGGGTTCCTCATCTTGGTCTTTCTCCTGGTGGGCTACCTTACGGCCCAGCTCCTGCCGGGGGACGGCCCTAGCTTCTACATGGAGGTACCTCCCCTCAGGCTGCCGCAGCTTGGCAACGTCCTCACCAAAACCTACACCCGCATCCAGTGGTACCTGATGGAGATTGTACCCCTGTTTGTGCTGGCCAGCGTCCTCATCTGGCTGGGGCGCATAACGGGCCTGTTTGACCTTATCGTCCGCGCCCTAGGCACCGTTGTCGGCTACTTGGGACTTCCGCCCAAGGCAGGCGAAGCCTTCCTCTTCGGCTTCTTCCGCCGGGACTACGGCGCAGCCGGGCTGTACGACCTGGCCGCGAGCGGTGCCCTCTCGCCCCGCCAGCTCACCGTGGCCGCCGCCACGCTCACTTTGTTCGTCCCCTGCATTGCCCAATTTTCCGTGATGGTAAAGGAAAGAGGTTGGGCTACGGCTCTGGCCATAGCGGGCTTCATCTTTCCCTTCGCCTTCCTCGCCGGGTACGTGCTCAACTTGCTCCTCACGGTTGCGGGGGTGCTCGGCTGATGGCGCAGGTGAAGTGCAGCTTGTGCGGTTTTAGTTTCGAGGCCGAGGAGGGCCGGAGCGGGTGCGGCGGGTGCCCCTTCAGCCGCTTCTGCCGGCGCGTCAAGTGCCCCAACTGTGGCTTCGAGCTGGCCGTTTCCCTACGCCGGCGGGGAAAGGAGGCAGCAGAGCGTGTTCGGACGGCGAAATAGGCACCGGCGGCGCTTCGGCCGGAAGGCCCGGGTTAACCATACCCCGCGAACGGTAGCCGACATGGTCCCGCGGGAGCAGGCCTCCGTGCTGGCCCTGGCCCCGGCCGCCAGGAGCGATCTCCACAAACTCATGGCCCTGGGCGTCCTTCCAGGAGCTCCTCTTACCCTGCTGGCGCGTTCACCCAGCTTTGTTCTCCAGGTGGGTGAGACGGTGCTGGCCCTGGACGAAAAAATGGCCCGGAGCATCGTGGTAGGCCCACCAATTGAGGGTTGACAAAGAAGGATAGGTAGGCTAAAATAAAGCCGAGGGGATACCCCGGAGGGGTATTAAAACCGGGGAATTGATAGCCACCTTCACCTTAGGGGAGAATAAGAAGCGGGTGGCGGGAAGGAGGGGTTTCCTTGGGTTGGCTTAACAACTTCCTGAAGCGGCTGGCTACTGCCAGCAAAAAGCAGTTCGGCGATGAGGTGCCGGATTGCTGCAAGCCACCAAAAAAGAAACCGCCGGTAAAGCCAGCCGGCAAGTAAAGGAGAGCTGAGAGAATGGACTGCTGCTCGGACAAGCATGAGGGACACATGGGGAAGATGGGGGCGCAGGCGGCCGAGGTGACCACGCAGGTAAAGGCTACGGGCATGAGCTGCCAGCACTGCGTAATGGCCATCAAGAAGAGCGTGGGCAGCCTTCCCGGCGTAAAAGACGTCGCCGTCGACCTGGCCACGGGAGTGGTTACGGTCAAACATGCCGCTTCCGGCCCGGATCGAGATGCCATCCGCGCCGCCATTCGGGAGGCCGGATACGAACCTCAGGATTGAACCAGTGGCCCGGGTTGCCCCGGGCTTTGTTTTGCTCTGCGAACTCCGGCAGCCTCTTCAGGGGTTGCCTTCTGCCCCGAGGAGCGGCGGGCAAACAGCTGCGGCCCGTTCAGGCCCTTTGGCAAAGAAGGGAAGGGGATTGTGTTTGGGATTACGCGCGCCGACAAGGTATTGATACTCGTGCTCATAGCCATAGCGGCCCTCGTTTGGCTTACTACTCGCTCCACCGGCACTTCCGCGTCTACTGAGGCGGTAGTGGAGCGCGCCGGGAAGGAGGTGCTGCGCCTCGCGCTTTCTCGCCCGGGTTTGTACCGCGTACCCCTCCCCCGCGGCGAAGCGGTCGTAGAAATCTCGGGCGGGCGCGTGCGCATGCTCCCCATGCCGAGAGACATCTGCCCGCAGGGGATATGTTCGGAAACCGGCTGGATCAGCTCTCCGCCCCAGGTAATCGTTTGCCTGCCCAACCTCCTCACCGTGCACCTCATTGGTACGGGCGAGGTGGACGCGCTTGTTAAATAATGAAGGAGCCTGCAGGAATTCTTCTTTTTCTGGCGAATAAATCACCTGCACCTATTTGCCCAGGCTGCGCCCTGGGAATTTTGCTAGGAAAGGAAGGGTGACCCGTGGGCATTCAGACCGAGAAGATCTGGATGGACGGCCGGCTCGTAAACTGGGAGGAGGCCAAAGTTCACGTCCTCGCGCACGCTTTGCACTACGGCTCCGGTGTCTTCGAGGGTATCCGCGCTTACGAAACGGCTACCGGGCCGGCGGTATTCCGGCTGAAAGAGCATGTGGATAGGCTCTTTGACTCGGCGAAGCTTCTTTATATGGACATACCCTTCACCCGCGAGGAGATTGCCGAGGCTATTAAAGAGACCATCCGCGCTAACCACCTGAAGAGCTGCTACATCCGCCCCGTCGTCTACCGCGGGTTGGGCGAAATGGGGCTCAATCCCCTCAAGTGCCCGGTGAACGTTTTCATCGCCGTCTGGCCCTGGGGCGCCTACCTCGGTGAAGAAGCCCTGGCCAAGGGTATCCGGGCCAAGATAACTTCCTGGGCCCGCAACTATATTTCTTCCTTCCCGGCCAAAGGCAAGATCAACGGCGGTTATGTGAACTCCATCCTGGCCAAAGTGGACGCCATAAAAAGCGGCTACGACGAGGCCATCTTCCTCGACACGGATGGCTATGTAGCCGAAGGAAGCGGCGAGAACATCTTCTGGGCCAAGAATGGGGTAATTTACACTACCCCGCTTCCCACGGTCCTAAGAGGCATCACCCGCGCTTCCATCATCGAGCTCGCCCGGGACCTAGGCTACGAAGTTGTGGAGGCGAAGGCGGCCCGCGATGAGCTCTACCTGGCCGACGAAGTCTGGTTCTGCGGGACGGCCGCCGAAATCACGCCCGTGCGCGAGATTGACGGGCACATCATTGGGGAGGGCTGCCGCGGGCCCATTGTTGAAGCTCTGCAGAAGCGTTTCTTTGCGGTGGTACATGGAGAGGTACCTGAGTACGAGAAGTGGCTTGCGCGGGTGTAAAGGCCCAAGTGGCGGCTTTCGGGCGCAGAATCCTTAAAGGGCGGGCGCCCTTATTCTCAGCGCAGGACAAGAAAAAGGGGGCGGCTTCTCGCCCCCTGTCTAAATGGTTCTAGCTCAGGTGGAAGGGCCCCAGCGCAAGGAGCCTTTCCTGCTCTTTAAGAAGTACGTCGTACAGGTTAATGTCGAGGAGGTTGCACAGCGCCGCCACATAAAAGAGCAGGTTGCCCAGCTCTTCTTCTACCCGCTCCCGGCAGTCCGCGCAAAGCTGTCCCTGGAGGTGGCTGGAAACAAAACTCAGCGCCTGGTCTAGGCCTGCATCGGCGGGGATTCGTTGGCGCTGTGCCCGGATTTCCACGCACCCGCAGGACGTTACACCCTTGACAACCGCCCGATTAGTGCGCGCCCCGGCTTCCTGAATTTTGCTTAGGACGTCCAGGATGGACCGGTGGCGTATGAGGTACTTCCCGACGGACTCTTGAAACTCATCGCAGATGAGATCCTTCATTGGCGAGGCCTCACCCCTTCCCCTGGTCCAATTATACCTATCGACCTCGTTCCATGTCAACGTAGCCCTTTACCCATCTTTCACTGGCTAAGGGAAGTGTACGACTGTAAACTCCTTCCAAACGGTTGACAGGGTGGGAGATGCTGTGGTATAATTTTCTGTCCCTTGACAGACTATCTTTTCCTGTGGTACCATAGAGGTGTACAGTAGGCGGGGAGGCAGGCCGATGTTCAAGGTGGGCGACAAAGTTGTTTACCCCATGCACGGCGCCGGGGTTATCGAGGCCATTGAGGAACGGGAGTTCTTGGGAAAGAAGCGGCAGTATTACGTCATGCGGATGCCTATTGGCGACATGAAGGTAATGATCCCCACGGAAACGAGCGCAAAGGTCGGCCTCCGCCGCGTGATATCGCGTGAAGACGTCGCGCGGGTGCTGGAGATCCTGCGCGAGCGCAAGAGCAAAATGTCGGGCAACTGGAACCATCGGTACCGCGCCAACCTGGAAAAGATCAGGAGCGGCGACCCCTTTGAAGTGGCAGAGGTGGTGCGCAACTTGATTCTCCGCGACCGGGAAAAGGGGCTTTCGAGTGGGGAAAAGAAGATGCTCGACAGCGCGCGCCAAATTCTCATCAGTGAACTGGTGCTGGCCCAGAACATGGGGGAAGAAGAGGCGCAGTCCCTGGTAGACCGGCTCGCGGCCAACTAAGAAAACGTCAGCGGGAACTGGCGTTTTTTCTTTTTCTTACCCTACCCACCTTGAAAACACGAGGCCGAGGGCCATCCCCTGCAAGGCGCGTTACGTACCGGATTAGAGGAGAGGCGTCAGGTTAGCGCCTGCAACCCCAGTGGGGGGAACCTAATTAGAATCCCCTTGCCACATCAGAGCGACTCTGCTGTTGCGTCGGGCGCTGAACCTGACCCCAACCGTAGAACGCAGGCGAGCGAGGGAAAGCGCGGGCTGACTCCCGCCTGAAGGGCCGAGTTCTGCCCGCGCCCCGAGCGAGCCGAGTCCGTTCGTCTTGAGGTCGTTCGCCCCGCCGGGGGATGCCCGAGGGCCGAAGTTTTCATCCTCTGGTGGTGCCGCTGGCGGTATGTGGGAAGATCCGAGGTTAAAGGAAGTGGTAAATGTTTATAATAACTATGGAGAACAGGTATGATAGGGAGGGTCGACTAGATGCTGGATTGCCAAAAAACCAGTGCTGGTTTATACTGGAGAGGCAGGAAGGGGGGAAAGTAAATGATTAAAGGGTTTCTTCGCCTCTTTATTGCGCTCTTGGGTGCGCTGGGCGGCTACGAGCTTATGCTCATCACCATACCGATCTTCACCGAGGTTCTCCATTGGGCCCCCAACGCGGCTGCGCATATCAGCCTCTTGGTCGTCGGAGGACTCATCGGCGGTATCATCTTTTATCTTATCGCCCCGCTTCTTACCCGTCGTGTGCTGCGTTTCCTCGAGTGGTCTGAAGGCCGGCTGCAAAAGATGCCGGCTACCGATATCATCTCCGGTGCCGTCGGGCTTGTGGTTGGCCTGCTCATCGCCAACCTTCTTTCTCTGCCCTTCGGGCGCCTGCCGGTTGTGGGACCGTTTATTCCGGTGCTGGCGAACATAATCCTCGGCTACATTGGCATGAGCCTGGCGGTGAAGAAGAAGGACGATCTCTGGGCCTTTGTGGCCAGCTTCCCGCGTTTGGCCAAAGAGAAGGAGAAGGATAAAGAAAAGGGATCTCCTCGGCCGGCGGAAGCCGCGCCTTCGCCCAAGGTGCTGGATACCAGCGTTATCATTGACGGCCGCATTGCGGATATCGTAAAGAGTGGCTTCCTTGAGGGCACCCTAATCATCCCCAACTTTGTCTTGGAAGAGCTACGGCATATCGCCGATTCCTCCGACATCTTAAAGCGCAACCGCGGACGGCGAGGGCTGGACATTCTGAACCGCATTCAGAAAGAGCTGGGGGCGAAGGTGGTCATTTCCGACCGCGACTACGAGGACATCTCGGAAGTGGATTCTAAGCTGCTTCGCCTGGCCCGCGAGCTTAAAGCCAAAGTCCTCACCAACGATTACAACTTGAACAAAGTGGCGGAGCTTCAGGGCGTGCCGGTGCTGAACATCAACGAACTGGCCAACGCCGTAAAGCCCGTGGTCCTCCCGGGTGAGGAAATGCTGGTCCATGTCATCAAAGACGGAAAAGAAGCCGGCCAGGGCGTGGCCTACCTGGACGACGGGACCATGATCGTGGTCGATGGCGGCCGCCGCCACATCGGGGAGACCATCGGCGTTCTCGTCACCAGCGTCCTGCAGACGGCCGCCGGGCGCATGATTTTCGCCAAACCCAAAGCCATGGAAAAGGTGGTGTAATAAAAAAAGCGGCCCTGCGGGGCCCTTTTTTTGTGCCCGGCCGTCGGCGGGAAAGAGGACTTTGCCCCGGCCGCAGCGAAGAAACGTTAAAACCCCAGGAAATGAGCGTGGTAAAGAGTGAAGGTCTATGCCCTAATTCCGGCCGCCGGTTCCGGCCGGCGCATGGGAAGTGAGACGAAGAAACAGTTTCTCCTCCTCGGCGGCAGGCCCCTTTTTCTACACTGCCTCGAGGTTTTCGCGCACCACCCTGAGGTTACGGGAATTGTGCTCGTGGTCTCGCCGGGGGACGAGGAAAGGGCGGCGCGCCTGGTGGCGGAATACGGCCTGGACAAAAAGGTGGAAAAGATCATACCCGGCGGCGCCGAGCGGCAGGACTCGGTGCGGCTGGGGCTGGCCGCCCTGCCGCAAGACACGGACTTCGTCCTCATCCATGACGCCGCCCGCCCTTTTCTCACGCCCGACCTTATCGAGCGCACCCTGGCCGCGGCGCGGCGAACGGGGGCGGCCGTGGCGGCCGTGCCGGTGAAGGATACGATCAAAGTGGCAGGTCCGAACCGGCTGGTGGAGCGAACGCTTAAGCGAAGCACCCTTTGGGCCATCGGGACGCCGCAAACCTTTGCTTACGGCCTGATTCTTGAGGCCCACCGCCGGGCGCACGAGGACAGGTTTATCGGTACCGACGACGCCGTACTGGTGGAGCGCCTGGGCCGGCCGGTGGAGCTCGTGCCCGCGAGCGACACCAACATTAAGATTACCACCCCGACGGATCTTCTCCTGGCCGAATGCCTGTTCGGTAGGGGCGCCGGCGACAGCAAAGAAGCCGGCCCCGCGGGCGAAAAAAAGCGGAAAGAAGAAGGGAGCTGCATGATGCGCGTTGGGACCGGCTTTGACGTGCACGCCTTTAAGCCGGGCCGCCGCCTGGTCCTGGGGGGTGTGGAAATTCCCTACCCGCGCGGTCTGGGGGGCCACTCCGACGCCGACGTGCTTCTCCATGCCATAGCCGATGCCCTGTTGGGCGCCGCGGGGGAGCGCGATATCGGCCACCACTTCCCCGACCAAGACCCGGCCTGGGCGGGGGTCTCCAGCCTGATCATTCTCGAAAAAACTGCGGCGATAATCCGCCGCCACGGCTTTAGCATTGCCAACATCGACAGCCTCGTGATCGCCCAGGAACCCAAGATCGCTCCTTATGTGGAAAAGATGCGCGCCAACATCGCCCAAGCCTTGCAAATTCCCTTGGAGCGCGTAGCCGTAAAGGCCACCTCCACCGAGCGCCTGGGCTTCACCGGCCGCGGCGAAGGCATAGCCGCCCAGGCCGTCTGCCTGCTGCAGGGAGTCTCCACACGATAGAACGTATAAAAGTTGGCACTTTGGTTATACTGGAAATGTAGGACGAGATGTCCTACATTCTTTTGTTCTCTTGCCGCTTTGCCGCATAAGAAGCGGGAAGGCGCGGCAAACCCCTAAGCTTTCCCGCAAATGCGAAAGGAGGACAAAAAGTGGAGAGGAAGGCGCACCTGCTTCTGGCAGGCTGCGTCCTGGCTACGCTTATTATCTTCCTCGTCCCGCATATCAGCAAAGGTCAGGCCCAGGAAGTGGGCGCGCAGACCGAGGCCCTGGCGGCTAGGCTGGAGAACGCCGGCTGGGAACTTTTGCTCCGCCCGGGCGGGCAGGACGGCTCTATACCGGAGGTGGTAGTGGGCCGGCAGGTGGTAATCAGGATGCGCTGCAGTGCCGGCGGTTTCACTCCTTGGGAG
This sequence comes from Bacillota bacterium, assembly GCA_030154105.1. Classification (GTDB taxonomy): domain Bacteria; phylum Bacillota; class DTU030; order DUMP01; family DUMP01; genus DUMP01. Next base: position 30,965 of record JASKKP010000018.1, read on the forward strand.
CGCGCGCAATTGGTGCTGGAGCGGCTCGCTAGGGCTGCGCGGCAGGGAATTGACCCCGCGTGCATCGTTCCCGGTTTTGCCGGTGGAGAGGCGGTGGTACGCGCCGGCGACATGCTCCTGGTTACGGCCGATCGGGCCACGGCCAGGGCCAACTCGCTTTCGCCGCCTGAGCTCGCCTTGGTATGGGCCAACAACTTGCGCACCAGCCTGGGTGCCCGGGCCCTCGAGAGGGAGGAGGCCTTCCGCGCCATGGCGCGCGGCCGTACGCTCACGGCCCGGGCCTCCTGGTACGGGCCGCGTTTTCACGGAAGGCGGACGGCGAACGGGGAGGTTTTCAACCAAAACCTCTTTACCGCTGCCCACCGCACCTTGCCTTTCGGCACCCTGGTCCTGGTGACCAACCCGGCCACCGGCCGGTCGGTGTTGGTGCGCATCAACGACCGGGGACCGTATATACGCGGCCGCAGCATCGACCTGTCGCGCGCGGCCGCCCGGGCCATCGGGATGGAGGAAGCTGGCGTAGCCGAGGTAGAGCTGGCCATAGTGGGCCGGTAATTCCGTGGGGAAGCAGCGCCATGCTGCTTCTCCTTTTTTCATTGTCCGTCCCTGTTACTTGCAGGAAGGGCATGGTATAATAAAAAAGATTAGAACCGAGGGAGGCCGGCTTCATGAACAAGGTGCGTGTGAGGTTTGCCCCTAGCCCGACCGGGCCGCTGCACATCGGTGGTGCGAGGACGGCGCTTTTCAACTGGCTTTTTGCCAAGAAAAACGGGGGCACATTTGTTCTGCGCAGCGAGGACACGGATCGCGAGCGTTCTTCGCGGGAGGCTGAGGAAGCCATCATGCGCGACCTGGCCTGGCTGGGCATTACTTGGGACGAGGGCGTAGACGTCGGCGGGCCGCGCGGTCCGTACCGCCAGAGCGAACGCCTGGATACCTACGCGCGCTTTACAAAGAGGCTCCTGGAGGACGGGCTGGCCTACCAGTGTTTTTGTAGCGAAGAAGAGCTGGCCCAGCAGCGCCGGGAAATGCTGGCCCACGGCGAGACGCCCCGCTACCTGGGGCGCTGCCGTAGCCTCACGCCGGAAGATAGAGAGCGGCTCTTGGCCGAGGGAAGAAAACCGGTCGTTCGCTTCCGTGTGCCAGGCGGCAAGAAGATTGTGGTGAACGACTTGGTGCACGGCCAAGTGGTGTTTGCCAGCGAAGAAATCGGCGACTTCATCATCGTCAAGTCCGACGGTGTACCCACCTACAACTTTGCGGCGGTAATCGACGACCACCTCATGGGCATAACCCATGTTATCCGCGGCGAGGAGCACCTTTCCAACACCCCGCGCCAAATCCTTCTCTACCAAGCTTTGGGCTGGCGCGAGCCCCAGTTTGCCCACATCCCCCTCATCTTGGACGAAGACCGTACCAAGATGTCCAAACGCAAGGGCGACGTGGCCGTGGAAGAATACCGCCGGCGCGGCTACCTTCCCGAGGCCATCGTTAATTTCCTCGCCCTTCTCGGCTGGTCTCCGGAAGGAGAGGAAGAAATCTTTTCTCTGGACGAGCTCGTCGAGCGCTTTAGCCTGGAGCGCGTCTCCAGAAGCCCCGCCGTCTTCAACACCGGCAAACTCAAGTGGCTTAACGCCCACTACATAAAGGCCAGCTCCAACGAACGCCTTTTAGACCTGGCCTTGCCGCATCTCAGGGCCGCCGGGTACGTGAAAGGCAACCCGGGTCCGGAGGAGCGCGCCTGGCTGCTTAAAGTGGTCTCTTCGGTAAAGGAGTCCCTAACCGAGGTCGGGGAGATCGCCGGGCACGTAGACTTTTACTTTGCCGGCGAGGTGAAACCGGAAGACGCCAAAACCCGCCAGATCCTTCAGGAAGAACAGGTCCCGGCGGTTTTCGCCGCCGCCGAAGAACACATCGATGCCCTGCCCGAACTGACTCCTGAGGCCGTGCGGGCAGAACTCAGGCGCCTGACCAAGGAGCTGGGGCTTACGGGGCGCAAAGTGTACATGCCCCTTAGGGTTGCCTTAACCGGGCGGGCCCACGGCCCCGAACTTTACCAGGTGATAGCCATCCTCGGCCGGCAGAAGGTGAAGGAACGTCTGGCGGCCGCCTTGGCCGGCCGCGCTTAAGAAAGGAGGATTTTGGTTGCCTCTCTACGTTTACAATACCCTCACGCGCCGCAAAGAAGAATTCAAGCCGCGCGAACCGGGTAAGGTGAGCATTTACGTCTGCGGCGTAACGCCCTATAACTTCTGCCACGTGGGCAACGCCCGCCCTTATTTGGTGTGGGACGTCTTCCGCCGCTACTTCGCCTACAAGGGTTATTCCGTCCGCTACATCCAAAACTTCACCGATGTAGACGACAAAATCATCAATAAGGCCAAGGAAGAAGGCGTGAGCGCCCTGGCCGTTGCCGATCGTTACATCCGGGAATACTTCGCCGATATGGACGCCTTGGGCATCCAGCGCGCCGACGTCTACCCGCGCGTTACCGATCACATTCCGGACATCATCCGCGTGGTGGAGGCGCTGGTGAAATCCGGGCACGCCTACGTGCTGGGCGGCGACGTCTATTACAGCGTCGAGAGCTTTCCGGAGTACGGCAAGCTTTCCGGCCGCAGCCTGGACGAGCTCAAAGCCGGGGCACGCATCGAGGTGAACGAAGAGAAGCGCCACCCCATGGACTTCGCCTTGTGGAAGGCGGCCAAAGAGGGCGAGCCGGCTTGGGACAGCCCTTGGGGCCCCGGCCGCCCGGGCTGGCACATTGAGTGCTCGGTGATGGCCCTGAAGTACCTGGGTGAGGGCTTCGACTTCCACGGCGGCGGCTCCGACCTCATCTTTCCCCACCACGAAAACGAAATCGCCCAGTCCGAGGCCTACACCGGCACCGCCTTTGCCCGCTACTGGGTGCATAACGGTTTCGTCAACATGGGCGGCGAAAAGATGGCCAAATCCGTGGGGAATGTGGTGCGCGTGCGCGACGTCCTCGCCGAGTTTCCCGGCGCCGCCCTCCGTTACTACATGCTTTCCACCCACTACCGGAGCCCCATCGACTTCCGCCTGGAGGAGATGCCTGCGGCCAAGCGGGGTTGGGAACGCCTTAAGCTCCTGGAGGAGAACCTTGCCCGGGCCCTGGACGGCCGAGAGGCGGCCGCGCCGGCGGAGGTTTCCCCCGAGGCGCGGGCATTCCTGGCCAAGCTGGACAACCTAAAGGCTTCCTTTGAGGCCGCCATGGACGACGACCTAAATACCGCCCAGGCCTTGGCCGTGCTCTTTGAGCTCGCCCGCGAGCTCAACGCCTACCTCGCCCAAGGGGACATAAGCGGCGAGCGCGCTTACGTTTTATCCAGGGGCCGCGATCTCTTCCTTAAACTCGGCGGGGTGCTCGGGCTGACCGGAATTCAAGCGAGCGGGCGCGAGAACGCCGAGCTTGTCGACGGGCTCCTGGCCCTGGTGGTGGAACTTAGGCAGGAAGCCAGGAAGCGCAGGGACTTTGCCGCCGCCGACCGCGTTCGCGACCGTTTGGCCGAGCTGGGCGTCATCCTGGAGGACACCCCGCAAGGCACGCGCTGGCGCTTCGCCCCCCGTGGGTAGGCGTAAACCTGTAGCTCTTCATCTATATCCGGCAAAACTACGCGACGGGAGAAACCAAAACATGTTCGTTAAGCTCATAAACCACACCCCAGACCCGGAACGCACCGTGGCCGCCGCCGCCCGCCTCTGCTACTCGTCGGTTGGAGCGGCCGAGCTCTTGGCCGGCTTAAAGGATGGCGATGTGGCGCGGCTTCTGGCCCACCTGGTGGAGAGCGGGCATGAGTCGCCCATCGAGCATGTCACCTTCACCTTTGCCATTGAGGGTATAAGCCGCGCCTGCAGCCACCAGCTGGTGCGCCACCGCATCGCCTCTTACTCCCAAAAGTCCCAGCGCTACGTGCGCGAAGAGCACTTCGAATACATCGTACCGCCCAGCATTGCGGCCGATGCGGCGGCGAAAAGGCGGTTTGAGGAAACCATGGCCGCCGTTCAGGCCGCCTACAACGACCTTTTGAAGCTTGTCCCTCCGGAGGATGCCCGCTACGTCCTTCCCAACGCCTGCGAGACCAAGATCGTGGCCACCTTTAACGCTCGCAGCCTCTTCAACTTTTTCAGGCTGCGCTGCTGCCGGCGGGCGCAGTGGGAAATTCGCGAGCTGGCGTATGCCATGCGCGAAGAGGTACGGCGCGTGGCGCCGAGGCTCTTTTCCCTCGCCGGCCCCAGCTGCGAGACGGAAGGCGTCTGCCACGAAGGGCGTTTTTCCTGCGGGCGCGCGCCGCTCGCCAGTCATACCCCGAACAAGGCACGCGTAGAATAAGAGTGCCGGCGGGACAGGTTGAACCGCCGGGAAGAGGAAAAGGTGGTGGGGGATTGTCCGGAAGCGAAGCCATCTGGGGGCGAAACGTAGTTCTAAGTGCCCTTAGGTCCCAAAGGCCCATCAACAAAATCCTCATTGCCTCCGGCGGGCACGGCCGCGAGCTTACCCTTATCCGTGAGCTGGCCCGCACGCAGGGCATCCCCGTAGAGGAGGCCGACCGGCGCCGCCTCGACGACCTGGCCAGCGGCGGCAGGCACCAGGGGGTGCTGGCGCTCGCAGCGCCACGCCCTTACGTAGAAGTGGCTGACTTGCTGGAAAAAGCACGCCGGGCCGGCGAACTGCCGCTCATACTTATTCTCGCCCACGTGGAAGACCCGCGCAACCTGGGCGCGGCCGCCCGGAGCGCCGCGGCGGCCGGAGCCCACGGGCTCATCATCCCGGCGCGGCGCGCCGCCCAGGTCACGGCCGCGGCGGAGAAGGCGGCGGCCGGGGCGCTGGACTTCCTGCCGGTCGCCCGCGTGGGGAATTTGGCCCACTGCCTCGGCGAGCTCAAGGCCGAGGGGCTTTGGGTGGTAGGAGCCGACATGGACGGCGAGAAAGTGTATTACGATGCCGATCTCACCGGCCCCCTAGCGGTAGTGGTAGGCGGGGAAGACAAAGGGCTGGGGCCACTTCTTAAACGCGAGTGCGATCTTACCGTGCGCATACCCCTGGTTGGCCCGGTGCCTTCTCTGAATACCGCCGTTGCTGCCTCGCTTCTCCTCTACGAAATTCTGCGCCAAAGGCGCGCTAGGACTTGTGCGGAGGGGTAAGAAGCTGGAACGCCGCGTGCGCGCGGGACTCAGCCCGTCCCGGTGAACTCCGCCGTGCTTGACGGGGCGAGCTTCAAACATATATAATAGAAGCGTTGGGACAAGCTGTGCAAAAAGTTCATACCGGACCGCGGCAAGTAGCGGATGGAGGCGAGGCTTGTGAGCGTGGGTGCAACCCAGGAAGTACTTCCTGATCTGGACGAGACTCAGGACGAGGAGCTGGTGGCCCAGGCCCGCGATGGCAGCGAAGCTGCCCTGGAGACGCTCATCAATAAGTACAAGAACTTCGTCCGGGCTAAGGCGCGTTCCTACTTCTTGGTGGGGGCCGACCGCGAAGACATCATCCAAGAAGGCATGATCGGCCTCTACAAAGCCGTACGCGACTTCCGCAATGATAAACTTTCATCCTTCCGTGCCTTCGCCGAGCTATGCGTCACGCGACAGATCATCACCGCCATCAAAACCGCCACCCGCCAGAAACACATTCCCTTAAACTCGTACGTCTCATTAAACAAGCCCATATATGACGAGGATTCCGACCGTACCCTCCTCGATGTCTTGTCCGGCGTCCACGTGAGCGATCCCGAAGAACTGGTTATTAACCGCGAAGAGTTTGACGACATAGAAGAAAAAATGGGGGAGATCCTAAGCGATCTAGAATGGAAAGTGCTGGTGTCATATCTCGAAGGGCGAAGTTATCAGGAGATTGCCGTAGACCTCAACCGGCACGTTAAATCCATAGATAACGCCTTGCAGCGGGTTAAACGTAAACTGGAAAAGTATCTAGAAAAACGGCATGAAAACGAGCATTGACTTCCACGGCCTTTTCGGTTTATCATAAAAAGTGCGAGCCGACGTAGCTCAACTGGCAGAGCAGCTGATTTGTAATCAGCAGGTTGCGGGTTCGAGTCCCATCGTCGGCTCCATATAAAACTAGACAAAAGGCTTCCTTTATGATATAATAAACATGTTGTTTCACAGGTGGAGAGGTTCCCGAGCTGGCCAAAGGGGGCAGACTGTAAATCTGCTGGCGATGCCTTCGGTGGTTCAAATCCACCCCTCTCCACCAGAACTTCATACCGCGGGGTGGAGCAGTCAGGTAGCTCGTCGGGCTCATAACCCGGAGGTCGCTGGTTCAAATCCAGCCCCCGCAACCAATGCCCATGTAGCTCAGTCGGCAGAGCGTCGCCTTGGTAAGGCGGAGGTCACCGGTTCAATCCCGGTCATGGGCTCCAGTAGAGATTAAGGCGCCCCAAGGTCTTGGGGCTTTTTCATTTCCCGCGGGTGAGGTTGGCGACGCGCCTTTTGACTTGCTCGCCGGCAGATATGCGGTTAGAATTAAATCAAGATATTTCTAAAGAAAGAGCAGGCGAAAGGATGGTGAGAAAATGAATACCAGCCCCGCCGAACTGGCATGCGGACGAGAGCATTACACTTATGCCGATTACTGCCGTTTGCCGGAAGGCGCACCTTATCAGTTGATCGGGGGCGAGCTGGTGATGACTCCTTCTCCGACGCCGTATCATCAAATTGTTTTAGAGAATCTTCGCTTTGAAGTGGCCAGGTTTGTACGCAATAATGGACTGGGCAGGGTGCTTTCCGCTCCACTAGATGTCTACTTAGGAGAAACGGAGACCTACCAACCCGACCTTATCTTCATCGCCCAGGACCGGCTTAACATCATCGAAAAGACCCGCGTTAACGGGGCCCCCGACCTGGTGGTGGAAATCCTCTCGCCTGGTACCGCCTACTACGACCTTCGCAAAAAATACAAGGTTTATGAAGCCCAAGGCGTCCGCGAGTACTGGATAGTAGACCCTGAAGACAAGTCCGTACAAGTATTTGTTGCCCGCGAAGGTAAGTTTGTGCTGGATCAGGAAGCGCAGGGGACGGGCGAGGTAAAATCCTGCGTTCTTAAGGGTTTTAGTATCGACGTCCGGACCATCTTCGAAGAGTGAGGCGCCCCGGTTTCCGGCCTTTTTTCTTTACTCCTCTTTTATTTATCGGCCACTTTTCTCTCCCTGCTTTAGCTTCCTCCAGCGCTTTTTAGCTTGCCTTTTCTTTCCCCGCCAAGATATAATGTTCCCAGGAAATGGATAAAGCCGGGGACTATAGCGCGACGCGAAAGGCAGGGGAAACTAACATGGCGACGGTGCTGAAAGAGCGTGACTTCCCTTCGGCCGACTTCGAGCGATTTATGAAGCTGAAGGAAAGACTCCGCACCCTGGAGGAAGAGCGGCTTGAGGCCCGGCGGAGGGAAGCCTGGGAAAAGGCAAGGAGAGTCGCCGCCATGCTCAAGGAACGCTTTTCGGCCGAGCGGGTGATCCTCTACGGCTCCCTGGCCCGCGGAGACTTTCATGAGGGCTCGGACATTGACCTCTTAGTTGAAGGCATGCGCGGATCTTACTGGGATATGTATGTTGCCGCCGAAGAGTGCGCAGCCCCCTTTGAAATAAACCTCGTTTGCCGCGAAGATGCCCGGCCGGGCCTTATCGAGGCGGCTATGAAAGAAGGGATACAGCTGTGAAGCCGGAAGAATACCTAATCGTTGAGGCGAGGATCGAAAAAGAAAAGAACAACCTGGCGAACCTTGAGAACGAGCTGGCTAGGTATGGCCTTTATCCGAAAGTTACCGCGACCCAAGTCGGGGGGTTCCCGCTTGAAGATATAGCTGTGGCCAGGATAGTGGGCTCGAGTCTTCACGACTACTACACTGCTCTCGAGAACATCTTCAGGATTGTGGCGGCGAAGATCGATAAGAGTATTCCCCAGGGCGCAGAGTGGCACAGAGAACTTCTAGAGCAGATGGCTCTCGAAATACCGGGATTACGCCCGCCGGTGATTACTCAGGCTACGGCGGCGCTGCTCGAACCCTATCGCGGATTTCGCCATGTGTTTCGAAATGTGTATGGGTTTAACCTGTCTTTTTCCAGGGTGAAGGAACTCCTCGAACGCCTGCCCGACGTCTCAGCAGCGGTTAAGAACGATTTAGCCGCCTTCACTCGGCGCATGCGGCAGGTGTACCGGCTTGACTAAGAGGTGATGCGGGGTGCCCGTCGACTTAGTGCGCATTGACCTTTCGCGCGTTTACGCGCAGGTGGTTGACGTCTTAAGCTGCTTCCCGGAAGTCATCGGGGCGTATCATTTTGGTTCATCCTTGGACCTTTGCCGTCCAGACAGCGACATTGATATTGGTGTGGTGCTTCGCCCGTTGTTTTCTTTTGAAGAAAAGAAGGCCGACAAGATCCAGAATGAAATTTCAAACAAACTACGTCCTCTCGATGGGCACCCCTTTGACGTGGTAGTGTTGAACACCCTGCCGAGCGTCTTGGCCTTTCCGATTGTCAAGAAAGGCCGCCTTGTCTATCAGGCCGACCGGGCGGCAATTCTGGACTTCTTGGAAGCTCTTAGCCGTCGATATGGGGAAGATTATCCACGGTACGCTGCAGCCTTGAAAGCCATTGTGGGGGTGTAGCGGTGGAACTAGATCTAGACAGAATCCGAAGCAAATCGGCATATATCAGCGAGCAAATATCGGAAATCCGAGAACTACTAACACGGAAAACGAAAGAAGAAATCCTTGCTGATCCGTGGCTGCTCAAGGGCATCAAGTATTCGCTTCAGACGGCGATCGAAGCGATGATCGACCTTGCCTATCATCTGGCTGCAAAATGCTACTCCTCTGCACCAACTGATGCCCGAGATGCTCTTCGTACCCTTTTTGAACACGGTGTCTTCCCCCTTGAAGAATACCAAACCTACACGGCCATGGTAGGGTTTCGCAACCGTATTGTGCACGGGTACCAGCAGGTAACCCCTGAACGCGTCTACTCAATTGCTGCCGAAGAACTGGGTGACTTTGAACGCTTCCTTGAGCGGATAAGAAATGTTGTGGCCTCAGAAGCGGCGAAGTGACGACTTTGCCAGGAAAACATTGCTATTATTTTTTGCAATTTGCGGGCATACTTAAGAGGAAAACGGATAGGCTCTGTAGAATCTTTAGCCCTAGATTAAGGCTGGCCGGTCTGAGCGCCCGGCCAGAGAGGTTTTCTTCTGCAAGGAGGCAAGAGCATGGCAAAGAAGAAGTTTGAGCGTACCAAGCCGCACGTCAACGTCGGTACCATTGGTCACGTAGACCACGGCAAGACCACCCTCACGGCAGCCGTCACC
>JASKKP010000043.1 GCA_030154105.1 Bacillota bacterium
ATCCAGAACGCGTTAAATGGTATGACCATTCCGCTTCATCCTGGTGCGGCTAAGTACCTGAAGGAACAAGGGCTAAACGTCGAGATTAATGTCAAGTAGGCATAGACTGCCACCAGCCCAAAACTTTGCACAGCCTGAAGGAAGCCTGCTTCTCCTTTTTCGTGTTTGCGTTTGAGTTGCCTGGGCAAGTGCCCCAGGCAACTTGGCTATTTGCTAGCTGTCGACTTTGCCTGAAATCACTGGCAGAAGGGATGAACCATGAACGCAGAGATAAAGGACCAATCTAACCTTGTCGATACCAGTAAAATAGTTGAGGAATTCCAGACTGAATCTCGCTTCCGCCGGTACACCGGCCTTTGGGCCAAGCTAATCAGCATCATCGCGATTGCTATGTCCGCCTTTCACCTGTACACGGCCGGCTTTGGCACGCTGGAAGCGATGAAGCAGCGCTCGGTTCACCTGGCCTTTGTCCTGGGCCTGATCTTTCTCCTCTACCCAGCCGGGAAGAGATCGCCTCGCAACCGGCCCTCAGTCCTCGATGTGGTTTTCGCGGTTCTTGGCGTCATCGGTGGCCTGTACAACTTTTTTTACTTCGACACCATGGCCATGCGCGGGGGAATAGCCAACGGTTACGATTACTTCTGGGGTGTGGTGACGCTTCTCCTTATTCTGGAAGCAGCTCGGCGATGCATCGGCAAAGAGCTGCCGCTGCTCTCTTTAATCTTCGTAGCTTACGGCCTATTCGGCGACCGGATCCCAGGCATTATGGGGCACACCGGGTTCACTTGGCAGCGCATTGTTTACCACCTGTTTCTCTCTACTGAAGGTGTCTTCGGTACCGCGCTGGCGGTTTCGGCTACCTATATCTTCATGTTCATCCTTTTTGGCGCTTTTCTCGGCGAGACCGGCATGTCAAAGTTTATCAACGACCTTTCCATGGCTCTGGCTGGCAGTTCCCCCGGCGGTCCTGCCAAGGTGGCGATTTTCGCCAGCGCCTTGCTGGGTACTATTAACGGCAGTGCCGTGGCCAACGTCGCCACCACAGGAGCTTTCACCATTCCACTTATGAAGAGCATTGGCTACAAGCCGCCTTTTGCCGGCGCCGTAGAGGCAGTCTCCTCCACTGGCGGCCAGATCATGCCGCCGATCATGGGGGCCGCCGCCTTCGTCATGGCCGAGTTTCTGGGCATGCCTTACGCCAAGATCATGATCGCCGGCATCCTTCCTGCCCTTCTCTACTACCTGGCTGACTTCGTCCAGGTCCACTTCGAAGCGGTAAAAATCGGGCTTAGGGGACTACCCCGGAACGAACTGCCCAACCTGAAGCAGGTTCTTAGAACACGCTGGCACCTCACCATTCCGCTCATCGTTATTGTGTACCTGCTGGTCAGCGGCAAGACACCGCTCTTTGCTGCCTTTTGGGGCACAGTGGTCACGGTGCTGGCCAGCTGGCTCAATAAGGAGACACGCCTCAGCTTTACCGGCTTCTTGAGAGCTATGGAGGCCGGAGCTCGGGAAGCTATAACCGTGGCCATTGCCTGTGCCGTGGTCGGCTTCGTTGTCGGGATCGTTACCCTGACTGGCCTCGGCCTCACCATCGGCGACAACATCCTAGCTCTGGCCGGCGGGAACCTTTTCCTTACCATGTTCTTCACAATGATTCTGTGCATAATTCTCGGGATGGGCCTTCCAACCACTGCTTGCTATATCGTGGCAGCCACGGTAGCAGCGCCGGCCCTAATCAAGATTGGTGTGCCCGACCTGGCTGCCCACATGTTTGTCTTCTACTACGCCTGCTTGGCAAACCTGACCCCGCCCGTTGCACTTGCTGCTTACGCCGGGGCCGGCATAGCCGGGGCTGATCCCAATCGTACCGGCTGGACGGCAGTACGGCTGGCCATTGCCGGGTTCATAATCCCCTACCTCTTCGTCTACTCGCCAATTCTACTGCTCCAGACACGTAACGTACTTGAGCTCCTTTTGGCCATAATCACCTCGATAATTGGGGTTACAGCTCTCGGTATTGGGGCAGAAGGGTTCTTCCTCCGCGCCACCAATCTTCTCGAGCGGCTGCTCTTTATCGGCGGTTCCTTCGGCCTCATGATCCCGGGCTTAACCAGCGACACCCTCGGGTTGGCCTTAGTAGCTGCAGCCGTCACCAGCCAGGTGTTGCGTTCTCGTACCGGCGCACCTGCTCAGAGCGCCTGACAGCTTTACGGCCTGAAGCTCCTAAACTTTGAGAGGGACGGGAGCTTACCGCTTCCGTCCCTCATTTCTTTTTTATTGCCGGTCCTCACGGCCAAACGCAGGTGCAAACAGGCTTCGCATTGCCAGCCTCCAACGACCAACTTCCGCCTCTCCGGCCGGTTACTTTTGCTATTTATGCCCTGCGTAGACTGCATCGGCAGCCTCCAGCGCGGCAGCGGCAGATGCCTTATTATAACCCTGCGCCTTTAACGCCTCGGCCAGGGCGGTGAGGGCTAGGGTAACGTTCAAACGGTTCGAGTTGTAACCCATGAGGCCCACGCGCCAGATCTGCCCTTTGACCGGCCCCAGCCCGCCGCCGATTTCAATCTTATACTCGCGCAGCAGGAATTGGCGCACTGCCGCATCCTCTACGCCTTCCGGAATGCGAAGGGTAATGAGGCTTGGCAGGCGATGGCCTTCCTGAGCGAAGGGCCTCAGGCCCATAGCCTCACAGCCGGCCAGGAAGGCGCGGGCGTTTAGCTCGTGCCGCGCCCAGCGCGCCTCTAGTCCTTCTTCTGCGACGACGCGCAGCGCTTCTCGCAAGGCGTAGATCATGCTGATGGGGGCTGTATGGTGGTAGAAACGCTCCTGTCCCCAGTAGCGCTCGATCATGGTAAGGTCGAGATACCAGCTAGGCACTTTGGTCTTGCGCTGGTGAAGGACGGTGCGCGCTTTTTCGTTTAGAGTCACCGGCGCGAGGCCCGGTGGGCAGCTCAGGCATTTCTGAGTGCCGCTGTACGCCGCATCCACCCCCCACTCGTCGATAAGGACAGGTACCCCGCCCAGCGAGGTCACGCAGTCCACCACCAGGAGCGCACCGTAGCGGTGAGCAATGGCCGCCAGGTCCGTGAGCGGCTGGAGGATGCCAGTGGACGTCTCGGCATGCACCACCGCCAGGAGCTTCGCCTGCGGCACTTCCCTGAAAGCGGCTTCTACCGCTTCCGGGTCGATGATGCGGCCCCATTCGCCCTGTACCACTTTCACTTCGGCACCGTTTCTCAGCGCAATATCCACCATGCGCTCGCCAAAGACGCCGCAGACGGCAATAATGGCCTTATCCCCCGGCTCGAGCAGGTTGGAGAGTATGGTATCCATGCCCGCGCTGCCCGTACCAGACATGGCCAGCGTAAGCCTGTTCTCGGTTTGAAAGACGTAGCGCAGGAGCTCCCCGGTTTCATTCATAATCTCGAGAAATTCCGGATCCAAGTGGCCCAGGAGCGGCGTGCTCATGGCCCTAAGCACCCGCGGGTCTACTCCGCTCGGCCCCGGCCCGAGGAGAAGCCGCTCGGAAGGAGCCAGTTCCCGATACTGTTTCTTTAGCGTCAGCAATCCGCACACTCCCCTTTCTTATGGTGAAATCGGTTTTCACCTCAGTAAATTGTATTCGGCATTGGCACGGATATTCCTGCCGAATTCTCCGTTTATTCCCAGCACCCTACGCCTTCCTACGCCTTCCGCAGTTGCTCCTCTACCCAGGGCAAAATGTCTTCCCAGCGCTTAAGTTCTAAGTCACAGCACACCTTATCGGGGCGCCCGGTCGGGTTAAACCAAAGGGCACGCATACCCACCGCCCGAGCTCCTTTCACGTCCGTGCGCGGGTCGTCGCCGATATGGGCCACCTCCGCCGCTTCCAGCCCCAGGGCTCCAAGCGTGCGCCGGAAAATTTCCGGGTGCGGTTTAGCCACCCCTACCTCGTTGGAAAAAGTAAGGTGGGTGAAATACCACGCCAGCCCCAAGCGCTCTAGAATAATCCGGGCTGTACTTCCCGGCGTGCGCCCGGTGTTGCAGATAACCGCGAGCTTAAGCCGGTCCTTCAGTTTCGGCAAAACCGCCGTTACCCCTGGGACGGGCTCGGGCATCTCCTCCAAGGCAGCGGTTATGTATGCCTCGTAGGCCGCGCGCAGCAGTTCTGGCGTCTCTCTTACTGCTAGCTGCCGGAAGATCCAAGGCACCTGTTCCTCGGGCGGCATCTCTCGGCCTTCTTGTACCTGGCCGGCCATCACCATCTCCCGGCAGGCGCTTACGGCCGCCTCCACGCGCGCCCGTGCCCTTTCCTGCCCGTGTTCGCGCAAAATCAGCGTCAGCCTCTCCACGACTACTCGCCCGGTGGTTTCGCATCCCTTCTCGCGTACCAAGGTGTTCCAGAAATCGCACGTCAACGCCTTAAGCACGACCTCATCACCTTCCTTTCCATAGGGATCGGCTTGCCACCTGCCGCAGCTAGTCTTTTTTCGCCCGGACCGCCAAAGCCTGCGTCTGGAAACGGCTGAAGTTTAGCTTTTTCGGGCATGCTATGGTATAAAAGGTTCTCTGGAGGTGAGAGCATGACCTACATCTGTAGCGTTTGCGGCCGCCAATCCCGCCTGCCCGACTACTGTCACGGCCAGCCTATGAGCGTTCAGTCTAATTATACCTGTCCCAACTGCGGCCGAACCTCTTCCACGCCTGGAGTGTGCTGCGGTCAACAGATGATGCGCAGCTAAGATGGCGCTAGACCGGCCAAAAAGTAAGGACCACCTGCTCTCGGGTGGTCCGCTAACTTTTGTTTAGTCGTCGCGCCGCCCCAAGAAACCGGCAAGGAGAAGTAAGCGCACCAGCTGCAACACTGCCGTGAGCGTAGCCGCCACATACGTCAGCGCAGCCGCGCTTAGTACTGCCCGTGCTCCTGCGATTTCCTGCCGGGCCAAAATGCCTTGCCGCTCCAGCAGAGAGAGGGCGCGTGCACTGGCGTTGTACTCCACCGGGAGCGTCACAAGCTGGAAGAGTACGGCAGCGCTAAAGAGCACAATCCCCAGTTGGAGCATGAACCCGCTCTGGAAGAAGAAACCGAAGAGCGCCAGCGGCAGACCAAGCTGTGAACCGATGTTGGCCGCCGGAACCAGGCTGGTGCGTACGCCGAGCGGCACGTAATCGGTGGCGTGTTGAATGGCGTGCCCGGCCTCGTGTGCCGCCACGCCCAACGCAGCCAAAGAGTTTCCGTAAAAAACCTGCTGCGAGAGCCTCAAGGTACGGTCGCGCGGATCGTAGTGGTCAGTCAGAGTGCCGGGTATGGCCTCAACGCGGACGGAGGTTAACCCTTGGCTGCGAAGGAGCTCCCGCGCCACTTCTGCTCCCGTCATGCCGCTCGCCGCAGGCACCGCCAAGTAGCGCTGGAAGGTGGCCTGCACTTTAAACTGCGCATACATGGCGAGCAGGATAGCCGGAAGAACGACGATGATATAGGGGTCGTAGTAATAGGGGAAGAAAAGGGGCATAAAATACCTCCTCTCACTTCGCTTCTATTGCTTTCTTTCACCATACACAAAACTGCAACTTAAGTCAATGTCCGTCCGGGACCACAGGCGCGCGTTATCTGCGACTACGTTCCCTGCTGCGCCGTTTTTGTCTACCCCCGGGGTGTATCCAGGTTCCCATTAAGTAAGAAACAGCCTTCCTGTGGACACTGGGCCGGCCGATTAAAGGGAAGAGGTGAAACAGCCCTCGTCCGCCCAGTTTAACACAATATTCGCCCTAAAGGTTGGCAATTCCTCTCTGCTTCCGGCCGTAAGGCCTAGTTTAATGGGCAAGAAGTCGCGTGGCCGCAACCACGAGCCTCGCTGCCGGGAGGAACAAGAGCTGTCCGAGGAGCGTCCCTGTCACCTTGCCCAGCACGAGAAAAACGACCATGTTGCTTACCTGCCGCGCCGGGCGTAGGTTTTGTAGGGCTTGGTCGGTAATGAGGGCGGCCTGCGGGTCCACCATGAGGGCGTATAAAATGGTCGCCCCGCCGTTTATAAGCCCGGAAAGCTGGCTGGCCGTAAGCCGATAAGCAGGAAGAAGCACCCCGCCGTAAATGGAAGCGAGGACGCCAATGGTATAAACGGCCGTAATGAAGACGTTAAGGATGAGAAAGAGGCGCGGCAGATTGCCTATCTCCAGGTGACTTTTGGTTTGGGCCACATGCGGAACAGTAACACTCGCTCTTACGGCTCGCATGCCCTGCCGGGAAAGCCCATGGTAGAGAAGCCGCGGCACCGAGCCGGCCGTCTCCAAATGTCGAATGGCGCGTACAAACACGTTTACAAAAGTAGGAATAAGGGCCGCACCGAGGAGGCTCCCAACCGTAGCGGCCAAAATGATGAAGCGGAAAATCCAGGGTAGGGGCGCAAGATCATGGGTGTTAATGGCCCGGTCGACCACTGAACCTAAAAGCGGCGCCTGTATCATGTTGGCCGTGCGCGAAACCAAAACGATAATGTTAAAGAGGGAAAGCGCCAGCGCCAAGCGTTTGGTACGTATGCCGGCAATGCGCACGGAATAGGAAAGGGTATCGACCGTGTGAATCACCGTCGTGAGGAAAAAGATGGCCAATACCCGCTCCGAAAAAACTTGCACGGCTTGTCCCCCTTCGGCCCCATTCTTATTTATTATACATCAAAACGGCGGCAAAAGT
This sequence comes from Bacillota bacterium, assembly GCA_030154105.1. Classification (GTDB taxonomy): domain Bacteria; phylum Bacillota; class DTU030; order DUMP01; family DUMP01; genus DUMP01. The sequence continues at coordinate 6,680 of JASKKP010000043.1, forward strand.
TCGCGCGGCGCGGACCGGAGCTCGGAAGCCCGGAAGAAAAAGCGAGCTCCGAAGAAAGGTCTCTAGAGCTCGCCGGTGTGCTTGCTTAAAGTTTTAGGCCGGTGTAGCTCACCTTGCCTCCGCTTATCGAAACGAGCACCATGCGTGGAGGCTCGCCCGGCGTGGCCGCCGCACCAAGGCGCTGGTAGCGTACGCCGTCTTCCCACGTGCTCTCGCTGGACACACCCGGACTAAAGGTCCAAACGAGCGCCTTGAGCCGTTCCCCGCTTTCGCGCAGCCGCCGGCGGAGAAGTTCTGCTTCCGGGCGGCTGGCAAAACCTCCTTCCACTCCGGCGAAGGGGTAGCGATCGAGAAAGACAAACACCTGACGTTTGCCTTTGAGCTGGGCGAGGTCTGCCTGCAGCCACCGCCACTCGGCGGCCCCATTTTGAACCAAGGTACCGCCCGCAGCCTTTAGGGTGTAAAAGCTCGCCGTGCCGGCGTCCCAGCGCTGACTTGCCCCTGTGCTTTTAACCGGAACACCTAAGGCCTTCTCCCAAGCCGCACGCTCTTTTTCGGCAAGCGGGGTGAGGCTTACCACAAAGGCGGCCTTGTACTTCTTAACCGCCTCTTTCAGGCTGGTCAACCACTCTACACCTTCCGGCGCAGCCGGAAGCGCCCCTGCCACAAGGAAGCGCTGGCCGGAAGGAACCGCCTTGGTGTAGTGGGGATCCGGCAGTGGGCGCACCGGAAAAGCGAGTTCCTTCTTGAACGGGATGGCCGTGACCACCGTGAGATCGTCCAGGTAGATACGACCGGCGTCGCGCTTAGACGGATCGGGCTCAACCAGGTAGATGCGCTTCAAGGTATAAGGCCCTCCGCCGGAAGGAAGCAGCCCCTCTACCCGTTCCCAACCGTTCCAGTCCACCCGGCGGGCCAGGTCTACAGGGAATTCACGCCCGCTCTTATCCGCCACCAGGGCCCGGAGCCAGTGTTCCTGCCCGTCGCCGTACACCCAGAGCGCCAACTTCTCCGCCAGGGCCGGCAGGGCCAGTCCCGGCTCAAAGACCACGTATGCCGCCCGCGTCCCGCTACCAGCCGTAAAATCGTAGTCGAGGCGTAGGGAATGGTTATGGCCGTGGAAAGGTTCCGGAAAAGTAGCCAGGGCAACGCCGCCCTTGACTCCTGCCGGGTAGGCGGCAAAAGACAAGCCTCTCAAGAGCTCAAAGTAGAGGAGGGGCTTTTCGTTTTCACCAACGCTCACCAGAACCCGGGCCGCAAGGCCGCCGAAGCGTGCTTCTAGCGCCCCGCTGGCTGCTTTCGCCGCGCCCTTGAATTTCCCACCGGCAAAAGTACCCACCTCTCCTAAAACACGCCAGCTAACGTCGGCTGGGTCTAATAGGGCGCGAAAGCCTTGGGCATCGCGAGCATAAACTTTCAAAGTAGCCTCCTGACCGGGAGCGAGGGCGAGTTGTCCCGGGGCCGGTTCCAGGCGGTAGGGAGGACCAATGACGCGAATGGAAAGCTCCCCACTCGCCGGGCCCAAGCGGGCCTTAATCTTCCCCTGCCCGCTGGCCCGGGCCAAGAAGACACCGTCTTTTATTGTACCGAGGCTCGCCGGCTCAACGCTCCAGCGGACCTTGCTGTTATCTACCGGAACCGGATTATACGCCGCATCGAATCCCTTCACCGTAATGGTCCGGCGGCCTTTGAGGGGTACGTTAGTATCGTCGGCGGCCAGAACAAGCCCGGCGAGATCACCGCGCGGCGCGGAGCTAAAAAGGCCGATGCCGTTGCCCACGGAGCGCTCCGAACCCTCTGAAGGGCGATTAACCAATCCCGCGTGAGTTTCACCCGGCAGGCGGGCGAGGACAGTAGTTGAACCGCCGCCGTCCAGGTTAAGGGCCTGGTACGCTCCCAGCTTGAGCAGCAAACCTGCCCATTCGGCCTGCGTTAAACCCCGGCTCTCTTCCTGGCGCCCGTCCACGGCTACGAGCAGGAGCTCTCGCCCGTCCCGCGTTACGGCTACGGCACTCCGAGGGCTTGTCCCTTTCACCTCATGGGTGAAAGGAACAATCCGCCCGTTCTCCACGAGTACCGTGCCGCCGCCTAGAGCCCAGGCCAGGTCCTGCCAGGCAGGCGTCGTGCTCATCTTTATCTCTACCCGGCTCCCCACCGGAAGATGCGTCCTCAAGAACTCGGCCGCCGGGCCGGCCCCCACTAGAATCGTGGATCCGGCCGGGATGGGCACACCGCCGTCAGCCGGGCCTAAGGACACCACCTGGCCGCCGCTCACCACAGCCGCCAGGCTTCCTTGAGTTATACCGGAAGGCGTCGTTTTTCCCCAGTGGGAATCGTAGGCATAAAGCTTTTGGTAGCTTTCGCCTGGCTTGTTGTAGCCGGCCAAGGGAAAGCTCGAGCCATCGCCGGCCACGACACTGCCCTGGAAAGTCCAGTAGCCGAGGAACGAAGTCCCATCCCGGCGCAGCCCAAAGCTGGCCAGGTCTCGCCGCCCGGACGGGCTGGAAAGAAGCTCGCCATCTTTCACCACCGGCCCGATAGGCGTTCCGAAGCCGCGCCCGAAAAAGAAATCACCGTTAATGGCCGCCACCGCTCCCGTCCGCTGGGCCATTTGGCTTAGGTGCTCGCCGGTGGCCAGGCCTCCTGCCGAAAGGAGGAGGTCTGCCTGCACATAGCTTCGCGTAAGGTCTGCCCGGATGAGGTGAATTCTGAGCCAGCCAGCCGGTGTAAACTCCCAGATGGATTCATACGTGATCCCCGGGGCCACCGGTTCGACCTTTTTTTCGCTGAAGATAACATCGCTGGCCGCAGCCCCGCTGGTAGTATAGACCAGAAGAAACACCAGCGCCAGAACAAGTGTTGCCAACCGTTTGTTTATCCGCAATTTGTTTCCTCCCCGTGCAGACTTTGGCTAATATAGGTTTCGTTTCCGGGAAACGAAATTCCTATCTAGCGGCGCTGGTAAGTTTCTCCTTCAGCTAATTTGAGCATTAGAAGATTTGCAGAGAGGGTCAGTTGGCTACTGAGAGTTTAGAGGTACTACGAACACCTGCAAGCTGCGATGGTAGTGTAAACTTTTAGTAGGCAACCAGGAGATCTTGTGTGGGATGTAGAAAAGAGAGATCTCACACAGGGTTGGTCTGAAAGGCCACCCAAATCCC
>JASKKP010000005.1 GCA_030154105.1 Bacillota bacterium
CTGTCTACTTGTATATTCTACCAAAGGAGGGGTGAAGCCTTCTTCTTTAACCCCAAAATCCTTGATACTTCTAGGCCCTGGAATATGAAATCGCCTCATTCAATTGATCTATAATAAAGCGATCGATCGGTGCAGGGATTTTCAGCTTACCCAATCCAACCTTTCTTTATAGCCATTTCCCATCCGCTTGCCGCACTAAGAAGGAGCTCATTTTTTGGCTGACTTAGAACCTGCCGGGCTCTAGGGGAGAGCCGGGGATCGTCCACGATCTACCACAGGAAGACGTGTGTGTCAAGAATAACCTTCACTTTGGCCATCCTTCTTCGAATGCTTTTAGGACATCTTCAGGAAGCGGTTCATCAAAGTCGGGGGCGATCACAACCTTCCCCTTAGCGCTACCGGGAATACGCTGGGGCTGGTCGGTAGGAACAGGTACCAGGAGGGCAATTGGTGTGCCGGCCTTGGCAATGACGACTTCGTGCCCCTCCATTACATATTGCAGCAGTTTAGACAGCTGTGTCTTGGCCTCGTGGATATTCACCTGTATACTCATAGGAACCAGTCTCCCTTCGGATATATGATAGACTAAGCTACTGGACTCAGCCAAGTGCTCGCAATCACTGCTCTGCTGCTCGCTTTTCCCAACTCCTCGACAAACGGAACTTTTCCAGCACCTGGCGCGTCATAAACTTAGGCAAGGGAACGGTGCAGCGAAAGGAGCGACTCGAGGACGATGAGAAGAAAGTTGGTTATAGGGTTGGTGGTAGCCTTAGTGCTGGCCGGAAGCGGGTTTTTCGGCTGGCGCGCGCTGAAAGGGAAAGGTACGGACAAGCAGGCGAAACCGGACGTGATAGCCACGGGCCGGGTGGAGCGAGGGGACGTGCGCCTCACCGTAGAAGGGTGGGGGCCGCTTGCGGCCGGCGAAGAAAAGGACGTGGCCCCGCTCAGCGAGGGGCTGGTGGATCAAGTTTTTGTAAAGGAAGGCCAGGAAGTAAAGGAGGGCGACCCACTCCTTTCCCTTTATAACGCCACTTTAGGCATGGAGGTGGAGAAGGCGAGGCTGGAGCTGGAGCAGGCGCGCCTTGACTTGGCCAAGATCCTGGGCGTGCCGCCGGAGGAGGTGGACGGCGCCGACCCGGACTTGGCCCTGGCGATACGTGCACCGGTGACGGGGCGGGTGGCTGAACTTAAGGTGAAAGAGGGCGATCAGATCGGCGCCAAGCAGGACCTGCTGCGACTGGTGGACGACAGCGAGGTCCTGGTGGAGCTTTACCTGGACGAGGGCTCCGCGCGCGACATTAAGGTGGGCCAAAAGGCCGAACTACAGTTTCACGACTTTTCCGGTAGTACGCCCGGCCGCGTCGCGGAGGTGGACCCCAATCGGTATCCGCAGGGCGGTGCTTTCATGCGGCGGGTAGTCATCAGCGTACCGAATCCGGGGCTCTTAGCTCCCCAGATGAAGGCTGAGGTGAACATCGACACCGGCGGCAGCATCGTGGCCGGGACGGGCACCGCCACCAAGTGGAAGGAAGACACCTGGGTGACGAGCGGCGTGGGCGGACGCCTGGAAAAGATCCTGGTGAAAGAGGGAAGCCGCGTGCGCGCGGGCGAGGTGTTGGCCAGGCTGGAGAGAAGTTCGGCGCTTCTAGATGTGTACAGCAAGATCTTAGGGCTTCAGCAAGCCCGCGTGGAGCTCGAGCGCAAACAAGAAGAACTGGCCGGCCTCACCCTTCGCGCGCCCCTCGCCGGGCAGGTGATCGAGGTGAACACGGCGCCGGGACAAAAGGTCGAGGCCGGCAAAACGGTGGTTAAGATTGCCAGCTACGCCAAGATGAGTGCAGAAATCATGATTGACGAACTGGATATTGTGCACGTAAAGCCAGGGATGCAGGCCACCGTACGGGTAGATGCCCTGCCGGGAAAGACGTTTGCCGCCCGGGTGGTGGAGGTGGCGGCGCAGGGAACGCAAAAGGAAGGCGTACCCGGCTTCCCGGTGAAGGTTGAAGTGCTCGAGCCGGGGGAGTTGCGCGCCGGCATGACGGCCAACGTCTCCATCTTCGTGGACGAGCGCCGGAATGTCTTGACCGTGCCCATAGAGGCGGTGTACGAAGAGGGCGGCCAGACTTTTGTCCAGGTTGTGGAAGCGGGCCAGCTGCGGGAGGTGCCGGTAAAACTCGGGCTTCAGGATCGGCGCGTAGCCGAGGTTCTGGAGGGGCTGAGCGAGGGGCAAGAGGTGGTCACCGGGAGTTCAACCGACCAGGAGCGCTTCTTCGGCGGCCCGACCGGCCCGGGCGGGGTGAGGCGCCGTACGGTGCGGGTGCTCCCCTAGGAGTGGAGGAGGAATAAGTTATGAGCGCGGCGTTTATGCTGGAGGTGGAGAACGTAACCAAGGTGTACCGGCTGGGGCGCATAAAAGTGCCGGCTCTGCGCGGGGTAACTCTGGCGATCCGCCCGGGCGAGATGGTGGCCGTCATGGGGCCTTCCGGGTCGGGCAAATCCACGCTGATGAACATCCTAGGCTGCCTGGACCGTCCGACCGGCGGCGCCTATCGTCTGGACGGCGAAGAGGTGGGGAAAAAGAGCGACCGGGAGCTCGCCTCCATCCGTAACCGCAAGATCGGTTTTATCTTTCAAAGCTACAACCTCCTCCCACAACTTACGGCGCTGGAGAACGTGGAGCTGCCCCTCATCTACCGGGGGCTGCCGGCGCGGGAACGGCGCCGGCGGGCGGAAGAGGCCCTGGTGCGCTTGGGGCTTAAAGACCGGCTGCGCCACAGCCCGCGCGAGCTTTCCGGCGGCCAGCAGCAACGCGTGGCCATCGCCCGGGCGCTGGCGGCGCGGCCGGAGGTAATCCTGGCCGACGAGCCTACGGGCAACCTGGATTCGCGCGCCGGCGAAGAGATCCTGGCCGTGTTCCAGGAGCTCAACGCCGAGGGAATTACCCTGGTGATGGTGACGCACGACCCGAACGTGGCCCGCCATTCGGAGCGCATCCTGCGCCTGGCCGACGGCCGCATCGTGAGCGATGAGCGCGTGCGGCCGCAAGAGCGCATTTCAGCGCGGGAGCTTTTGGCGGTACTCCCGGCGGCGGAGGAAGGGGTGAACGAAAAGTGACGTTTCTTCTCAGCATGAAGCTGGCCTGGCGCAGCATCGTGGCTAATAAGGTGCGCTCCTTCCTTGCCATGCTGGGCGTGATCATCGGCGTGGCCTCGGTAATAGCCCTCGTCTCCGTGGGCCAGGGGGCACGGCTCAGCATCCAGCGGCACCTGGAGAGCTTAGGCTCGAACGTCATCGAGGTACACAGCCAAGGGTGGGAAGTGCGTTTTACGCCGGAACTGATAGAAGACTTAAAGACGCGCGTGGCCGGTGTCAAGTACGCAATGCCCGTGATCGGGCTGGGGGGAAACCTCAAGTGGCGCAACAACTTCATCGATACCCCGGCCCAGGGCGTAACGCAGGATTTTCTAGAAATTCGCGAGTTTAAGCTGGCTGGGGGCCGCAACCTGAGCGAGGTAGACGTGCGGCAGCGGCGGCGGGTGCTGGTAGTCGGCGCCGCCGTAGCCAAGCAACTCTTCCGTGGTGTAAACCCGGTGGGCCAAGAGGTGTACTTTAATAACCAGCGCTTCACCGTGGTGGGCGTCCTCGCGGCCAAAATGCCCGACCAGGAATACGGGATCGACCGCACCATCTACCTGCCCTACACCACGGCTCAACGCCTTATGGGCGGAGCGAGCCGCATTGACACCATCAACATTAAAGCCGCCGGCGCCAAAGAGGCTTCCCAGGCGGCCCTGCAGCTGAGGCGCATCTTCTTTAAGATGTACCGCCGGCCCGATGCGGCGTACGTCATGAGCCGAGACGACATGCTAAAACAGGTGGCGGAGATGAACCGCACGATGACACTTATGCTCGGGGCCATAGCCGGCATTTCGCTTTTGGTCGGCGGGATCGGCATTATGAATATCATGCTGGTATCGGTAACTGAGCGCACGCGCGAGATCGGCATCAGGAAGGCCGTGGGCGCCCAGAATTCCCAGATCCTGGGCCAGTTCCTCATCGAGGCGGCTATCATCAGCGGCGCCGGCGGCATCATCGGGATCCTGGTGGGCTCGGGAGCGTCCTTCCTCATCCGCCGCTTCGGTCCACCCACCGCCCTTTCCTCGTTTTCCATCTTCGTCGCCTTCGGCTTTGCCCTCCTAGTCGGCGCCGCCTCCGGCGTCTGGCCGGCCGCCAAAGCCGCTGCCCTTCAGCCCACCGACGCGCTTCGCTAGGCGTGCGGCGGGCTATCAGCTGCGCGAGATGCCCCGGCAGGAAAACAATCCTGGGAGACGAAAAGGAGAAGGGAAAAGCAGAAGGCGTACGAGCAAAGAGGGAAGGATGGTCTGGGTGAGCCGGTGGGAAGCGGCGAAGGCCGCAGGGATTATCTTTATGGCAACGGTGGTTAGTAAGGTGCTGGGATTTGGGCGTGAGGCGGCGCTGGCAGCCGGGTTTGGAGCCAGCGCGGCCATGGATGCCTACCTGGTAGCCCAGGTGGTGCCGATGATGCTCCTCGGTTTAGTAGGTGCGGCGCTGACGACGGCGGCCATCCCGGTCTTTACCGCCTACGGTACGGCGGAGAAAAAAGAAGAGCTCTCCCGCGTGATCTGGAGCGTGTTTCACGCGGTGCTCTTGGCTCTTTCTGCCCTTACGCTGGTGGGCATCTTCGTCTCTCCGCTTATAATCCGCCTGGTCGCTCCCGGCTTCTCCCCTGCCCAGGCCGAGCTCGCCGCCGGCCTGAGCCGTATCATTATGCCGACGATGCTCGTCCTCGGCCTTTCCGGGTGGGCCACGGCGGTGCTCCAGGCCCGCAAGAGCTTTGTTGCTCCGGCGGTGGTGGGTATTCCCAGCAACATCTGCCTTATAATTTTTGCCCTTTGGGCCGCCCGGCACGGCGGCATTTACGCCCTCGCCTGGTTGACCGTCCTTGCTACGAGCACGCAGCTTCTCGTCCAGCTGCCTGCCCTTTTTAGACTCGGGTTTCGCTACCGGCCGGCTTTAGACCTTACCCACCCGGCGGTGCGGCGGATTGCGGTTCTTATGACGCCGGTAATACTCGGGGTGGCTATAGGCCAGATAAACACGGTGGTCGACCGCATCCTGGCCTCCGGCCTTTCAGAAGGAAGCATAGCGGCGCTGAGCTACGCCAACCGTGTGGCCATGCTCCCCATCGGCTTTCTCATCACTCCCATTCTCACCGTGTTTTATCCCAGTTTGGCGGCTCGGTGGTCGGCCGGTGAGCGCGTACGTTTCCGCGAACTGGTGGAGGAAGGTTTAAACATCTGCCTTTTTCTCTTGGTGCCCGTAACCGTCGGGCTGGCCCTTTTGCGCGTGGATATAGTGCGCTTTGTCTTCGAACGCGGTGCCTTTGACGCCCGGGCCACCCAGGCTACAGCCATTGCCGCTCTGTACTACGGCCTAGGGCTTCTGCCCATTGCTTGGCGCGACCACCTGAGCCGGGCCTACTACGCCCTTCAGGACACGACTACTCCTGTTCTAACAGGGTTTGCCTCCATCGTAGCCAACGTCATCCTTAATTTTATCCTCGTCCGCTACATGGCTCATGCTGGCCTCGCTCTGGCCACCACGCTGGCCAATTCCTTAGGCTGCCTTCTTCTCCTCATCCTATTACGCCGGCGTTTGGGCGGCCTGGGCGGAAAAAAGCTGGCCGCCAACGCGGCGCGGGTCCTTGCAGGCTCACTGGTGATGGCCGTGGTCGTTGCTTTTCTCCAGCGCTTCTTTCCTTGGCCGGGACCGGCTTTCATCCGGCTTACGGGCCGCCTAACGTTTCTGCCCGGCCTGGTAACCTTTGCCGCCCAGGCTCTCCGACTTATTTTCTTCATCGGCGCCGGTGCGCTCACTTACGCGTTGGTAATTGGGCGGCAGCTTCGGATCTACCTCAATGAATACAGACGGCAGAAAGCGGCTTTCGGCACACGGCACTAGCTGCAGGCCGAAGAGAACGGTCTAAATGGAGGCAATAGCCAGGGAGGGAGTTTTGAGGACGCGAACGTCGGCTTGCGGAGTATGTTCTATGACCTGGATGAAGACACCTTCGTCGATGAGGGAGGCCAGGGCTCGACGCACGGCGACTTCGTCGACCTGGCGAACTTTGCTGTAAATGGCTACAGTTTTGTTGAAGGTGACAAAGGGGTGGGTGCGGATAGAGTTGGTGACGAAGGCTATGAGGTCGTCCCGATTAACCGGCGTCGCAGCAGGCTCTACCACCAGCTCGCGTACCTCGGAGGCGCTCTGGTACAGTTCGCGGCTGATGAAGTGCGGCAGCCCTACCACGACAATGTTTTTCTTGCAGCGCACGCGCAGGCGCGCCACCACGCTGGAAAAGTGCCCGTCGCCGGTGACGATAACGAAGGTATTAATGTCTTCTTGATCTAAGTACGTGCCGTAAATAGCGTCCAGCATGGCGAAGTCGGTGTAATTCTTCGCCCTTTCGCGGGTTCTGTCGGAAGCGGCGTCGACCATTTCGATGCTCTGCGTCCGGAGGAGATACGCCGCGCGGCGAAGCTCCTCGGAGCTAGTTAGGTCGGCAAAGGCTTTGGCCACCTTTAGTTCTCCGTACTCCGAAGCTATCCGGATTAGCTCTTCCGGCCTAGGGGAAATGCCGTACTGGTTGGCCAGGGTGAAAAAGAGGTACTCAAAGTCGATAAAGAGAGCCACCTTTTGTTCTTTAGCCATTAACCTTATCATCCTTCCTTTTAAGCTAAATTTTCTACTATTAGTCTTCCTATGGCGAGCTTCCTATATACTGCCACGAGCTATTTTCTCGCGCCCTGCCCCACTCCTACCGGAACACCTATCAAACTTCAACCCTGGTGTTTAAGTCCCTGGATGATTCGAAGGGTGTATTATAATGTAGGCAAGACATGCTAATAGTGCGACAAAATAGACTTGACATCGCCTTGCTAATATTATATAATCCACCACAACTAACCAGCGCGCAGGTTAGGCAAGGAGACCCCGGGGTCACCCATTCTTGGGGCAAGGGGGATATTACTATGCCGGTAGGCAGAAGACTGCGGCGGCTCCTGGCGCCGGCCCTAACCTTGGTTTTACTGCTTTCTTTAACCATCCAGGCGGCACCGCGGGCCGATAAGCTGCGCGCCGATGCTGTGGCCCTGGTTGAAGCTCAGGCCCAAAAGCTTTACGAGATGGGGGACTGGATGTACAAGAACCCAGAACCTGGTTACCATGAATTTGAAGCAGTGAAGCTCCTCACAGGTTACCTCAAGGAGAATGGGTTCAACGTGGAGGTGGGCGTGGCCGGGCTAGAAACGGCCTTCAAAGCCACTTTCCAGCAAGGGAGCGGTGGACCTACCGTGGCCTACATTGTGGAGTATGACGCGCTGCGCGGCCCGGGGGGCAAGGCCTTCCACGGCTGCCAGCACAACCTACAGGGTCCGGCCGGTCTGGGCGCAGCCGTAGCCTTGAAACAGGTCATGGAGAAAAACAAGATTCCGGGCTGCGTTTGGGTGGTAGGCACTCCGGCGGAGGAGATACCGCCACCGGCGAAAGGCAAGATGCTTGCCGCCGGCGTTTTCGACGGCGCGGACGTGCTCCTCATGTTCCACGGCAGCGGCACTACCAGCCGCCTCGCCCCAGGCTGGTCGGGGGTGACTCTGGATTCAACCCGGTACCTCTTTAAGGGCAAGAGCGCCCACGCCTCCGGCGACCCCTGGAACGGGCTCGATGCGCTCGATGCCGTCCGCCTGATGTTCGCGGCGGTTGACGCTTACCGCGAACACATCCTTCCGGACGCCCGCATTCACGGCGTAATCACCAAAGGCGGCGACGCTCCCAACGTCATCCCCTCCGTCGCCGAGGCCGACTTCTTCTACCGCCATCCTACCCGCGAGTATGTGGATAAAATGGGCGAGCGCATGGCGAACATTGCTAGGGCGGCGGCCATGATGACCGGGACCGAGGTAGAGATCACCAACTACGGCAAATACTACAACACCCTGGCCTTGGCCGCCCTCGAAGAGCGCGCCTTTGCCTATGCCAAGCAGTACGGGGCGCAGGCTGTGGATGAAGAGCCAAAGGCGGGTGGTTCCACCGACTTTGCGGAGCTCTCTGGTAAGTTCCCGGCCATCTCCCTGAGCATAGCCAGCAAGCCGAAGGACGCGGCCGGGCACTCTGTCGAAGCTGCCGATGCCACCGTTGCCGAAATTGGGCACCAGGGGATGCTCGTTGCCTCCAAAGTTTTGGCCTCGCTCGGGATCGACATTATTACGGACGCCAGGTACCTAAAGAGCATTAAGGACGAGTTCAAGAAGGCGGGCCCTGCGCCCACCCTGGCCACATATAAGAAGGTGGTTCGCTGGTAGCTGTTGGCAACTCAAGTATTCGATAAGAAGTAATCAGCCGGATCTGCCCCCGGGCAGGTCTGGCTTTTTCTTGCCTGAGAATGATACTTTTCTAACAATGAAGGAAAACTCGGCAAGTAGATCTAATAAGTATGATGTACAGACTGCAACCATATTAATCATTGATGGTGCAGCTGCATCCGTCATAAAATTATGCAACAGCAATGGCGATTGATAAACAACTAAGGGGGGACTTCATGAACAAAGCCAAAGAAACCTTCAGCCGCCGCCTGAAGGAGAAATGTAACGAGCTTACGCCTGCCCAACGGCGCATGGGGGATTATCTCCTGGAACACCTTGAGGAAGTAGCTTATACCTCGGCGGCGCAGCTGGGCAGGCAGGCGGGCGTCAGCGAATCCACTGTGCTTCGCCTGCTGACTCGCCTGGGGTACGACGGGTTTGCTGCCTTTCAGAAAGCAGTGCAGAAGGACCTTACCATTCCAATTACCCTTGAGCGCCTTAACCAAACTGCCAGCCATGTAGGTACTAAGGGGGCCGTATGGGAAGAATCCTTTGCTATGGACAAGGATAATTTGAACAACGCCCTGGCCCAAGTTACCCCATCTGACTTTGAGAGGGCGGTAGGCTACCTCACTCAAGCGCGACAGATCTACGTGATCGGCCTGCGCTCTTCCTACGCTGCTGCCTATTTCCTGGCCTTTACCCTGAACGCAGTGCGCGGCAACGCCCGCTGCCTCAGCCCTGGGGTGGGCGACCTGGCAGAAGGCCTCCGGGCTATCGGACCCGAGGATGTTGTGGTGGGTATAGCGTTCCCGCGCTACACCCGCGACACTGTGCGCGTCCTCCAGTTTGCCCGCGGGCGCGGGGCGCATACGATCGCCCTGACGGACGGCGTATCCTCGCCGCTCGCCCCTTTGGCCGACGTGGTTTTTTTCCTTCCCAACGCATCCCTACACCCCATTGGTTCGGCTGTGCCGGCGGTGGCTTTTGCCAATGCGCTTGTAAGTGCGGTGGCTTTAGCACAAAAGAAGGAGGTGATGGGTGTTCTCGCGGCCGTGGAAGAAGCTTTCGATTTGTTGGAAACCTTTGCCCGTTAACGCGACAAAATCTAAGCAATGAGAAAAGGAGATGTTTTCGGTGCGCTTACGCCGTGACACAATCGCTGTGATAGGGGGTGGTAACGGTGCGCGAGCCTTTGCTGGGCATCTCGCCCTAAAGGGGGCTACCGTGCGCCTGGCCAGCCGCTTTCCAGACGAGCTGGCCGGCATCGCCGAAGCTGGAGGCGTGACCGTAGAGGGGGCAATCACCGGCTTTGGCCGTGTGGAGGTGGTGGGCGCTGACTTCGAACGAGCGTTGCAAGATGCCGCTCTCATTTTGGTGGTGGTCCCGGCCTTTGCCCACCGGGAAATAGCCCGGGCCCTCGCTCCCTATCTTGTCGACGAGCAAACAGTTGTCCTCAACCCGGGCCGCACGGGTGGCGCCCTGGAGTTTGCCCACGTGCTTCGGGAAAGCGGCTGCCGTGCCCGTGTTTACCTGGCTGAAACGCAGACACTCCTTTACGCCTGTCGGGCCGTAGGGGTATCCGCGGTAAGCATTAAAGGAATCAAGAAAGAAGTGGCCCTGGCTGCTTTTCCGGCCGTCGACACTCCGGCGGTACTGGCTGCTTTAAAGCCGCACTTTACGGAGTTTAAACCTGCACCTACAGTTTTGGAAACGAGTCTTATGAACATCGGGGCTGTGTTTCACCCTGCTACGGTGCTTCTTAACGCCGGGCGCGTGGAAGCCGGAGAAGATTTTGAGTTCTACCGCCACGGCATGACGCCCGGGGTTGCAGCAGTGCTGGAACAGATTGATGCAGAGCGCGTGGCCGTGGCCCGGAAGCTAAACGCCCATGTGCTTACGGCCAAAGAATGGCTGGCGGCTGTGTACGGCGCCAAAGGGAATAATTTGCGAGAAGCGCTTCTCAACAATCCGGCCTACCACGGTATCAAAGCGCCCACCAGCCTACACGTGCGCTATCTCCTGGAAGATTTGCCCACCGGCCTTGTTCCCCTTGTTTCCCTAGGCGAAGTTGCAGGTGAGCCTACTCCCACTTGTCGGGCAGTTGTCGACCTCGGCAACGCGGCTTTAGGGGAAAACTTCTGGCGGACCGGGCGCACGGCGGCCAACTTAGGATTAGCCGGATTGGACAGCTCCACGTTGCGGGTGTACCTAGAAACCGGAAGAAAGGAGAAGTAGAACATGAACTTTACGGCCTGGAGTGTTTTCGTCGATTTTGGCCTTATGGGCGGGCTCCTGGTCTTAGGCCAAATCCTGCGCGCCAAGGTTAAGCTCTTTCAGGATCTCCTTCTCCCTGCTGCTCTCATCGCCGGCTTCCTGGCTTGGGCGCTTGGACCTAACGGGCTAGGCTGGTTGCCCTTCTCCGGCTCGGTAGGCACCTATTCCAGCGTCCTTATTATCCTCGTTTTTGCTTCCATGCCCATTGGGGACAAACCAGTGGACTGGCGTAAAAGCGGTCGGGGCATCGGCGAGATGTTCACTAACTACACAGGGATCGCCCTCGCCCAGTACGGCCTGGGAATGGTCCTTTCCCTATACATCCTAGGAGCAATTTGGAAATTGCACCCAGGCTTTGGCTTGATGCTGGCCACTGGCTTTTATGGCGGGCACGGAACAGCTGCCGCTGTAGGCGCGGCTTTTGAGGGCCTAGGTTGGGATGAAGCCCTAGGCCTCGGTATGACCTCGGCTACGGTAGGAATTATCGGCGGTATCGTCGGCGGTGTAGCACTCATCAACTGGGCTACCCGAAAAAGGATTACTAGTTTCATCGAGTCTCCAAGCGAACTCCCCCGCGAGCTGCGCACGGGTTTGGTGGTTCCGGAAAATCAAAAGTCCCTTGGCAAGGCCACCGTTGCCTCCATATCCATCGACCCGCTTACTTTCCATCTCGCCCTAATCCTAATTCCGTCGCTCATCGGCTATTACCTTTCCAAATGGGTTAGTGCTTTAAATAAGAACCTACAGATTCCAGGATTTGCTTGGGCGCTTATCGTCGCCTACGTGCTTCAGTATCTTCTCCTTAAAACCGGGACAAACAAGTATGTGGACCGCGCCACGATTACCCGCATCAGCGGCACCGCTACTGACCTCCTCATTGTTGCCGGCATGGAATCCATCAAACTTTCGGTAATCGTAAAATACGCTGTTCCGCTGGCCATCCTGTTCGCTTTTGGTTTTATTCTCAACTGGGTCTGGCTGATGTACTTGGGGTCCCACATGTCCCGGGAATACTGGTTTGAGCGCAACATGATCGTTTGGGGCAGCGCCTGCGGCGTTCTCACTACCGGTATCATGCTGCTCCGTGTAGTGGATCCTGAGTTTAAGTCCCGGGCCATGGAAGATACCGCGGCTGCCTTGGTGCTGAACCGCCCCATTGTGATTGCCCTAACTGCCCTGCCGCCGCTTCTTGTTGCCCGGGGCCTCGCCGGCCCGTTCACCTGGGTTACGCTGGGTGCCCTTCTCTTAGTGATGGTTGCCGCTCGCATCTTCGGCTGGTGGACACCGCGGGTTCCGGTGGCCAATCCCACCCGAGTAAGCGACCGGGCTTAGGGTTGCCGGCTACCCTTTCTCAGCTTAGCTCTTTGCCCTTTACCCCCGGCCCGTTTGTTTTTTCCACGGGCCGGCTTTAATTTGCCCCCACAAAAATAGCCTAGTATGCGAATAAAGCGGTAAAAGCGGGATCACCTAAGCACGTGGTCCCAAGTAAAGAGGGAGCGACCCTGCAAACAGGAAAAGCTACCAGCGGTCCCCAGCCGGGCAGGAATCACCCCCAACGGGTCGAATACATAAAAAAACGCAGGGCCCAAGAGGGGGAGAAGGAGTGGCGGCGTGCGAAGAGATTCGCACCCTGGTGGAGCGGGCCAGGCAGGGCGACGCATCGGCCCGTGAGGAGCTCATTGCTACCCACCGGGAGTACATACTAAAGATTGTGTCCTGGCGCTGTGGGCGGCCGCTGGACTGCCATAGCGATGAATTTAGCATTGGCCTTCTGGCATTCGATGAGGCCATAAACACTTACGACCCAATGCGCGGCGCTGCCTTTTTAAGTTACGCCCAGCGCGTCATCACGGCTCGCCTGGCCGACTACTATCGGCGGGAGAAGGCGCGCGGGCAGGAGGTGCCGCTGGAAGTGGCGGGGCCGGATGGTGAAACCTACATGCACCCTGAGGTGCTTACGGCGGCGGAAGAGAAGAGCGCCGAGGAAGAAAAGAGGCGCGAACGCGCCGAGGAAATTGCAGCTTTCAGCGCCGAGCTGGCGGCCTACGGTTTAACCCTAGAAGATCTCGAACGGAGCTCTCCCCGGCATCGCGATGCACGGGCGCGGCTTTTAAAAGCAGCAGATACCCTGGCCAGAAACCCTGAGCTTATGGAGCGCCTGCGCCGCACGCACCAGGTGCCGCTTAAGGAACTGGCGGAAAAAACAGGTTTGAGCTACAAGCTCTTAGAGCGCGGCCGCCGCTATATTCTCGCCGTAAGCCTGATACGCTCCAACCCGGCCTATACCCACCTGGCTGAATATGTAAAACCGGAGCAGAAGGGGGTTCAGGGGTGAGTCGCGGCAAAGCCTTAGTGCTTAAGACCTATAGCAACGGGATACTGGTCCTAACAGCCCAAGGCGAATTCCGCCGCTTAAAGAAGCACCCGCCCCTGCCCCAGCCCGGGGAAGAGATTGACTTGCAGCCGGCTTCCCGGGCTCGCTGGCTGCCTTTGGCCCTGGCGGCAGTTCTTATGCTCGCAGCCATCCTCCCGCTCAGGGCTTTGGCCTTACGCCCG
Organism: Bacillota bacterium; assembly: GCA_030154105.1. Classification (GTDB taxonomy): domain Bacteria; phylum Bacillota; class DTU030; order DUMP01; family DUMP01; genus DUMP01. Next base: position 13,215 of record JASKKP010000005.1, read on the forward strand.
GCTGCGTACATCGCCCTGGACATCAACCCGAGCCTCGGCCTTACGGTCGGGAGGAGCGGCACGGTAAAGAGCGCCGAAGGACTAAACGCCGACGGTGCGCGCCTGCTGAAGGAGGTACAGGTGGTTGGGAAGCCGCCTGCCGTAGCGGTGGAAGCCTTGGTGCGACAGGCAGCCCTGGACGGCTATTTGGCGGACCGGCCGGAAGATCTAGTGGTGGTGACCCGTGTGGATCTCGATGGCGGTTCTGCCGTTCCTCTAGGAGACTTGGAAGCCGCCGTCCGCCGTGCGCTGGAGAAGACCGGGCGGGACGCATTTGTTGCGGTGGAAGAGGCTCAGCCGTCGGAGCTTATGGAGGCCCGAAACGGCAACATCTCCCTCAATAAGCTGCGGCTTTTGAAAAAGCTGACGCCTGGTACCTCCCAGAAGCAGTTGCAACAAGAAGATGTGGTGAAGAATCGAGATGAAGGCATAAAAGAAATCCTGGCCCGCGCGGGCAAACGGGCAGATGAGGTGTACCCTGCCGGGCGTTGGGAAGGGAAGAATAATAAAAGCCAGAAGCCCGGCGGACCTGAAGTTCGAGAGGGGGCCGGCAAGAAGCCCGGGGAGCCCAAGCACCCGGCACAGTCGGAGCCGGCCGGAGAGCACTCGGCACAACCCAAACCGGGGGGCAAACCGGCCGGAGAGCAATCAGCACAACCAAAACCGGGCAAACCGGCCGAAGAGCACTCGGCGCAGCCCAAGCCGGGTAAAAAAATAGCGCTTCCGGCCGGCGAGGCCAAGGTCGAGCCAACGGAGAGGATTCTTCCCCGCCGGCCGGAGCCGGCCCTAACTGAGGGGCCCGTGTCGGCACCCGGAGTGCGGGAAGAGTCCTCGTCGGCCGAGAAGGACGGCGAAGAAAGGGAAACAGGAGGCGGAGCGGACAACAAGCAGGTACCGGATAAAGCGTCCCCAGGTGCCGGAAGCAAGAAAAAAGAGCCTTCCGACGCTTCCGGCTCTACCGGCGGCAAGAAAAAGAGCTCCACCCCGCGAGCGAAGGACCGCGCGGATAAGGAAAGCTGAGCCTCCTTTCTTTGGATGAACCCCTTTTACGGCTACTTCATATGCTGAAGTAGACCCGGAAAGGGGGAATGCTGATGCCCTTTGACCATGGTGAATGGGGACCCACCGGCGAATGGGCCGGGCCGGGCGGTTGGCCCGGCGGCTGGGATCAGCCGCCGTTCGTCCCGGGTAGACCCCCGCAGGATCCTCGCCAGCTCATCCGTTATCTTGAACCTGTAGCCCAGCACGGTTTGCGCCAGCTGCAGGCAGGGGTAGACCCTCTTCATGTTATGCGGCAGGTGGCCGCCATGGGCTACCTGGTGGGTACGGGCTATACACCCTACCAGGCCATCCAGACGGTAGAACAGTGGGAACAGATGGGTTTTCTGCCTTGAAAAAGCATTCTTCTTAAGGAGCCCGGGCTGCCTCGGGCTCTATAATTTTGGTAGCCGGTTTCCTGCCGGGATAAAGGAGGAATTTTTCCTGCTGCCGCCAATTATACTAAGGGTAAAGAAAAGGTTGGAGGCTAAAAATGCACCAAACAGGTTACGCCGGCAGGACGAAAAGTCTTGCTTTTTTCGCTGCCTCTTTGCTCGCTGTCCGGACCACCTTCTTCCTGCTCTTCCCTTCGTCAGCCCAAGCGGCCTCCCTTAACCCCCCAGCGCTAGTGGCGAGGGCGGCCGTGCTTATGGAAGCGGAAACGGGGACGGTGCTCGCCGCGAAAAACGCCGACGAAAAGCTCCCCATAGCCAGCACAACCAAAATCATGACTGCCCTTTTGGCCTTGGAACGCGGCAAACTGGACGAGAGAATAACCATTAGCGAGGAAGCGGCCTATCAAGAAGGGAGCTCCATGTACACCAGCCCGGGGGAAACTTATACCCTGGAAGACCTCCTGTACGGGTTGCTTCTTAATTCGGGCAACGACGCCGCCTGGGCCATTGCCGAGCACATATCCGGAAGCGTTCCTGCCTTCGTTGCGGAGATGAACCAGCGCGCCCGCGAACTCGGGGCGACGAACACGCACTTTACCAACCCCAGCGGCCTGCCCGACCCGGGCCATTACAGCACTGCGCGCGACCTGGCCTTGATTACCAAAGCCGCCCTGGCGCGGTCCGACTTCCGCCGCATCGTGAGCACCAAGGCTCGAAAGGTTCCTTGGCCGGCCAAAGGCGAGGAAAAGCTCCTCATCAACCATAACCGCCTCCTGTGGCGCTACGAAGGGGCAGATGGTGTTAAGACCGGCTATACCAATGAAGCCCGCCAGTGCCTGGTGGCTTCCGCCACGCGAAATGGGCAGAGCCTTATTGCCGTTATCTTAAGAAGCGAGGGGAACAGCGTCTGGACCGACGCGGAGCGGCTCCTTGATTACGGGTTTGCCAACTTCACTACCCGCACTCTGGTCCGTGCCGGGGAGGGTTTTGGCGAGGTAAAAGTTAAGGGTGGTGAGGTAGCGAGCGTTCCGGTGCAGGCGGCCCGCGGGCTTACCGTGACGGTGCCGAAAGAAAAAAGCAACCAGCTCAACCGGTCGGTCGAGCTGAGCGATGACCTTACCGCTCCTGTGGCTGCCGGGCGTAAGCTGGGCGAGGTTATCTTCACCCTGGCCGGGGAGGAGATCGGACGGGTGCCCCTGGTTGCTGCCGCCGATGTGGCGCGGCCGCTCAGGCGCAGCTGGTGGTTTTGGGCGTTGGTCGCTGTGGGGGTGTACACGTTGGGGTATTCCCTGGTGAGCTGGGACCTGCGCCGGCGTAGACAGCGGGTTCGTTGGAAACGGCTAATAGCCCGGTACCGCGACCGGGAATGAGCCAAAGCTCATCTTGACGGCGTTACCTCCCGTGACTCCTCACGGCCCCAAAAGAGCATAATACACTCCCTTCGCGGGGAAAATACTCCGCGAAAAGGGGGGATGGGACTTTGGCCAGGACTTCCCGTGAGCTACTTATGCTCCAGGACCATCTAGCCATGGAAAATACCATGGCCCAGTTCATGAGCGCCTGCAGCGAGCTCTGCACCGATCCACAGCTTAAGACCATGTGCCAGAACATGGCCCGGGATCACGAGAGCCACGTGCAGATGCTCGGCCAGCACCTCAGGACGACCATGCAGTGAGGAGGAAGAGGATGCCTGCTTCCAACAAGATCAATGACCAGATCCTGGCGGACGTGATGCTGAACCAGCATAAGCTTGCGGCCAGCATGTTAACAAACTCGATTCTGGAGGCCTCGGACGACCGGCTGCGGCGCGACTACCAGAGCATACTGAACGCTACCCTGGGCCACCAAAAACAAATCTTCAACTTCATGGCCCAAAAGGGCTGGTATCAACCGCCTGCGGCGAGTCCTCAGGAGATCAACCAGGCCCAGCGCATGATGAACCAGATGCAGGCACAAACGCCGTAAAGCGCCTAAACTACCCGGGCAACCGGGTAGTTTTCTTTACTCTTCATCCTCCCGAATGATATAATCAGAACGAAATAAAAAAGGCACAGGGGGGGAACGTGTGAACGACAGGCCGGTCTCTGTATCTTCCGAACTGGCGGTACGCGAGCGGCTGGCGGCTTATTTAACCCTCCTCAGGCCGCGCCAGTGGACCAAGAACGGTTTTGTGCTGGCCGGTGTAGTTTTCTCCGGCCTCTTCACTAATGCATCTGCCCTAGCGGCAGCTATAGCTGCTTTTTTCGTTTTCTGCCTCATCTCGAGCGCGAGTTACGTCTATAACGACATGTGCGACTTGGAAGAAGACCGCCTCCACCCGGTGAAATGCTTGCGCCCGCTGGCTGCAGGCACGGTGACGCTCGGCGAGGCCCGGGCCTTGCTTGTGTTACTCCTGACGGCCGCGCTGGCGGGTGGCTTTAGCCTGGGGCCTTCTTTCGGGGGCTTAGTGCTCCTTTACTTTCTTTGGACCATGGCCTATACGCGCTGGCTGAAAAAGATCGTACTCATAGACCTTATCTCCCTGGCCGCCGGCTTTGTGCTGCGGGCTGCTGCCGGTGCGGTGGCCGTGGGGGTGGGTATATCCCCCTGGCTTCTTATTTGCACCACGCTACTGTCGCTTTTTCTTGGGCTAGGAAAGCGGCGCCATGAGCTCCTGCTCCTGGAAACCCAGGCCGGCGCCCACCGCGCCGCACTTGCCGATTACTCACCAGAGCTTCTTAACCAGCTTCTGGCCACCGTGACGGCAGCAACCCTGGTCTCTTATTCGGTGTACACCTTTACGGCCGGACACAGCCTGTATATGATGCTCACGATTCCCTTTGTGCTCTTCGGACTCTTCCGTTACCTTTACCTCATCTACCGCTGCGACCTGGGAGGCAGTCCGGAAGAGGCGCTTCTTACGGACAAACAGCTTCTCATCGACGTTCTCCTTTGGGGGCTCTCCGTGCTGACGGTGCTTTACCTAAACGGGCGGGGCATAGTGTAGACCGCCGGCCGAACCTAAGGCTGCTGCCTTCCCGGGCAAGAGAAGCCCGAAAGGTCAATAAGGTGGTATGGCTCATGAAGAAAAAAAGCGAATGGTGGGACCTGGCTGCCATTTTTCTGGTGGCCCTAGGTCTCCGCCTCCTCTTTAACTGGGGATTTGTCACCAACAAGGCCCATCCGGACATTGCGAGCATGTACCGGTACTCGCTGCGGGTGGCGCAAGGGGTTTATTATGGCGAAGGCGCTTACTGGCCGCCTGGATTTATTTTCCTCTCGGGCGGCCTCATCCGCCTCTTCGGCCCCGGTGGCTACTGGACGGCTGTCCGCTACCTGCAATCGGTGCTGGGGGCGGCTACCTGCGTCTTTGGTTACCTTATTGGCCGGGCGGCCTTTGGCAGCCGCGCGGCCGGCCTCCTGTCCGGGCTTCTCCTGGCCGGCTACCTGCCGCTTATCTACTATACCGGCCTGGCCTTCAGCGAGACTTTGTTCCTTTTTTTGTTCCTGGCAGCCGTCTGCTGCCTTTACCGGCTGGCGCGCACGCAGGCGCCGCACGACGCCGCCTGGGGTGGGTTTTTCCTCGGCCTGGCTACCCTTACGCGACCGGTTTCTCTTCTGGTACCCGTTTTGGTGATTCCCTGGTATTGGTTTCTCTGGAAGCGCAGGCTGCGCCTGGTACTAGGGCGCTTCCTGCTCCTTACGGCGGGGCTACTTCTCACCCTTTCCCCCTGGACCGTGCGCAACCTGATTGTGACGGGTGAACCAGTGTTGGTGGACGTGAACGGCGGGATCAACTTCTACATAGGCCATAATGAGCGGGCCACCGGAACGTGGATGGACCTCGGCCAGAAGACGAACCCGGTTATCCTCCTGGGCGGCTCGCCCGAGGCCGGAAAGCTGGGCTACCGGCGCGGTCTGGAGTTCATCCTGACCCATCCGCGTAAGGAACTATCCCTGGCCTGGACCAAGTTCAAGTGGTTTTGGACCAAGCCTTCGGACTGGTACATCACCCGCTACGCCCGCGAGCGGGGCCTACCTCATCTAGAGCCGCCCATCTGGGGTGCCTTGGCTGTGGCCGGAGCCATCCTTACCCGGCGGCGCTGGCGAGGCACGCTGTTTCTCCTCCTGTTCGTGCTGTATTACAACGCTATTATCGTAGCCTTCTACTTCGCGCCTCGCTATAGACTTGTCGTCGAGCCCTTTTTCCTCCTTCTTACCGCCGGCGGTATGGCGGAGGTCTTCTGCTGCCTATTGCGCCGTAAAGGGGCAGAGGAGCCGCGAGGCAACGAGGCATAGAGACCCGCCTTTTTCGAACTTGGGAAGACCCTAACGCTGCGCAGGTTCCCGCACGCCAAGAGTCCCGTGACTTCGCGGCCTAGGCTGGTTCTATTCGTAGACCTCGCCTTGGCCGAGCGCGTCGGCGGCCAGGATGGCATCCACCACCATTTCGGCGGTTACCGGGAAGGGTTCGTTGTGGATAGTTTCGTTTTGGGCGGTCGCACCCTGCGCTACCTTCATGAGGTCGTCGCGGGTGGGGTTTTCGATCCCCAGCTCGGCCAGGGTAGTGGGAAGCCCTACCGTCTGGCAAAACTCGAGCACTTCGTAAATCTTCTCCATCGGCTGGCCTTCCAGAACCAGCTGTACGAGGGTGGAGAAGGCCACTTTTTCACCGTGGTAGTAATGGTGAGTGGCTTCCAAGGCGGTGAAACCGTTGTGGACAGCATGGGCTGCTGCGAGCCCGCCACTTTCGAAGCCTAGGCCGGAAAGAAGCGTGTTGGCTTCGACGACTTTTTCCACGGCGGGGGTGACGGCGTTCTTCTCTACGGCGAGTTTGGCGGCGTAACCGTACTCGATCAAGGTACGGTAGCAGAGGTCGGCCAGGGCAATGGCGGTGGTGGTGGGGGTACCACCGGAAAGGGCAGCCTTACCGGCGGCATTGTTGGCTTCGGCCTCGAACTTAGTGGCCAAGGCGTCTCCCATGCCAGAGACCAAAAAGCGCGCCGGCGCCTGTGCGATGAGCTGGGTGTCTACCAGCACCAGGTTCGGGTTGCGGGGCAGAACCAGGTACTCCTCAAAAACCCCTTCCGGCGTATAGATTACCGAAAGGGCGCTGCAGGGCGCGTCTGTCGCGGCGATGGAAGGCAGAATGGCCACGGGGAGGTCGAGGTAGTAGGCTACGGCCTTAGCCGTGTCCAAGGTCTTACCACCGCCAAAGCCGACAATGACTTCGGCACCCACGTCCTGGGCGATCTTTTTCACGCGTTCGATTTCCGGCTTGCTGCATTCACCACCAAAGTGCTCCACCGTAATCCTGAACTCGGCCAGGCCGCTCTCCAAAGTTGCCCCGGCCGTGCGCCAGGCGCTCTTCGAGGTAAGGATGAGCACGTTCTTGCCGAGCGGGCCGATAAACCTGCCGGCTTCCTTCAGCGCTCCTGCCCCCTGCACATATTTCCCTGGGGAAATTAGAGCCTTGACCATTCGGATCACTCCTTTCAGGTTGTGCTGCTGGGTATTCGAGCCGCTAATGAACATTGGCCAGTTGCCTGCCGCCCATCCCCCCTCTTGCTGAGATCTTCCATTTAATAATAAGCGTTTTTTCTCTCGGCGAAAAGATGTTTTTGCCTTTACTCAGTATGGTATTTCAGCTTAGGCGGTATGTATTTTTCCCGCTTGACAGCTACCAAAATGCGGCATATAATGAAGCCGTTCCGACTGACCGGTCGGTCGGGACTTGTCTCCGTCTCGGCCGGACTGGGGGGCAGCACGGGAGAACACTTCCTTAACAGCCTAAGACTCTAAACGGGAGGAGAAAGGATGCTGAGGCGCTACATAGTACTAGGAGTGCTCGCTGGTACGGTCCTCTTAGTTTTGAACGGCTGCAAGCCACCGGTAAGAGAGGTAGGTCCCCAGCCTGTGGCAGTGGAAGTGGCCAAGGTGACGCGTGGGAATATCGAGGTCACCAGCACGCTGACCGGGCGCGTTGAAGCACAGACGGAGGTACCCGTGCCGGCCAAGCTTTCAGCCCAGGTGGTGGCGGTTCGGGTGCGCGTTGGGGAGAAGGTTAAAGCGGGTCAGGTATTGGTGGAGCTGGACAAGAAAGACGTATCTGAACAGGTGCGTCAGGCGGAGGCCAATTTAAAGGTGGCTGAAGCCTCCCTGCCGCCGGCTTCAGGGGAGTCGGCCGCCGCTGCAAGCGCGCGCGTGGCCCTGGAGAGCGCGCAGGCCGACCTTAAGCGCATTGAAAGTTTAAAGGAACAGGGCCTTGCCTCTGAGCAAGCTTGGGAACAGGCGAAGGCGCGGGCGGCGGGAGCGGCGGCGCAGTACCAGGCGGTACTGGATCAAGAAAGGGCGGCGAAGGCCCGTTATGAGCAGGCTCAAGCGGCTTTAGAGCTGGCACGTTCTCAGCTGGCCGACGCCACGATCACCGCGCCGATTTCCGGCATTGTGGCTAGCCTTCCGGTAGAGGTGGGCCAAACGGTCTCTCCGGGGGTGGCGGTGGCGACCATTGTGAATATGGACCAGGTAAAAATCAAGCTTAACGTGCCGGAGAAAGATGTCGTTCATCTTAAAGAAGGGCAAGCGGCGAAAGTGCGCGTAACCAGCTTGAAGGGAAAGGAATTTACGGGCAAGCTCACTTCCCTGGCTCCGGCTGCTGACGCCAGGACGCGGAGTTTCCTCGCCGAAGTAACTTTAGATAACCCCGGATACGAACTTAAGCCCGGAATGTTTGCCGAAGTACGCTTGGTTACAGAGACACGCAAGGACGTAGTGATGGTACCTCAGGACGCTGTGCTCGTGGAGGGGGACGAGCACGTAGTCTACGTGGTGAGCGGTAATAGGGCACACCGCCGTGAAGTGAAGTTGGGCTTGGGCAACGACGAAGCGGTGGAGGTTCTAAGCGGCGTCAAGGAAGGCGAGGACTTGGTTGTTACCGGACAGGACTACTTGGAAGACGGGGTACCGGTAACCGTAGTAGAAGGCCGGGGTGAGAGCAAGTGAACCTGGCACAGTTTTCGACGCGGCGACCGGTTGCCGTAACCATGGTGATTCTGGTCCTCATCGTTTTAGGGACTGTCTCCCTTACGCGCATTTCCATCGATCTTTTGCCTAAAATGACGCTGCCCATTGCCGCCGTGATGGCCACTTACCCCGGTGCAGGGCCAGAGGAGGTAGAAGAACTGGTGGCCAAGCCTTTGGAAAGCGTGCTGGCCACCGTGAGCAATGTCGATTCAATTCAGTCGATAAGCTCGGCCGACTCGGCCACGATAATCGTCCAGTTTAACTGGGGTACGGACATGGATTTTGCTACCCTGGATATGCGCGAGAAGATCGACCTCGTCATGCCGCGTTTACCGGACGGCGTCGATCGCCCTAGAGTGGTCAAGTTTGATCCCTCGATGATGCCGATTATGATCCTCAGCGTGTCCAGCGAGGGACGCGATCTGGCTTCCTTGAAGACGCTTTTGGAGGACAAGGTTGCTCCGCGGCTCGAACGCATAGAAGGCGTGGCGTATGCAACCGTGATCGGGGGGCCGAAGGAAGAAGTACGGGTGTTGGTAGATAGCCGGCGGCTTGCCGGGTACGGTTTCACGCTCGCCCAGCTTGTGCAGGCCCTGAAGGCAGAGAACCTCAACATGCCCGGCGGAACCATCGAGCAAGGCACGCGCGAGTTCATCCTGAGAACTACCGGTGAGTTCAAGAGCCTGGACGAGCTTCGCAACCTGGTGCTTACGAGCCCTCAGGGGGTCAGCGTACGCTTGGGCGACCTGGCAGACATAGAGGAAGTGGAGGATCAAGAGGAGTACACCCTGCTTAACGGCCGTCCCAGCATCGGGATCATGATTCAAAAGGAAGCAGGGGCCAACACGGTAAAGGTAGCCAACCAGGTACACCGGGAAATGGAGAAGCTGAGCCAAGAGCTCAGGGGGCTGAAATACACGTATGTATTTGACCAGGCGAAGTTCATCCAAAGGTCCATTGGCAGGCTTACCTCCAACGCTATTTCCGGTGCCGTCCTGGCCATCGTCATTTTGTACCTCTTCCTCCGCAACGTGCGAAGCACGCTGGTAATCGCTCTTTCCATTCCTATCTCGATAATTGCTACTTTCACTCTAGTGTACTTCAACGGCCTCACCATCAACCTGATGTCCCTTGGTGGGTTGGCCCTCGGTGTTGGCATGTTGGTAGATAATTCGATTGTCGTCTTGGAAAACATCTACCGCCACCGGGAAGAGGGCGAAAGCCGTCTTCTCGCGGCGCAAAATGGTGCTGGCGAGGTGGCCATGGCCATCACCGCTTCCACCCTGACCACGATAGCCGTGTTTCTGCCCATCGTATTCATTCAGGGGCTGACCGCCCAGATTTTCCGTGAACTGGCCCTCACCGTAACCTTTTCTCTCCTGGCTTCGCTCCTGGTGGCGCTTACGGTGGTGCCGATGCTGGCGAGCAAAATCTTAGTTATCGGCGAAAACGATGGCGGCCGGACTTCCGCACGGCCGGGTATTTTCTACCGCGCTTCAGAATGGATGGTAAGACAACTGGCGGCGGTAAGCGGCCGCTACCGGGCGCTCTTGGCCTGGGCCCTCGATCATCGGAGGGTGGTCCTGGCCGGAGCGGCAGCAGCCTTTATTTTGAGCCTTCTGGCCGTTCCACTGGTGGGCACGGAGTTTTTCCCCTCTACCGACGCGGGGCGGCTGAGCATCAGCATTGAACTTCCTTCGGGAGCAACCCTGGAGGAAACCGATAAGGTTGCCGAGCGCGTGGGGAAAATCGTCTCCTCTTATCCTGAGGTAGAGACGGTCTTTGTCAGTGCTGGGCGGTCAATGCAAGGCATGAGCATAAGCGGGACGGACTCCAACACTGCCAGCCTCAACATCGAACTTGTACCCAAAGAGGAGCGGCGCCGCTCGGACCGCGAGATAGCGGATGCCATCCGCCGCCAGGTGGAAAAAATACCGGGAGCGGAAATTCGCGTTACAACTCAGGACGTTATGACCATGGGCGGCGGCGGGATAGCCCAGCCCATAAGTCTGAGCATCCGCGGCGACGACCTAGACGTACTGCGCGATTTGGCCGACAAGGCGAAAGCTCTGGTGGCCAAGGTTCCGGGAACGCGAGAGATTCGGACGAGCTTCAGCGAAGGCCGACCGGAGGTGCAGGTGCGGCTTAACCGGGCCAAGGCAGCTTCCTTGGGGCTCAGCGCCGCGCAGGTGGCCCAAGCTGTGAGCACTGCCGTTCAGGGAGAAGTGGCGACCGAATACCGGGTGGGCGGAAAAGAAAAAGACATCCGCGTTCGGCTGGTCGAAGAAAGCGCCAACAGCTTGTCCGATCTTAAGAGCCTACTCATTTCGACGCCGACAGGGCTCACCGTACCCCTCGCCGATGTGGCGGATATCGTGATCGCCCGGGGCCCGGTGACGATCAACCGTGAGGACCAGGCACGCGTAGTTACGGTTTCCTCGGACGTTTTCGGCCGGCCGCTCGGTGCCGTCAGCCGAGACATAGAGCGCCAGCTGGCCGGGCTTAAACTGCCGCCTGGATACACCATTACCTTTGGCGGGCAAAACAAGGAAATGAGCGAAGCGTTTTCTGGGCTCAGCCTGGCGCTCGGTCTGGCGGTGATTCTGGTCTACATGGTGATGGCGGCGCAGTTTGAATCCCTGCTCCATCCCTTTACCATCATGTTCTCCATGCCGCTCGCCCTAGTCGGGGTGGTGCTGGCCTTACTCATCACGCGCAGGCCCATATCTGTTCCTGCTTTTATCGGCATTATCGTCCTGGCCGGGATTGTGGTGAATAATGCCATCGTGCTGGTAGATTACATCAACACGCTGCGGGCGCGGGGACTCGGCATGCGCGAGGCCATCCTTACGGCAGGGCCTATCCGCCTGCGTCCGATCCTGATGACCACCCTGACTACCGTTCTCGGCCTAATTCCCTTAGCCCTGGGTTTGGGCGAAGGCGGCGAGATGCAGGCGCCCTTGGCGATTACGGTCATCGGCGGGCTATCGATGTCTACCCTGCTTACCCTGGTGGTTGTTCCCCTGGTTTATACCTTGTTCGAGGATATCGGAAGCGGACTAAAGAGGCGCCTGCGGCAGCTTGTGCTTGGGCGCGCTGAAACGAAAGGAGCGGAGATGGATGCTTAGATGGCAACGCCTACCGGGGATGAAATGGGGCATGGCCCTCTTGATTGCCCTGCTTATGCTAGGGACTTTTCCGGAGAGAGCTTTTGCCGCTTCCGGGGAGGTGCACGAGCTTACCTTGGAAGAGTGCCTTGAGCTGGCCGAAAAAAATAGCCCCCGGCTTAAGCTCGCCCAAGTGGCTCTGGACCAGGCCAAGCTGGGGCTGAAGGAGGCTAGGAGCCGCAAGAAAAGCATCGACGAGGCAGAAGAAGCACTAGAGGAAATTAAGGGTGTACCATCAGAGGACGAGACAAGAGCTGCCGAATTGCAGGCCGCTGCTGCGCAGTTGGCTTCCTTTGATGTCCAGTTTTTTAAAGAAAACGGCCTATGGCAGGCCGAGCAGCAGCTTGCCCTGGCCCAGGCGTCTTACGACTTAGCGGGCGAAGGAGTGCGCCTGGCGGTGAAGCGGGCCTACTACGACCTCCTTAAGGCCGAGGCCGATCTGGCCCTAGCCGAGGCGGCGGAAAGGGAGGCGGCCGAGTTTCAGCGGGCTACGGCCGCCCAGGCCAAGGTAGGGATGGCTACACCTGCCCAGCTCTTGGCGGCGGAGACGGCCCTGGCCCAGGCCCGCGCCGGACGCCTGGCGGCAGAAAGCGCGCGGGAAGCCAAGCGTCTGGCGCTCCTTAAGGAAATCGGCCTCGACCTAAACACGGCGGTAAAGCTGACCCCGGCGCCAGTGGAGAAGGAAGAATTCGACCTGGAGAAAACGGTAGCCCAGGCGCTGGAGAACAGCTTAGAGATCAAGGCGGCGGCTTTTCAGAAGGAGCTGGCCGACAGGCGATTTGACCTGACCAAGCGCTGGTACCCCGAGATTACGTACAAGTATAAGGGCGCCGAATATGAGGCCCTGAGCGCCGCCCTGAAACTTACCGATACCCGCTTGGCCGTTGAAACGAGCGTACGTTCAAGCTACAACCTCCTCCTGGCCGCGTACGAGCAGCTGGGGCCGGCCAGGAAGGCCGTGGACCAGGCGAAGGAGAACCTCCGCCTGGCCCAGGCCAAACTCAAAGTGGGCGCTGCCACCCAGTTGGATGTTCTGCAGGCCGAGCGCGCCCTGGCCCAGGCGAGGAGCAATCTTACCGGCGTGGAGCAGAGCGCGGCCCTGGCTGCCGCCAGCCTTAGGGCGGCGGCCTTGGGCCTCAGCCTTAGCAGCGGGCAGGGGTCCACCGGCGTAGCTTCTACATCGGGAGCAAGTACGGCCTCCAGTGGTTCCAACGCGTCTGCTGCCTCAGCGGCAGGAGGTGGCGGTTTCTAGTGGAGCAAACGACCGGTAAAGCGGAGGCAATCCTCACTGCTGCCCTACGGGTTTTTGCCGAACAGGGCTTCAGCCAGGCACGCGTGGAGGACATTGCCCGGGCGGCCGGGGTAGGCAAGGGTACCATCTATGAGTACTTTGCTTCCAAACAGGCGATCTTTGAACAGGCGGTAGAGCAGGGCATGGCCCGCTATCTGAACTGCCTGGATGAGGAACTGACCGCTCTTCGCCCGGCGGAGGAAAAGCTCAGGCGCATTGCCCGCCTGCACGTGGCCTTTGTAGCCGAACACAGGGATTTCGCCCGCATTGTGTCCAGCGAACCGGGAGTAGTCTCCAAGCGGCTCAAGGAGCGGATGCTTAGCCTCCGGCAGCGTATTGAGGAAAAATTTGCCCAGGTGCTAAAGGCCGGAATGGCCGAAGGCAGGCTCAGGCCGGTGGAGGAGTGGTTCGCGGCCCGCGTATTCTTGGGGGCGCTCATGGCCGCGGCTGGGGTCCACCTTGACCGGTGCGTAAACTGGGATACGGCCAGAACTGCGGACAAGGTGAGCGCTCTTTTGCTGGAGGGCCTCTGCCGGCGTGACGGAAGGTAAACTTCAGATAACCGGAGAGTTTTTGCCTGGGAACTACGCCGGGTGGGCAGGTTTTGTCGCGCCCGGCATCGAATATATACATAGCGGTTAGGGAACTTCTTGAGCCCACTTAGCAAATGGAGATGAAGCGGATGCGCGGTAAAAGGGGAAAATGGTGGGTCATTTTAGCGGCGGTCATAATCTTGGGTTCTTTAGCCCTAAGTGTTCCAAGCTTAGTACGGGCTTGGGGTAGCACGGACGAGGGCATGGCCCTGTTCATCGAGGTAATGAACCGGGTGCGCGAGTCGTACGTCGAAGAGGTACCGGTGGATAAGCTCATTGAAGGAGCGCTGCGCGGCATGGTGGAGTCCTTAGGCGACCCTTATTCCACCTACATGACGCCCCAGGAGTTTCAGGATTTCCAGGCCGGTACCAATGGTACCTTCGGCGGCGTGGGTATCGTGATTACTGAGGAAGACGGTTACATTGTAGTCGTGGCCCCTATTAAAGGCACACCTGGAGACCGGGCGGGCATACGCCCGCGCGACCGCATCATCAGGGTTGATGGGCGTGACCTCCGCGGGGTGGACGTGGATACCGCCGGAGAGCTGATGAGGGGGAAACCGGGGACGGAGGTGGTACTCGAGATCGAGCGGGACGGGAAAATCCTGCGCGTGCCCATTACTCGCGAGGTGATCGAGGTAAACCCGGTGGAAAGCAAGCTACTTGAAGGCGGGTACGGCTACATCCGCCTGACCAGTTTCAACGAGCATGCCGGCCAGCGGGTACGGGAGGCCCTGGCCGCCTTTGAAAAACAGGGCGTACGGGGGATTATTCTGGACCTTAGGGGCAACCCCGGCGGGCTGCTTTCCCAGGCGCTGGAGGTGGCGCGCGAGTTTGTACCGGCGGGGCCAGTGGTGTATATCGAGGAGCGGCAGCAGAAGGAGCGCCGGGTGCTCTCTTCCAACCTTCCCAAGGAGCGGTGGCCCCTGGTGGTGCTGGTGGACGGCGGCAGCGCCAGTGCGGCGGAGATTGTAGCCGGGGCGATCCAGGACCGGAAGGCAGGCGTGCTGGTGGGTGAAAAAACTTTTGGCAAAGCCACGGTGCAGGATGTGTTCCGCCTCGCCAATGGCGGCGCGGTGAAGCTCACCATCGGACGTTACCTTACCCCGAGCGGGCGCTCCATCGACAAGGCCGGGATTACCCCTGATGTTTTGGTACCTGTGCCGCACAACTTGAAGGACCTCGGGCTGCTCAAGCTCAGCCGTACGCTACGGCTCGGGACGGGGGGCTTGGACGTAGCCGAGCTGCAGAAGAGACTACAAGCCCTGGGCTACGGCATTACTAAAATCGACGGCATCTTCGGACCCGAGACCAAGGAGGCCGTCCGGCACCTGCAACGGGATGCGGGGCTCCCGGCGACCGGAACGGTGGATAAGGCGACGCTTACGGCCCTCAACCGGCGCCTCAGTGGTGAGGGGACGAAGGATGTTCAGCTGGAAAAGGCCGTGGAGGTGCTAAAGGGGCTTTTGGCGAAGAAACCGGCCGCTTGAGCCTCCCTCTACTTGGAAAAAACGCTATCCCGCTCTTGTTTAGCACCAACTGAGGCCGAGGTGCATCCCCCGCACGGTGCATTACGTACCGCCGTTAAAAAGAACGCAGGCGAGCGAGGGAAAGCGACAGGAAGCGCAGACGGCGGCGAAAACGGTCAGCCGCTGTCTTATTTTTCCAAGGCCCTTACCCCCGCAAAACGCCGGCGTGCTGCGACATATATCACCGGAAGAGGCCACAACCCTGTAAGCGCTCTCCCGGGAGGGCAGCGTGGGCCTGCTTCAAGAGTTGGGGGAAGGACACGAAGAGAGGAGGAGTGACGGAATGAAGAGGATTACCAAGATTCTGGGGGCGGCGTTGTTGGTGTTGGCGCTGGTTGCGGGGATCCTGCCCCAGAGCGTACAGGCGGCACCCAAGGGCTACATGGCTTCCGGCCCTGCCAAGGTGAAAGGCCACAAGAAGGTTAAGTTCAAGGACATTGAGAAGAGCTGGGCGCGGGAATACATTGCCGAGATGGCGGCGGCAGGAGTGCTGAAGGGCGTCAGTGAAGACCGCTTTGCGCCCGAAGAGCCGGTCGAAAGCGCACAGGTGCTGGTCATGCTGGTGCGGGCGATGGGATTGGAGGAAGAGGCATTATCTCTTGACCCAGGCGAGCTGGACCAAGATTACCTGGCGTCCGTACCTGACTGGGCGCGGCGTTACGCCCAGGTGGCCGTAGAAAAGGGGATAGTAAGTCCGCAAGAGCTGGCCACCTGGCGGCGCGGTCAAAAGGCTACGCGCCTCGACGTGGCCCGGTATTTGACCAAGCTGCTGGGAAAAGAAGAGGAAGAACAGCGGCAAGATGAAGCTCTTTTAAGTTCTCTGCGCTTCAAAGACCTGGCCGGACTGCCGGCACCGCTTAGGGTTTACATTCTGGTTGTATCCAACGCCGGGCTCATGACCGGTGATACCAATGGCAATTGGATGCCGCACGGCCTCATCAACCGGGGCCAGATGGCCAAGATTCTCTCTCTGCTTCTAAGTCGCCTGGTGCCCATGCCCGGGGCGCTGCGAACGGTGGTGAGCGGCGAAATCGTGGACATAGATGAAGGCGATAACGAGGAAGCGGTGGAAATTACCGTTAAAACGGCCGAAGGCGAAGTAACCTATCCTTTAGCAGAAGGTGTTAACATCATCGTCGACGGTAAGGATGCCGATGTGGAAGATCTTGCTATCGGCCAGAGGGTGCGCTTGGTCTTGGCCCCGACTGATGACGGTAGAGCCGAGGCGGTGTACATCCGCGCTGAGAACCTCGGCCCGGAGAAGGTTGAAGTGAAAGGTACAATTACCGGCCTTACCTTGGGGCTTAACGCCAGCATCACCGTGCGCGCGGTTTACGGGCAGGAAGTTACTTTGGCCGTACGCGAGGACACGGTCATCACCATGGCTGGTCGGGAGGTCTTTCTCAGCGACCTCGAGCGCGGCCAAAAGGTGGAGGTGAAGGGCTTCCGAGAGGGAAACAAACTCGTAGCCACGGAAATCAACGCCGAGCTAGAGGAGGAAGAAATCTCCGGCCGGGTGGTCGCTGTTGTTACCGGTGACCAGGCGGCGCTCACCCTGGAGGATGGGCGTAGGAACCGGTACACCCTCCGAATCTCCGCCCGGACGCGCATCCGGCTGAACGGGGCGACGGCCGTTCTGGCAGACCTGAAGCCGGGCGATGAAGTTACCGTACGGGTAGCAGGCGGCGAGGCGCTTGCCGTTGAAGCCGGTCGGCCGGAAGAAGAGGAACAAGAGGTCTCCGGCCGGGTCGTGACGCTCGTTTTTGGGGAGAGCCCTTCGCTCAGCGTAAAGACAGGGTCGGGCAAGGTTTATACTTATCGCATCACCCAGGACACCCGTATCTACCTGGACGGGGAGGCCGCGACCCTGGACGAACTGCGCACGGGGTGGGAAGTCGTACTAGTCGTCAAGGGGGACGTGGCGCTTACGGTCGAGGCTAAGTCGCCTCAGCCGAAAGAAGAAGAGGTCGCCGGAGAACTGGTTCAGCTTCAGCTCGGGAACAAAAACTTTTTGGTCGTTGAAGGCCAAGATGGCCGCCGGCGGGAGTTTCCGGTGAGCAAGGGCGTCCGCGTGCTCCTAGACGGCAAGGAAGGAACGCTTTGGCAACTCGATTTAGGCATGGAACTTACGCTTAAGATTAAGAGCGGCGTGGTTTACGAGATCGAGGTCGCGGAGAAAAGTTAAGGCGACAGCCTTTCGGCCGGTCTGGTCCGTGGGGTTAGCGCCCCTACGGCAGACCGGCCTCCTTCATTTATTTACCAGCAGACAATGCAGGGAGGATTTTCTTTTTTTACCAACGAATAGATACCTAAACGGGATATGTGCTGAGGGGGATAGCTATGGTGCAGAAGGCTAAATGGATAACTGTACTCCTGGTGATTGCCTCCCTGATGTTCGGAGTTCTCACCCCGGGTCGGGCCACGGGAACGTTCAGCGATCTTGAGGGCCACTGGGTCAAGGAAAAAGTGGAAGACCTGGTGGCGGCCGGGATAATCAGCCCGGGCGAGAAGTTCCGGCCGCGCGAACCGGTGACACGGGCGGACTTCGTGAAGATGCTGGTACTGGCGGTCGGGCTGCCCCAGGTGGTTTCTTTTCCGCCAACGTTCAGTGACGTCCGGCAAGACCAATGGTTTTATAATTATGTAGAAACTGCCGCCCACTATGGTCTGGTAAAAGGCGACAGCTCCGGGCGCTTCCGGCCATTTGAAGGGCTTACGCGTGAGCAAATGGCCAGCATGGTGATGCGCGCCCTAGGGGATACCACGGAGGCCAGCACGGCCTTCCTGGCGCGTTTTAAGGACAGCGCAAAGATTTCTTCCTGGGCCAAGGAAGACGTGGCCCGGGCTGTGGCGCGCGGCATTCTCTCCGGCACGGACCAGGGCTTTCTTTTCGCCGAGCAGGCGGCAACCCGCGATCAGGCGGCGGCGGTGATCTGGAGGGTATGGCAGCAGCGCACCCAGGAGAGCACAACGCCTTCGGCAGGGGAGGAATCCCCGACTTCGCCGGCTGAAGAGGCGACCTCCGGCGGGGGAGTTACAGTGCTCGGGCCGACACGCCTTAAGGTGGTTTTCCCGCAAGACCTCGACCCGGCTTCAATCCAGGCCGGGGCAGGGGGGAACTTCACCCTGGTGCTGGCCGGTACTGCCTTCAGCCCCGGCATTGTGACCGAGGCCTTCCTCGTCTCCCCTCAGGAGGTCGTGCTTACCGTGCCCGCCTTAGAGAGCGGCAAAGAATACACCCTGAGCGCTTATGACCTGCGCACTGCCGACGGCCAGAAGCTGTCTTCTACCCCTCTCAGCTTTACCTTCAGGGTGCCGGCGGACGGCGAGGCGCCCAGGCTTCTAGACGCAAACTCCACCGGCCCTGCCGGCCTGGAGCTTACGTTTAGCGAAGAGCTTGATGCAACTCAGGCGGCCGACCCGGCCCTTTACCGGCTGCGGGAGAACGGGGCTTCCCCGCAAACGGCATTGGTTAGCGGCCGGATGGTATCGCTTATCTTTGCCGCGCCTCTTACCGTGGGCGAAACTTATACCGTTGAAGTGGCCAGTGTGCAGGACCTCTGGGGTAACCGCGCCCAAACCCTTACCTCCTCCTTCACTGTGCGGGCGGATACCTACCCGCCGCGGCTTCTTACGGCCAGAGCCGTGTCGGACACGGCGGTAGAGGCGTACTTTAACGAGAACCTTGCGGCTTTAGGGAGTTTCACCTTGAAGCGGAACGGGCGTGCCGTAGAGATAGTGCGCGCCGAGCAGGTGGCTCCGGGTGTGGTACGGCTTACTGCCTACCTGGGAGCTGAGGGGACTTATGCGCTCGAGGCCCAGGGCGCTTTGGACCTGGCGGGGAACAAGACGGCGGCTGCCCGTGTGTACTTTACCTATACGGAAGCTACCGGCGGCCTGGAATTCCCACCTGAGGTGGAGGCGGTGAAGCCGGCACTTGCCCGCGCCGATCAGGTGGAGATAACCTTTTCCGGGCCTGTGCGGGCCGCCGAGGCCGAGAAGGTGCGTAATTACCGCCTAACTTTGGCCGATGACCTGAGTTCGGCCATAGAGATAGATGAAGCAGAGCTTCTGGAGGATGGCAAAACGGTGCGCCTTACCTTGGCCGAACCCCTTCAGCCTGGGGCATCGTACCGCTACTTTGTCTCCGGGGTGGAAGGACTCAATGGTGAGGAGATAATACCTGCCGCCGGTTACTTCGTTGCCGGAAGCGGGAGCGGCTGGGTGACGGCGGTGGCGGCGCTCGATTCGCGGCGCTTAGAGGTGCGCTTCGGACAGAACGTGGTAGGGCAGTATGCGGCCAGCAACTATGGGCTCGTGGCCGAAGCGACGGGTCGCCTTGTACCGATTTTAGCCATAGAGAGCACAGGCGACCCACGGCGGGTGGTGCTGCGCCTGGGGCAGGACCTGGAAGAGGATGAAGACTACACCCTAAGCGTCGGCAACGCCATAACCGATACTTTCGGGCGTGCGCTTCCCACCTTCACCGGAAGCTTCCGTGCGCGCTTCCGGGAAGCGGCGCGACTCCGTTTGCTGACCGCCGACCCGGTAGACAGCCGCACCTTTCGCCTTACCTTCAACAAACCCGTGCAGGAGGTCAAGGTGGAACTTGCCGGTTATGTCTTTGACTACGAGTATTACGACACCGTGGTTCTAGTGCGGGGAAACAAGAGCTTTAAGAGCGGCGAGAGCTACCGCCTGAAAGTGTGGGCGCGTGACAGAGACAACCCGTCCGAGGTGCTTGACTGGGAGCGCGAGACGCTGGAGTTCGACGAGACGAGCGGCCAAGTAGAAGTGGAAGAGGTGACAGCCGCCACCAGCCAGCGGGTAAAGGTGACGTTCAACGGACCGCTGGATGAGGAAACGGCTGCCGACGCGGCCAACTATTACCTGCGCGAAGGTTCTTCAGACGGACCTGTGCTGCGGCCGGTCCGGGCCGAGTACGACCCGGCTCGGTTCCTGGTTTGGCTCTATCTACCCACTTCCGCTTCGCTGCGCGAGGAGCGCTATTACCTCACCCTGGACGGGGTTAAGGACGCGCAGGGTAACCGCTTTGATCCGGACGAGTCTTACCGGTTCTACGGTGTAGATACGGTGCCTCCGGTTGTGGTTCTGCCCTATCTTCCCAACCAGGAAGGCCAGCCGCTAATTCTCCGTTCCACCGGGGGGTCCGTAACCCTAGAAGGAGGACCGGGAGCCGTGGAAGGCGAGGCCTACCTCCGGGTTTATCTGGACGACCGCTTAGTTGAGGTACGGCGGGCCGAGGAAGACGGAAGCTTTTCGGCAGTGAGCCTCGGCGCCCTCAGCGGGCGGCACACGCTGCGCCTTGTAGTAACCGATACGGCCGGCAATACCGGTGAGCGCAGTCAGGTATACGAGTTTTAATCGGCCGGGGCGTACCCTTTACGGCAAAAAGTTGGGGACAAAAGAGGAATTCTTGAGCTGGTCGCGAAAATAAGCTAGTGGTCATGCTTGCCAAGCGGAGAGGAGGAATGGGCTAAAAGGAGGGAGGCGCATGCCAACGCTCCTTGTAGTCGACGACCAACCGGGCATACGGCACCTTCTTATTGAAGTTTTCCGCGACCAAGGGGTGAGCGTAATTACCGCCGGCACAGGCAGCGAAGCCCTGGTTTGCCTAAAGGCCGAGCGCCCGGACGTCCTACTACTGGATGTGAAATTACCCGGTGGGGACGGTTTCTTCGTTCTGCACGAGGCGCGGAAACTGTTCCCACACCTCCCGGTGATCCTGATGACAGGCTACCGCGAAGGCGAGCTGGCCTGCGAGGCTGTGGCCCGGCAGGAGAGCGGCGTCGTGGCCGTGCTGCGGAAACCTTTTGACATATTTGAGGCTCGACGCCTGGTCCTTAAGCTGTGCCTGGCTCCACTGGCCCAGGAAGCCTAGTGTTAGCTGCATTCCCGAACCTCCCCGGATTGGCTTCTTCTTTTAGCGAAGCGAAGCACCGGGATGGGGTGCCAAGTGGCGCCGTCGGGCTTACCCCGGCGGCTTTCCTTTCGGCCGGGAAGGAAAATTGCCTTTGCTCAAGAATATCATACGGGGACAACAAGGGGAGGGGAGAAAGTTTGCTAAGCATCATCGGTGCCCTGGCCCTGGGTTTTGTACTGGGCCAGCGAGGTTGGCTGGGAAAGGCCGGGGCTTGGGCTGGCCCGGCCAGCACGGCCGGCGTGGCGTTGCTCCTCTTTTTGATTGGAGCAAAAATTGGAAGCGATGCGGAAATTATTCAGACCCTCGGTACCCTGGGACTAGAAGCAGCTCTTTATGCGGTAGCGGCGGTGACCGGAAGCCTGCTGGCGGTGAAGATTTTGGAACGACTCCTGGTGGATCGGCTGGAGAAAGGGGAAGAGGGATGATCATCCTTATTCTTTTTCCCCTTGCCCTTGGGCTTCTGGCCGGATACCTGGGGCTTACGCCGGCCGGCTATGCCCTCAAGGCGGATGGGCTGATATCAGGAGTGCTGCTTCTTGTGGTCTTTGCCGTAGGGGTAGATATGGGGCGGCGGCAAGAGGCCTTGCGGGAACTCGCCCTCCTGGGCCCGCGGGCGCTTTTGGTGCCGGTGGGTGTCGCTCTCGGCAGCGTGGCCGGAGCGGCCCTTGTCGGGCTCGCCCTAGGCCTTAAGTGGAACGAGGGAGCAGCTATTGGGGCCGGCTTTGGCTGGTACAGCCTTTCCGGCGTGCTCATCACCAAGCTGCACTCGGTGCGCCTGGGGACGTTGACGTTTCTCAGCAACGTGCTCCGGGAAGCGCTCTCAATGGTAATCCTCCCTTGGGTGCACAAGTATTTGGGAAAGCTGGCCGCCATCGCGCCGGGCGGGGCGACAACCATGGACGTGACGCTGCCGCTCATCGCGAAAGTGGCCGGAAAAGAGGTGGTCCTAGTTGCCTTTGCCAGCGGCTTTATTCTGTCGCTTTTGGTACCCGTTCTCGTACCGCTTCTAATTGGAATCGGGAAGTAGCTTTGTGCTGCTTCTTTCACGGCTACAGGCGAAAAATCCCTCCTATGCCCCCTCTTCTTTCGCGCGGTGCATTGGAAAAACGGCTGCGAAGCATGCTGTAAGTAAGCTGAAGAAAGGACGGAGGACGAGGATGAGCCTTGTTACCATTGCCGAGCTCATGCCCCAGGCGGAGAGAGAAGGGTACGCCATCGGGGCCTTTAATGCCAATAACCTGGAATTCGTTCAGGCCATCGTGGCAGCGGCCGAAAACCAAAGGAGCCCGGTGATTATCCAGGCAAGCCAGGGGGCCATCAAGTACGCCGGGCTGGAGCAGATTACCGCCATGGTGAAGACGGCGGCCGAGAAGGCTACCGTGCCGGTGGCTCTGCACCTGGATCACGGCACCGACTTCAACCAGGTGATGCGCTGCATCCGAACGGGTTTTACCTCGGTAATGATAGACGCTTCCAAGCTCCCGCTGGCCGAGAACATTGCCCTAGTGCGGCGGGTGGTAGAGGTGGCGCACGCCGTAGGTGTGTCCGTGGAGGCCGAGCTGGGCAGGATCGGCGGCACGGAGGAGCACATTACGGTGAGCGAACGCGAGGCCTTCTTCACCGATCCGGAAGAAGCGGAAGCCTTCGTGCACGCCACGGGAGTCGACACCTTGGCGGTGGCCATCGGTACAGCCCACGGCCCGTATAAGGGCGAGCCCAAGCTCGACTTTGAACGGTTGAGCGAGATCCGCGCGCGGGTGAAAATTCCCATCGTGCTGCACGGTTCTTCCGGCGTGCCAGATGACGCCATCCGGCGGGCGGTGGCCTTGGGCGTGCGCAAAATCAACATCGACACCGACCTCAGGCAGGGCTTTATGGCCCGCCTGCGCGAGGTGATGGCCGAACATCCGGAGGAGTACGACCCGCGCAAGCTCCTCGGCCCGGCACGCGATGCTCTGCAAAAGATCATCGAATACAAGATGCAGGTGTTTGGTTCGGCCGGGCGGGTTTGAAGCGCACTTAGAGAGATTAGGAGGAAGTAGAGATGAAGCTCTTTCTTGATTCAGCCAACCTGGATGAGGTGCGAGAGGCGGCGAGTTGGGGAATTATTTCCGGCGTAACCACCAATCCCACCCTAATGGCCCAAGCCGGCGCGCGGGACTTCAAGAGCGTCATTCGGGAGATCTGCGCCCTGGTGCCCGGCGGCCCGATCAGCGCCGAGGTGGTGAGCGAGGATACGGAGGGGATGCTCAGGGAGGCGCGCGAACTCGCGGCGCTTCATCCGCAGGTGGTGATTAAGATTCCCATGACGCCGGCGGGAACGGCGGCGGTGCGCGCCCTCAAGGCGGAGGGCATCCGGACCAACGTCACTCTGGTCTTTTCCACCGCCCAGGCGCTCCTGGCAGCGGCAGCCGGAGCCAGCTTTGTCAGTCCGTTTGTTGGGCGGCTCGACGACACCGGAGCCGACGGGATGACCGTGGTGCGAGAGATTGTGAGCATTTACCGTACTTACGGGTATCCGACCGAAGTGATCGCCGCCAGCATCCGTCACCCTCGCCATGTGGTGGAAGCGGCGCTGGCCGGGGCCCACATCGCCACCGTTCCCTTCAAGGTACTCCGCCAGCTTTTCGAGCACCCGCTCACCAAGCAGGGAATTGAACGTTTTCTCGCGGACTGGCGTGCCTTTACCGCACCGAAGGGCATAGAGGTCTGAGAGCCTTCGGGCTGCAATCACCTTGCAATCTCCCTGTAAAGGTTCTGAAACATTTTATTGACATCTACCCGCAAGCGGTGCTATAATGAAGGTGCATGGTATTCCCGACCAGCGTTAAGAACAAATCCTCCTCGGTGTGTGTCCTGTTACAAGGCCCGGCGTGGGCCTCTTTCTTTTTTGCTTTTCCTGGCGGAAGGAAGCACTGAGGCAGGCGGTTGCTCCTGGGTATTTCTGGTAATTCTGGCTATGCATACGTTTTCCGCCAGCGCACATACTACTTGCAACCTTTTCACTGAGGTGAGGATGGTTGCTTAGAAAGCGATCGGGCCGGGTGTGGCCGGCTGTTCTGGCCGGTGCGCTGGCGGCGGTGTTGGCCTTGGCGCCGGCTTTGCGGGCGCAGGCGCCGGTTATTGAACACGTCGTCAAGAAAGGGGAGACTCTTTCCGCCATTGCGCGCAGCTACGGAAGCAGCGTGGCCGCTCTGGCGGTGAGCAATGCTTTGGCCGATCCGGATCTCATTTTTCCTGGACAGAAGCTGAAGATACCCCTTTCCGGAGGGGTGGTACACAGGGTCGCCCGCGGCGAAACCTTGTGGCAAATTGCCAAAAGTTACGGTGTTTCCCTTGCGGCCCTAAAAGAAGCCAACCCCGGCCTCAACCCGAGGAATCTCGCCGTGGGCGAAGAGGTTATAGTACCTGGCGTGGCCCGCACTATTTCCTCCCGCCAGGCCGGCGGGATGGGCCTGGCCTGGCCCGTTTCAGGGCGAATTTCTTCGGGTTACGGGTGGCGTGGCGGGCGGATGCACTACGGCCTGGATATTGCTGCCCCGCAAGGGAGCACGGTGGTCGCCGCTGCTCCGGGGCGGGTGGTGAGCGCCGCTTGGAACGGCGGGTACGGGCGCATGGTGCTTTTGGAGCACGACCGTAACCTCCGCACCCTGTACGCCCACTGTTCCAACCTCTTCGTAAAACCCGGGCAGCAGGTGTGGCGGGGCCAAGCCATTGCCAGCGTGGGCGCCACCGGCAATGCCACCGGCCCCCACCTCCACTTTGAAGTCCACGTGGGCGGCCGCCCGCAAAATCCCCTCCGCTTTCTACCTTGAAAATACTGGGGCCGAGGGCCATCCCCTGGAAGGCGCGTTACGTACCGCCCCGGTCGTCCGGTACCTTCCTTAGGCCCTTTCACCCCAGCGGGCGAGGAAGAGGAGGAAAAAGGCGGTGGCTTCCACCAGCTTTTCTATTTCCACGTACTCTTCCGGTTGATGTGCCAGGGCAGGTTGGCCCGGTCCGAAGATGAAAAAGGGGATTTTGCCTTCGGGGAGGAGCACGGCGGCGTCGGTGTAGTAATTTACCCCCTGGGGAAGGAGGTCCCGATCCCAGAGATCGTGGCCTACCCGCCGTGCCAGGCGCACGATGGGCTCATCGGCGGCCGTAGCCACCGAGGGTAGGTCCTTGATCACCTTTACTTCAGCCTTAAACTCCGGGTCGGCCGCTGCCAGGCGGTCCAAACGCTCCTGCACGAGAGCGACGATTTCGGCATGGGGGCGCCCGGGTACGGTTCGCATGTCGAAGGTGGCGGTGGCGCGGTCGGGTACCACGTTGGTCTTAAACCCGCCATTTAGGGTACCCAGGCTCACCGTGGCCCGGCCCAAGAGAGGGTGCCTTTCTTCGCTGGGCTGGAAATCGGCCAGTGCGCTGAGCACCTTGTGCATCTTCCAGACGGCGTTGATGCCCAGGTGGGGCATGGAGCCGTGCGCGGTGCGGCCGTACGTGGTTACCTCCAACCAGAGGGCGCCCTTTTCGGCGATAAAAAGTTCATTGGCGCTGGGCTCGGCGATAACCACGCCGCCTACACCGTCCAGCCCGCCGGCGTGGCGGAAGGCGTGGGCGCCCAGGCTGTCCGTCTCTTCGCCGCAGGTGGCGACGAAGATGAGGTCGCCGGCCGGGGTAAGGCCGGCGCGGCGGGCCAAAACGGCGGCCATGGCCTGCGCGGCCACTCCGCCCTTCATGTCGCTGGCGCCGCGGCCGTAGAGGCGGCCGTCTGAAAGCTCGCCGCCATACGGATCATGGGTCCAGGCGGCCGTCTCTCCCGGCGGCACCGTATCCAGGTGCCCGGCGTAGAGGAGCGCCGGGGCCTGGCCGCGGCCGGGCAGCCGGGATATTACGTTGGCCCGCCCTTCCTCCAGGGACACCAGCTCGGCGCTGAGGCCTGCCGCCAGGAACTTTTCCTTAAGCACTTCGGCCACCGCCTGCTCCCGGCCGGGCGGATTGGGACTGGGAGTGCGAATGAGGGCCTGGGTGAGGGCCCGGATTTCGTCGCTCGCTTCTTGGGCTAAACGCCGTGCTTCTTCGGGGGTCATGGTTTTCCTCCTCGCTGCTCAGAATGAACCAAACCGGCAGGGGAATGCCCGTTTAGTCTTTGCGGTCCGGCCAGGTTAAAGCGCTGGCGGCAAGCACGGCGGTGCCGCGCCAGAAAACATCTTCATCCACATCAAAGGTAGGCGAATGGTGGGTGCGCACAATACCCTTGGCCGGGTTGGCCCCGCCCAAGAAGATGAAGGTGCCGGGCACTCGCTCTAAGAAGAAGGCCATGTCTTCGCCCCCCATAGTGGGCTCGGAAATGGTAATCACCGCTTCCGGGCCGAGAAGTTCGCGCGCCGTCTGCTCCACGTGGCGCGTCACGGCTTCGTCGGTGATGAGAGGCGGGTAACCGAAATTATACTTAAACTCGTAACTTCCGCGCATGGCCTGGGTGATGCCCGCCACCACCTCTTCCATGCGGCGGGCGATATTCTGCCGTTCGTCCTCGCGGATGGCCCGCACGGTACCCTCCAGCTCTACGAAGCTGGGGATTACGTTGTAGGCGGTCCCGCCCTGGATGCGCCCAATGGTGAGCACCAGCGGGTGGGTGGGCTTTTGCTCGCGGCTGACTAGCTGCTGGAGCGCGCCGATGAGGGTGGCGGTAATAACCACCGGATCCACAGTAGTCTCCGGCATGGCTCCGTGGCCGCCCTTGCCGATGACTTTAATGTAGAAGCGATCCAGCGAGGCCATAAGGGAACCGTAACCGACGCCGATAGCCCCGGCCGGAACTTCTTTAAATATAGAGCCGATGTGCAGGCCGAGGATGGCCTCTACCGGTGGGTCGGCCAGCACGCCATCCCGAATCATGGGTTCGGCCCCGCCGGGGCCTTCCTCCGCCGGCTGAAAGATGAGCTTAACCTTGCCCTTAAGTTCTGCCCGGTGCGCAAGGAGGAGCTTCGCCGCCCCCAGGAGCATGGCCATGTGCGTGTCGTGACCGCAGGCGTGCATGCATCCGGGGTGGCGCGAAGCGAAGGGCAGCCCGGTTTCTTCTTGAATCGGCAGGGCATCCATATCGGCGCGCAGGGCGAAGGTGGGGCCGGGTTCGCCCCCTTCGATAAGACCTACCACGCCCGACTTACCTACCTTTGTCTTCACCGGAATGCCCATATCCCGAAGCGCCTGTTCAATGTAAGCCGAGGTTTTCGGTAGGTCCAGCCCGATCTCGGGAATTTGGTGAAGGTCGCGGCGCCACTTAACGATTTGATCCTGCAGCTTTTCCGCTTCCTGCCTGAGTGCCTGAAGATCCATGAAAAGCCTCTCCTTTCTCTAGCGGCGTTGCCGTTCCAGGTTATAAAAGATCCGGGCGATGCCGATGCTGCCGAAGACCGAAGCCGGAATCACCAGCCATACGGGAATACCCTTTAGCACCCCGAGAAGCAGCAGCGGAATGCCGAGGCCGAAGACGGCCACCTTGGGATAGCGCAGGCTGAACTGCCCGAAAACGGCGCCAAATATAGCCGGCACCGTATACACCTTAAAAGCGTCGGCGATGGCCGGCGGGAAGAGGCGGATTAGCGCGTAACCGAGTAAGGCGGCCAGGGTGACGCCAATGAGATTAGTGATAATTGATCCGGCAATGCCTAAAGTGGCAACAATTTCTGCCTCAGGCGTGCCGGCTTTAACCTCGGTAACTTCCTGAGCCATGCTGGCGCAAGGCAGGCGCAAATTGGAGATGTTCCCGGACAGAAAGCTCATGTAGGTCCCGGATAAGCCTAAGATGGCGTAATAGGATATCGGCTCCACGATGTAAAAAGCCCCGAAGGCTGCGGCGATCATACCCCAGGCCTTAAGAGCCATTGAGAGTGGAGGAAATACGCCATATCGGAGCCACAGATAAAGAGACGGCAGAAAAGCAAAAAGCCCTCCGAGAAGCACCGTAATGCTCCCAATGCGGATGACCGGTTTCTTCCAGATCCGTTCGAACTCTTCTAAGCGCTTCGTGGCCTCGTCCATCTAGAGTTCCTCCCTTCAGCCGAGCCAGACGGCCAAGGCCATGCCGATGAGCATGGCCAAGCCCAGAGTATACTCGCGGAGCCACTTGGCCCGTTCGGCAATTTTGAGCAGGATCACCATGGCAATTGCCCCCGTGGCTACAGCGATGAGACGACCACCACCGGCCAGGACGTGACTGGTATTCAGATAGCCGAACACGCCGAGCATGGCTGCGCCGCTTAAAGCGGCCAACCACTTGGGATCGCCGCCGCCGATTTTCTCGCGGATGTCTTCGAGCTTATGCGTAAACAAGCTGACGATGATCAGCCACCCGAAACCGTTGATAGCCATCGTCCACCAAGAGGTGGCCAGGGCCAAGAGGTCATAATTCGGACCGCCGAATTCGACCCCGCGCGCCTGGGCGCCGACCGTGGCAGCCGTGAGCTCGGTAGGTGCGGCCCCGATAACGGACAGGCGCAGCCAGGTGATGGGGCCGCCTACTACGGACATCATGCCGACCATGACGATAAAGATAGCGATGGAGGGACCGATGGCGGTGATGAGGCCGGTCCGGAAGGCTTGGCGGCACTTTTCCCGCGGGTAGCCGATTTTGTCGGCCGTGGTATAGGCTAAACGGGTGAAGAGCACCGCCTGGATCAGCACCATGCTCACGGTTACTGCCGCTAAGACCCAAACCCCAAAACTGTTGGCGATCTTCAGTATCTCCGGCGACACTAAGCCAAGCCTCCTTCACGCTGTGTTCGGCCTTGGGGCCTTTTCCAACCTTGCTTTGCTTCTTGCCTCTTATACTACCCCCCTTTAAAGCGGCGAATTCTGCGAAATTCCCCTGGATGATTCAACTAAACACTAAGAAATTCCTTCATTTGTCACGGCAGCTTTTCTGCGCACCGAGATTAGATGCTTGCGAGGGGATATTGAGTTCAGCATGGGTGGTGTGGCCCGTGGGGCGAGATGATGAAGGAGCGGAGGAGGAGAAAAAACGAAACACCAGAAGGGGAATGCCTAGGGGACGGCGAAATGTTACTGCTGCTATCTCAATGCCGCTTAACGGGGATTGAATGAGCCTGGAGGGGATGGTTGCGTGCTGGCGATGACGGTGGAAGAGTTTCCAGACGTGGGGGCGGGAGACGCGCCGGCACCGGAAGGCGGGAGTGCGGCGGCGCGCGAGCAGGCGGAGCAGGTGCCGGTGCGGGTGGCGGCGCGCGTCCATGCCTGAAGAGGGTTTCCGGCTGGCCGTGGCCGATGCCCGTGGCCGGCTGTACGAGCACCCGCACCTGGCTCCGGCCGGCCGGGCCGGCGAGAGCCTGGTCGCCCTGAAGGCCGATGAGCTAATCCCTCTTCCCGAGGGCGCTACCCTCACCCTGCTCCCGGGGCGCACGGCCATCGGCGTAACCGCGCGAGGAGCCTTCCGGCGCGCTCCGACTCTTCCCGGTGTGGCGGGCCCCCTTTTTGCCGTGGGCGCGCTTCTTCCCATGGGCTACACCCGCACGTATCTGCCGGCGGCCTTCGCCGGGCGCGGCGCTCCGCCGCTGCCGCTTTTTGGTTACACGGCCGTAGCCTTTCGGAACGGTAAACTGTACACCGCAGCCGTGCAGGTAGAGCCCGACAACACCACCTGGCATCCGCGTTATTACAATACCGCCGACTTGCCCGCGCGGGTGGAGGCCCTCCGTGCTGCTCACCCCCAAAACCGCATCTTGAGACAACTCGCCCGCTGTGCCCTGGAGTACGGCTGCTTTACGGCGCAGAACATCTTCTACCGGCGTTGGGAGGGCGGCATACCGGTTTCTCCGGCCTGCAACGCCCGCTGCCTGGGCTGTATTTCCAAGCAGGTGAGCGAGTGTTGCCCTTCGCCCCAGGAGAGGATTGGTTTTTTTCCCACCGAAGAAGAAATCGTGGAAGTGGCGGCGCCGCACTTGGCGGAGGCGGAGGGGGCCATTGTGAGCTTTGGCCAGGGATGTGAGGGCGAGCCCACCCTGGCTGAAGCGCCCCTTGAGGCGGCCGTCCGCCGCCTTAGGGCCTGCACGCGGCGCGGCGTCATCAACGTCAACACGAACGGCAGCCGGCCGGCCGCGGTGTACCGCCTTGCCCGTGCCGGCTTAAACAGCGTGCGCGTAAGCCTCATCAGCCCGCAGGAGGAGATTTTCTCTGCCTACGTGCGCCCGCGCGGCTACGGCTTGGCCGAGGTGAGGGAAACCCTGCGCGTGGCCAGGGAGGAAGGCCTGAGCCTTTCGCTCAACTACCTTATTTTCCCCGGGGTCAGCGACCGGGAAGAGGAGGTGGAGGCCCTCATCCGGCTCCTGCGCGAGCGCCCGGTAGACCTCGTCCAGCTGCGCAATCTGAATATCGACCCCGACTTGTACCGGCGGATCGTTCCACCCCGCCGTGGGCGGCTCCTCGGCATCCGCGGCCTCATCGGCGCGCTGAAAAGAGAGTTCCCCCATCTTCTCCTCGGGAGCTTCACGCACGCGTGACCACGGCCGGGCGGATGATCGGAGGCCGGGTGTGGCAGGGGCGAGGGTGTGATCGGCTACCCATCGGGCCTCCCCCCCGCGGCGCGAACGACCTGAGGACGAACGAACTCGGCTCGCTTTGGGGCGCGGGCAGAACTCGGCCCTGCGGGCCTCAAACACTGCCCGCGCTTTCCCTCGCTCGCCTGCGTTCTTCTTAATGGCGGTACGTAACGCGCCGCTTGGGGGATAGCCCTCGGGGTAGTGGTGCCATTTTTCGCGGTAGACCCCGCTGACACGGTGCCGAGAGAGGGATGGGCAGGTTTGCCCCGCGGGCATCCCCTTGCGGCGCCGACGGCCCGGCGGGAGCGGGGGCCTGGCCCGGGCCTTTGCGCGGTGGTACAAAAAAGTGCCTCTGGAGGTGGGAAAATGCGGCGGGTGCTCATCGTGGTGGACATGCAGAACGACTTCGTGGCGGAGGGAGGAGTGCTCAGCTTTCCGGAAGCCCAGGCGGTACTGCCGTTTATCCGGGAAAAGGTGGCCGCGGCCTTGGCCCGAGGAGAAGAGGTGGTCTTCACCCTAGACACCCACAAGGAAGGAGACTTGGAATTTGCTAAGTTTCCTCCGCATTGCCTCGCAGGCACCTGGGGCCATGAACTGGTACCCGAACTCAAGGAGCTGGCGGCGCGCTCACCACGGCAGGTGCTCTTTCTGCAAAAAAGTCGCTACAGCGCCTTCTTCGGTACCGACTTAGAAGACTATCTGGGTCTTACGCCGGGGGCCGAGCGCCCGCGTGTGGATGAGGTTGAGCTCGTGGGGGTGTGCACCAACATCTGCTGTTTCTTTACGGCGGAGGAGCTGGCCAACCGGGACGTACCCACCCGCGCCTTTTCCGCCGGGATGGCCAGTTTCGACCGGGCAGCCCATGCTTTTGCCCTCCAGCAGATGGAGAAAGTCCTCGGCCTTACTGTGGAGTGAAGTCTGAAGTCTAGGGGAAGATTCTAAGTAAGCGTTCTTAACACAATCCTAACACATGGACAACCTTGCCTTAATACTCCTATGCTACAATCCTACTTGGTAGCGAATGGCGCACCGAATCCGGGGAAAGAAAACAGGAGGTAAGGCAAGTGTTGAAAGGCAAAGCTCGCTGGCTCCTAGTCGGTATCCTCTCCCTCGTTTTGCTCATGGCCCTGGCCGGGTGCGGGTCCAGGCCAGCTAAGGAAGAAGGCAGTGCGGCTTCCAGCCAGTCGGACGAACTTTCCGGTTCCATCACGATCTCCGGCTCTACGGCGCTCCAGCCCCTGGTGGAAGAGGCTGCCAATCAGTTCATGGCGGAACATAAGAACGCTCAGATTTCCGTCCAGGGTGGCGGCAGCGGTACCGGGCTTTCTCAGGTGTTCCAGGGCGCAGTAAATATCGGTATGTCCGACATTTTCGCGGAAGAGAAAGAAGGCATCGATGCCTCCCAGCTTAAGGATCACAAGGTGGCCGTAATCGGGTTTGCCGCCGTGGTCAACCCGGCCAATCCCATCGACAACCTGAGTAAAGAAGACCTTATCAAGGTGTTCACCGGCAAGATTACCAACTGGAAAGAACTCGGCGGCCCGGATGAGAAGATCGTGATCATTAACCGGCCGAAGGGTTCCGGCACCCGGACTGCCTTTAAGGCCTTCGCCCTGGATGGCCAGGAAGAGGCGGAGGGTACTACCCAGGAGTCTTCCGGTGCAGTGCGCCAGACGGTGGCGCAGACCAAGGGTGCCATCTCCTACCTGGCTCTTTCCTACGTGGATAGCAGCGTAAAGGCCCTGAAGATCGACGGCGTGGAACCCACCGAGGAAAATATCAAAACCGGCAAGTATCCTGTTTGGTCGTACGAGCATATGTACACCAAAGGCGAGCCTGCCGGCCTCACCAAGGCCTTTCTGGATTACATGCTAAGTGATGCTGTGCAGAAGGACCTGGTGAGAAAAGGCGGCTACATTCCAATTACCGAGATGAAGGTGGAACGCCAGGCTCCGGTGAAGAAGTAAATCGCGGCAACCAGCATTATCGCGATCCACGACCGCCGGGCAGTAGGCAGGTATTGCCTTCTGCCTTGTGGCGTTTTTCCTTGAAACTCGGGTAAAGGAGTAGCAAAATGGCCGAGCATAGAGGCCGTAAACCCACACGCAGCTGGGCGGAGCTTGTTCCGCCCGTTTGCGCCGGGGTGCTGATAGTGGCTACCCTGGCCGTCATCGTCTTCATTGCCGAGCGCGGCTTGGCGACGTTTTTGGTACACGGAGTAAGTCCAAGGGAGTTCTTCTTCAGTACCCTTTGGAAGCCGGACCGTCCTCCTGAAGCCGGCGGGCCGGCTTTGGGCGCGCTTCCTTTCATCATCGGTTCGGTTCTGGTTACGGGACTGGCCGTTCTTCTGGCCGCCCCGCTCAGCATTATGACGGCCTTCTTCATCGTGGAAATTGCGCCGTCCGCCGGCCGGCGCATCATCCAGCCGGCGGTGGAGATCCTGGCTGGGATACCTTCGGTGGTATACGGTTGGGTGGGCCTGTCGGTAATCGTCGTCTTTATCCGCGAGCACTTCGGCGGGCTCGGCTTTTCGGTATTGGCCGGGGGCTTAGTTTTGGCAGTAATGATTGTACCTACTATCGTCAGCGTAGCTACGGAAGCCGTGCGCAGTTTTCCGCCCGAGGCTAAAGAAGCGGCCCTGGCCTTGGGAAGCACGCGCTGGCAGATGCTGCGCTGGGTGGTGTTTCCGGCCGTGCTGCCCGGCCTAATTACGGCCGTGATTCTAGGGATGGCGCGGGCCTTTGGCGAGGCGCTGGCGGTACAGATGGTCATCGGCAATACGCACACCGTGCCGCGTTCCCTCCTCGACCAAACTATTACGCTGACGAGCGGCATTACCCTGGATATGGGTTATACGGTGATGGGTACGGCCTGGAATAACGCCCTCTGGACCATGGCCCTGGTGCTCCTTATTATCTCGCTTTTCTTCATTGTCCTCAGCCGTACGATTGCCAAACGGGGGGTGCTGCGGTGAAGAGTAAAACGGCGGACAGGGTGGCCACCTGGGCATTTTGGCTTACGGCTGCCATAATCCTCGCCGTGCTGGCGCTCTTTGTCGGCTACATTCTTTATCGCGGGCTGCCCGTGCTTTCGCCCAAGTTCCTCTTCGGCCGCTCAGAATCGGTGCGGGCGGGTGGAGGCATCGGGCCACAGCTTTTTGATTCCTTTTACCTCCTCTGCCTTTCTACCTTATTTACCGTGCCTCTAGGTGTAGGGGCGGCCATCTACTTGGCGGAATACGCCCGCCCCGGACGGCTTTTGGAGCTGATCCGGACGAGCACCGAAACCCTGGCCTCCCTACCTTCCATCGTGGCGGGTTTGTTCGGGCTCCTGGTCTTCGTGAACCTTACCGGTTGGGGCTATTCCCTCATGGCCGGGGCGCTCGTTCTCACCCTCCTGAACCTGCCGGTGATGGTGAGGGTAACCGAGGACTCGCTGCGGGCAGTACCTAGCTCCTTACGCGAGGCAAGCCTGGCCTTAGGCGCTACAAAGTGGCAGACCATCTGGCATGTGCTCCTACCGGTTGCCCTGCCCGGGATCGTTACCGGCGTGATCATTACCGCCGGGAGGGCCCTAGGTGAAGCGGCAGCGCTCCTTTACACGGCCGGGCAGAGCGTTGGCGCCCTAGATTTCCACAACTGGGACATCACCAGCCCCCGT
Source organism: Bacillota bacterium (assembly GCA_030154105.1). GTDB lineage: Bacteria > Bacillota > DTU030 > DUMP01 > DUMP01 > DUMP01. Next base: position 47,415 of record JASKKP010000005.1, read on the forward strand.
TCGCCCCTTAACCCCTTCCGCCCCGGTGAGACCATGGCCGTCCACGTCTGGAAGGTGAACACAGAGGGTAAGATTCCAGACATCCGGCGCGTGGCCGACGGCACGGCCGCCACCCTGGTACTAGTGGTACTTCTCTTCAATGTGGCCGTGCGGTGGTTTACGCACCGTCTACGGCGCCGTTTGCAGGGTGCTTAGCGCGTAGTTGTCAAACACAGGGCGCGCATGTTATAATGAAGCAGTTGCTGGATGTGAGGGGAGTGAGACGGATGAAGAAGGGAATTCATCCCGAATACTACAAGACTGTGGTGACCTGCGCCTGTGGGGCGACCTTTGAGACCGGTTCCACCAAGAAAAACCTGCGCGTGGAAATTTGCTCGCGCTGCCACCCGCTTTTTACCGGGCAGCAGAAGATTATCGACACCGGCGGGCGGGTTGAGCGCTTTACCAAGAAGTTCGGTCTTCAGTAGCAGAGCGCCGGCTCTGCTTTTCTGTGCCGGGACATGCCCGGTGCAGGAGGGCGAAGCCGGCATTTCTTGCACCAGGGGGCGTTACAAGGAAAAGCCCCGAAGGATCGTGGGTCAATCATCAGGTTGGGGCGGGAGGGCCAAGCATGGAACGACAAGTGGGCGGGCAGGCGGTGATCGAAGGGGTAATGATGCGCGGCCGGCGCTGGGTGGCTACGGCCGTGCGGCGGGAAGACGGGGAGATAGTGGTGCAGGTGAAGGAATCCTGGGCCCCCGCTCGGCGCCTGCCCTTCCTGCGCTGGCCCCTGGTGCGGGGCGCTACAGCGCTCGTCGAATCTCTGGTAGTGGGCCTGGACGCCCTCACTTTTTCCGCCAACCAGTTCGGCAGGGATGACGAAAAACTATCTCCACGCGACCTGGCCCTCACCGTGGCCACGGCTCTGGGCCTCGGAATCGCCCTCTTTATCTTGTTACCTACGGTGCTCATGCGCTGGCTGGCGGGAGAGAAAAATCCGCTCCTCCTTAACCTCGGCGAAGGCCTGCTGCGCATGGCCATTTTCTTCCTGTATATCCTAACCATAACGCGCCTAAAAGACATCCGCCGGATCTTTGAATACCACGGGGCGGAGCATAAGGTGGTGCACGCCTACGAGCAGGGCCGGCCGCTTACGGTGGAGGCGGCCCGCCCGTTCAGCACCTTGCACCCTCGGTGCGGCACCAGTTTTCTCCTCTATGTCATGGTGGTGAGCATCGTGCTATTCTCTTTCCTGGGCTGGCCGGCCCTGTGGCTGCGCATCATTTCGCGCCTGCTCCTCCTGCCGGCGGTGGCCGGGCTGTCCTACGAGTTTCTGCGCCTGGCGGGCCGCAGCAACTGTCCCTTGGTGCGCTTTCTTTCCTGGCCGGGGCTTTTGCTGCAGCGGCTTACGACCAGGGAACCGGATACGGGACAAATCGAGGTGGCCCTCCGCGCCCTGGAAGAAGTTGTAAAACGAGAGGCCTGAGGTGACGGAAATGACCACGCTTATGGAGAAATTGGCGGCTATTGAGGAACGCTACGAAGAGCTGAGCCGTTATTTGGCCGACCCTGAGGTGATCCAGCGCCAGGAAGAGTGGCGGCGGCATGTGAAAGCCCATGCCGAGTTGGAACCGGTGGTTAACGCTTTCCGCGAATATAAGAAGGTGCGGGAAGAACTCGCCGAAAACCGTGAACTTTTAAAGGAAAAGCTGGATCCGGACTTCCGGGAACTGGTGCTCAGCGAAGTGGACCGGCTGGAGCGCCGGGAAGAAGAACTGGAGCGGGAGCTGCGCATCCTGCTCCTCCCTAAGGACCCCCTCGACGAAAAGAACGTCATCATGGAAATCCGGGCCGGCGCCGGAGGGGACGAGGCGGCTCTTTTTGCCGGCGAGCTTTTCCGCATGTACCAGCGGTATGCCGAAGCCAGGGGATGGCGTACGGAAGTGCTCGATTCCCATCCCACCGAACTGGGCGGCTTTAAAGAGGTCATCTTCGCCGTAAGCGGTGAGGGCGCTTACAGCCGCCTCAAATATGAAAGCGGCGTACACCGCGTGCAGCGCATACCGGTGACCGAGTCGGGAGGGCGCATCCACACCTCGACGGTCACGGTAGCGGTTCTTCCGGAGGCGGAGGAAGTGGACGTAAAGATCGATCCCGACGATCTTAGGATCGATACCTTCTGCTCCAGCGGTCACGGCGGGCAGAGCGTTAACACCACCTACTCGGCCGTGCGCATAACGCATCTGCCCACCGGGCTGGTGGTGACCTGTCAGGATGAAAAATCCCAGTTAAAAAATAAAGAAAAGGCCATGCGCGTGCTCCGCGCGCGGCTCTTGGACCGGGCGCGCGCCGAACAGCATGCCGAGCTAGCCGAAGCCCGCCGCAGCCAGGTGGGTACCGGGGATCGAAGCGAGCGCATCCGTACCTACAACTTCCCGCAAAACCGGGTAACCGATCACCGCATCAATCTAACCGTGCACGAGCTGGGCACCATCCTTGCCGGAGACTTAGACCAGATCATCGATCCCCTCATCACCACCGACCAGGCGGAGAGGCTGAAACAGGTGGGATAAGGTGACGACCTTAAGAACTGCCTGGCAGGAAGCAGCGGCCTTCTTGAGCCAGGCGGGGGTGGGTACCCCACAGCTCGATGCAGAGGTGCTCCTTCGTAGCGTTACCGGAAAAAGCCGGGAAGAGTTCTACCGGGACCTAGAAGAGCCTTTGCCGGCTTCCTGTCTTCACCGCCTGCATGACCTACTGGCGGAGAGGGCCATGGGCACGCCCGTGGCCTACCTCACTGGTTCGAAGGAGTTTTTCGGCTTGGAATTCAAGGTCACGCCGGCGGTTCTCATCCCCCGGCCGGAAACGGAGCTTTTGGTGGAGCAGGCCCTAGGGCTGGTAAGGCAGGGAATGCTCCCGCCTGACCCGCGTGTCCTCGACTTAGGCACGGGCAGCGGGGCCATTGCCGTGACCCTGGCCGTGCACCTTCCGGCGGCGCATGTGGTGGCCACCGATCTTTCGGCTGCCGCCCTGGCCGTAGCGGCCGAAAACGCGCGCCGCCATAAGGTGGAAGAACGCATTGAATTCCGCCGGGGAGATCTCTGGGCCGCGCTGGCGGAAGAGGGCGCGGGCGCAACTGGCCCGCGCTTTGATCTTATTGTGTCGAATCCGCCCTACATCCCTACTGAGGAGCTTCGGCATCTCCCGCGCGAGGTGCAAAAGGAACCGGCGGCGGCGCTCGACGGCGGCCCCGACGGCCTGGCTTTTTACCGGCGCCTCGCCCGGGGACTTCCGGCCTTCGTCGCTCCGGGCGGCTGGGTGCTCCTCGAAGTTGGCGATGGACAGGCCCCCGCCGTCTGCCGGCTGCTTGCGGAGGTAGGGCTCACGCTGCTCTCAGCCGCGAGGGATTTGGCCGGTATCGAACGGGTAGTCCAGGCCACTCACTGATAAAGCAAAGGCAAAAGACGGGGGAATAAACAATGCTGATGGAACTTATAGCAATTCTTTTAGCCACAAAAGCCGGCGGCTGGTTGGCCCAAAGGCTCGGCCAGCCGGCCGTGCTGGGTGAGCTGATTGCCGGGGTAGTGCTCGGGCCTTCCGTGTTCGGGCTCCTGCACCCGTCGGAGTTGATCACCGACCTGGCGCAGCTGGGTGTGATCATTCTCATGTTTATCGCCGGCCTCGAAACCGACCTGCAGCAGCTGGGCGAGTCGGGCGGGCCGGCGCTCCTGGTGGCCAGCGGCGGCGTGGTGCTACCTTTTCTTGGCGGCGTTTTAGTGGGCCGCACCTTCGGTCTTTCTTGGGCGCAGAGTGCCTTCGCTGGCACCATCCTTACTGCTACCAGCGTCAGCATTTCGGCTCAGACCTTGCTAGAAATGAACCGCATCCAGAGCCGGGAGGGGGTAACCATCCTGGGCGCGGCGGTGATCGACGACGTCTTGGGCATTATTGTGCTTACCCTGGTGGCGAGCTTCACCGGGACAAAGGGGGCCACCAGATCCGTGGTCGGTGTCCTTGAACACATGACCCTCTATTTCTTGGCGGCCGGGCTGGCCGGCTTGTTCGTCCTGCCGCACCTGGCCGGGTTTGTGGCCCAGCTTGATATCAGCGAAGGCCTTTTAACTTTTAGCCTGGTGGTGTGCCTGCTCTTTTCCTGGGGGGCGGAGGTCTCAGGCGTGGCGGCCATCACTGGGGCCTACCTGGCGGGCGTATTCTTTTCCCGCACCCCGTACGGCCGTAAGGTGGAAGACAGGGTGCAGGCGCTGGGCTACGCCTTGCTGGTGCCGGTTTTCTTCATCAACATCGGCCTCAACGCCCAGCTAGGCAGCATCCGGGGCAGCCTCATTGCGTTTAGTGCAGTATTTGTTGTCGTCGCCGTCCTCGGCAAGGTGCTGGGCTGCGGCTTGGGTGCCGGGCTGGCCCACTACCCCTGGGTAAGTGCGCTACGGGTGGGGGTGGGAATGATTGCCCGCGGTGAGGTGGGGATCATTGTGGCGGACCTGGGCCTGAAAGGCGGCATCATCGACCCAGCGCTTTACTCCATGGCGGTGTTGGTGGTACTTTTGACGACACTGGTTACGCCACCGCTTCTCAGGCTGGCGTTCGTATTGGGCGGCGAGAAGGCCGTTCAGCATCAGACGGAGCCGTAAAAAGGGCTGTGCAGCAGGTTTTGTGCATTGAGTGGCGAATATGAAAAATGGTAAGAAAGGGGGCAGTGGGACCTCATGAAGAAGGAAGGGGATAACTTGCATCTGTTGGTAATAGTCTTGAACAAGACTAACTTGCTGACAGAGGTGCTGGAGCTTCTGGCCGCGAAGGGGGCTAAAGGTGCCACCATCATCGACAGCGTGGGTATGGGGCGAACCTTAGTAAAATCAGGTTATTCGGGCCCGCTTGTGGCCAGCTTTACCCGCGCCCTCAAAGGCTTGCCGCCTATGAACAAGACTATCTTTTCTGTACTGGACTCTAATGAAGTACTGGATGCGGCAGTCGCTGCCGTGCAGGCTTTTTTGGATCTTAAGGAGCCGGGATCAGGGATCATGTTTACCATGCCGGTACAAAACGTCTACGGCCTGGTGGAGTAAGAGTACGGGTAACGGAAAGGGCCACCCCTCGCAGGGTGGCCCTTTCCTATAAGCTGGTTTTAACTTTGGGCGCCGGCCTGGCGCGGGACGAGACGGTGGGCCGCCAGGCGCTGCGCCGCCACGGCGGCCACGGCGCACTTGATGAGATCGCCCGGGATGAAGGGAAGCGCTCCCTTGGCTATGGCCGGGAGAAGGTCAATGTGAGCCACGAGGGCAAGCTGGGTTACACCCAGCGTGTAAACCACCAGAATCCCGCCCAACACATTAGCGCCGAAGATCCTGAGGAAGCTGGGCCTTGGGACCTGCTCGGTTAGGTAGCCAATAAGCCAGGCGGCCAGCGGCCAGCTTAAAATGTAACCGCCGGTAGGCCCGGCGAACACGCCCGGCCCGCCGCTCCCGCCGGCGAACACGGGGAAGACGAGGCCGATAAGGTCGAAGACGGCGAGCGCCAAAAAGCCTAAGCGGCTTCCCAGGAGCGCGCCGGCCAACATTACGCCGAACGTTTGACCGGTAATGGGCACCGGGCTGAAGGGAAGGGGGATTTCCACGTAGCCCAAGGCGGTCATGAGGGCGGCGAAAACACCTATGTAAGCCATTTCGCGTAAACTAAGCTTTTGCACTCGAGCCTACCTCCTTATTCTCCGTGCTCAGCTTCGGGCCTTTTCGGCGAACCCCTTCCAGTATAGCTATTTCCCGGGAAATTGTCAACCATAACAAAAAATATGGTTAACATATCGGACGGTTAACGGCCGCCTTAGCCGGCCGTCGGCACGAAGTCCCTATCCCTCCCCGCGGCTCTTTCGTAATTTTTAGGCGAATTAATAGGAGCTCAGGAGCATAGATCTATGTTGGGACCAGAGGAAATAAGGAAAGGGGAGCTTCCTGGGATGCAGAGAAACCGCTGGTTTGTGGCTGTCACCTGCGTCGCTATGGCTGTGTTTTTGCTGACGAGTACCGGTCTGGCCGAGCCGGCTCCTTACGTCGTCTCCCCTGCAGTTCGAAATGTTTACCATAAGCTCATGTCCCAGCCGGCGGTAAAACAAGGCCTCGACTTCCTTAAAGCCGATCAGGAAAGGACCGTGGCCGAACAAAGGGAAATCTGCGCCATTCCGGCTCCGCCTTTCAAGGAGCAGATGAGGGCGCAAGACTATCTAAAGAGGCTGGCGGCCCTGGGGCTGAGGGACGTACAGATGGATGCCGAAGGCAACGTTTTCGGCCTACGCCCCGGAACGGGCGTCGGGCCCAAACTTTTAGTTGCGGCGCACCTCGATACCGTGTTCCCGGAAGGGACGGAGACCACGGTTAAAGAAAAGGACGGCAGGCTGTACGCGCCCGGCATTGCCGACGACGCGCGCGGGCTGGCCGCCCTCCTTTCCGTGCTCAGGGCTTTTAACGCCACCGGCATTAAGACGGTGGGGGACATCATTTTCTGCGGCAACGTCGGGGAAGAAGGGCTGGGTGACCTGCGGGGAGTTAAGGCCCTCTTTCGGGATCACAAGGATATCGACGGCTTCATTTCCATCGACGGCAGCGGCTCCGAAAATATTACCTACTTGGCCACGGGTAGCCACCGATATGAGATCACTTACCAGGGGCCGGGCGGCCATAGCTTCGGTGCCTTCGGCCTTCCCAGCGCCATCCACGCTCTTGGGCGCGCCATTGCCAAGATTGCCGACCTTCAGACGCCAAGGGAACCTAAGACTACCTTTACCGTCGGTACCGTGAGCGGCGGGACCTCGGTCAACTCCATCGCCGCCGAGGCCAAAATGCAGGTCGACATGCGTTCCAACAGCGAAGAGGAACTCCTTAAACTGGAGGCCAAGTTCTTGGAGATAGTTAAGCAGGCGGCGGCAGAAGAAAACGCGCGCTGGGGCAGCGACAAGATGACGGTGGACATAAAGCTGGTCGGCGACCGCCCGGCCGGCACGCAACCGGCGTCCGCAACAATCGTCCAGGCGGCATGGGCGGCCACCGAAGCCGTCGGGCAGAGCCCCAAGTTGGGTGAACCGAGCAGCACCGATGCCAACCTGCCGATCAGTTTGGGCATTCCGGCCATTACCATCGGCGGCGGCGGCCGGGCCGGGGGCGGGCATTCCCCCGGCGAATGGTACGACCCCACGGACGCTTACTTTGGGCCGCAGCGGATCTTTCTTACCATCCTCGGGCTGGTGGGCATGGAAGGGGTCTCGGAGCCCCTGCTCGTGAAGGGCGCCGGCCGCTCCCTTTCGCTGGAGGTAAACGGGGCAGCGCTTGCCGCGCCGGTCGCCCCTTACCGGCTCGGGAACCGGGTCATGATTCCCCTGCGCGCCGCGGCCGAGGCTCTGGGGGGAAAGGTAACCTACGAGCAGGCCTCTAAAAGCGTAGAGGTGGAGTTGGCCGGGCACGTGCTTCAGGTAACCCAGGGTTCTCCCCGAGCAACCTTAGACGGCCGGACGCTTGAGCTACCCCTGGCGGTGGGGGTTGTTCAGGACCGGACCATCGTGCCGCTGGAGGCCTTTACCGCTCTTAGCTTAAAAGTGGAAATGGCCCAGGACGGGCAGTTGGTTAGGATAAAGCCATAATGATGGGCCGTTAGCTTTTGTTTGAGCAGCCGTTAAGGTGAGACCGGGCGCGCCGTCTGTGCCCGGCTCTATCTTTTGTCGGGAACTCTTCCGGGGGAAGCCGCCATAAGGTGAGGTGCCGGCTCTGAGCCCCCGCTGCTCTTTTTACCGCCGCAGACCAGAAGAAATATTGGAACTAGGGCCTACGTTCTCAGGAGAGGTGCACACCGCCCGGGGCCGGCCGAACGAGCGGGTGCCCCTCCGGCTCGCGCTCGTGTGCCGTCTCTTCCCCGGGCAACGTCGGCACCTGCCCGAGCAGCTCATGCAGCCTTTGACGGGCGGCGGCAAAGGCCGGGTCTTCCACTTGCCGCGGCCGGGGAAGGTCGTTGGGCACCAGCGCGCGCACGCTGCCTCCCCTGGCCAGGACTACGATATGATCGGCCGTAATGAGGGCCTCTTCGATATTGTGAGTGACGAAGATAACGGTAACCCGAGTTTCCGACCATATGTTGAGGAGCTCTGCCGTCAGCCCGGCGCGGGTGATGGCGTCCAGACTGGCAAAGGGTTCGTCCATGAGGAGCACCGCCGGTTGCACCCCCAGCGCCCGGGCAATGGCTACCCGCTGTTTCATGCCTCCCGAGAGCTGGTGCGGGTAAAGGTGGACGTACTCTTCGAGGCCGACCAGCCTGAGATAAAAGCGGGCCAGGTCGCAGCACTCCTTTCGGCTCTTGTCCGGCCAGGCCAGGCGCAGGGCCAAAAGGACGTTGCCCAATACCGTGTGCCAGGGGAAGAGCTGACCCAGGTCCTGAAACACCATCATGCGGTCGCGCCCGGGGCCGGTTACCCTGCGCCCGGCGACCAAGATCTCACCGCTGGTTGGCTTCTCGAAACCGGCCAGGCAGCGAAGCAGGGTGGTTTTGCCGGAGCCGGAGGGGCCGATGATCGTCCAGAACTCGCCCGGCCCGACGGCGAAACTGACCTCTCTTAGGGCGACGATCTTCTGCCCTCCGGCGGCAAAGACCTTGCTTACCTGCCGGAATTCCACCTGCTTCATGCTCTCACTCCCTATTCTGAACTCATGCCCCAGCGTTCGATGGTCTGGCGTTCCAGGAACTTATAGAGCAGGTTTTCCACCAAAAGACCGATGGCGATAATCACCAGCATGCCGGCGAAGACGGCCGGCACCTCCAGGAAATACCGCTTCTTGTACAGGAACCAGCCCAGGCCGCCGTCTTTTCCCGAAGCCCCGAAAACCATTTCTGCGGCCACCGAAGCCTGCCAGGCCCGCGCCCAACCTACGCGCAGGCCGGCGATGATGGCCGGCAAGGCGGCCGGGAGCATCACGTTCCAGACCAGGCCGAAGCCCTTGAGGCCCAGGTTTTTGCCCACTTCTACCTGGGTAACCGGGACGGAGCGCAGGCCGGCGTGAATGCTGGCGGTGAGGGGCCAAAAGGCGGAGAAAAGGATGAGGAGCACGATGGAGTGTGGGCCGGTCTTAAACCAGAGGAGGAGTATGGGAAGGATGGCGATGGCCGGAAGCGGGTGCAGCACGGCCATGAGCGCCGAGAGGGCGTCGGCGCAGGCCGGAAAAAGCATGGCCAGGGAAGAAGCCAGGAAGGACGCCAGGATGGCCAGGCCAAGCCCGGTACCGATGAGCGACAGCGAGTACCAGGTGCGGCCGGCAATCTCGCCGTGAGCGATTTCACTGGCCAAACTGGCGAAAACGCTGCTTAGAGACGGAAACAAGAGCTCCGGCCAAAGGCGAAGCCGGGCCAGAAATTCCCAGACCAGGGCTAGGGCGCACAAAAACCCCACCTGGCGTACGTACCTAGGCAAACGATCACCCCTTTTCCCGGAAATAGGCGGAGGGCGCACCCCCCGGTGCCAATCCCTGCCCAGTATATGCGGGGAAAGAGGCGGCTGGTGCCTGGGCACCTAGAGCTGGGTGCTGGCCAGGATGAAGATGACGGCCCCTAAGAGTAAGACGACCTTAAGCGGCGGGACCCGCCCCGCCATCCCGGTCAAGCCCAGGCTGCTGACAATAAGAAAGATGGCCGGCCCGATAATGCCCAGCCAGGCATTGATGCGAAAGGCGCTCTCTACCTGCCCGAACCGCAGCATAAGAAGCGCCGCCCCAACTTCCAGGCTTCCGGCCAAGACGCGCATCAGGGCCATGGCCCGCACAAGGCTCTCTTCCGGCATTTCCATCTCCTCCCCGTCGGCGACGAATAAAATGCGGCCGCGCTTCAAAACCTCTTTTTCGAGTATATGGGCAGAAGAAACTCCTCAGACCAGAAAAGGTAATCTTCCAAAGGCGGCAGGAGAACGGCTCTGCCCGCCGAATTAGTAAAGCGAACGGCCCTTCCGTTCCGTATTAGAGGGAGGTGAAATTGCCCACGGGGTTTCCTTTCCGGAATTTTTAGTAAGCTCACAAAGAGGAGGAGGAACTCGTGGCCACTCTGCCGACATCCAGCCAGAGCGGCAGGCAAAAGACGACTGCCGGAGTCCTTCTTGGTGCCGCCTTCTTAATGGCTACCTCCGCCATCGGTCCTGGTTTTCTTACGCAAACGGCGGTTTTTACCGAGCAATTCAAGGCCAATTTCGCCTTCGTAATCCTGGCTTCGGTTATCCTTGATATTGGTGCCCAGCTTAACGTCTGGCGCATCATCACCATGTCCGGCCTGCGCGGGCAGGACGTAGCGAATAAGGTGCTCCCAGGACTGGGTTACTTCGTTGCCTTTTTGGTAGCCCTCGGTGGCCTGGCTTTCAACGTGGGGAATGTCGGCGGCGCAGCCATGGGCCTTAACGTGATCTTTGGCCTTAACTTCAAACTAGGAGCACTCATTTCAGCCTTAGTTGCCTTTTATATCTTCCTTTCCAAGGAAATGGGCAAGGCCATGGACAACTTCACCAAGTTCCTGGGTTTCGTCATGCTGGTTTTGACCCTTTATGTGGCCATTGTTACTAAACCGCCTGTGGGCGAAGCCGTACTGCGCATGGTGGCGCCTACGCACGTGCCGTTCCTGCCCATCGTCACCCTGCTGGGCGGCACTGTCGGAGGTTACATTACCTTTTCCGGCGGCCACCGGCTCTTAGATGCCGGTATCACCGGTCCCGAGCACCTCGGCGAGGTAACAAAAAGTTCGGTCACCGGTATTGTGATCGCCTCATTGATGCGCGTCCTTCTCTTCTTGGCCGTGCTGGGCGTGGTGGCTACCGGTGCCAAACTGGATCCGAAAAACCCGCCGGCTTCCGCCTTCCAAATCGGTGCCGGTCTCCTCGGTTACAAGATCTTCGGCATCGTTCTCTGGGCGGCGGCCATTACCTCGGTGGTAGGTGCTTCCTACACGTCGGTGTCGTTTTTGCGGACGCTACACAAATCCATTGACCGCCACAACGCCAAATGGATTATCGGCTTCATTACAGCTTCAACGCTTCTTTTCATCACCGTGGAAAAACCCGTGGCCCTGCTCATCTTGGCCGGCTCGCTCAACGGCCTCATCCTCCCCATTACCTTGGGTACCATGCTCTTGGCCTCGCGGCGCAAGGACATCGTCGGCGACTACCGGCATCCTACCTGGATGATCGTCTTCGGGGTGCTCGTCGTGGCCATTGCCCTTTACGCCGGGATAAATTCCCTCAAAGGCATGGCTGCGCTCTGGAGCCGGTAGCAATAAAAAACTTACGGGGGAATTCCCATGTACGATGAAGCGCGGTTCTTGCCGGCCGGTGATCGGGCTTTAGTGGTGGAGTTCGGGAACGAGATCTCCCCGGAGGTTAACGCCCGCATCCGAGCCATGACCGCAGCCCTAGAAGCTGAGCCTATAGCGGGGGTGGTAGAGGTGGTTCCCACCTACCGCTCGCTCCTCGTGCATTTCGATCCGCTGCAGGTGGCGCCGGAAGTGCTGGAGGAGCGCCTGGCTGAGCTTTGCAGGAACCTGGGAGAGTTAAAACTCCCTGAGCCTACGGTTACGGTAGTGCCGGTGTGTTACGGGGGCGAGTTCGGCCCCGACCTTCCCTTCGTCTGCCAGCATACCGGCCTTGCCGCCGAAGAGGTAATCCGTATCCACACCGGTACGGATTACCTGATCTACATGCTGGGCTTTACCCCGGGGTTTCCCTATTTGGGCGGGATGGACGAACGGATTGCTACGCCGCGCCTCAAAACGCCGCGCACCAAGATCCCCGCCGGGTCGGTCGGCATCGCCGGAAAGCAGACGGGGATCTACCCCATCGACAGCCCGGGCGGGTGGCAGCTCATTGGGCGCACGCCGCTTAAGCTCTATGATCCCTTCCGGGAGCCGCCGGTACTCCTTACGGCCGGAAATTACGTGCGTTTTAAGGCCGTGACGAAAGAGGAGTACGACGCCATTGCCACCGAGGTAGCTGCCGGCACGTACCGGGTGGAGGTCGTACCTAAGCGCGAAGGGAGGGAAGGGTGATGGCGGCGGTCTTCGAAGTGATTGCGCCGGGTCTCCTCACCACGGTTCAGGACCGAGGCCGGCACGGCTACCAGGCCTTCGGCATGCCGGTGGCCGGGGCGGTAGACGAGTATGCCCTCCGGGTGGCCAATCTTTTGGTGGGCAATGAGGAGAACGCGGCGGCCTTGGAGATTACCCTCCTCGGCCCCGTGCTTAAAGTGCTCGCACCGGCCGTGATAGCCATCACCGGGGCCGACCTGGGGGCAATGCTGAACGGCGAACCCCTTCCGCTCTGGCAGGCGGTGGCGGTGAAGGCGGGCGATGAAATCAGCTTCAGCGGGGTAAGAAGCGGCTGCCGCTCTTACTTAGCGGTGGCCGGGGGCATTGATGTGCCGGTCGTGATGGGCAGCCGTTCTACCTACCTGCGCGGCAAAATCGGCGGCCTCGACGGCCGGGCGCTTAAGGCCGGGGACAAGCTCGCGGCGGGAGAGCCGCCGGCGGCGGCGCGGACGCGGGTGGGGCGACGCGTGCCGCCGGAGTTCATCCCCACGTACGGGAACAACATTACTCTGCGCGTTGTGCTCGGCCCCCAGGACGATCACTTTACTCCTGCCGGGCGCGAGACCTTCCTTACCGGCGAGTACGTGGTAACCAACGAAGCGGACCGCATGGGTTACCGCCTCGACGGGCCGAAGATCGAGCACGCGGGTGGTGCGGACATTATATCCGACGGGATACCCTTAGGGGCGGTGCAGGTGCCGGGTCATGGCCTTCCCATTGTTATGCTGGCCGACCGCCAAACGACCGGCGGCTATCCCAAGATTGCTACGGTCATAAGTGCCGACCTCTACCTTATAGGCCAGGCCAAGCCGGGGGACAAGGTGCGTTTCTCTGCGGTGAGCCGGGAAGAGGCCGTCAAGCTTTTGCGCGAGCAGGAAGAAAACCTCCGGCGCCTGGCCGAGCTTCTTTCCCGTCCGGCCGGGCGAATACGCCAGTTCCGCATCACCGTACAGGGAAAGAAGTTTGAAGCCACTGTGGAAGAGCTGTGAGACCGCCTGAAACGTAGGCACCCCTGCTTAAGGCGGGGCGCTCGCATTGCTTTCTCCTTGGGAGGTGCACATTTTATGGTTCGCGTGGATCTGAATTCGGACGTTGGCGAGAGCTTTGGCGCGTACAAGCTGGGTTTGGATGCCGAGGTCTTAAAACACGTCACTTCGGCCAACATCGCCTGTGGGCTCCACGCCGGCGACCCCATGGTCATGGCCAAGACCGTGGCGCTGGCGGCGGAAAACGGCGTAGGCGTAGGGGCGCATCCCGGGTATCCGGACCTCCAGGGTTTCGGGCGGCGCAACATGAACCTTACCCCCGACGAAGTTAAGAACTTCGTCATCTACCAGGTAGGGGCTCTGGCCGCTTTCGCCCGCGCGGCCGGCCGCCCGCTCCAGCATGTGAAAGCCCACGGCGCCCTCTACAACATGGCCGCCAAAGATGCCAAACTGGCCCGGGCCATTGCCGAGGGCGTGAAGGCCGCGGCGCCGGACGCCATCCTGCTCGCTCTGGCCGGTTCGGAAATGGTTAAGGCCGCGCGGGAGGTGGGACTCAAGGTGGCGCAGGAGGTGTTTGCCGACCGCGCCTACAACCCGGACGGCACGCTCGTTCCCCGTTCCCAGCCCGGTTCCATGATCCACGACCCTGAAGTGGCCATCCCGCGAGCCGTGCGGATGGTGACGGAGGGGAAGGTTACGGCCATCACCGGCGAAGAGATCTCCATCCAGGCGGACAGCATCTGCGTCCACGGCGATAACCCCGAAGCCATCGCCTTTGTGGCCCGCATCCGGGATGCCCTGGCGGCGGCGGGAGTGGAGGTTGTCCCGCTGGCTCAGGTAATCGAGCGGTGAGGAGGGAGCCGAATGAATGTTCGCGACCTCCCTTTGAACGAGCTCAGAGCGGCCATTCGCCGCGGCGAGTACACGCAGCCTACGCCGGGCTTGGCTCCCGGCTACGCCCAGGCCAACCTGGTGATCCTGCCCCAGAAGTACGCCTTTGATTTTCTCCTCTTTTGTATGCGCAACCCCAAACCCTGCCCGGTGCTGGACGTGACCGAAGTAGGCTCGCCCATCCCGCGCCTGGCGGCGCCCGGGGCAGACCTCAGGACGGACCTGCCCCGCTACCGCGTATGGGAGCACGGGGTGCTCACGGCTGAGGTGACGGACATCACCGCCTACTGGCGCGACGACCTTGTCGCCTTTCTCCTCGGCTGCAGCTTTACCTTTGAAGCGGCGCTTCTTACGGCCGGAATTCCCGTACGCCACATCGAGGAAGGACGTAACGTACCCATGTTCATCACCAACCGGGAATGTACCCCGGCGGGTATCTTCCACGGCCCGATGGTGGTGAGCATGCGGCCCATTCCGCAGGAGCAGGTCGTGCGGGCAGTGCAGGTAACTTCGCGATACCCGGCCGTGCACGGCGCGCCGGTACACATCGGCGATCCGGCGGCAATTGGCATCCGCGACGTTATGAAGCCGGACTTCGGCGACGCGGTAACCATAAAGCCAGGCGAGGTTCCCGTCTTCTGGGCCTGCGGGGTGACGCCCCAGGCGGTGGCCATGGAGGCTAAACCCGACTTTATGATTACCCATGCCCCCGGGCATATGTTCATCACCGACCTGAAAAACGAACAACTGGCCGCGCTCTAGGTTCCCTGGGCCGAGGCGCTCTCGCGGCCGGTGCCTTTTCCGACAAGAAGGGGGGTATAAAAAGGGGCCGGGTTACACCGGCCCCGCGGCTTTTTTGGCGGGGCCGGACGGAGGCCTGCGCCGGGGCCCCCTTAACCGGCCGCGTTCGTTAGTCTGCCCGCCTTTCCTTCCCGCCCTGCTTCCTGCGCTTGGGCAAACAGCCTGAGCAGCTCACCCCGGAGCTTGAGGAAGGCCGGAGCCGAGCGATCGCGGGGGTGAGGAAGGGAAACAGGCATGATCGCCCGGATGCGGCCCGGGCGCGGGGTAAGGACCACGATGCGGTCGCTCAAAAAGAGCGCTTCGTCGACATCGTGGGTGACGAGAACGGTGGTGATCTCTTCGCCGGCCACAAGGCTGCGGAGGAGGTTTTGCATGTCCATCCGGGTAAAAGCATCCAGGGCGCCGAAGGGTTCATCGAGCAGCAGGACGCGCGGGTGGTTAATGAGCACCCGGGCTAAAGCGGCCCGCTGGGCCATGCCCCCCGACAGCTGGTGGGGGAAGGCGGAGGCAAAGTCCGCAAGCCCTACCCGCTCAAGAAACTGAAGGACCTCTTCCCGGCGGACGCCAAGGCCCCGCGCGGTAGGCCCCAAGGCTACGTTCTGGGATACGGTGAGCCAGGGAAAGAGGGTTGGGTCTTGGAAGACGAGGCCGCGCTCCGGGTGTGGCCCGCGCACCGGTGAGCCGAAAACAGAGATTTCACCTGCCGTCGGCGTATCCAGCCCGGCCAGGAGCCGCAAGAGAGTGGACTTGCCGCAACCGCTCGGTCCGAGCAGCGTAACAAACTCTCCATGCGCTATTTGGAGGTTAACGTCCGTAAGAACGGGGAGGAGCCGGCCGTTCCTTTGCTGAAACGCCTTGCTTACCTCTTTCAGGACCACCGCCGGGATTTCTTTTTCTTTCACCACTTTATGAACCCCCTCTGCCAGGCCAGCACGCGGTCGCGAAGGCGAAAGAGGCCGGTGATGATAAGTGAGAAGAGGGCGGCCATGGTGAGCAAGGCGGCATAGACCTTGTAATACTCACCCCAGCCCATGTGCCACTGGATGTACCAGCCCAGCCCAGCCTTGACGCCCAGGAGCTCCGCCACCACCAGCGTGGTAAAGGACGTACCGAGGCCCATAAAAAGCCCGACGAAGATGTAAGGAAGCGCCGCCGGGACGGCCACGTGCCGGATGAGAAACCTTTCCCCAGCTCCCAGTGTCTCGGCTACTTCAAAGTAGGCACGAGGTACGTTGCTGATCCCGGACCAGGTCATGACCGTCACCGGAAACCAAGTGGCGAGGGCCAGGATGAAAACGCTGGCGCTAAAGCTGGTGGGGAAGATGGCCAGGGCAAGCGGTATCCAGGCCGTGGCCGGAAGGGGGCCGATGAAGCGGAGTACTGCGCCAAACCAGTAGCGCACGGGAAGGTACCAGCCCATGAGCACGCCCGTTATGAGCCCTGCCCCGGCACCAATGGCGAAGCCGAGGAAGAGGAGCCTCAAAGAATGAAGTGCGCTTATGGCTAAAGACCGGTAGTCCGAGAAGAAAACGCTGAAAACCTTAACTGGGGAAGGGAAAAAGGGTAGGGGCAAGAGCCCCCACCCGTCCGTCAGGAGCTGCCAGAGGGCGACAAAGCCCAGTGCCGCCACTACCAGCGGTCCTTTTTACCTTTCCTTCCTGAAGGGCGATTTCGGGGATGGGATCCCAGGTTACGTAAGCGTCAATTTCGCCTTTTTCCAGTGCTTGCTGCAGCTGCGGCGACGGATAGGCTTTCCAGGTTACATCCTTTTCGGGGTCGATGCCCAGACGGGTAAGTTCGCGGATGAGGGTGGTCATAGGCTGGCCGCCGATGGCTTCCACCCCGATGCGCTTACCTTTGAGATCGGCGGGGGTGTTGATGGGCGAATCCTTGGCCGCCACGCCCTGAACACAACCGGCGTGCAGGCCGGCCGTAACCTTAAGGTTAAGGCCCTGTTCCACGGCCTTCAAAGAACCCCAGGAAGTGGTGACGGCTGCTACCTTACCGGTAGCTACACCTTCTTTCAAAGTGTTAAAATCTACCTTCACGAGCTCGGCATCTAAGCCGTTCTTCTTAAAGAAACCTTTTTCGTAGGCCGCATAAAAGGGTGCGTCGCAAAGCCCGCCGCCGAAATAAGCCACCTTTACCGGGGTGAGGTTGCTTGGCGTCTTATTTGCCTCTTGGGTTTCATTAGACGCGCTGCACCCGGCAAGAACGAGGGCGAAGAAAAGAGTTAAGGCTAAAAGAAGTGCGGTCAGCTTCTTCATCGTGTTTACCTCCACCTGCTCTAAAAAGTCTCGGCTTCAAGCTCGCCGGAACTTGCGGTCCGAAGCCCGGGCGACATCGCTCCATACTCGTATAAAGGCACATGGTTTCCACCTCCCAAAAAGCAAGAAACTCCGCCTTGCTCTAGAGGCGGAGCTTTTCCGCGGTTCCACTCTATTTGAACCTAAACGCCTTCCGGGCAGATAACGGGGCCAATGCCGAAAGGCCGGCCCGGTCTACCCCTTTTTCATTTAGGTTCCACTCGTGGGCTGTAACGGGCCTTTCCCGTCCCGACCTACCTTTTCGGCCGGGAGGCTCAGGGGCGCACTTCAGGCAGCCTGTCCCGGGGGCTGCTTTCAGCCGCCGGCAACCCCTCTCTGTCCGGGCGAGACGACCCTACTCTTCCCCTTCTTAGCCTGCCTATTGGCTACCTAACACGGGTAGTGTACTTCTTCGCCTGAGATTATAACAACCCGGGCCGGGAGTGTCAAGGTTTGCCCCAGGTGAGCGGCCTGTCCCTCGGCCCTTACATTCCCAGCGGCCGGGAGAAAGGCAAAAGGCGGGCGGCCCAGGCGGTGAGGAGGGTAAAGCGGCCGGTTAAGATAAGAACGCCGAAGAAGAGGAGCAAAACCCCGGCCAGACGGGTGATGAAGGCCGCCGCGACACGGTTTTTCCCGAGAATTGGTAGAGCGCGCTCGAGGCAGGTGCCTACCACCAGGTACGGCACGGCCAGTCCCAGGGAGAAGGTGAACATGACGAGCATTCCTGAAGCAACCGTTCCCGTTGCCCCTGCGGCGAGAAGGATCGAGTACAAGGTTGGTCCGAGACAGTGGGAGCAGGCGATGGCGAAGAATAGGCCCCCGCCGAAGGCGGCGATCGGGCTACCTGCCAAAGCCACCAGCGGGGCCGGAATGGCGTGCTTGACGTGAGGGAGGTGTAGGATGCCCAGGAAACTAAAGGCCAGGAAAACCAGGAAGAGGCCGCCGATTAAGTTGAAGAGGCCAGCCCGCTGTAGGAGAAGGCGGCCAACGGACCCGGCGGCGCCTCCGGCAAGGGTAAACACCAAGGTGAAGGCGGCGATAAAGGCGAGCGTATTTAGGAGAGCACGGCGTTTGAGGCTCGGACCGGCTGCGTCTAGGTTGCTCGGATGCTGGCCCAGGATTAAAGAGAAATAGGCTGTGAGCATGGGGACGATGCAGGGGGACAAAAAGGAGAAGATACCGGCCAAGAAAGCGACGGCGTAAAGCGCGCTCATTTCTCTTCCCGCCACTTGGTCAGCTCCGGTTGGCCCCAGCGGAGTACGTGCGGCTCTTCGCCTTTAATGCCCCTGAGGCTCAGCTCCAGACGAGTAGTACCCTGGCCTACGTACGGGTTTCCCTTGTCGTCCCGTGCCGGTAAAGAGAGGATCCCGTAGCGGTGATGGGAACTTTCGCTTTCCGGGGTCCAGGTAAAACCTACTTGGATGGGACGGCCGTCGACCATAAGCCGGGCTCCGCGCGCCGGATCGTAGGCCATAAGGTCTCCCGCATGGGTCTCCAGGGCCAAGCGGAAAGAGAGGCGATCAGGACCGGCTTCGGCCGGGCTGAGCAGGGTGGCCGTAACCGTGACCCCACCCTTTTCGCACGTTTGGCTATACGCGGCCGGTGTAGTAGCGGCTGCGGCGCCCGTTTCGTCCTGCGCCGGGGGCCGTGTCCGCGAAACTGCCGTCCAGCCGAACCACGAAACGGCCAAGATTACGGCGGCGATGATCGCCACGAAGGCTACTTTTTTCACCCGCACGGCAATTCCTCCTCATGGTAGAATTCTTGAAGCACCTCACGATAGTTTCGCCGCGAGATCGGGAACCCGGGTAGCGGGACGAGTTGCGCCCGTTTCCCCAAGAGCAATGCCGGCCTAATCGTAAGCTGCTGCCAGGGCGCTGACCGGGGCTACTTTACCGTACCAGGTAGAAGAGAAGCAAAGAGGTCACGGCCAGGGAAAGGGTGGCCACGGGGGCAAGCCAGGCGGGTTCGGCCTCGGCCTCCTGGGGCACAGTCGGCTGGCCGGCGGCTGCAGGCGCCCGCCCGGTAGCCAGGTACCGCCACAGCACCAGGGCGACCAGGATGAAGGCTGCGCTGGCCACGTGAGCCACGGTAAAGGGCCCGTAGACCACGGGGTTGGCGCGGAAGAACTCAACTACGCCCCGCACGGTGGCAAAACCGATGACGTAGCTGAGGAAGAGCTGGCCGGGGAAACTCACTTTAGTGCGCCGGCGCCAGAGGACGTAAAAGAGGAAGTAGTCTAAGAGAAACTCATACACCTGCACCGGGTGCACTAGCGTACCGCCTACCATCACGCCCCAGGGCCAAGGCCGGGCCATAGGAACACCAAAAACGTCGCAGCCGGTGCGGCCGATGGCCTGGGCGAGGATGAGGCCGGGGGCGGCGGCGTCGGCCAAAGGCCAGAACGGGAGCGCGTGACGCCGGGTGTAGCCCAGGGCCACGGCCAGGCCGCCGAGAATACCGCCGTGGATGGAAAGACCGCCCTGGTCTAGCCTAAGCACGGCCAGTGGGTGAGACAGGTAGTACCCCGGTTGGTAAACGAGGACGTAACCCAGGCGTGCGCCCAGGATGCCCCCAAGCAAGGTCCAAAGGAGGAGATTCAGTACCTTTTCCTCGTTCAGCCCCAGGCGCCGGGCTTCGCGCACGGTCAGGCTGATCCCGGCTGCAGCTCCTAAAGCGATGAAGAAACCAAGGGTATGGATTTGTAACGGACCCAGTGAAAAGAGAACGGGCCGCACTTCGAACCCCCCCTTACTACCAGATACCCCTATACGGTAGCATCTTAAGTATAACCCGGCGGGCGATCGGCGTCAACTGCCAACCTGGACCTCCATCCCGCTTGACAGCGGGCGTTCCATGGTTTATACTAAGGGCAGGAGACTACCCTAAGGGGGTAGAGGTATTTTAGGGGGTTGAAAGCATGGGTTGCTGCGGTCCTCACGGGCATGGCTCAATTTACGGTAGCGGAAACGCTCATGCGGGACACCAAGCGTCGAAGACCGGTCCGGACGGCTCCGGCCAGGTAGTGCATGAGGCGGCGCACCATGAGGCTGCGCCGGGCGGCGTGAATTGGGGCCTGATCTTCCTCGTCGCTCTCGTCGTGGTGGGGGTAGGCTACTACCTCCTGCGGTGAATTCGTCGGCTTAAGTTGCCCCTGCAGTCGGCCTGGGTTTATACCCGGGCTTTTTTGTTCGTTTGCCGATTCCGGTCGGATAAGGTATAATCAGGAAAGAAACCCCGGAAGAGAAGGGAAGTGACCCCGGTACGTTACATTGTCGACGGCTATAACCTCATTCGCCGCACGCCGGCGCTTCTGGAGTTGGAACGCCGTGCCCTGGAGGCAGGGCGTGAGGCCCTTCTCGACCGGCTCTTCCTGTACAAGGCTGGGAAAAATATTGAAATTACTGTGGTCTTTGACGGACCGGGCGGGAGCGGTTTCTGGGCGCGCGGCGGCATCCGCGCGGAGTTTGCCCGGCCGGCTGATGCGGCCATCATTGAGTTGGCCGGCCCTGGGACGGTGGTGGTAAGCTCGGATAATGAGGTGCAGGAAGGTGCCCGGCGCCGCGGGGCACGAACGCTACCGAGCGAAGAGTTCTGGGGTCAGGTGGTCCGCGCCATCGAGCGGCGGCGTTATCGACGGCCGGCCGAGGGCAGGCGGGCAGCTTTCCAAGGTACTTGGGACAAAGCTTACGATGAATTTGAGGACGACGAGGACGGGCATATGCCCAAAGGGCGCAAGAGGCGGAAAAGATAAGGAGAATAGGAAATGGAGGTAGAGGTAATAAAAGGCACCAAAGTGCTAAAGGTGCGGAATAAGGAGGACCTGGAAGCCCTGGAAGAAGCGGGGGAGCTAATCCGCAGGGGCGAGCTGGTGGCCTTCCCCACGGAGACGGTTTACGGCTTGGGCGGCAATGCTCTGGACCCGGAAGCGGCGGGGAAGATCTATGCGGCCAAAGGCCGCCCCTCGGATAACCCGCTCATCGTTCACGTGGCTCAGCCGGAAGAGATCAAGCCCCTGGTCCGGGAAGTACCGGAGGTGGCGGAGCGCCTCATGGAGCGCTTCTGGCCGGGGCCGCTCACCCTCGTCTTCCCGGCCCGCCCCGAAGTGCCGCGCCGCACAACCGGAGGGCTGGATACGGTGGCCATTCGCCTCCCGGCGCATCCTGTGGCCCTGGCCTTCATCGCTGCCGCCCGGCGCCCCATTGCCGGGCCGAGCGCCAACCTGTCGGGGAGGCCGAGTCCCACCACCGCCGAGCACGTGATAGCGGACCTGGCCGGGCGCATTGCCATGATCATTGATGCCGGCCATACGGGGGTGGGAGTGGAAAGCACGGTTCTGGATGTTACCGTAAGCCCTCCCCAAATCCTTCGCCCGGGTGGGATTACTTTGGAAGAACTGCGGCAGGTGGTGCCGGACGTTACCGTAGATCCTACCACGGTGCAGGACACGCCACCGGCGGTGGGCCGGGTAAGGGCGCCGGGGATGAAGTACAAGCACTACGCTCCTCAAGGAGAGGTAATCGTGGTGGAGGGTGCGCCGGAGCGGATTGCGGCCCGCATCGCGGCCCTCTACGACGGGTACGCCGCCCAAGGCAAAAAGGTCGTCATTATGGCTACCTGCGAGACGGCGAGCGCGTACGGCGAGCGGCGGACGGCTGTAGTAGGCGCGCGGGCCGACTTAGGAAGCATTGCGGCCAACCTCTTCGACTTCCTGCGCCGTTTCGATGAGGAGGGCGTAGAGGTGATCCTCGCCGAAGGGGTGGAGATGGTAGGCTTGGGACTGACGGTGATGAACCGCCTGCGCAAGGCGGCCGGATACCATATCATCAAGGTTTAAAACAAAACCAACTTTCCTCGCACCTCGCGCGGAAAGGGACTTCCGTTAAAATTAACGGCGTTAATGGTATAACCGCCCCGCCCAGGCGATAAAGTTAAAGGAAGGGCACAAGAGGCTAAAGAGCAGGGGGTACAGGATTTGGTTTGGAAAACGGTCTTAACGACTTTCTCGCTGGTTTTCTTGGCCGAGCTCGGGGATAAAACCCAGTTGGCTACGTTGCTTCTTGCGGCAGAAAGCGGTGCCCTCTGGTCGGTCTTCCTCGGTGCGGCAAGTGCCCTGGTGCTTTCTTCGCTTATCGGCGTCCTGGCCGGCGCGGCCTTAACTCGCTTCATTCCACCCCACTATCTCCAGATGGGCGCCGGTGTGGCCTTTATCTTTCTGGGTGTGCTTCTACTCTTCCGTAAGGGGTAGTGAGTTGTGGCGAAAATAAAGGTCCTTTTTCTTTGCACCGGGAATACGTGCCGGAGTCCCATGGCGGCTGCCGAGCTCAGGCGCGCGCTGGAGCGCGAATTAGGGGAACGGGCATCGTCGGAAATTGAGATCGCCTCGGCGGGGTTGGCCGCCGTCCCCGGCAGCCTGGCCACTCCGCAGGCCATGGCCGTTCTGCGCGAAGAGGGGCTGGACTTAACAAAGCACCGGGCCCAGCAGGTGAGCAAAGATATGCTCAAAGAGGCCGACCTGGTGCTCACCATGACGCGGGCACAGAAAGAGCGCGTGGTGGAAGAGTACCCAGTGGCGCGGGGTAAGACGTGGGCCTTGGCGGAGGTGGCCGCTCTGGAGGGCGTGGATCCGCCCGGGCCGGGCGACATAAGCGACCCTTTTGGCCAATCGGAAGAAGTTTACCGCCGCGTGCGCGATGAGATAAAGGCCGCCTTGGGTCCGGTTATAAGCCGCATTAAGAAATTGCTGGCGGAAAAAGAATAGGCGGCAGGGAAAATGTTCCTTAAGGGCGAACCTTCTCCTACACGGCCTTTTTGTATTCAACAAGGTGGGGGAGGAGCGACGGTGCTGAGAAATCTGGGAGCGGTTTTGCGTGGCCTTCTCGCCCTGGCAGTGGCCGCGCTGTGCGGCGGTGGGTCCCTTTGGCTGTATGAAGTGCTGCCGGCAAACGGCATTCCGGCAGCAGCGGGGCTTTTCGTCTTTTGGCTGGCCGTGGCCGCGGGCTTTCTGGCGGTTGACTCCTTATGGCAGGACCGTTCACTGGCCCCACTGAAAGCTTACCTGGAGGCGTTGGCCGACGGCGAAACTTTCGCCGCTTTCCCAAAGCGGCTTACAGGAGCGGCTGCCAAGCTGGGTGGTCCCGTCCAGGAGCTGGCCGCGCGCCTGCAGCGCATGCTCGGTGAACTGCATGTGGCCGCAGACCAGATGCGCACTGCCTCCGGCGAGCTGAAAAGCGGCGCCAGCCAGGCCCGTATTGCGGCTGAGCAGATAGCCCAGGCGGTTCAAGAAATGGCCAGGCAGGCCGGCGCTCAGGCGGAGGCTGCGCGCGACACGGTTAACGCCGCTCAGACCGTGAGCGCCGGCGCCAGCGCCATCGCCGCGCGCGCCCACGACACGGGGGAGGCGATGAGCGAGGCGGCGAAGAACGTTGCTACCGGCCGGGACGCTTTAGAGGCTCTCCTCAAGGCCGTTGAAGCGGCGGCCGAGCGCAGCCGCACCCTGGCTGAAGAGGTGCGCCGGCACACGGAGGGCACGCGCCAGGTGGGGGTGATCGTGGACAGCGTAACCCAGATTAGCGAGCAGACCAACCTTCTGGCTCTCAACGCGGCCATAGAGGCGGCGCGTGCCGGGGAGCAGGGGCGCGGCTTTGCCGTAGTGGCCTCGGAAATCCGTAAACTGGCCGAGCAGGCGGCTGCGGCGGCGAAGGAGATAACCGGCATTCTGCAGCGCATTCACGCGGAAGATACCGCCCTGGCCCAGGCCATGGACGAGCAGGCCGGCCAGGCGCGCCAGGCGGCGGCCGAATCCCAAGCGGCCCGCTCCGCCCTGGAGGCTATGACCACGGCCCTGGCCGCCGCTCAGGGGAAGGTGGGAGAGATCGTTAGTTTCAGCGCGCAGCAGGCGGAAAAGGCGGCCGAGGTCAACCGCCTCATGGGCGGCGTAAACGAAAGCGCCCAACAGACGGCCGCCGGCACGGAAGAAGCGGCCGCGGCGGCCGAAGAGCAGACGGCGTCGGTGGAGGAGATAGCCCGCGCCGCCGAGCGCCTAAGCGGCATGGCGGAACGGCTATACGCCGTCAGCCGCAAGTTCGGCAGCATTAAGGTACCGCCGGAGGTATTGAAAACCAGGGTACAAGAGGGTATGGCGGTCCTGCGCACTTTGGCGAGGGATGCGCACCTGGTCTCACTCGACGGAGCCGGGCAGCTGAAAGTGCTCAAGGAAGCGTTAGCGCGCCACCCGCTCTTTGAGCTCCTTTTTGCCGCCGATGCCCAGGGCAAGATTACGGCCATCACCGCAACCGAGATAGGCAACGTGGATGTCTCCCACCGCCCCTGGTACCAGGAGGCGCGGCAGGGCAAGGAATATACCTCCGAGGTGTACGTTTCCGTCGCTACCTACCGGCCATGCGTGACTCTTTCCTGCCCCCTCAAAGATCAGGACGGCAACCTGGTGGGAGTACTGGGTGGGGACATCAAACTCTAGAGGCGCGACCCGGGCGCCTCAAATTTTTGTCTCTTTGGAGCAGGAAATGGCGGCGCCCAGGAAGAAGTGAACCTTTTCAGGGAATGAATACTCGAGAGGTGAAATTTATGCGGCTTGCCATCGGGAGCGATCACGCCGGCTACGAACTCAAGGAAGCCATTAAAGGCTACTTAGATGAGCAGGGCCTGGCGTATCAGGATTTTGGAACCTATAGTGCCGACTCCTGCGACTACCCGGATTTCGGCCTGGCGGTGGCCGAAGCGGTGGCGCGGGGCGACTTTCCCCTGGGAATCCTGATTTGTGGGACGGGCATCGGCATGTCCATGGTGGCCAACAAGGTGCCGGGCGTGCGGGCGGCGCTCTGCAGCGACACCTTTTCCGCCCACTCCAGCCGAGAGCACAACCACGCCAACATCCTGGTGCTCGGGGCCAGGGTGGTGGGAACGGGCCTGGCGCTCGATATCGTGCGTACCTGGTTGGCGGCGAGCCCCCTGGGCGGCCGTCATGCCCGGCGCGTGGAGAAGATTACGGCCATTGAGAAGAAGTACGGGAGGGAAGAGGGGTGCTGGAGGAAATAGCCCGGCAAACAGAACAGGCCGCCCGGGAACTTTTAGAACTGGCCAAGCTTGAGCCCGGGAGCATCCTGGTAGTCGGCTGCAGCACCAGCGAAGTCCAAGGCAAAAGGATCGGTACGAGCGGCAGCCGGGAGGTAGCCGCGGCCATTTTGGAGCCGCTCCTTCGCGTTACTTCTGAACAGGGCCTGTACCTGGCCGTGCAGTGTTGCGAGCATCTTAACCGGGCGCTGGTGGTGGAGCGCGCGGCAATGAAAGAATACCGCCTGGAACAGGTTATGGCCTACCCCATCCCTCATGCCGGCGGGTCCCTGGCCGCCCTGGCCATGGAAGCCTTTAAAGAGCCGGTCCTGGTGGAGCGAATCCAGGCGCACGCAGGGCTGGACATCGGCCACACCCTGATCGGCATGCACTTAAAGCCGGTGGCGGTGCCTACGCGCCTCAGCATTGACCATATCGGCGCGGCGCCACTCGTGGCGGCGCGGACGCGGCCCAAGCTCATCGGTGGCGCGCGTGCCGTCTACGCTAAGCCGGGCACCCCGCCGGCAGACCAAAAGTAAGAGAAGTCAAGGAAGGTGAATGGTCCCATGGGGTCTCTGCAAACGGTCGACCCGGAGATTGCGCAGGCCATTTCCCTGGAGCTTAAGCGGCAGCGGGAGCGCCTGGAGCTGATCGCTTCGGAGAATTTTGTCAGCCGGGCCGTGCTGGAGGCACAAGGTTCGGTACTCACCAACAAATACGCGGAAGGCTACCCCGGCCGGCGCTACTACGGCGGCTGCGAGTTTGTCGACATCGCCGAACGCCTGGCCCGGGAGAGGGCCTGCCGGCTCTTTGGGGCGGAGCATGCCAACGTCCAGCCTCATTCCGGGGCCCAGGCCAACACCGCCGTTTATTTCGCTGCCTTAAGCCCCGGCGACACCATCTTGGGCATGCGCCTCAGCCACGGCGGGCACCTTACGCACGGTCATCCGATCAACCTGTCCGGAAAATGGTTCCGCATCGTCGACTACGGCGTGGATAAAAA
This sequence comes from Bacillota bacterium, assembly GCA_030154105.1. GTDB lineage: Bacteria > Bacillota > DTU030 > DUMP01 > DUMP01 > DUMP01. The sequence goes on from JASKKP010000005.1 coordinate 73,559, forward strand.
TACCGGCCGCATCGACTACGAAGAGGTACGCGCCATCGCCCGGCGCGAGCGCCCGCGCCTGATCGTGGCCGGGGCGAGCGCGTATCCGCGCATCATCGATTTTCACGCCTTCAGGGCCATCGCCGACGAGGTGGGCGCCTTCCTTATGGTAGATATGGCCCATATTGCCGGTTTGGTGGCCGCCGGCCTGCATCCGAACCCGGTGCCCGTGGCCGATTATGTTACCAGCACCACGCACAAGACGCTGCGCGGCCCCCGGGGCGGCCTTATCTTGTGCCCGGAGAGGAATGCGCAGGCCATCGACAAGGCGGTGTTTCCCGGCATCCAGGGCGGCCCCCTCATGCACGTGATCGCGGCCAAGGCCGTGGCGTTCAAGGAGGCGCTCACGCCCGAGTTTAAGGCCTACCAGGAGCGCATTGTTGCCAACGCTCAGGCTCTGGCCAAGGGACTTATGGACCGCGGCTTTACCCTGGTTTCGGGCGGCACGGACAATCACCTCCTCCTCGTCGACCTGCGCCCGCAAGGGCTGACGGGCAAGGAAGCGGAGCGTATCTTGGACGAGATAGGCATTACGGCCAACAAAAATACCATTCCCTACGATCCGGAAAGCCCCTTCGTTACCAGCGGCCTGCGCCTGGGTACTCCCGCCGTCACCACCCGCGGGCTTAGGCCGAAGGATATGGAAGAGGTGGCGGACATCATCGCCCTGGCGCTTACCAGGAGAAATGAGCCCGGACTTAAAGAAAAGCTGCGCGGCCGCGTGCGCGAACTCTGCGCCGCCTATCCTTTGTATGCGGATCTTGATGCATAAACCTGGGCAAGGGGGAGAAGAAATGTCCAAAGTTCACGTGCTTGACCATCCCATGATCCAACACAAACTCAGCCTGATCCGGGACAAAAACACCGGCCCCAAGGAGTTTCGCGAGCTCATGGAAGAAGTGGCCATGCTCATGGCTTACGAGGTCACGCGCGACCTGCCGCTCGAGGATGCGGAGGTAGAGACACCTATTGCGCCGGCGAGGACCAAGGTCATTGCCGGCAAGAAACTTGCCGTCGTGCCCATCCTGCGGGCGGGCCTGGGCATGGTGGGCGGGATATTGCGCCTTATCCCGGCGGCCAAAGTGGGGCACATCGGCCTCTACCGTGACCCGGAAACCCTGGAGCCGATTGAGTACTTCTGCAAGCTTCCAGCGGATATCGAGGAACGCGACATCATTTTGGTGGACCCCATGTTGGCTACCGGCGGCTCGGCGGTGGCCGGGGTTAACTTCCTTAAGCAGCGCGGTGCCCGTAACATTAAACTTATGTGCCTTATCGCCGCGCCCGAGGGCATCAAGGCCCTACAGGCTGCTCACCCGGATGTGGACATCTTTACGGCGGCGGTGGACGAGCGCCTCAACGAACACGCCTACATCGTGCCCGGCCTGGGGGACGCCGGCGATCGGCTCTATGGCACCCGCTAGAAAGCGCCCGGATTGGGACACCTACTTCATGCACATTGCCCGGGTGGTGGCGCAACGTTCGACCTGCCTGAGGCGCCAGGTAGGAGCCATCATAGTGAAAGAGCGACGCGTCCTCACCACCGGGTACAACGGAGCGCCGGCGAGTCTCCCGCACTGCCTCGATGTCGGCTGCGAGCGGGAGCGGCTTAAAGTTCCTTCCGGTGAGCGGCACGAGCTCTGCCGCGGGCTGCACGCCGAGCAGAACGCCATCATCCAGGCGGCGGTGCACGGGGTAAGCATCCAGGGCGGCACCTTGTACACGACCGACCATCCGTGCTCGCTCTGCGCTAAGATGCTGGTGAACGCCGGCATTCGCCGCGTGGTATACAGCGGCCCGTATCCCGACGAGCTTGCCGAAAACATCCTGGCAGAGGCCGGCATACTGGTAGAGAGACTGGGAGGAGAGGCCGATGGAGAAAAAGGGGATCCTGCTTCCTAAGCTGGACAAACTGCAGCCAACGCTCGAGTCGACCCTGGTCAAGCTCTTGGAAGAAGCCGGCGAACTGGCCCAGGCGGTGGGCAAGTTCCGGGGGATGAACGGCGAGCGCATAGCGCTGACCGAGCAGCAGGCGCTCCAGATCATCGCCCGCGAGCTTTTGGACGTGGCCCAGACTACCGTGTCCATGATGTTTGTCTTGGAAGAACAATACGGTGTGGACTTGAATGAAGCCCTCCGCGACCACATAGCGAAGCTGGAGGCCAAAGGGTACCTGTCTCCTAACTCTCAGCCTAATTGACAAGCACGAGGCGCGAAGGGTAAAATGGAAAAAGCGCTTGAAAAGCACGGGAGTGTTGCAGAGTGCCTGGGATAGTTGCCAGTTTCGTGCTGGCTCTACTGGTGGCCTACCTGGCTACACCGGCCGTACGGCGCCTGGCCGTGGGGACGGGGGCCTTAGATAGGCCGGACACTGGCCCTGCCGGCCGCCACATCCACACCAAACCCACCCCGCGCCTAGGAGGGCTGGCCATCTTCGCCGGCTTTTCTTTGGCGGTAGGGTTGGGCATAACGTGGTCCCACCTTGCGCTTTGGCAGCAGTTTCTGGGTCTCTGGCTCGGCGCGTTCATGGTAGTTGTAGTGGGTGTGATTGACGATTACCTGAACCTTCCAGCCAAGATAAAACTCGCCGGGCAGGTTTTAGCGGCCCTTACCTTTGTGGCCTTTGGCAACAGCGTTGAGTGGCTGTCCAACCCGTGGGCGGCCGGTCCCTTCCCCGGCATGATGTATATAGGGAAGTGGGGTGTGCCGCTCACGATTTTCTGGGTAGTGGGAGTGACCAACACCCTCAACCTTATAGATGGCTTGGACGGCCTGGCGGCCGGGGTGGCCACTATTGCCTCCGTCACGCTGCTCTTGGTTGCCCTGCGGGAGGGGCAGCCGTACGTGGTGCTCGTTACGGCGGCGTTGGCCGGTGCGGCCTTAGGATTTCTCCCCCATAACTTTAACCCGGCCAAGATCTTCATGGGTGACACGGGGTCCATGTTTCTCGGTTTCACTCTGGCCGCTATAGCTGTGCAGGGCACCTTAAAAAGCGCGACCACCATTGCCTTGGCGGTGCCCCTCTTGGCGCTGGGGCTTCCCATTATCGACACCACTTTGGCCATCGTGCGCCGCTTTATCCACGGGCGGCCCATCTTTCAGGCCGACCGGGGCCATCTTCACCACCGCCTGCTGGCCCTCGGCCTGAGTCAGCGCCAGGCGGTGCTCATCCTTTACTTCGTCAGCGCTTGCTTTGGCTTAAGCGCCGTGGCTCTGGCGGACGTGAGTTCGAGACTGGTAGCGGCCACCTTGCTGCTGGTCGGAATTGGACTGACCTTGGCCATCGGCCGGGCCGGGACGGTCGCCGCGAGGCACGGCGGGAAAAACCTGCACGGTTAAAAGCAAGTTTATTTGAGCGGAGGCCCAGGTGGGGAACCTCCGCTTTTATTCGAGGAAGAGAGGGATAGCGTGAAGCGGCCCGTTAAGATCCTATCTATTTTCGGTACCCGCCCCGAGGCCATCAAGATGGCGCCGGTGGTCAAGACCTTAGCGGCGGCCCCCGGGTTTGCCGCTCGCGTGGTGATCACGGCCCAGCACCGCCAGATGCTGGACCAGGTATTGGATCTCTTTGAAATCAAGGCGGATTACGACCTCAATATAATGCAGGAAGGGCAAAGCCTTACCGAAATAACCACCCGCGTGCTTACGCGTTTGGAAGAAGTCCTGGCCGCCGAGCAGCCGGACATGGTTCTGGTGCACGGCGACACTACCACCACTTTCGCTGCCGCCCTGGCCGCCTTCTACCAGCGGGTGGCCGTCGGGCACGTGGAAGCGGGGCTCAGGACCCACCAAAAGTATTTCCCCTTCCCGGAAGAGCTCAACCGCCGTCTAACCGGGGTACTGGCCGACCTGCACTTTGCGCCCACGGCTACGGCCCGGGCTAACCTCCTGGCCGAGGGGGTACCGCCCGAACGTATCCAGGTAACGGGCAATACGGCCATCGACGCGCTCTTTATGACCGTCCGGCCTACTTATAAGTTCTGTGAGCCGTGTCTTAATGCATTGGACTTTAAGCGGAATAGAATAATAGTGCTAGAAGCCCACCGCCGAGAAAACCTGGGCGAACCCTTGGAGGAGATTTTCCGCGCCGTGGCCGCCTTGGTGGAACGGCATACCGACGTAGAGGTCGTCTTTCCGGTACACCTTAATCCCAAGGTGCAAGAGCCGGCCCGGCGCATCCTCGGCGACCACCCGCGTGTTCATCTTCTAACGCCCCTAGCCTACGGCGACTTTGCGAACCTTCTGGCGCGGGCCTACCTTATCCTCAGCGATTCGGGCGGCATTCAAGAGGAAGCTCCGGCGCTGGGCCGGCCGGTCTTGGTGCTGCGTTCGGTAACGGAGCGGCCGGAGGCCGTGGCGGCCGGAACGGTACGCGTGGTGGGAACGCAGGCTGAGGCCATTTTGGCCGCGGCGGAGGAGCTTCTCTCGAACCCGGCCGCGTACGAGCGCATGGCCCGCGCGGCCAACCCCTATGGAGACGGCCGGGCGGCGTGGCGGATTCGCACCGGCCTCGAGCATTGGTTCGGGCTACGTGACGAAGCACCGGAAGAGTTGATCGAATCCCTCTAGGCCCTGGGGCAGGTGGAACTCTTGCAGGTGAAGGAGGTAAAAGCTATGGGTCCTCCCGGGCGGGTAAGGTGGATCTATGCAGCGGGAACATTTACCCTGGGACTCGCGGTGGCCATCGTGTTCGCGTATTACCTGGGCAGCTGGCTGGATGCCCGCCTGGCCTCGGGCAGCGTGTTTTCCGTCCTGCTCGTGCTCCTGGCTATCGCCGGCGGGTTTTACAACCTTTACCGCTACATGCAGCATCGGTAGGTGCCGGGCAGCTGGGAGTCCTTACCAGGCGCCCGGCACATATTTCTCCGCAGGCGCTCATATAGATTAAAGAGCACAGGGCTTATCCCGGGGCGGCCCGGGTTGGTGCGGGGGAGGAGAGGCGCTTGCGGGGCTTTTTTGCCGGGGTATTCGTTTTTGTGCTGCTGGCCGTGTTGGTGCTGCCGGCGGCCATCGTCAGCCTGCTGGGCGGGGCGCCAACCACGGCCCCGACGCCGCCGGAGCCGGCGGGGACTGAGGAAGGACCGACCCTCAAGGTGTTTGTTGCTGCCAGCGGCAAAGTAAAGGAAATGCCCCTTGAGCGTTACCTCATAGGCGTGGTGGCCGCGGAGATGCCCGCTGAGTTCCATGCCGAGGCGCTCAAGGCCCAGGCGGTGGCCGCCCGGACTTACGCCCTGCGGCGCCTCAAGTCGTACGGCGGAAACGGCTGCCCCAAGCACCCCGAGGCCGACATCTGCACCGATCCGACCTGTTGCCAGGGCTGGATGAGCGATGCAGAGCTGAGGCAGCGCTGGGGGCTCTTTTCCTACCCGGGTTACCACGAAAAGATCGCCGAAGCCGTGGCCGCAACCCGTGGCCTGGTGGTGACGTACGATCACCAACTCATCGAGCCGGTGTACCACGCGAGCTGTGGCGGCCTAGGAACGGAGGACGCCGAGGTGGTCTGGGGAAATCCTGTTCCCTACCTCAGCCACGTAGAGTGCACGTACGATGAAAACCCACCCCACATGGGCGACCAGGTGGAGTTCACCCTGGCCGAACTGGGTCGGCGCCTGGAGGTAGAGGTGGCCGTTCCGACGAGCAAGGGGCTGGACATGGCCATACTCAGTCGCACTAAGGCCGGGCGGGTGAAGGACCTACGCGTAGGGCGGATGACGTTTTCCGGGGTGGAGGTAAGAAAGCGCTTAGGCCTTAATTCCACCAATTTTAACTGGCGGCTTACGGCGGACGGCAAGGTAGTCTTCACCACCTACGGCAACGGTCACGCCGTCGGTATGTGCCAGTACGGGGCCAACGGCTTGGCCAAGCAGGGAAAGGACTTCCGCGCCATCTTACAGCACTATTACACCGGCGTCGATATTTCTCCGCCGCCCGGGGTAAGTTACTAGCCCGGCTCTTCGTCTATAAGCCTCGGTTCTACCCGTTCCCGGTTAATCCGGCAATTCTTGGAGCAAAAAAAATTACGGGCAGGAAGGAGGAATTGGGGAATAAAGAGCGAATATAATAACTGCTGCAGTAAATCCTGCAACTTATCTTACATAAAGAAGCAAGAAATGATGCAGGAGTTGGGTAAGAAATGGAAAGAGTCCAAGACAGTTTAGAGATGCGCATCAAGCGGGCGTTCAACGACCTTTCCGGTGCCCAGCGCAGCCTGGCCGAATTCCTTTTAAATAACTACGAACAGGCGGCTTTTCTCACTGCCGCCAGGCTCGGAGCCCTGGTAGGGGTGAGCGAATCGACGGTGGTGCGTTTTGCGTATACGCTCGGCTATCAGGGCTGGCCGGAGTTGCAGGGGGTTCTACAGGAAAAGGTAAAAAACCGCCTCAGCACGGCCGACCGGCTACGCCTGTCGGCGGCAGAAGCAGGTGCGGAGGAGTCGGTGGCGCGGGAAATTCTGACTACCGACCTGGAAAATCTGCGCCGCACGCTGCAGGAACTGAGCGATGCCGACTTCAACGCGGCGGTGGACGCCATCATCGCCGCGGCCGACATCTACGTGCTCGGCTCGCGCAGCGCCTACTGCCTCGCCCTTTTTCTGGCCTTTTACCTGCAGATGATCGGCAAGCGCGTCCGGGTTGTACCGCAGGGGGTAAGCAGCATTTTTGAGGAACTGGCCATGGTGCGGCCGGAGGACCTGGTGATCGGGATCAGTTTTCCCCGCTACACCCGCCTTACCGTCGAAGGTTTTGCCTACGCGCGCGATAAAGGCGCCAAGACCTTGGCCCTTACCGACAGCATCCTCTCGCCTTTGGCGCCGCTCGCGGATATAACCCTTACGGCTCAGAGCAACCTAGGCTCGTTCATTGAGTCTTTTGCGGCCCCCCTCTCGCTGATCAACGCCCTCGTGACCGCCGTGGGCCGGCGCGATAAGGAGAAGACCCTGGCCTGCCTGGATGAGCTGGAAGCCATTGCTTCTAAGCACAGCATTTTTTACCAACCGGGAGGGGGTGGGAATGGAATTTAAACCGCGCCGCTACAACTAAGAATACTCCTCTGAGCTACAGCATGAAGCACAGGACTAGAGAAGGAAAAAGAAAAGAGACCGCAGCATGCTGCGGCCTGAACCCCGGTCAACGGTCCGACCCGGTTTTGTGGCAGCAAAACCGGGCCCCAAGGCACTTTTTTACCTTGTAGGAGGACCGCTGCCTGGTCTCATTCTAGCACCAGGCGGCCCTCCTGTAAAGAGCTTGGAGGTGCAAGCATGGCGCTTACCGAAGAAGAAAAACGCGACATAGCTATCCGGCGTACGGTGGAGCTTAAGGGGCGCATCGAGCCTTACCTTAAAGCATGTGAAGAGATTGAAACCGGTTTTAAGCTGGCCGAGCGTTTTCGCCGGCGTAAAGAAGAGCTAAAGAAGCTTTTCGGGGCTACAGAAGAAGAGTGGAACGACTGGCACTGGCAGGTGCGGAATCGCATCACCGATGTGGAAACGCTGGCCAAAGTAATTAATCTTACGGATCGGGAGGCGGAGGAGATAGCCCGCGTGGGCGCCCGCTACCGCTGGGCCATCTCGCCTTACTACGCCTCGCTTATGGACCCGGACAATCCGCGCTGCCCCATCCGCATGCGGGCGGTGCCGAGCGTAAATGAAATTACCGATGTCTACGGCGTGCCGGATCCGATGGCGGAAGAGTATACCTCTCCCGCGCCGCGTATCACGCGGCGTTACCCGGACCGCCTGATCATCAACGTCACCAACCAATGCGCGATGTTCTGTCGCCACTGCCAGCGGCGCCGCAACATTGGCGAGGTAGACCAGCCGGCGCGCGACGAGGAAATCCAGGCGGCCCTCGACTACATCCGCGCCAATCCGGAGATCCGAGACGTTTTGATCACCGGCGGGGATCCCTTCACCTTGGAAGATGAGAAGATCGACTGGATCCTCACCGAACTCGAGAGCATGCCGCACGTGGAGATAAAGCGCATCGGCAGTGCCACACCGGTCACCCTTCCCCAGCGCATTACCCGAAAGCTTTGCGACATGCTGGCGAAACACCTGCCGCTTTATCTCAACACGCATTTCAACCACCCCAAAGAGGTTACGCCGGAAGCGCAGGAAGCCTGTTTCCGCCTGGCGCGCGCCGGAGTGGGCCTTGGAAACCAGGCGGTGCTCCTTAAGGGCATCAACAACGATCCTTATGTAATGAAAAAGCTCAATCACGAACTTCTGCGGATCATGGTGCGGCCGTACTACATCTTCCATGCCAAGTCGGTACAGGGCACGACGCACTTTGTTACTACCGTGCAGGAAGGCCTGGAAATCATGGAGAACCTGCGCGGCTACACCTCGGGTTTAGCCATCCCCTGGTACATTATCAACGCGCCCGAAGGCCACGGCAAAACGCCCATTGTCCCCCAATACCTTCTCTCCATGGGCCGAGACTACGTCCTCATCCGCAACTGGGAGGGGAAGGTGTTCAGGTATCCCAACGGTTTTCCGGAACCTTAAACCGAATCCCGCAACTGGGCCGAGCGGGGCCTGCTCCCGCCGGAGCAGGCCTTCTTAAAACCAGGCTGCGGACCCGGGCGGACCACCCCGCCCGGGCCGGCGCGGCGAACCCGGCACGAAGCGGGAAGAGGAGGCGTAGTCAGAAAATTAGCAGGAGGTGTAAAAGATGAAGAATGTTTGTTGGCGATCGGTAACGGTAGTGTGTGTATTGTTGCTGCTTGTTCTTGTAGCAGGAGGGTGCGCGCCGAAACCGACCGCCGAAGGCGGTGAGGCCGGAGAAGAGAAAAAAGAGACCACTTATCTCACCTTTGCCTCGGGCAGCGTCGGCGGTGCCTACTACCCGCTGGGCGGCGGCATCGCCGATATTCTGAGCGAGTTGCCGGGGATCCAATGCGTTTCTGAGTCCACCGGCGCCTCCATCGAGAACGCCCGCCTGGTAGCCTCAGGCGAGTCGCAGTTGGGCTTTATGATGGGCGACGCCGCCTACAAGGCGGTACAGGGTATTGAGCCGTTTAAAGAAAAACTTCCGCTCAAAGCGCTCTTTTCCATGTACCCGGCACCAGAACACATCGTAACCCTAAAAAACTCCGGCATTAACTCGGTCGAGGATCTAAAGGGGAAGCGCGTCTCCGTGGACGCCCCGGGCAGCGGTTGTGAAGCCATGGCCAGGGAGATCCTTAAAGCCCACGGCATGAGCTACGACGACATCGAAGAAGCTTACCTCTCGCAGCCTGAAGCGGCGACGGCGCTCAAGGACGGAACCGTCGATGCTGTGTTTTGGAACTTTGCCTACCCGGGCGCGGTGGTAATGGACGTGGCCTCGGCTCGTGACATCAAACTAATTCCCATTAGAGAAGAGATTCTGGATAAACTTACCAAGGAATTCCCGTATTACGTCAAAGGCAAAATCCCGGCCGGGACTTATAAGGGCGTAGACCAGGACGTCCCCGCCTTGGAGGTGGGCAACGTGGTGGTTGTCCGCGAAGACATGCCGGAAGACCTGGCCTATACCATTACCAAAACGCTTTATGAGAATGTGAAGCGCCTGGTAGAAATTCACCCGGTAGCGGCCCAGATGACGCCAGAGACGGGTTGGCAAACGCCCATTGAACTCCATCCGGGGGCAGCCAAGTACTTCAAAGAAATTGGCGTGTTGAAATAAGGGGAAAACGGCAGCTTGGACGCAAAATGAAACCAGGAAATGGCAGGTCGCTCACGGGGCGGTGAGGTTGAAAGTGATGAGAAACCTGCGGCTAAAAGCCGGGCCGGCGCTCCTGGCCGGGAGTTTCCTGCTTGCCGGTCTCTTCTGGCCGGTAGCCGTGCTGGAGGTCCGTTCCTTGCCGTCCCGAGCCCTTCTTTTCCGCACTAAACTTCCTGCTTCTGGACGCTTCGAGCTCCGCTACACGCACTCCTGGGATAAAACTCCCGTCTGGGAAGTCTTCGCCTCCGATGCTAGAGGCGACCTGATCTTGGTGGAAGAAAGTTACCTCTGGATGGGGGCGGGCTTGGACTTCCAGCCGGCGGCAGACTTCGATTTTAGCGGCGAGCGGGTGCGCGTGCGCCGCAACCGGCACGTGGGGGAGCTACGGCTGGCGGTGGGGACGGTGGCCGACCACCGCCTTGTCGTGGGTAGCCGCGAGGTGTCCTTAGTCCGCTTCGCGCCGCCCGGCAGCAAGGTGCTGCTCAAGGTGAGACGTCTGCCCCGGTTTCTTTCTCTTCTCGGACCCAACCCTTGATCTGGGGGGAGTGAAAACATGCCTGAAGCAGGCGCTGGCAATACCGGAACCAAAGACGCTAAAGCGCTCCAGATTGACCTAGAACAATTGAAGCCCAAGACGCGCAGCTTCAAGGGCGTTTTGGCTGCCCTCATCAGCCTGATCGCCGTTGCTGCTTCGCTCTTTCACCTGTACACGGCCCAATTCGGCCTCTTCTTTGCCCTTACGCAGCGCGATATCCACTGGATGTTCATGTCCGTACTCATTTTCCTCCTCTATCCGGCAACCAAGAAAGCGGCCAGGAACCGCCTGCCTTGGTACGATTTAGTGTTGGCACTGCTTTCCTTAACCGGTGGGCTTTATATTCTAATCGACATGCAGAACATTGTAAACCGGGCCGGTGCCCCGACGCAGCTCGACATTATCCTCGGGATTATCATGGTCCTTCTTGTCTTAGAGGCTGCCCGCCGGACGGTAGGCTGGGCCCTGCCGCTCGTGGCCATCGCTGCCCTCATCTACGCCTACTTTGGTCGCTACATGCCCGGGCTCTTGGCCCACAAGGGCTATTCACTAGCACGCATCTTCCCCTATCAGTTCCTTACCACGGAAGGTATTTACGGGGTTCCCCTGGGGGTGTCGGCTACCTTCGTTTACCTCTTTATCCTCTTCGGCGCGTTCCTCGAGAAGACGGGCGCAGGGAAGTTCTTCATAGACCTCGCCTTCGCCCTGACCGGTTCCTCGCAAGGCGGCCCGGCTAAAGCGGCCGTGGTTTCCAGCGGCCTTATGGGCACCGTTTCGGGAAGCTCCGTAGCGAACGTGGTGACCACCGGTTCCTTTACCATCCCCCTTATGAAAAGCGTGGGGTACGAGCCGTACTTCGCGGGAGCCGTGGAAGCAGCTTCTTCCACCGGCGGGCAAATTATGCCGCCCGTAATGGGGGCCGCGGCCTTCATCATGGCTGAAGTGCTGGGAGTTCCTTATATTAAAGTGGCGGCGGCTGCCGCGATTCCCGCCGTACTTTACTACATTTCCCTCTTCGCTCAGGTTCATTTTCGGGCCGGCCGCCTGGGGCTCAGGGGCATTCCCCGGGAACAACTTCCGGGCTTGAAAGAGACTGTGCTCAAAGGTTGGCACCTTCTGGTACCGCTAGCAGTTCTCATTGTGGTTCTTGTCCGTGGCTACTCCCCTATGAAAGCCGTTTTCTGGACCATCGTGCTTACGGTAGGTCTGAGCTTCCTTAAGCCAGAGACGCGTATGACCCCGCAGAAATTCCTCGCGGCCTTGGAAAACGGGGCACGCTCGGCGGTGGAAGTGGCTGCGGCCTGCGCCTGCGCCGGTATTGTAGTAGGCGTGGTTACCATGACCGGCCTCGGCCTCAAGCTCGCCGGGCTCATTGTCACCTGGTCCCAAGGGCGCCTCGCCCTGGCCCTGCCTCTTACCATGATCGCTTCCATCCTCCTAGGCATGGCCCTCCCAACCACCGCTAAGTACGTGGTCCTTTCCACCCTGGCCGCACCGGCCCTGGTACGCCTGGGCGTCCCGCCCATGGCGGCGCACATGTTCATCCTCTACTTCGGCGTTGTGGCCGACATCACCCCGCCGGTGGCCCTCGCCGCTTACGCTGGTGCCGGCGTGGCGGGCGCCAACGCCATGAAGACAGGATGGACAGCTGTGCAGATCGGGCTGGCAGCTTTTATTGTTCCCTTCATGTTTGCCTACAGTCCCTGCCTGGTGCTCATCGGCGACGTCGGCGAAATCGTGCTGGCTTCCCTCACCGCTACCGTAGGCGTGATCAGCCTGGCGACGGCCATCCAAGGTTGGTTGCTCACTCACGCTGCGCCGTGGGAACGGCTCATCTGCCTTGCCTCTGCCCTCCTCCTTATCAAACCGGGCCTCGTTACCGACCTGATAGGGCTTGCAGGGTTGACAGCGGTGCTCTTTCACCAGCTGGCGGTCCTTCACAGCTCTCATCGGACCGTGCCCGACCGGGAAACCGCGTGCGGCGAAGAGACCGGGGTCTAAGGCTAGCTTACAGCACCAAGGGTGGGTGAACTAAACAGCTCGCCCCGGTATAACGCGCCCCTGCTCTGGTAAGACTAGAGTAGGGGTGAAGATTATGGAAAAGAAAGAGTCTGCTTCACGCTTTTTTGGCGCTCTTAAGGTGAGGTGGAGAAACCTGCTTCGCCGCCAGGTAGCACTGGCGTCCATTGCCCTAATGGTAGTTGTTACGGTGGCCGGCCTGTTTTACTTGGCGACCGACTGGAGCAGCCTGCGTTATCCGGAAAGCGAGGAGTATGTGTGGCCGGAGCCGCCGGAGCTGCCCTTGCCCACCGAAGCTCCTCAGGAAGAAAAGGTGAGTGTGACCTCAAAGGCCCCATCTTCTCCAAAGCCTGCCGCCAAACCGGTAACAACGAAGGAAGCGACCGAAGTAAAGCAGGCGAAAACTGAGCCGGCGCGGGAGCTGGGGACGGCTGAGCCCGGACCAGAGCCCAAGGAGCCGCTCCAGCCGGTGCTCGCGCCCGGGCAGGCCTTCCCTGACCTGGTCCGGCCGGTGATGGCCGAGGTGTCTTCGCCCTTTGGCTGGCGCAAGCACCCGGTGTTTGCCGATTGGCGCTTCCATCCCGGCGTGGACTTGGCAGCTCCGGTGGGCACGGAGGTAAAGGCTGTGCTGGCGGGCACCGTGGCGGAGGTTAAGGACGACGCCGTGCTGGGTAAGGTAGTCGTTATTGATCACGGGCAAAAGCGGCGAAGCACCTACGGACACCTGGAGCGGGTGGACGTACAGGTGGGCCAGGCGGTGGAGAAGGGACAGCCAATCGGCACCGTCGGTCAAACCGGTGTGGCCAGCGAACCACACCTGCACCTTGAACTCCGGCTCGACAAAGAGGCCGTGGATCCGTCCCCCTACCTTCCCGAGGTTGCTAAGGAGGATAAGGCCGAAGTGAACGCGCGGCAGTAAGGAGTACTACGGGCCTCAAGCCGTCCAGCCAATGAACTGCGCCCCTTTTGGCACAAAGGGGAAAAGGGCTGCCTCAGTATGAGGCGGCCCCTTTGCTTGCCCGGCGGCATTTTTTACCCGTCCGCACCATATACATGTACTGCACTCAAGCTTCTAGGGGGGACGGGCGTGCGCGACCATATTTATGAGCGTGTCCTCAAGATCAGCCAGTACATTGCCGAAACCGGGGCTACTGTTCGTCAGGCCGCACAGGCGTTCCAAGTCAGCAAAAGCACCGTCCACAAGGACATGGCCGAGCGTTTACCTAAAGTTAATCCGCAGCTCGCCGCCAAGGTGCGGGCCATTTTGGACCAGAACAAAAGAGAGCGACACTTAAGAGGCGGCGCCGCCACCCGCAAGAAATACCTGGGGGCCTGACCAAAAAAGAGGATATTTGTGGAAGGATGTAGAACTAGATTCCAACAAGGAAGGGAGCGAAAGGGGCAAGGTTCATGTTTTGGGGTGCGGACATCGGTATCGATCTAGGTACGGCCACAGTTCTGATCTACGTGCGGGGCCGAGGCATTGTACTGCAGGAGCCATCGGTAGTGGCTATTGAACGGGACAGCGGCCAACTCTTGGCTGTAGGCGAGGAAGCCCGGCGCATGCTCGGCCGTACCCCGGGCAATATCGTTGCCATCCGCCCCCTGCGCGACGGCGTTATAGCCGACTACGACATAACCGAGCGGATGCTTAAATACTTCATAGGTAAGGTCTGCGGGCAGCGCCTCTTCTTTCGCCCGCGCATGATGGTGTGCATCCCGGCCGTGGTCACCACGGTGGAGAAGCGGGCTGTACTGGAGGCGGCTATGCAGGCCGGCGCGCGCAGCACGTACCTCATCGAAGAGCCGCTGGCCGCGGCACTGGGTGCCGGCCTCGACATCGCCGAGCCGAGCGGCAGCATGGTGGTAGATATCGGCGGCGGGACCACCGACGTAGCCGTTCTTTCTTTGGGCGGTATTGTCATCGGGGAGTCCCTGCGTGTGGCGGGGGATAAGTTCGACGATGCCATCGTCCGCTACGTCCGCCGGGTCTACAACATGATGATCGGCGAGCGCACCGCCGAGGAGTTGAAGATTACCATCGGGACGGCCTATCCGGAGGGACGTAAGGAAAGCATGGACGTACGGGGGCGCGATTTGGTGACGGGGCTGCCCAAGACGATTAGGCTTACCTCCGAGGAAATGTTCGAGGCCCTCGTAGAGCCGGTGCAGGCCATCGTCCAGTGTGTAAAGTCGGTTCTAGAAAAAACGCCGCCTGAGCTGGCTGCCGACATAGTGGATAAGGGCATAGTCCTTACAGGAGGTGGTTCGCTGCTTTACGGTTTGGACAAGCTCCTGGCCCAGGAGACGGGGATCCCGGTGCACGTGTCTGAGAATGCGGTCACGGCGGTAGCTTTGGGTACCGGGCGGGCCCTTGAGTACCTGGACAAGCTCCGTGGTAAGGGCACTTTTGTCTCCGAAGTGCTCGTAAAAAAGAACGGGAGGTGAAAGCATGCTGCGCGGGCTGTATACCTCGGCCGCCGGGATGGTGGCCCAAGAGGTGCGGCTGGATGTGGTGGCCAACAACCTGGCCAACGCCGCAACTCCCGGTTACCGGGCAGACGTGGCGGTCACGGCGGCGCTTCCCAGCCTTTTTCTCTACCGGCTGAACGATGCCATCGCCTCTTTCCCCGGCGGTTCGGCAGTAGCACCGGCGCCAGTGGGCTTTTTGGGAACGGGGGCGGCGGTGGCGGAGGTGTTTACCCTTGAGCGTCCGGGCCCCTACCGGGAAACCGGGAACCCCTACGATTTCGCCCTGCGCGGTCCCGGTTACTTCGTGGTGCAGACGCCCCAGGGGCTATGCTACACGCGAAACGGTGCCTTCCTTGTAAACCAGAACGGTGAGCTTACCACTGCCGACGGCTATCCCGTGCTCACCCGGGGCGGCCAAATAGCGCGGGCGGACGACCCCAACCTGGCGGCCAACCTGGCCGTGGTAAATCCGCCGCCCGGGATGGTTCTCACCAAGGTGGGGAACAACCTCTTCAGCGCTCCCCAGGCTTTGCCCCCCGCAGCCACGGAAGTGGTACAAGGCGGTTTGGAAGGGGCGAATGTGGAGCCGGTGGAGGCTATGGTGGAGCTCATCAGCGCCATGCGGGCCTACGAAGCCGGCCAGAAGGCCATCCAAACCCAAGACCAAACCTTGGACAAGCTCCTTAACGAAGTTGCCAAAGTCTAAAGGGTAAGAGGGCCGGACTGCTTGGCAGAGGCCCCGGGCCGCGGAACGACGGATGCGGCCCTGCCCTGAAGGCACGTCATCCCACACGATCGTTCGGCATTGACTGAGGTCGAGAGTCATCCCCTGGCACGGCGCTTTACGTACCGCCGTTCGAGAGGACGCGGGCTAGCGAAGGAAAGCGAGGGGACTGTTTGAGCCGAAGGCGAGCCTAACCCGAGCTCTGAGCGAGCAAAGTTCGTTCTTTCTTAGGTCGTCGGCGCCGAAGGGGGATGCCCGAGAGCCGAAGTTTTTCAACTTGCTGGATCGCTCTGGTTTACTGGAAAAAGGAGGAAGGGGATATGATCCGGGCCTTGTGGACGGCCAGCACGGCCATGCTGGCCCAGCAGCTCAACATCGATGTGATTTCTAACAACCTGGCGAACGTGAACACCGCCGGCTATAAAAAGAGCCGGGTGGAATTTCAAGACCTAATCTACGAGACGATTAGGGGCGCGGCTCCAACGGCGCTCGGCGGCTACACGCCTACGAACTTGGCGGTGGGCCACGGGGTGCGCCCGGCGGCCACCCAGCGCCTCTTCAGTATGGGAAACCTCCAGCCTACTGAGAACCCGCTGGACGTGGCCATCGACGGCGACGGCTTTTTCGTGGTGCAGCTTCCCGACGGCACGCCGGCGTACACGCGCGACGGCTCGTTCAAGCTGAACGCCGACGGTGACCTGGTGACTACTGACGGCTACCTGGTGGAGCCCGGCATCAACATTCCGCCCGGGGCCACTGAAGTGGCCATTGCGCCGGACGGCACGGTAACATACAAAGATCAAAATGGTGACGTACAGGAAGCCGGTCAGATCACGCTCGCCCGCTTTCCCAACCCGGCAGGTTTAGAAGCCCTGGGGCGTAACCTTTTCCGGGCAACGCCGGCAGCGGGGTACGTGGAAGACGGGCTTATTCCCGGGCAGGGCTGCGGGACCCTTTCCTCCGGCTACCTGGAGATGTCCAATGTCCAGGTGGTGGAGGAGATGGTCAATATGATCACCGCCCAACGGGCGTACGAGATCAGCGCCAAGGCCATCACCGCCGCCGACGAGATGCTTGGTGTGGCCAACAACCTGCGCCGGTAACGCTGAGCACTAGGGAGAGGCGAGCATGCCGACTATAATCGGGAGCGATTGGCTATTTCCAACGCCTCCTGCCCGGAGCGCCGGGCAACGGGAGCAAAATGATCGGGCTTTGAAGAAGGCCTGCGAGGAGTTTGCCGCCTTGTTCTGGGAGCAGGTTCTCCGGTCCATGCGCCGGACGGTACCAGAAGGGGGCCTGCTGGACGGCGGAACCGGCGAGAAGCTTTTCCGGGACCTTCTGGATGCCGAATATGCGCGCAAGGTTGCGCAAGCCGAAGGGAGCCTGGCCGAGCTTCTTTACCGCCAGCTCAAACCGTTAACAAAAACTTAATCTAAAAAAGCGATCTTGAGCCTTGCCAGAAAAGGGAGGTTATATTACAATAAACGACAATAGTGAAAGCGATGCGGGGAACAGTAGATGGGCTTTCCTTCGGCAGAGAGCCGGTGTTTGGTGCGAACCGGTGAAGTGAGGCCCTTCGAATCCATCCCCAAGCGGGCGGTCGAAGCCTAGTAGGCCGATACGGTTGATACCCGTTAGCGTATCAAAAGCGGGTACCGGCTTTACCGGTACCAATTTGGGTGGCACCGCGGGAAAGGCCTCTCGCCCCTTAGTTTAGGGGCGGGAGGCTTTTTGATTACCCCTTAAACCTGCACAACTTGGAAGGAGAGGTTCACATGCAGAGAAAGCAGCACCTATTCATTCCCGGCCCAACGCCTGTCCCGCCGGACGTTACAGCGGCCATGACCAGGCCGGTCATCGGGCATCGAAGTTCCGAATTTGCTTCTCTGCAGCGATCTCTCGTGGCCCAGGTGCAAAAAGTGTTTCAAACGAAAAACGACCTCTTCATCCTCACCTCTTCCGGCACGGGGGCCATGGAAGCCGCCGTGGCAGCCACCGTCGAGCCGGGCGATCGGGTGTTGGCTCTGGTAACCGGGCATTTTGGGAACCGTTTTGCCGACATCGCCGAGCGCTGGGGGGCAAAAGTAGAGCGCCTCGAGTTTACTTGGGGTGAACCGGTGGATCTGGCCGCCGTGAAGGCCGCCCTCGACCGCGGGCCTCTCCCCAAGGCCGTGCTGGCTACTCACAACGAAACCTCCACCGGCGTGGTCAACGACATCGCCGGCCTGGGTGCTCTCCTTAAGGATACGCCCACGCTCCTTATGGTTGACGCCGTGAGCAGCATGGGGGCCATGGACATCCGTACCGACGAGTGGGGAGTAGACTTCATGATCACGAGCTCTCAGAAGGCCCTCATGCTCCCGCCCGGGCTGGCCTTCTTAAGCGTCAGCCCCAAGGCCTGGAAGGTGATTGAGGCGCATAAGCCTAGAAGCTACTACTTTGACCTTCTGGCCTGGCGGAGGAGCGCCGAGAAGGGCTTCTCCCCGTGGACGCCCAATGTCGCCCTCCTCTACGGCTTGGAGGCGGCGCTGGCGCGGCTTTTTGCCGAAGGCCTGCCGCAGGTTTGGGAGCGGCACCGTCGCTTTGCCCGCCTGGTGCGGGCCGGGCTTAGGGGTATGGGATGCGAGCTCCTCGCCCAGGACGCCTGGGCCTCGGCCACGGTGACGGCGGCGCGCACTCCGGGAGTGGACGTAGAAGAAGTGCGGGCCTTGGCGCGGCGCGAATACGGCCTCAGCCTTGCCGGCGGTAAAGGGAAGCTCGCCGGCCAGATCCTGCGCCTAAGCCACATGGGTTACGTAGACGAGCTGGAGCTTCTGGGCGCGCTGGCGGTGCTGGAACTGGTGCTCCGGCGCCTAGGAGCACCGGTTGCTCCGGGGGCGGGCGTGGCCCGGGCCGAGGAAGAAATTTTTACGGGAGGTGGGGCACTTGGCTAAGGTCCTTCTTCTCGATAACGTTGCCCGCGAAGCGGCGGAGGTACTCGAGCGGGCCGGGCATACGGTGGAGGTAAGGTCGGGGCGCCTCAGCCCGGAGGAGCTCTGCCGGCGGCTGGATGGTTGCGCCGCGCTGGTGGTGCGCAGCGCCACAAAGGTTACTGCGGAGGTTCTGGCCGGCGCGCGTACGCTGTCTGTGGTGGGCCGGGCCGGCGTGGGCGTGGACAACATCGACGTGGAGGCGGCCAGCCGCTTGGGCGTTCTCGTCGTGAACGCCCCAGAAGGAAATACCATCGCTGCTGCCGAGCATACCCTGGCCTTAATGCTGGCGCTCGCCCGGCACATTCCCCAGGCGGTGTCCACCCTGCGCGCAGGGCGCTGGGAGCGGCAGGCGTTCCTCGGGGTAGAACTGGCGGGAAAAACCCTGGGCATCCTCGGCCTGGGGCGGGTTGGCTCGGCTGTGGCCGTGCGCGCCCGGGCCCTCGAGATGCACGTCTTGGCCTATGACCCGTACGTAGCCGTCGAAGAAGCCCGTAAGCGCGGGGTAGAGCTTACCAGCTTTGAGCAGGTGATAAAGAGCGCCGACTTTCTTTCCATTCACCTTCCCCTTACCCGCGAGACGCGCGGCCTGATTTCGGAAGAAGTTATTGCCGCCATGAAGCCGGGCGTGCGCATCATCAACGCCGCCCGCGGCGAGATCATCGACGAGGCGGCTTTGGCTCGGGCGTTAGAGAGCGGCCATGTGGCCGGAGCGGCCCTGGACGTGTTGGCCGAGGAGCCCTGCACTACAAGTCCCCTGCTCGGCTTCGACAACGTCATCGTCACGCCGCACCTCGGCGCCTCCACGCGCGAGGCCCAGGTGCAGGTAGCCGTAGAGGTAGCCGAGCAAATAGTAACGGCCTTGGCCGGGCACCGGCCGCGCCACGCGCTCAACTGGGACGAAGTGCGAGGGCAGAAGGCGGCGCGTGCCATCTAGTGAGTAAGAATGAGCCGGCCGGCCCTTCCTCTCTAGGAAGGGCCCGGCCGGCAAAAAACGCAGGAGAGGAAGCATGATGGGGTGCAGGATCATCCTGGCGCGCCACGGGGAGACCAGGTGGAACCTCGAGGGGCGCTTTCAGGGACAGCAAGATACCGAGCTTTCCCCTCTGGGCTGGGAACAGGCACGTCTTTTGGCCGATGCCCTGGAGCGGGTGCCCCTCGCCGCCGTTTATGCCAGCCCGCTGGCCCGGGCCAGGGAGACGGCGGCGCAGGTAGCAGCACGCCACCGCTTGAACGTAGAGCTCGTACCCGCCTTTAGGGAGATCAGCCACGGGGCTTGGGAAGGAAAGCCGCACAGTGAGGTGGCCGCTCAGGACGGCGAACGGTTGCGCCTGTGGCAGAGTCGTCCCGAACTCGTCACCATGCCAGGCGGAGAAAGCCTGGCGGACGTGCGGGCTCGAGCCTGGCCGGCCTTGATGGCGCTGGTCGCCAGGCACGGCGGTGAGACCATCCTGGTGGTGGCCCACGACGCGGTGAACAAGGTGCTTTTGGCCACTGCGCTGGGGCTGGGAGTAGAGGCTTTCTGGCGCATTAAGCAGGACAATGCCTGCCTGAACGTGATTGAGGAAGTGGACGGCGCTTTCCGCGTGGCGCTCCTTAATAGTACCGTCCACCTGGGTTATCTCCTGTCTGAGGTGGAACAAAAGGCGCTATAGAAAGATGCGCCTGACGGGGCTCGTAAGGGCCCTTTCTTTAGTTTAGGCGGGAGGAAAAAGGGAAAAGATGGCGAATGACTGCCCTAAGGAGTCTAAGACATCTTGCCCAAGCCGGCGGGATAGAGTATTTAATGAAAGGCGGGTAACAATGCTAGATATCCGGGCAATTCAAGCCATCTTACCCCACCGCTATCCCTTTTTGCTGCTCGACCGGATACTGGAACTCGAGCCCGGCAAGAGGGCGGTGGGGCTAAAAAACGTGAGCGCGAACGAAGCTTTCTTCAAGGGGCATTTTCCGGGAGAACCGGTAATGCCGGGGGTGCTCATCGTAGAGGCCCTGGCCCAAACCGGAGCGGTAGCCTTGTTGAGCCTTCCAGAGTTTAAGGGGCGGCTGGCTTATTTCGCCGGAATTGATAGGTGCCGCTTCCGCCGCCGGGTGGTTCCGGGGGATCAGCTCCGCCTAGAAGTAGAACTTACCAAGCTTAGGGGAACGGTGGGCAAGGGCGAGGGGCGCGCCTATGTGGGAACAGAACTTGCGGCAGAAGGCGAGTTTACCTTCGCTCTAGGGTCGGCGAGAGAAGCCCCGGCCGATGTGGAGGATTAGCCATTGCAACTTCAGGAGTATATAGTATACTGGTAAGTTGAGATGCCCGATCCTTTGGGAAAGGAAGCGATGAGCATGACGACAAAAGATGAGCCGCGCCCGGTGCAGCCTACAGGCCCTGCGCGCATTTACGACTTCCTGCGGCCCAAACTGGAGCGGGTAGCCCAGGACCTGCACGATCGCCTGGTCGACTTTGCCGAGGAAGAACGTTTCGCTGCCGACCTAGACCGGGCCTTCCATATCTTCTTTTCCGAAGAGGCGCTGGAAATTCTCGATCCCGAAGAAGAGGCGGCCTTTATTTCCTTCATCGAGTGGTTCGTCTACGACTACCGCCTGCCGCCTCGGGGAGAACGGCTGATTGAGATTTTTAAGAGGGAAGAAGAGGCTTCGCTGGGCGAACTCGAGCGCCAGGTGTTGGCTGGTTGGTTAAATACGAATATTTCTCTTTTCGAGGTGAACCGGGTGGATGACGACGGCGTTACGGCCGAGGATCTTTTTACCGGCGACCAGATACGCATCGCCGATCCCAATATGGCGGCCGGCGTGACCCTGTGGTCGCTCCTTCTCTGCCGAGTTCTGCCTGTAGGTGACACATTCCAGCCTTCAGGCGCCGCCCTTGAGGTTCCACCGATGTTCAAGCGGGACATCCTGCGGCAGGTGCAGGCTGATTTTCGCCGCTGGAGCCGTCAGCATGCCGGAGGGGGAGGCTGGCGGGCTTATCTACGCGAACGCGGCTATACCCTCAACATCGTAGTGGCCAGGCTCTTTGCCGCAGGGCAGGAAGAGCTCAGCCGGGAAGAGGAACTCCTACGGGAGGCGGGGCGGCTGCCCAGGACGCCCCTCGGCCTCTCTCCAGAGCTTAAAGAAAAACTGCTCCGCCAGTACTACGAGGAGTATTTCCGGGAGTGGCCGGATACCCCGCACCCCAGCCTGCGCGGTTACACGCCGCGCCAGCTCTGCCAGAGCCCGGCGGGTAGGCGGCGGGTGCGGGAGATGCTCAAGGAGCTTGAGTTCATCGAGGAACGCAAGAAGCAGGCCGGCGAGCTGCATTACGACATCGGCCGCCTGCGGCAGGCCCTGAACCTGCCGCCGGAAGAAGGAGCCCAGGAGAAAAACATCAAATGGAGCTCACCGGCCTACGGCAGCGTGGCCGAGGAGCTCCGGCGGCGCCTGGCCGAAGCCGGCTACCTTAAGCCCCAGGTGGAAAATGCCGTTCAGCTATGGGCGGACTACTGCCGCCTGGCCCGACCGGAGGTGAAGAAACGCGAAACCTGGTTGGCGGCGCTGGAGTACACCATGGCCCGCCTGGAGTCCATGAGCGGCGTTACCCAAAAGGAGCTGAGCCGTAAGTACAACGTGGCCGTAGCTAGCATCTCCAGCAACTTCCGCAGCATCTGGCAAACGCTCAAGCTGGAGAACTTTGACCAGCGATACACCACCCAGGAAGACCCGTACACCAAGCTCCTCCGCTTCCTGCGCTAGGGGGTGAGATGATGAAAGAGACGGCCGGCCTGCCGGCCCGCGAGGCAACACTTACCGGCGAGGTCAAGTCCATTATTTTCCGCAATGCCGCCTCGGGATATACGGTGGCCGCCCTTAAGTGCAAAGAAGGGGAAGCCCGCGTAACTGGTTACTTGGCCACCGTCCGGGAGGGTGGCCGTTACGTTTTTTACGGCGATTGGGTACACCACCCCAAGTACGGGCAGCAATTTGCTGCCGACTCCCTGGAGGAGATTGTCCCGGCGGAAGAAGAGGGGATCATCGGGTACCTGGCCAGCGGGCTGATCCCCGGCGTCGGCGAGCGCCTGGCGCGCCGGCTGGTGGAACATTTCGGAACGGACACCCTTAAGGTAATCAGCGAAGAACCCTCTCGGCTGACCGAGGTGCCCGGCGTAGGAAAGAAACTGGCCAATAAAATTGCCCGTTCGGTCAACGAGCACAAGGACGTAGAGCGCCTTATGGTGTTTCTACGCCGCCACCACGTAAGCACCAACCTAGCGCTTAAAATCCACCGCCGTTACGGTCGGGAGGCCATTGCCCGGCTGAAGGACAACCCTTACGTCCTAACCGAAGACATCTTCGGCGTGGGCTTCCTCACCGCCGACCGCCTGGCCCGGGAACTTGGACTGCGCCGGCACGCCCCTGAGCGGCTGGCGGCGGCGGCCCTTTATGTGCTGCGGCAGGCAGCTTCGCGCTCAGGCCACTGCTTCCTGCCGGAAGCGGAACTTGTAAGTGAGACCTTGAAGCTGGTTAATGTGCCGGGCGAGGAGGAGCCGGTAGATGAAGAAGAGGTGAAGGCCTCCCTGGCCATGCTGGCCCAGCGCTCGACCGAGGTGGTTAAAGAAGGCGACCGTTACTGGCTGCCGTACCTTTATCAAGCGGAGCGGGGCGTAGCGCGCGAGCTTAGGCGCCTTCTGAAGGCCAGCCGGCAGGTGCCGGAAGACCGCCTGCAGGCGGCCATCCGCAAGGCCGAGGGCGCCCTGGGCCTTAGCTTCGCACCGGCACAGGAGCTGGCGATTCGCCAGGGAGTGCTCCAAGGGGTGACGGTGCTCACCGGCGGCCCGGGAACCGGCAAATCCACCATCGTAAGCGGCCTGATCCACGTCCTAAAAGAGCTTGAGCCCGGCCTGCGCATTCTCCTTGCCGCGCCTACCGGGAGGGCGGCCCAGCGCCTTGCCGACCTTACCGGCTGCGAGGCGAGCACCATCCACCGCCTTCTAGGCTATACGTTGGCGGAGGGCGGACCCGTCTTCACTTACAATCGGGAAAACCAGCTCAAGGCCGATCTTCTTATCGTGGACGAGTTTTCCATGGTCGATGTTCTTCTGGCCTATCAACTCCTGCAGGCCGTTCCCACCGCCTGCCGCCTGGTTCTGGTGGGTGACAAGGACCAGCTCCCCAGCGTGGGTTCGGGCAGCGTCCTCCGAGATATCATCGCCAGCGAGCTGGTGCCGACGGTGCGCCTTACCCAGGTATTCCGGCAGGCGGAGCAGTCGCTCATCACGGTAAACGCCCACCGTATCAACCAGGGGCAGAGCCTTGTGCTGAAACCCGTTGCCGACTTCTACTTTCTTCGGTCGGAGGACCCGGAGGAGACCGTCCAGAACGTCCTGGACTTGGCCGTGCGCATGGTGGCCACCTTTGGGCTCGATAATGTACAGGTACTGGCTCCCATGCATAAATACACTACCGGCGTGCAGAACTTGAATCACCTCCTACAAGAACGTCTCAACCCGCCAGGTCCCGGTAAAAAGGAATACCCCTTCCGCGACGGCCTTTTCCGTACGGGGGACAAAGTGATGGCGGTGCGCAATAACTACGACAAAGGTGTCTTCAACGGCAACCAGGGCCGAGTGGCAGATATCATTCTGGTAAACGAAGACGAGGACGTGGAGGAGGATACCCTGCTCATCGATTTCGACGGGCAGCTCGTTCCTTATGGGCGTTCCGAACTGGACGAGCTGACCCTAGCCTACGCCGCCACGGTGCACAAAGCGCAGGGAAGCGAATTCTCCTGCTGCATCTTCGTCTTGAGTACGCAACATTGGTACATGTTGCAGAGGAACCTCCTCTACACCGGAGTGACGCGCGGGAAAGAACTGGTTCTCCTGGTGGGGAGCCGGCGGGCCCTGGCCAGGGCTATTGCCAACAATACGGTCGAGGAGCGCTACACCGCCCTGGCCGAACGTCTACGCGGTCTAACTGTTGCACAATAAAAACTTCTTCTTGCCGGCAGGAGAATCCTTTGCCGGCGTTTAATATGGACAAATAGCATAACACATTCCATAACTAGCATATCATATTGAGCCGGATATGGCGGGAAAAGGACATCAGAAAACGGGGAAAAGGAGAGAGAGTATGGAGGCTAAACCGGTAACCTTGAGCGTTATCAAGGCCGATGTAGGAAGCCTTGTTGGCCACGTGCAGGCGCACCACGACATGCTCATGGCGGTCAAGGAACGCCTGGCCCGGGCTACCGAGGACCAGATCTTGGCCGACTATCACGTGGCCAATGTCGGCGACGATATCGAGCTCATTATGACCCACTACGAGGGTACCGACAGCGAAAAGATCCACGGCCTGGCCTGGGAGGCCTTTATGGCCGCGGCCGAGGTAGCGCGGCGGCTGAAGCTCTATGCTGCCGGCCAGGATCTTCTGTCCGATGCCTTCTCCGGGAACGTAAAGGGCATGGGGCCCGGGGTGGCTGAAATCACCTTCAACGAGCGGCCCAGCGAGCCGGTGGTCGTCTTGATGGCGGATAAAACCGACCCGGGCGCCTGGAATCTGCCGCTTTACCGAATGTTTGCCGACCCCTTTAATACCATCGGCCTGGTCATCGACCCCAAGATGCACGACGGGTTCATCTTCGAGGTGCACGACCTGGTTGAGCACAAGAAGGTCACCTTCTCGGCACCGGAGGAACTCTACGATCTTCTCGTTTTCATCGGTTCTCCGGGACGCTACTGCATTAAACATGTCTACAGTAAGAGAAATGGGGAAGTCGCCGCCGTTACCAGCACCCAGCGGCTGAACCAGATTGCCGGACGCTACGTAGGTAAAGACGACCCCGTATGCATTGTCCGTTGCCAGAACGGGCTCCCGGCGGTGGGTGAAGTGTTGGAGGCTTTCGCCGAGCCACACCTGGTGGCCGGTTGGATGCGCGGTTCCCATTACGGTCCGCTCCTTCCGGTGTCGGAGGCCGACAGCCGGCCTACCCGCTTTGATGGCCCGGCGCGCGTAGTGGCCCTCGGCTTCCAGCTGGCCAACGGCCGCCTGGTCGGTCCCGTAGACTTCTTCGCCGACAAGGCTTTCGACCGCGTGCGGGAGAAGGCGCTGGAACTTGCCGATTACCTGCGGCGCCTCGGTCCTTTCGAACCGCACCGCTTAGCCCTGGACCATCTGGAGTACACTACGCTTCCTCAGGTGGCTGAGAAGCTGAAAAGCCGTTTCCAGCCTATCGAGTAGAAAAAATCGCCTTCCCCTGGCGGGTTCGCTCTTTGCGCGGCCCGCTTTTTTATTTATGCCTTTTTTCTGCGACCGGAGCTTCTGAACCCTAACGCTTCGCAGCCTGGCGTTAGGCCTTCACCTTAATAACGCATCTGGCCCGTGCTCAGCGGGTATGCCTGCCCTGTTTATTGGTAATAATACGTAATGGAACTTTTTGCGGCGAGCCGGAGGCCGGTGCATCGGCCTGCCGAAAAGCTTCAAGGGGGAAAAAAGGTGCTTAGGACAGCGCGTGCCGTGCTATTTATCGGCGCCCTGGCGGTAGCGATTTTTCTGGTTTACTACGCTTATTCGCCGGCCTTGGCGATAAGCCCCGCCGGGAAAGACCTTATCCGCCTGCACATCATCGCCAACAGCAATAGCCCTAGCGACCAGGCGTTAAAACTCAAAGTGCGGGACAGAATTGTGGCCGAAACCGGTGAGCTTTTCCGGAACGCCCAGAGCGAAGAAGAAGCCGAATTTCTCCTTACGACTCACCTTACCGAAGTAGAACAGGTAGCCGACCGCGTGCTGGAAGAGGCAGGGGCCGGATATAAAGCCCGGGCCGAGGTGGGTATCTACTCGTTTCCTGAGCGCACCTACAAGAACCTGACCCTGCCGGCCGGGCGTTACCGCGCCCTGCGCCTGATCCTGGGCGAGGGTAAGGGCGCCAACTGGTGGTGCGTTCTCTTTCCACCTCTTTGCTTCGTCGACGCCAGCATCGGACCAAATGTTGCTCCTGCCACCTCTTCCTTACTCCAGGCTGGCAACGGCAGCGTGCCCGCGGGTACCTCCACAGAGGTTGCCGTTCGCTTCAAGCTGGCCGAAGTCTGGCAGCGCTTGGCAAATCGCCGTCTCTCAGCCCTCGACAATTAACTAAAGTGAAGCTTCGAAAACGTTCTCTCTTTTACTTCCTCCCAGCCCCTCGGGGGCTTTTTGTTTTCCAGAAGGTCGAAGATTTACCTGCGGTTCCCAATAATTTTTCTCCGTTTGGAAGGATTTTTGCTGAACATGTCGAATAGGTGCAAAAGAAACTGAGTGAACGTTAAACTAAGAGGACGGGGTAATTTAGGCAGCCAACAGGAAAGAAGAAAGGTGAGAACGTGCGCATCGGCGTTTTAACCAGCGGTGGTGACGCGCCGGGGATGAATGCCGCCATCAGGGCGGTAGTACTTCAGGCAGCCCGGCGAGGAGTTGAAGTGATAGGAATTCGCCGCGGATACGAGGGCTTACTGGCCGGTGAGTTTTGCCCCCTCGGCCCGGCGGACGTACGGGACATTATCGGTAAGGGAGGAACCTTCCTTAAGTGTACCCGTTCCCCTCGATTCCGGACAGAGGCGGGGCTAGAAGAGGCGCACAGCCGGCTGCAAAAAGAAGGAATAGAAGCTTTGGTCGTCATCGGCGGTGATGGTTCCTTCCGCGGTGCGGCACGCCTGGCGGCTTTGGGCATACAGGTAGTCGGGATTCCAGGCACCATCGACAATGACATACCCGGAACGGAGACCACCATCGGCTTTGACACTGCGGTCAGCGTCGTGGTAGAAACTATAGATCGGATCAAGGACACCGCTACTTCCTTGGTCACCGCCGAACCTAGGGTCTTTGTGGTGGAAGTTATGGGGCGGGATCTCGGCGCAATTGCTGCCTATTCCGGCCTCGCCAGCGGAGCGGATTGGACCATCATCCCCGAGGTACCCTGCGATCTGGGGACTATGTGCAGCAGCATTGAAAGGAGCCAGTACAGCGTCATCCTCGTGGCCGAAGGGGCGGGCGGGGCGCTTGCCGTGGCTCAGGAAATCAAAGCAAGGGTCGGTATCGAACCGCGGGTCAGCATTCTCGGGCATTTGCAGAGGGGCGGCGTGCCCACACCGGCGGACCGGGTGCTCGCTACGCGCCTGGGCGTGGCTGCTGTAGATTTCTTACTGACTGGCGGCAGCGGCAAATACATGGGGATTGTACGCGGCGAGGTGCAGGCGATAGACTTTCCGGCAGAAGGTGTCAAAAAAGACACCGACTTAGGCCTGTACTGGCTGGCCATGCATTTTGCGAGCGCCGGCAGGCCTGAGCACACGTTAACGTACTGCTTAAACGTACCGGCCTAAATACGTGCACAAGAAAAGTAAGAAATGTGGAGGCCGGTTGAACGTTACCAGAAAAGATATTGCTCGGTTGGATGGAGTTTGACACACCACAGGTGCGCGCCTTAAGCGGGCAACCGTAAGTAAGTGAAGAAACGCGGTGACCGCCTTTTCTTGGATTTCTCGGTGGAGTGTGTGGTTGGCGACAAGAGACGGGGAAACACCTTTCCACCTGGGCTACCGGCGCATCGCATTTCTGACAGGAAGCTGCGACGGTTATGCTGGCGAAAAGCGCCTGTAACCCTACCATGCTTCAAGTTGCCAGTCTGCCGTGTCATGAAGAGTACGCGATTGAGACTCGCGAGCCACGGTTACCCGGCTCAGGCATGACCTGCTACCGGATCCTGTCCCGGCCGCGAACAATATGGTAGCCCTGTGGGTGATGTGCTACTACACTGAGCAGGGAGTTCCCATCCCGCTCGGCATTGCCCTTGCCGGCTGTGACGAGACATTGACTTCGCCGTCATGTTACCTGTGCCGCTCACCATCGTGTGCCGGGCATCCGCTAGAGGTCCGAGAAAAAGCCGCTCAAGTCTTCCTATCATACAAGCGGAATTGAAAATTGGACGGAGCTCGTGCATTGTATACCGCGCCCATCGAAGGCGGGAAGTACCATCTAGTGTAGTGAAAGGCATATGGAGGATTAATTGTAGGCGGATTGACTTAGGAGAGAAGAGGAACGACTAAGCAATGAAACCGATATAGAGCCCTACTAAGGGGGAACCACAGTCATGAGCGATGCCACAATTCTAGACGGGTTGGAGCAAAAGGCGCGGGCCGTGAGGCGCGACATCATCCGGATGATAGGCGCGGCCGGTTCCGGTCACCCGGGCGGCTCGCTTTCCGCCGTGGAGGTGCTCACCGCC
>JASKKP010000019.1 GCA_030154105.1 Bacillota bacterium
GGGATTTGGGTGGCCTTTCAGACCAACCCTGTGTGAGATCTCTCTTTTCTACATCCCACACAAGATCTCCTGGTTGCCTACTAAAAGTTTACACTACCGGCGGCGGGCCGGTTCCCGGTCGCGCCTTTGGCGCCCGCCCGTAAGCTTCCGGTTACTTAATGACTTCGATCCCACCCATATAGGGCCTGAGGGCCTTGGGAATCACTACCGATCCGTCCTCCTGTTGGTAGTTTTCCAAGATAGCCGCTACTGTGCGGCCTACGGCAAGGCCCGAGCCGTTCAGGGTGTGCACGTACTCTGCTTTTGCCTTCGGGTTAGGACGGTAACGGATGCCTGCCCGCCGCGCCTGGTAGTCGCGGAAGTTGCTGCAGGAAGATATCTCCTTGTAGCCGTTATAGCTGGGCAGCCATACCTCAATGTCGTACGTTTTGGCCGAACTGAAGCCCAAATCGCCCGTGCAGAGGGTAACTACCCGGTAAGGAAGCTCTAAAAGCTGAAGCACTTCTTCGGCATCGCGGGTGAGTTTTTCCAGCTCCTCCCAAGAAGTTTCGGGCGTGGTAAATTTGACGAGCTCCACTTTATTGAATTGGTGCTGGCGAATCAGCCCGCGGGTGTCCCGGCCAGCCGCTCCGGCCTCGGCCCGGAAGCAACCGCTATAGGCCACGTAGTAGATGGGCAGCTTGTCCCCGTCCAAAATCTCTTCCCGGTGCAGGTTGGTAACTGGAACCTCGGCTGTCGGGATCAGGTAGTAATCCAGCCCCTCGAGTTTAAACATGTCTTCCTTGAACTTGGGAAGCTGGCCGGTGCCCACCATGCTGTCGGCATTTACTATGAAGGGCGGAAAGATTTCCGTGTAACCCTGCTTGAGGTGAAGGTCTAGCATGAAGTTGATGCAGGCGCGCTCAAGCCGCGCCCCCAGCCCTTTATAGACGGTGAAGCGCGCACCGGTGATTTTGCCGGCCCGGTCGAAGTCCAAAATGTCTAAGTTGATGCCGATGTCCCAATGGGCCTTGGGCTCAAAGGTGAACTGGCGGGGTTCGCCCCACGTGCGCACCACCTGGTTGTCAGCATCGGACTCCCCTTCCGGGACGCTGTCATCGGGGATGTTCGGGATATAAAGGAGGGTACGGTTCAGTTCTTCCTCCACCGCCCGCACCCGGGCATCGAGCTCTTTGATTTGGTCGGATACGGCCCGCATCTCAGAAATCAGGTCTTCCGCCGGTTGCCCGGCCTTCTTCAGCCGGGCAATCTCTTCGGACGCCCTGTTGCGGCGGGCCTTCAGTTGCTCCACCTCGCTGAGGAGCCGCCGCCTTTCCTCGTCGAGCCTGAGGAATTCGTCTAGATTTGCACTGGTGTGGCGCTTGCGCAAGGCTTCCCGCACTACGTCTGGGTTGTTGCGCACGAACTTCAGATCGAGCATTTTTCATCATCCCTCCATTAGGTTCCTTCAACAAAAAAACCCGCCCCGAGCAGGGACAGGTTCACCCGCGTTGCCACCCTGGTTGGTTCATTATCCACCTCGGCGGTTATAACGGCACCACCGGAACGGTTTTCACCGTCAGCTCCGGGGCGGATTCCCCCAGCCCCGGCGCCGGCTTACACCAACCGCCGGCTCTCTTCGCCCGGTCAACTGGAGTACTTCTCCCCTTCTTCACCGTAACTCGTTTCAGCTTAATTATACAGGAACGGCATAAAAAAGCAAGCGATCTAGCGCCCGGTCTCTAGGCCGCAGACGGCCAGCGAGCGAACCCGGGCAATAACCTGGCCGGCCTTTTCCCGGGGTACGAGAAGCACC
The DNA here is from genome assembly GCA_030154105.1 of Bacillota bacterium. GTDB lineage: Bacteria > Bacillota > DTU030 > DUMP01 > DUMP01 > DUMP01. Next base: position 1,796 of record JASKKP010000019.1, read on the forward strand.
ACCTGGTCACCGGCTTGCAGCCTGGTATTGCCGCGCGGCACCAGCTCTCGGCTACCCCGGCGAACGGCCAGGAAGAGACAATCGCCCGGCAGATCCGCTTCCCGTAGCAGGTGCTTGTCCAAAGGGGAACCGCTCTCTACGGTGAGTTCCACCAGCATCATGCCCTCCCGGCAGGCATCGGGCGCCTCCCCGGGGTTATTCGCCAGGTCTCGCTCGAGGAGCATTTCGTACACGGGAAGGCTCTTTAGGCCCTCCGCCACCAGATAGGCCGTCAGGCAGGCCGTCAGGACGAAGAGCATGTTGGCGTAGCTGCCCGTAAGTTCAAGGATGAGAACGATTCCGGTGAGCGGGGCGCGAACGATGGCCGTGAAATAAGCAGCCATACCCGCCGCCACAAACGTACCCGTAAGCCCGGTGAGGCCGGGGAAGTAGTACGCACCTGCCAATTGCCCAATGCCGGAGCCCAAGAGCGCCCCTATGGCAAGGAGTGGGAGGAAAATGCCGCCCGGTACCCCCGAACCGTAACTGACCATGGTCAGAATGAACTTACCTGCGACAAGAAGAGGCATAATCTCAAGCGGCACGTTACCCCTCAGCACCTCCTCGACCAGGACGTGACCACCGCCTAACACTCCCGGCGTAAAGAAGTAACCGACAAGTCCCGCCAAAGCCGCGGCCAAAACCGGGTGAAGCCAGCGCGGCAACCTCGTGAGCCGGGAATAAAGGTCCTGCACTAAGTTTAGGCTCCGATTAAAGATAACCCCGAAGATGCCTGCAGCCAGGCCGAGAAGAACAAAAAGCGGCAGCGCACCAGGTGGGAGAGGGGCCATGCCGGAAAGGGGCAGAAGCGGCTTTAAACCGAGGAAGCGTTGAGCTGCCGACCCCGCTGCCACGCTGGCCGTGAAAGCAGACAAAAGTATATAAGGCGAGAAGTTACGGCGCAGTTCCTCGACTACAAACACCACCCCGGCCAAAGGGGCATTAAAGGCCGCCGCCAGGCCGGCCCCGGCACCACAAGTGATGAGGTAGCGTTCCTCCACGTAAGAACGCTTAAGAACACGGCCGATGGCCTGCCCTGTGGCGGCACCCAGCTGCACTGTAGGCCCCTCGCGCCCTAAGGAAAGCCCTGCGCCGATGGCCAAAACCCCGGCCAGGAATTTCACCGGAATAAGGCGCCACCAAACGAGGCGCCGCTGTTCCAGGAGTACCGCTTCCACGTGCGGAATACCGCTCCCGGCCGCCTCTGGGGCAAAACGGGTAAGCCATCCGGCCAGGGCTCCAAGAGCCATCAGCACTAGAAGGAAAAGCGCCCACCCATAACCGGGTGCTCTTTTTGCCCAGGCCAGCAGCGCTTCCCGCCAGGCATCCGCCTGGGCGAGGCTAAGGCGAAAAACCACCGCCACTACCCCAGCAGTCAGGCCAGCCAGAGCACTTTCTAGAAACAGCCTTAATCTTAAGTTGTACCAGGTAGTAAAAAGTTTGCCGCTAGTAGCTATTTGCGTTTTCTTCTGCATCCCGCTTAAGAAATCCCCTCCTTATGCTGGCCACGTCATGGCTCCTGTATATTTTTAGGTTTTCTCTTTGCCGGCGTTGGTTTCCTGCCTCCTTCCTCTTTCTTGCGGCGCGACTCCCGGCGGCACCGCCGGCGGGGCCGGAGGGCCGTTTCCTTGCGCCGAGGGGTGCAGGGGTGTATGGACGATGGAAATGCTGCTTAGAACCGTGCGCTCTTCTACTAGCCGGCCGTTCTGGTAAGTCTTGATGAATTCAGCTCGCGGCACCAGGATATGAACTTCATGAGGCCAAGAAAAACCCAGCTCGCGTTGGAAAAGCACCTGCAACCCGTTGAGCTTGAGCCTGATTAGATCGGCTAAGGTACCTGAGCGACGGGGCGCCTTCTGGCGGCGCCGCCAACTTTGGCTCAAAGCCTTGGACAAGGCAAGCATGAAAAACCCTTCTTCCCCCGTTTTTATCAGTGTATGTGCCCAGAACCAGGCCGGGCACTCGCCCTTCCTGCGGCCGGTGCCTACCCGACCAAAGAGCACCCCAAAGGCCGGTCTGTCATACACTGGAGCAGAGGGAACTCACGTAAAGGAGGGACCTTCTCTGCCCAGCTCCTATCGCACCGGTTTTTTTAAGAATTGGTACTACGTGAATTCACCTGAAGCCCTGGAAGATCTCCGCCGCCACGCCGGCGAGATCACGGAGATTATCCCCTTCTGGTTCGGTATCACCCGGTCTGGTGAACTGGTCGACCAGTCCGACCCTGAGGCCCTGGCCTTAGCCCGTACGTACAACCTGCCGGTCCTGGCCATCATCCACAACTGGGCCAGCCCCCAGTACGGCCCCCTCATCCACCAGGTGTTGACCAACTCCTCAGCGCGCCGCGCCCTGGTGGCGAACATTTTGGCCATGTTGGAGCGTTACGGGTTTGCCGGCGTAAATATTGACTTTGAGTTTGTGCCGCCGGAGGACCGCCCGTTCCTTACCGCCTTCATGGATGAGCTGGGGGGCCGGCTGAGCGCGGCTGGCTACCGGACCACCATCTCCGTACCTGCCGAGCTGGAAGATAACCCGCGCCATCCTTTTTCCGGGGCCTTCAGTTACCCAGACCTGGCCGCTCCCAGCGACCAGGTCTACATCCTCGCCTATGACGAACATTTTGCTACCCCGGGGCCCATCGCGTCCATCGGCTTCGTGGAGCAAGTGCTGAGCTATGCCCTTTCGGTGATTCCGGTAAGCAAGATCAAACTCGGAATGCCGGTCTACGGGTACGACTGGCCCGAAACGGGCGGCATCCCGCGCACGCTCTCTTACAGCCAGGTCCTCGCCTTGGCCCGGCGCACGGGCGCCGCCATCCGGTACGACCCTACCGCTCAGGAACTTACCTTCGAGTACGTAGAAAACGGTGTTCGCCACATCGTCTGGTTTGAAGACGCAAAGAGTTTTGCCGTCAAGCTAAAGCTGGCCCGTCGCCTGGGACTCCCCGGAATCGGGGTGTGGCGGCTGGGGCTGGAAGACCCGGCCGTCTGGGATGTCCTGGCCGAAGTTGACCCGTAAGGGAGGGGTATACGTGCGCAGCAGGCCTTTACTCGGCATTGCCCTAGGAGGCGGCGGGTTACGAGGTGCGGCCCATATTGGTGTGCTGAAAGTTTTGGAAGAGAACGGTATCAGCGTAGACCTTATTGCCGGCACCAGCGCCGGGAGCATGGTAGGCGCCCTTTACGCCGCCGGACTCCCCTTGGGGCAAATCGAGGAAACCTTCCGCCACCTGCCGGCCAACCTTTTCCCCCCAGCCGTCTCGCCTTTCAGTCTGATCCTGGCCCTGCTCGAACGCTTCGGCCTCATCGGCTACAGGCCGCGTGCCCAATGTATTTCTTTGCCGCGGGGCCTTTTAAAGACCGATTTCCTGCGCGATTTTATTAACCGCCTCACAGCTACCCGTCCCTTTAGTCAGTTGAAAATACCCGCCGCCTTTTTGGCCACCGATCTCTGCTCCGGACGCGAGGTAATCTTCGCCCCGGAAGGGGCCCGCCCCTACCTTTTGCGAAGCCCAGCCCAGCAGGTTTTTCTCTCCACCGAACCCTTGGGCACGGCCGTTGCCGCCAGTTCCGCCATCCCGGGCATCTTTGTTCCCGTCCGGGTAGGGAGCCTGGACCTGGCGGATGGAGCCCTAAAAGCCAACGTCCCCGTCCACCTCCTCGAAGCTTGGGGCGCGCGGGTGATCCTGGCGGTAGACCTGGGATTCTCGGTGGAAGCGGCCGACGTGGAGAGCATCATCCAGGTACTCCTCCAGTCCAGCGACATCATGGGACAGACCATTACCGAATTGCGCCTCAAGATAAGCCACGCCCTGGTCATTCGCCCACAGGTCGGCGCCATGAAACTTACCGACTTCGACCGCATTCCCGCCGCCATCGAAAAGGGCACCCTGGCCGCTACACTCGCCCTGCCGGAGATCAAAAAAGCCATTTGGCAGGCCCGTACGGAAGGCGGCGAAGAAGCCGGAGACCTGGGTGAAAAAGAAAAATAAAAAAGGAGGGGGTTGCCCCTCCGATTTTTTGCGGGTCTACATGGTGTACGTCCCGTCCGGGCTTTCGATGACTTGTAGAATCTTCTCTTCCTGCCCATTCTCGGTGTTGTAGTAAACCAGGAAGGTCTGGCCGCCCGCGCGGCCGCGCACCTCCCAACAATAACGTTCACTGGCATCGCTCATCGGAACAATGGCCGGCCGGATGCGGTCCACCGTCATGCGTGCCCCGGCCTTCCGGCGCGCCGCTCCCTCGCTGAAGCGAGGTGAAGGTAGGTCGCGCCGCCGGTGTGAGGTCAGGTAGCCCCGGGCATCAAACCCGACCACCTCGCCTGTATCTAAGGCCACGGTCGCCTTCACGAAATCGGGATACGCTACCACCCCGTCCTGCGTCCAGGCTTGGGTGACCACTAAGGTGTTTGGATGGCGCAGGGAACCGGTAGTGATCATGTCCTCATACCCACGGGCGCGGATGAAGTCCTCGGCCCGGCGTACGGCTTCCCCAAGGTCAATTCGCGCCGGCCCAGGTGGGCGCGGGTTGAGGAAGTAAACAACATGGCCGCCCGTCTGGGTAACGTCGACGGTAATGTCCGGGAGCCGGCGGCCGCCCTGCGGCCGCAGAGTAATCGAGTAGGTGGGAAGGAGTCCACCTACGCGCCGCGACGTCACCGCCGCATACTTGACAGCACCACCGCGGTTTACGAATTCCTCGGCGATCCGCCCCGCCTGCTCAATGGTGATCGGCTTGCCGGTGACCGCCCGTGGTTTAATGTTTTCCATGTGCTCGGAGAACGGGCCGTCGTAGGTTAGAGTGGGCGCCTCGTCCTTGAGGCGCTCATCGAGCTTGGCCAGGCCGTCGGCGATGCTGCCTGCCGGCGGAACGGGCTTACCCTTAAGGCCTACGGTCACCCCGCGCGTCCCCCAGGTAGGTTTAGAGCGGAGGCCGCCGATCATTTGCTGCAGTTCTTTGTTTAGCTTATTCGTCTCTTGCGCCAGAACAACCAGATTCTCCTGCTCACGCTCGGTGAGTGACTGGCCCAGGGCGAGCTTCCGGGCCAGGCTGTAAGAGTAATCGCCTACCTGGGCCAGGTACCGCTGGACAGAGGTGAGGTTGAAGCGCCCTAAGGGGAGCTGTCCCAGGGAAGAGCGCGCGCTTTCCGCTTCATGCCAGGCGCTCGCCAGGGTAAGCACCGCTTGCCCGTTATCCTGAGCCACTTGCCCCTTGGCCAAGAGGGTATTCAGGTTCTGCACGTGGCCGACCATGGAGAAGAGGGCCCGCTGGTAGCTGGCCTCCAGCGAGTTGCGCACCCTCATATTATCCAGGTTGTAGCTCCAAAACCAAAGCCCGCCGACGAGAGCCGCCAGGACCACGCCTACGGTAATCCAGCGCGAACGCTGCATTCTCTCTCCTCCTATCGGCCAAAAACGTGACGGCCAATGCTGGTGATGATGTTGCGGGTCCAGATCCAGGGGCTGACAACTTTAGCCGGGTTCCAGAAAAAGAGCGCTCCGTATGTGGGGTCCCAGCCGTCTAGCGCCGCCTGGGCCGCGGCCATGTTTTCATCCGTGGGCGGTAAGGCCCACATGATTCCGTTGCTTACCGATTCAAAAGCGTCAGGCTCAAAGATTACGCCGGGCACGGTGGGTGGGAAACGCGGGCTCTGAACCCGGTTGATAACCACGGCCGCAACCGCCACCTGGCCGACGTAGGGCTCGCTGTGAGCTTCACCGGAAACGAGGCGCGCCAGGAGCCAGAGGTCATCGTAAGTGGGATAACCCACTTGTGGAGATGCAGCCGCTCGGCTTGTTGCGGCAATTAAATCCTTCTCCGTTTCGCCTTTCCACCAGCCTTGGGCCTTACCTATGGCAGCAATGGCCAGGATCCCTAGGACAAGGGCGAGGAAGCGCCTGCTGGTTTCTGCCTTACGCACGCCGATTACCTCCCCACATATGAGCCGTGACCGATTTTAGCATGTTCGGCCAGGCGGGACATTATGCAGCACCGGAGCGGTTTCACCTCCGCAGCCGCTTGAATATAGTGTAATAAGTTCTGGTCGGCCTGCAGCCCGGACGCCCCGCTCTTGCCTTCTCCCACCTGCAAGGAACGGGGCCGGAACTCACCGGACACCGCAGGTTGTACGCTGGAGGTGAAACCATGGAGAACTACACCCTCGCCCTGCGCCACGCTTGGAGCCGCGTGAGTTCGCTGCCCAATGTCGTAGGAGTAGGTATTGGGTATAAAGAAAAAGGGCAGGAACGCACGGATAAACTGGCCGTAGTCATTTTTGTTTCCAAGAAAGTGCCGGAGCACGATCTCACCGCCACCGAAGTCGTGCCCCGGGCCATTGCCAACGTCGAAACCGACGTAGTGGAAATCGGTGAAGTGCGCCTTTTGTCCTTACGTACCACGCGGGTCCGCCCGGCCCAACCGGGGGTAAGCATCGGGCATTACAAGATCACCGCCGGGACCCTGGGCGCGCTGGTAAAGGACGCGAGGAGTGGCACCCCCCTCATCCTTTCCAATAACCACATCCTCGCCAACTCCTCAAACGGCGAGGATGGGCGCGCCAAGGTAGGCGACCCTATTTATCAGCCCGGACCCTACGACGGCGGCACCAGCAATGATACCATTGCCCGCCTGGAACGGTTCGTGCCCGTGATAACCGAGTACCAGGAGTCCACCTGCCCGATCAGCCGCCGCCTCGCCCGCACGGAAAACTTTTTTGTGCACTTAGTGCGCCCAAACTACGACGTGCGCTTTCATAAGCGAAGCAGCGACGGCAACTTGGTGGACTGCGCCGTTGCCAGACCCATCTCCGACCGCCTGGTCGCGCCGGAGATTCTGGAAGTCGGGCCCGTGCGCGGCGTTGCCGAGGCCAAACTGGGCCAAACCCTCATAAAGAGCGGCCGCACCAGCGGTCTTACCCGCGGCGCGGTAACCGCTCTTTCGGTCACACTCCGGATTCAAATGCACTCGGGCGTCTACGCGCTCTTTACCGACCAGATTGTGGCCGACCTCAAGAGCCAGGGTGGCGACAGCGGGTCGCTCGTGCTAAACGAGCAAAACGAAGCCGTCGGCCTCCTCTTTGCCGGCTCCGACCGTTCCACCATCCTCAACCGCATCCAAAACGTGATCGACAAGCTCGGCATCGCCTTTTAGGGCAAAAGGAGGTAGAAACCGCCATGAAAGGAAGCTTTGCCGTACTTCCCCTGCCGGCCGAACCCGCACCGGCAAGCCCGCCTGTGAAAGACGCTCCGCCCCCTCCCGCACCCCAGGTGAACCCTTTTACCCTATTTTTGATCCTCATCCTGCTTTTGGGAGCTACAGAGCAACTGGCGGCCAGGCCCGCACGGGAGCAGGCGAACACTCCGGCCCCGGCAGGCATAGTTTAGAGTAGGTTGAGGTAAGGCCTCGGTATGCTAAAGACTAGAGGTGACCGCCGTGGAACTTTTTCCTTTTACCCTCCAGGATATTCAGATGTTCCAGTTGCTCAAACCGCACCTGAGCCTGCGCGGGCAAGACCTGGTGGACGGGCTGCTCGTCTTTGCCTTTCTTACGAATAAAGAGCTCCGGCAGGACCTATCTCCCCTGCCGGCACTCCAGTTTCTAAACTTCTTTCAGACCCGCTCTAAGCTAAAGGCCCAAGCACGCGCCCGGGCGCTCGCCGCGGGCTCAGTGGAGGAGGGACGCTTAGTGTCCAAGGTGCCTTTTGACGCCAAAGATGTGTCGCTCATGTTGGCCATAAAGCCTTTTCTAACCCCTAAGAGCCAGACCTTGGTGGATGCCCTGGTAAACTTTCTGGCCGTGCTGAACGGCCCGCCTGAGCGCAAGGTGGACCCGGAAGCGCTGGCCAACCTGATCAACCTCATTGCTCAGGCAAACGAGGCGCCCAAGGAAGAAACAAAACAAGAAGTCAAGCCACCTGCCCTGCACACTTTCCCTATCTACACCCAGACACCTCCGAAACCGGAAGCTCCTAACTCTTAACCGAGGCGATGCCCCTTCCGGCCTGAGCATCATTCCCGCCGCCCAGGCGGGTTTTTGTTTGCAGGTGGTCTCTTTTGCCTGCGCCCGAATAAACTTAGAAAGAAGGCTTGGAGGTGAGGTTTATGTTCAACATCGGTATGCTTATGGAACAGATTCAGGCGGAGATAGGCGCCCTGCAGAAACGGTTGGAAAACATGACCTTTGAAGGAGAAGCGGGTGAAGGTAAAGTCAAGGCCTGGGCAAACGGCCTGCAAATGCTAGTTGCCCTGGATCTCTCCCCGGAACTCATCCGCTCGCTGCCGCCCGCTGAGCTGAGCGAAACGGTTATTGCCGCCTGCAACGCCGCCTTAAAACAGGCACGCCTGGAGCTGAACAAGGAAATCGCTCGCCTTACAGGAGGCAGTTTAGATCTCGATCTCAGTTCTGACCTTGGTTGAGAGGTGGTCGAGATGGCCGAAGGAACCAACCTGCCCGGCCCGCCCGGGGACAGCTACCTTAACCTCGTTCTGAGCCTCCTCAGCGGGCAGAAGGATTTAAGCCCCCAGTTGCTCTTAGCCCTCCTTAGCCTCACTAACCTTCTAGGCATTGTAGGTTATCTCAATGCCCAGAGCGGCGTGTCTTATCCGGCCAGTACGGGGGGAGAACGGGAAGCCGTTGATAAGCAGGCCTTGGCAGGCACTTTGCTCTCTCTTCTGGGCGCCCAGGGAGAAGGTGGGAGAAAAGATGCCGTCCTGGCCAGCCTCTTGAGCGCCCTGGGCTCCCAGGGGGGCGGCGGGCGCAAGCTCGACCCGGCAGCGCTGATGAGCCTGGTCAGCTCCCTGGCCGGTCGTGAGGAGCCGCCCGCCCGCGTGCAGTACGCCAGCGAGGCAGCACCGGAAAGAGAAAGGCCGGAAGGCAAAGAAACAAAAGAAGGGCACACGCGCAAGGGGTAGGCAGTTTGCCTACCCCTTGTTCACATTGGCCACGAGTATTAGAACCAGTCACCCAAAAGGAGCAGGATGAGGATCAAGAAAACCAGGAACGCCCTACGGTCAGCCAAGAGACCGCCCATGTTTCATCCTCCTTTTGCACCGCTGACACTAGAACCAGTCACCGAGAAGCAGCAGGATCAGGATAAGGAACACAAGAAACGTACGGCGGCCGCCAGGATCAGGGGCTAAGGGTTCAGCCATGGAAAATCCTCCTTTCACAGCTTAACGGGATGGCCGGTCTCGGCCGGTCTCTATTATGCTATGCCACCCGGACTTTAGTTGTTACAGCCCGGCGGGAAACCGGCTGTTCGACGCCTTCCCGTCCTCGGGTCAGTTTATAATATGGCGGCCGGCGCCAAAGCGTTACCCCGGCCGCTAGCCTTTCAGGCCGCCGCGGGCTTGTAGTATAATGGCAGTGGTATAATCAAGGCAGTACTGGAAGACAGGGGGCATTAAGGTTTTGCAACCGGGAAAACTCGCGCCTGAACTTTTAAATCGACTCGTGTTCCCCTACCTAGGAGCAAAGCGCCAGGACGTGCTGGTACGCCCCGGCATTGGGCAGGACTGCAGCGTAGTGGATTTGGGTTCGGAACTCGCCGTTCTCTCCAGCGACCCCATTACCGCCAGCGGGCACCACCTTGGCTACCTGGCCGTGCATGTTGCGGCCAACGACCTAGCCGCTATCGGAGCGGAGCCGGTAGGGCTTCTTCTTACCCTTCTTTTGCCGCCCGGTACTTTCCAGGATAAAATCGAGGCCATCATGCAGGAGATCCACGCCGCCGCGGGAAGCCTTAATATGGCCGTGCTAGGCGGGCACACCGAGTTCACGAATGCCGTGTGCCAGCCGCTGGCCGCCGTGACGGCCCTAGGGCGGGCCCCCAGGGGGCGCTACATAACGGCCGCCGGGGGGCGGCCCGGTGACACCCTGCTGCTTACGAAAACCGCCGGCTGTGAAGGGACGGCCATTCTGGCCAGCGATCTGGCCGATAAGCTCGAAGCCGCCCTCGGGGCCGATCTCGTCCGGCGCGCCCAAGAGTTTATTAAGAGGATCAGCGTCGTTCCGGAGGGGCGCATTGCCGCCACTCACGGAGCGAGCGCCATGCACGACGTGACAGAAGGTGGAGTCCTAGGGGCCGTGGCCGAGCTGGCTACAGCCTCCAGCTGCGGCGCGGAGCTCTGGGCCGAGAAGGTGCCGCTGGCGCCGGAAACTGCAGCCATCTGCGAGGTGCTCGGCCTCAATCCGCTAGGGCTAATCGGGAGTGGCTCGCTCCTCATTGCCTCGAGCGCTCCGGAGGCGGTTGCGGCAGCCCTTTCGGCGCACGGCATCCCGGTAGCACCCATTGGCCGCCTGCTCGCCCCCGAGGACGGACTATGGCTTATCGCCCGGGGGAAGCGGCAACCGCTCATGGTCCCGCCGCGGGACGAACTGTACCGCGCGTTTACGGGCGCATAAACCGCATAGTCCTTGACGGCAAAAGTCCGTTCAGGACGTGATATGTTCCCCACCCCGCAGGCTGGCTTTATCGTCCTTGGCACAGTATAGCCGAGGCTAGACCTTAGCAACTTCTTTTATTGGCGTGGTATGGCTGCATGCCTTTTGTCAAGTATGTGTGGCAAAAAACTCCTTGTCCTTAGCCAAGAATGGCAGAGAAAAAGAGCTAACCGGAGCTCAGCCATTGTCCACCGGTTTGACACGCCGGATTAGGCTTTGTTACACTTCTCTTGTGACCATTTTTGATCTTTTTGTTAATGACTTCCAGTCGCGTTCTGATCCCTCTTCAAGCTTACTTTGAGCACGTGTTAACCGAAGGCAGCCACAACCGCCTCTTTTTTGTGCTCGATAAAATTTAGTTCAGGGATGAAAGTAGGTGAAACATGGACGAAATAGTTGTGCGGAACCTTTATAAAATCTTCGGTCCTAAACCTGCTTCAGTTTTTCCTCTGCTCGAGAAAGGCCTTGGCAAAGAGCAAATTCTGGCCCAGACCGGACATACCGTGGCCATAAACAACGCTTCGTTCACGGTACGCAAGGGGGAGATCTTCGTGGTCATGGGCCTTTCTGGGAGCGGCAAGTCCACACTTATCCGTTGCCTCAACCGGCTGGTGGAACCCACCCGCGGCGAAATACTTATCGAAGGCAACGACATCACTAAGATGGGACCAGCCGAACTCAGAGAGGTCAGGCGCAAGAAGCTCGCCATGGTCTTTCAGCGTTTCGGTCTTTTCCCTCACCGGACTGTCTTGGCCAACGTGGAGTACGGACTTGAGATCCAGGGGATTGACGCGTCGACCCGCAGAAAAAAAGCCCTGGAGGCTCTCGAGCTTGTAGGGCTTAAAGGCTGGGAATCTTCTTACCCCGACGCTCTGAGCGGCGGTATGCAGCAACGCGTCGGACTGGCGCGGGCCCTGGCCACCGGCCCTGAGCTCCTGCTCATGGACGAAGCCTTCAGCGCTCTCGACCCGCTCATTAGGAAGCAGATGCAAGATGAGCTGCTTAGATTACAGTCGCGGGTAAAGAAGACCATTGTCTTCATCACCCACGACCTGGATGAGGCCCTTAAGATCGGAGACAGGATCGCCATTATGAAAGACGGAGTGATCGTCCAAATCGACACCCCCGAAGGCATCCTCCAGCAACCACGGAACGGCTACGTAGCAGCCTTCACCCAGGATGTCGACCGTACCAAAATCCTGACCGCTTCGTCAGTGATGCGGAACCCCGACGCGCTGGTTACCAGCAAAGATGGCCCGCGCGTAGCTATACGCAAGATGCAGGAACTCGGGCTTTCCAGCGTTTTTGTGGTGGGCAAGGAAAGGGAACTGCGCGGTCTAGTGACCATCAACGCCTGCCTACAGGCAGTTCAGGAAGGGAAGACCCAACTGGAAGAAATCCTAACTACAGATTTTCCAACCACTTCCCCGGACACACCGCTTAGAGACCTTCTTCCCGTGGCTGCCCAAACCAAGGTGCCCATCGCCGTAGTTGACGAGCGCGGCACACTACTCGGAATCGTGGTCAGAGCCTCGGTGCTCGCAGGCATTATGGGGCAAGAGGTGAAAGGGCCATGAGTCCTATCGGGCAAAGTGTCGAAGCTCTAGTTAGCTGGCTGGAGAACTTTGGCTTCATCTTTACAGCAGTGCAAAAGTTGATCGAGAGCGTGGTCGGAGGCCTTCAGTGGTTACTCCTCCTGCTTCCCCATTTCGCGCTGATCGCGCTGGTGGTTGTTCTGACCTGGCGTCTAGCCGGTTCCGGTGTTGCCGTGTTTGTTGCAGCCGGTCTAGGGCTGATCGTCTATATGAATCTCTGGCTGGAAACTATTCAAACGCTAGCTCTCGTTCTTACCGCGGGTTTCTTCGCGCTGCTCATCGGCATCCCGCTTGGGATCTGGGCGGCCAAGAACGACACGGTGGATAAGCTCATCCGTCCGGTGCTAGACTTCATGCAGACCATGCCCAGCTTCGTTTACCTCATTCCAGCAGTGACCTTTTTTAGCTTGGGCCCTGTACCGGGCGTTGTCGCCACAGTGGTTTTCGCCATGCCGCCGGCGGTTCGCCTCACCAACCTGGGTATCCGTCAGGTGCCAACTGAGGTGATTGAAGCCGCGGAATCCTTCGGTTCTACTCCGAACCAGCTGCTCTTTAAGGTTCAGCTACCCCTAGCCCTGCCGACCATCATGGCCGGTGTAAACCAGTCCATCATGATGTCTCTCTCTATGGTGGTGATTGCCGCCATGATCGGCGCCGGTGGTCTGGGTGGAGAGGTGCTGCGCGGCATCACTCAGCTGGAGGTAGGCAAGGGCTTCGAAGCTGGTCTTGCGGTGGTGATCATCGCGATTTTCCTGGATCGCATCACTCAAGCTTTGGTGCCCGTCAGGGGTAGGCATAATTAACATTTAGGGGGTTTGAGGTTTGATGAAACGCAAAGCCTTCCTGCTCCTCACAGCACTAGGTCTGATGGTGGCGCTCCTCGTCAGTGGGTGTACTAGTCAGACCGCCGGAAGCGGTGAGCAGCCCGCCGCTGAAAACACCGAACAAGCTGCCGAAGTGTCCAAAGGCACAGTTAAGCTCGCGTATGTAAACTGGGCTGAAGGCATCGCCATGACCCACCTGGCTAAAGCCATCCTGGAGGACAAGGGCTACAAGGTCGAAACCACTATGGCCGACGTTGGTCCAGTTTTCTCCGCCCTGGCCTCCGGCAGCCAGGATGCCTTCTTAGATGCCTGGCTTCCCGTCACCCACGAGTCGTACATGAAAAAATACGGTGATAAAATTGACGACTACGGCATCAACTATGAGGGAGCCCGTATCGGCCTGGTCGTTCCCGAGTACGTAACCATAAACAGCATCGAAGAGCTTAACAAGCACGCCGACAAGTTCAACGGCCAGATTATCGGAATCGATGCCGGTGCGGGCATTATGAAGGCCACAGCGAAGGCTATCGAGGATTATGGTCTTAAGTTTAAGCTGATAGAAGGCAGCGAGCCAGCCATGACGGCTGCTCTCAAGAAGGCCATTGAAAACAAGGAATGGATCGTAGTCACCGGCTGGGCTCCCCATTGGATGTTTGCCCGGTGGAATCTGAAGTTCTTACAAGATCCCAAAAAGGTCTACGGAGAAGTCGAAAACATCCACATAATGGCTCGTAAAGGTTTAGATAAAGATATGCCCGAGGTGGCCAATTTCCTGAAGAACTTCAAGATGAATGCACAGCAGTTAGGCGACCTCGAAGGTCGCATCGCGGACGGCCAGGAGCCACTCGAGGCGGCCAAAGCTTGGATGGCCGAGAACCGGGACGTGGTGAACAGCTGGTGGAAGTAAGCATCGAGCAGGAGGGGCGGCAAGCTCCCGTCTTCGCACACCACACCGTACGTACCGTTCGGTATACGGCGGTTCACCAAGCTTGACGAATGCTTTGGTAACGCACAGTTAAACTCATGAGGCCCTGGGCTTCCCAGTACGCAACGCCCAGGGCTCTATTCATGGGCCCATGGGCCATTCGCCAGGGTCCTTTGCGGGCGTTCGGAAACTTCCGGACAATCCATTTTGGTAGACCCAGTGCACGCACATGCAGTTCACGGTAGCGCGTCCGGACCCGTTTCCACTGCTTCCAGAGGCGCGTGCAAGGCGGCGTCTCGGCCGCTCGTCGAGACCCCAAAAGACGCTTCATATAGGCGTTGGTGCGCCGGATCCGGTTGGCCATGCTCACGGGTTTGCTCTGGGAGATAAACTCCCGGATCCTGTTCTTGATTCGTTCGATGTTTGCGGAGCCCCATGTGGGGCGTATTGAAAAGGCGCGGAAAGGTCTTCCGCGCCTTTTCTCTGGTCTGGTTCATGCCGTCAAAGTATCAGGTCAGGCACTGATATTGGGGCCAGCCTTCTTGATTCTACCTAGCGCGTTCACAGCTTCAACCACCAGGAATACGGCTAAGACAAAGAGCAGAATCCCTGGGACGCCGAGAACCAGGTTGCCCTTGGCCAGGTTGTTCCTGATCAAAAAGCCCAAAGCAGTAAGGGTAACCACCACCATGAACATCATGGGATAAAGCGTAACACGGTTGTCGCGCCCGAGACCCGCCAACCAGACCGATACAGAGAGCAGGGCCAATCCGGCGAGCAACTGGTTGGACGCGCCGAAGATCGGCCAGATTTCTTTCCAGCTGCCGGAGAGGGCAAGGGCACCGGCCAGGATGACGGTTGCGAGCGTTCCCAGGTACCTGTTGGCCAGCGCTGGAATGCGCGTAGAGAAAAACTCCTCCCATGCATAGCGGGCAAGACGGGTCGCAGTATCCAGGGAGGTAAGGCAGAACGCATTAAGAGCAAGGGCACCGAAGGTGGTACCAAAGGCCACCGGGATACCGAAGTAATTCATGAACTGGCCGACGCCGGCGGCAAACAGCCCGGTGGGACCGCCCATCTCTTTTAGGGTTTGAGCATAACCTTCTTTTGTAAGATAGGCTACTGTTGACAGGGCCACAAGGGCCAACAAACCTTCGATGAGCATGGCGCCGTAACCGACGACACGAGCGTCCTTTTCATTCGCCAACTGCTTAGAGGTGGTACCAGAAGAAACTAGAGAGTGGAAGCCGGAGATGGCGCCGCAAGCCACCGTAACAAATAGCATCGGGAAAAGGTAGCCTCCTGAGGTATTGAAGGCCGTGTAAGCAGGATAACGCAGCGAAGGGTTGCCGATAATTAGGCCCAGGAGGGCACCAAATAAAGTTGCGTAGAGCAGGAAAGAATTCAGGTAGTCACGCGGCTGGAGTAGAATCCACACCGGTAGCGTAGCCGCCACGAAGATGTAGGCCAGGCAAAAGTACGTCCAGAATTGCGCGGAAGCCTTGATCGGAAAGATGACTCCTAGGTAAACACAAGTGAACAGCAATACCACACCAACCACCGTGGCCGGGCCGAGCGGCAACTTGGCGCGGTAGACGGAGAGGCCGAAGGCCACCGCCAAAACCATGAAGAGAAGCGAGGTTGTGGCTACTGCCGGCACGGCCACGAAGGTCTGTACCACCAGGATGGTGAAGACGGCCACCACGAGCACTAGGGCCAAGTAGGAAAAGCAGAGGAAGAGGAATTGTCCGCGCTCGCCGATGTGTCGCCGCACGATCTCGCCGATGGATTTTCCTTCGTGGCGCACCGAAGCCACGAGGGCACTAAAGTCGTGCACGCCGCCGAAGAAGACGCTGCCGAAAACGATCCACAGAAAGACCGGCACCCAGCCGAACACCGCCGCCGCCACCGGGCCGGTGATGGGCCCTGCACCGGCGATGCTGGCGAAGTGGTGGCCAAGTAGAACCGGCGCCGGAGCAGGTACATAGTCTACACCGTCATACATGGCGTGGGCCGGAGTCTTGGCGTTCGGATCGAGCTTGAGCACCTTTTCCGCCAGGTAGCGGCCGTAGAAAACGTAACCGATAAAAAGGATGACCGCACCGATGACCACCATAAGCGTGGTGCTCACTGGCAAAACCCCCTTATGAATGCAGATTAATTCTCGCTTTTTTACCGAGGCCTGGCTACCTCTTTCCCTCCTTCCTTCCCCAGCACGCGGTAGGCCTCTTTTACCGCGCGTCCGGCCTTGTTGGAGTATACCTGACCGGAGGCCAGGTCCACCGCCAGGAGCCGCACGTCGCACCAACCGTGAAGGAGCCACTTGAAGTTTTGGCTATGACGGAAGTGCTCGACCCAAACCTGCGCTTCAGGCGCGACGCCTTTCTCTGCCACCAGTACCCCGGTTAGCGTGGTGGACATGTGCTCCTCGCTTGGCTTAACGAGGAGAGGGATCAGGTCCTTTAGGTATTTGCCAAACTCCTCGGCCTTGGACCTGTCTATCTTTTTATCCCCCTCAACTAGAACGATCTCCTGGTTTTCGTAAGCGAAGAGGGTTAGGCTTTTAACAAAGAAATATTTTTCGCTGCGCACTTTGAAGCGCCCGACAAGGTCCAGCTTTCGGCCGGCAACTTCCTCGTTCCGGGAGACGTCAAAGTAACGGCTTAAACGGCCGGCCAGGCACTCCAAGTAGTCCGCGAGAGTGGTCCCCAAGCCGTAATCCCTCCTCGTAATAAAGATAACAAAAGGTCCCATCCTTTTTCCAGGAGTGGAGCCTTAGTGGGTCTAATTCTTCTCTGAACGGGACAAATTGCAGGATGAAAGGTTTTCTACAAAGCCAGCCCTAGTTTTTCCCGCAGGCTCTGGGCAAGGCGCCGGCTGACCGGGATCTCGGTGCGTTCGTGGTCAGCCATAACCAGAAGATAAGTCCCGTGAAACCAGGGAATGAGTTCGGCAATACGGTCCAAGTTCACAACGTATCCCTTATGCACCCGCAGGAAGCGATGTCCTAACCGCTCCTCAAGCTCCCCTAAGGTGGTGCGCACCGGGAACTCTTCTGTAGTGGTTTTGATGAAGGCCTCCCCATCGCGGCAGGCGGCAAAGATGATGTCACTCACCGGCAGAAGCACAATGCGTCCGTTCTTTTCCACGGGAACGCGGGCTGGCTCGCTGCGCACTTCCTCAAGAAGTGCCTTCAGGCTGGCGGTGAGTTCGTTCCGGTCCCGCCCGGCCTGAAGGGCGAAAAGGCGCTCCACCGTGTGGGCAACGCGTTCGGCCTGGAAGGGCTTAAGGAGGTAGTCGACCGCGCTCACCTCAAAGGCCTTTAGGGCATAGCGATCGTAAGCCGTAGCGAAGACGAGTAGCGGCGGGGGTTTGAGCTCCGACAGGACCCGCTCGGCCACGGCGAACCCGTCTAGTCCAGGCATCTGTATGTCTAGAAAAAGGGCGTCCGGTGTCAGTCGGCGCGTAAGTTCAAGCGCCCGTGCTCCGGTATCGGCCTCGGCCACCACCTCCACGCGGCCGGTCTCTTCCAAGAGGTAGCGGAGCTCGCGCCTGGCTGGCTCTTCGTCGTCCACCAGGATCACTCTGAGCTTAGCTTGCGTAGAGCCGTTCATGGACCTCCACCTCCGCCGGGATAAAGAAGCTGACGCGGGTTCCCTTCCCCGGGGCGCTCTCTATTTTTAGACCGTACTCCGACCCATAAATGCTCTTAAGACGCTCGGCTACGTTGCAAATCCCAATGCCGCCGCTGGCCGGGCAGCCGCGCAGAACCTCGGCCAAAGTAGCCGCTTTCATACCGACACCGCTGTCGGCTACGGTGAAATGCACACCTTCAGGCCGGCGCTGGGCGCGGATGAGCACCGTCCCCCCTTCCGGGAGGGGGGCAATCCCGTGTTTCACCGCGTTCTCCACCAACGGCTCCAAAGTGAGGCGCGGGAGGCGGACCTCTTTAAGCTCAGGCGGCACCTCTTCCACCAGTTTGAGCTTGCTACCGAAACGCGCTTGCTCTAGCGCCAGGTAGGCGTGGACGTGGGCTAGTTCCTCCTCCAGGGTGCAAAAATGCCCCGCCCGCTCCAGGTTGCGGCGGAAGTACGCAGCCAGATCGAGAAGGAGACGGCGGGCCGTATTGGGATCCGTGCGGCAGAAAGAGACAATGGTGTTTATCGCGTTAAAGAGAAAATGAGGGTTAATCTGCGCCTGTAGCGCCGTGAGTTCCGCCTGAGCCGCGAGTTCCGCCCGCCGCGAAGCCTCGGCCAGCTCCAGCTGAGTGGAGAAAAGTTGAGACAGCCCGGAGGCCACCTCCATGTCCACCGGCGTGATCCCTTCCGGGCGGGCTCGATAAAGTTTAAGGGTGCCTATAATGCGGTTCTGGCAATACAAGGGAACAATTACCCCCGAGCCCAGCGGACAGTCTGGGCGGTTGCAGCCAATATCGTCCTTGGTTTGGGCTACCTCTAGGGAACCCTCTTCCAGCACCCGCGCCGTGGCCCGGGTAAGGAAGGGGTAGCCAGGCAGGTGGTGGTCCGCCCCAATCCCTACGTGAGACAACACCTTTTCGCGGTCGGTAAAAGCCACAGCATCTACCCCGGTGAGCTCCAGGATAATGCGGGCAGTGTACATGGCCGAACGCGGCGTAAGTCCCCGCTTGAGATGGGGCAGGGAAAGCCGGGCAATTTCTAGGACTTTTTGCGTCTGGACGGCCCCAACGCGCTCCATCTCCGCCTGCAGGCTGTGCAACATGGTGATGAAGATGGCTACCCCTGCACCGTTGACCAGCGTCATGGGAACAGCGATCATTTTTACCAGCTCGAGGCTGGCGCTAAAGGGCTTCGCCACCAGAAGCAGGATGCCCATCTGCATGAGTTCGGCCACAAAGCCAGTGGCTAGGGCGACCTCCCAATCCACTTTGCGCACTCGCGTGGCCACAAGGCCGCCGAGAAGCCCTTCCAGGGTAGTTGAGAGGCCGCAGGCGAAACCGGTAAAACCACCCAGTGCCCAGCGGTGCAACCCGGCGATAGCCCCGGCCCCTAAGCCTACCCACGGCCCGCCGATGAGGCCGGCTACCACTGCTCCTACGGCGCGGGAGTTGGCGATGGCCCCTTTAACCTCAATCCCGAAATAGGTGCCGAGAAGGGTGAAAATACCGAAACCGACGGTTATGATGGCCTTATCCCGGCCGCTCGCCATCTGGCCGAGTACGCGTTTGAAGACCGGGATGCGGCTAAAAAGGAAGGCGCTGGTTGAAATCACGCACATCCGGACGGTAAGCTCAAGTAACAGGGACAACAACCTATACACCCCCTGCTTCCAGGCACCTCGGGCATGAAGCGCCGCCCTCTACCCCTGCGCCGGTCCGTTCCGGCGCAGCGGGTGAACCTTAGCCAAAAACTTTGGCCCCTTCTACCTCTAAATGCCGGAAGGGCCCCCAGCCGTAGAGGCCTACCGTCAACGTGCCTTCCTTAAGGAGAGAGGGGCTGACGAAAACCCGTACCCCATCGACGACGAGGACCGCGAACTTCTCGCCCGGTTTTGGTTCACCCAGCTCTACGGCCGGTAGCGGCACCGCCATTCATGTGCCGGCCGGCTTTTGGCGAAAGATGGTAATGGCCCCGCCCCGCTTCAAGATGAAGTCGCGGGCTGCCCGTCGCAGGTTAACAGCTGCGGTCAACTTCGACCCACCCCCGCCGGCCAAGCCCACCGGCCCCTACCGGAAGCCTGCTAGGCCGGGCCGTATAGGCTAGACGTTGAACCGAAAGTTCATGATATCCCCGTCCTGCACCACGTAATCCTTGCCCTCGAGGCGGAGGAGACCCTTTTCTTTCAGCCGGGCAAAGCTCCTCTCCTGCACCATGTCCTCATAAGACACCACCTCGACGCGGATGAAGCCCCGCTCCAGGTCCGAATGAATTTTGCCGGCCGCCTGTTTGGCCGTGGTGCCGCGGCGGATGGTCCAGGCCTTTACCTCATCCGAACCGACGGTAAAATAAGAGATGAGATCTAGGTGTGCGTAAGCCGCGCGGGCCAGGCGCGCCACCCCCGGCTCGCCGACGCCGAGGTCGGCCAGGAAGGCGGCACGCTCCTCGACCGGTAACTCTTCGATTTCTTCTTCAAGCTCGGCACACACGACAAGGAGCGGAAGGTGGCGGGCGTGGGCGTAGGCGGTAAGCTCTTCCTGGCCCGGCGCCCGCCCTCCCCGCAATCCTTCTCCATGAGTATTAAGAACGATTAGAAAAGGCTTATCCGTGTAAAGTCCGTAGTTTTTAAGCGGGCGCCGCTCCTTTGGCGAAAGCCCCAGGCTTACCACCGGCTGCTCTCTTTCCAGCGCCTCTTTGGCCGCCCTCAGTACCTCTTCTTCGCCCGGAAGGGCGCTGCCGGCTTTTTTCCCTTTGTGTAGGCGCTCCAACCGCCTTTCTACTACCGCCAGGTCGGTAAGAATCAGCTCGGTCATAAGCTCGCTGAGGTCTTTCATTGGCTCGGGCTCTTCGCTTATACCGGCGGCCGGGTTCGTGAAACCGCGCAGGATCACCACAAGGGCGTCGGCATCGCGCAGCAGTCCCGCAAACTCCGCCGCGCCCCCACGCGGTGTTAACCCAGGAATGTCCAGCACCTGGATCTGGGCGTAGGTGGTCTTTGCGGGCCGGAAAAGCTCGCTTAGAAAGTCTACGCGGGCGTCGGGAACTCGGGCCATTCCGATATGGCTTTCTCGCTGGCCGGCATAGGCCGAGGTAGCCGCCCCGGCACCGGTGAGAAGATTGAAGAAAGTGGTTTTGCCGGAAAGCGGCAGCCCAACCAAACCGATTTTCATGTCCGTCCTCCTACTTTCCGCTTTTAGCTCGGGCCCAAAAAGCCTTCTTCCGGCCGGCTTGCCTGGTCCCCATTCGTTTTTATTATATCATAGCCGATGCCTCATGCCATGGCCCGGAAGAGGAAGGTAATGCGGGGCGTCGAATATCCCCCTAAAGTCACTAGCGTCTATCCTTATGGTAAGGAGGTTCTTCCGGTGCAGATCATTGCCTATCCACCCTTTGACACCCTTCTGGGAGCGCGAGAGATTACCCTTCCGCTGCGCGACGTCACCCTCTGGGAAGTCCTTCAGTCCCTCGCCAGGGAGCATCCCGATTTTGGGCGGGAACTGCCGCGGGAAGGCAGCGATGAAGCTCTGCGCAGCCGGCTGCTTCCGGTCGGCAACGGCCGTGTCTACTCCGTGCGGGATCGCCTCCCCGCCGACGCCAAAGTCAAGCTCTTTCCCCCTGTGGCGGGCGGCTAAAAGAACCGGGACGGAGTCGGCCGAACATACGCCGGCGAACGGAAGCGTCAGCCTTCGCCCCGGCGCTTCAAGAAGTACCAGGGAACCAGTGTATCGGCCGGCAGGCCTTGACCGTGCAGGTAGGCGCTGGCGTGCTCTTTTACTTCTTCTCCCCGAACGTAGCCGTGATCGCCAAAGAGGAGAAGTCCCGCCCCTTCCGGCACCTCTGCCAGGAAAGGATAAAGCTCGCGCTCGGCCGCCGTTCCCACCTCCGCCAGGAAGGTAAAATAACCAGCCGGCGAAGTGTGGACTTTTTCGTCAATGAAGTTAAAGCGCAGTATTTCGCTCGCCGGCCAATCCCGCGTGCTCCTCAGGTATGGCAGGTCGGGTAGGGCAACTTCCTCCGCCGACGTTATGCGCCCGTTAAAGCCGGCGGCGCGCAGGAAGCCGAGCTGCACCTCCGTAACCGGCGGCGGATAGGCCCAGATCAACCCCTCGGTTACGATTTGCCAGCCTCCCCGCCCCAGGATTTCTCGCAAGAGCAGCTCACCGAGGTCGAGGCGCAGGCCGTCGAGAAAGACGAGGTAGAGCCCGGCCGGGTGCCCGGCCGGCTGAAACTCCGGTCGCTGGAGCAGCCCGTCGAGGGTAAGCGGCAGGCCGGCCCGGCCCTGGAGGGGCTCTTCCGGTTGCCAATGGGCGGCCGTAAACGCGCGGAAGGACCGGCCATAAAGCTTTCCTACCTGGCCGGCGCGCTCGGCATAAGTGGCCAAGGGAAAGCCGGCGTAAAGCCCCGCCGCCTTAAGATAAGCTTCGGCCTGGGCGAGGTAAAGATCCAGGCGAGCAAGAAGCGGCGTCCTCTCCTCCCAAAGGGCAAAATCATCAGGGAGTGGAGCCCCTTCCAGGGTGAGGAGTGCACCCTGGAGGCGGAGGGCGGCACGGCAGCCGGCCAGCGCCGCTTCGATCCCGGTGAGGGGCCGAACGGCCGCCATGAGGCCCTCTTCCTCGGCCAAGCCCCGCAGCGCCGACTGCACTTCGTCCGGGGGAGCAGCGGCCAGCCGGGAGAGGAAAAGGCGGGCTCTTCTTTCCGCCTGCGTCGGATTTCTCTCGTAGGCAAGTTCCGCCAGCAGGTCCGCCAAGTCTTCCGTGCCTGTGGGCAGAAAAGCCGGCTGCTCTTCCCGCGCCAAGGGCACTTCCTTCTCCCGCCCGCCCTCCAGGCGAACGTAGCACCCCTCGGTCAGGTCGCCGGGGCCGCGCAGCCATTCTTGGAAAATGGCCTCCAGGCGCTCCGGCGTAAAGCTTCTGCCCACGAGCTTCTCGTAAAGTTCGTCCAGGTTGCGGCGCACCACCAGGGCGCGGCGCGCCAGAGCCTGCCTAAGAAGGGCTAAGGTGTTCCGGTTCAAAATTGCCGCCAGGCGCGCCGGGAGGTCGGCATCCTCCGGCGTCACTTTCAGGAGTTCTTTGAGCGGTTCGGCCTCCTTCCCCCGGCCGACTTCAGCCAGCGCCGCCGCCAGACTTTGAATTTCCGCTCTTACTGCCGGCGCGCGGAGGGCCGCAACGTACTCGCGCACCCCGCGTTCTATTGTCTGCGCGAGTTCGCTCACCGGCGGCAGGCTCACATGCTGCCCCAGGGTGAAGCCACAGCGGCAAACCGGCAGGGCCACCAGGTCTTCGCCGCCGCGCGGGCAGGCCAGATTAAGGATCCGGGCCAGCTCCCTGTCTACCTTGACCTTGTCGTCTGGAACGGAGAGGGATTCCAGCGGGGCCAGGCTACTCAGCACCCGGTACGCCTGACTTTCCCTGAGGGCCGCGTACGGCTCAAAGCGCGCTGGCCCCACCTCACGGTTATGGGCGGCAATGTACTCGCGCCGGTACTCCTCTTGAAAAGCGCTGAAGCCGGCACTCAGCCGCTCGCGGTACTCCGACTCCAGGATGACCGCCTCGTCCGCGAGCATGTTGAGTAAGGTGGCCCGTTGGCGCGCAAGGTCTGAGTCGGGCGGAAGGGTAAGCGCAGGGTCAGTAAGATAACGATGAATGAGGATGAAGCGCTCGGCGTAATTTTCTAGGAAGGCGGCCAGCTCGTTTAGCCGCTCGAGATAACGGTCCAGGTACGGTTCACTTCGGCAGGCGGCCAGAAAGCGCTCCAGCCCTTCACGGCTGCCGTAAGAGGTCTTGATCTCTCCGGCCAGGGCTTCCAAGCGGCCGAGCTCGTTCTCGCTCCGCTCAAGGGAAAGGGCCGCCAGCGCCGGGGAACTCTTGAGCTCGGCTAGGCGGGCGCGCACCGCCTGGATCTTAGCGAGAAGCTCTTTTTTCCACTCGACCAAAAAGCCCCAAACCTCTTGCTGGAGTCCGGCCGTAAAGCTGCCGCGCTTAAGCCGTGCCGGCAGGAAAGAGAGGCTGATGAGCTCTTTTTGCAGCTCCGGCGTAAGTATCTGTCCCCGCCCTAAAGCGTCGATTTTGCTAAATGTGTAAGGGCTGATCTGGCTCGTTCCCAAGCGCCGGCCTTCGCGCCAGGCCTCCAAGTTGCCGCTGGCGATGAGGGCCAGGATAAGAAGCTGGAAAGATTCGCGCGTAAGCCCAAACGGGCCATGGCGCAGGAGGGTGTATACTTCCGCCAGCGGCCGCGGTCCCTCGGCCACGGCCTCAACGACCGTGCGGACAAGCTCGTTCCGCCCTGGGTCGATGTTTAATGAGAGAGTACGCCCCTGCTTCTTTACCAGGCCAAGGGGCAGCAGGGCCCCCTCAATGGCCGCGGCCAGGCGCCCGGTGCGGCCTTCGGCCTTGTATTCCCCCGGTAGGAGGAATTCTTCCCAAAGGGAAAGGACCGTTCCCGGCGGCAGCGCCGCCAGGGCCGGCGCCACTTCTTGGTGGCGCGGGTAGCGGCGGCTCAGCACGGGCGCGGCGAGTTTCTCGAGCAGGGTGGGAAAGGGCAGGTAGCCCAGCTCCTCCGGCGACACGGGCTCGGCCTCCGGCAGCGTGTACACGCGGCCTTTAAAGTATGCCTGTCGGTAAACCTCGGCCACCTTGAGCCGGTAATCCGGAAGCACGCCCTCCAGGTAGGGCAGGGCCCGCTGGGCGTTGGCCGTCTCGCCTTCCCGGCATTCGGCGGCCAAGAGATCGTAGGCCAAGGCCTCCCGTAGGGTCTCCGTACCCTCCGGTTCCTTCGGCAGCCAAAAGAGAAAGCCCGGGACGCCGGCTTCCGCTACCGCGGGAAGAAGCACCTCCTTGAGGTGCCTGGCCGCCCGCTCCGTTTGAAAGGCCTCGCCCACGATGAGAACGAAGTCCAGTTCGCTCTCTTTAAGCTCGCGCGCCAAATCTTTAATGTGCTCAGCGCTCAGTTCGTCGAGCGCCGTAAGGATGAGGCGCCCGCTTCTGGCCGTGTGTTGCCAGCTCACCGTGCGCGCACTTACCGGCTCCTCCAGCCAGGCTTTCAGCGGCAGGAAGGGTTCGTCCACCCAAGCTCCCAGGCGGGTGAAAACGCGGCGGTCCTCAGGGAGCAGATTCTCCCGGATGTAGGCCAGGCGGCGGCGGACGAAAAGCGAGATGTCGGCTTCGAGGTCGATGCGGTATTCCGGAGAGGCCCCATCCGGCCCCTCGGCACGGCTGAGATAAGGCCCCTCCCTGTACATGCGGTCGAGAAGGTTGGCGATATACTCCTGGTTTACCGCCGGGTCGAGGTCGGTGAGGGTGTATAAGGTGAGCTGAAGCAGGCGGCGCGGGGTGAGGTGCGCTGGGAGGGGAGACATGGCCGCCAGGGCCAGGATTTTTACCAACTTAAGCGCCAGTTCCCTTTCTTCCGGATCGGCCAGGGGGCTGTCCAGTTCCCAGGCCCGAACCACTACTTCGCTGTATGGGTTGGTCTCCGGTATTTCGCGGATGCGGGTGCGGAAGTGATCGAAGATGAGATCGGGCGTAAGGAGGCGGTCCGCCGGGCCGGATAGGAGCCCCGGGAGGCGGCGCGCCGGGTCCCCGGCCAGCTGATAGTGGATGAAATCAACAACGCCGCGGTGCTGTGAGAAGAGCTGCTTTAAATCTTCTAGGAAGCGAACGGTGAGCGGGTGCACGGGGTAAAGGGTCATAAGCTCTTCGCGGCTGAAGGGTAACTCCCCGAGTGCGCGCTTCAAACGTTCGTAAAGGGAGGAAATATAAGGAGCTGCAGGCGGTTTGCGCTGGATGAGGCGGGAGCTGATGAGTTCTTTGATGTGCCGGCCGGAAAGCCGTAGGCGTACCGGATAGCGGTCCTTGATCTTGGCAAAAGCCTCCGGCGCGATGGCCCCCGTTTCCTCCAGGCGCTCCTGGAGGCTGGCCACGATCCAGGCCGGAAACTCTGCCGCCACCTCCCCCAGGTACTGAAGGAAGCGGATGTCCTCGTTAAAGCTTCGCCCATCCGGCTTGGCGCGCAGGAACTCGGAAAGTTCATCGATAATAAGCACCAGGCCGGCGAAGTTTTTTTCGCGCATGATCTCCTTAAGCCGATCAAACACTTCCCCACGGCTCGGGAGGCCTGCCCGTGCGCCGGCCGGGAAAGCGGCGCCCCCTCCCACCTCTCCTAGAGCGGCCTGGATTGCCCTGAGAACGATGTCCTCCAGGTACTCACGACTCCTGTGCTCGACGAGTGACACCGGCACCGTAAGGAAGCGGCGGCCGGCGAGCGGGGCCACGATCTCTCTTAGCCGCCCCTCGAACTTAGCTTCAGGCTGCGAAAGAATCAGGGTGAGGAGGCTTAGAAGGTGCGATTTGCCGGTGCCGAAGGCGCCCTGCAGAAAGTATCCGCGCCCACGCCCCTGCGCTAAGTCGCGGCACACCGTGCTCAGGGCAAACTCGGCGTCCTCCGTGAGAACGAAGCTCGCCACGATCTCGCGCGCAGCCCCGGCATCCCGGGTATCGCTCAGCTGGATGACCGTTTTTACCGGCGGTACAGCGATCAGTTCGCCCATATTTGGGACGTTCATTTTTTGCTTTCACCTCCCGCAGCCTTCTCCAGTCGCCGAACGGCGCCCCAGATGGCCCGGCAGTGCGGATAGCGGGCCACTAACTCGCTGAAAAACACGGCCCCTTCGGCGGCACGCCCGGCGGCAGCAAAGGCTTTAACCAGAGCGCTGCGCACGACCTGGTCCTCCGGCCGGCGCTCGGCAGCCGCCTTAAGGAGCGGCAGGGCCTCCTCGTACCGGCCTAAGCGGTAGAGGGTAAAGCCGAGCTGCTCGGCGTAAAAGCTGTTTTCCGGCGCTAGAGCATGGGCAGCCCTGTACTCTTCGGCCGCTTCGGCTAAGCGCCGTTGGCGTTTTAGCTCCTGGGCGCGCCAGGCATGCAGTTCCGCCGCGCCGCGGCCGCGCACCGCTTTGAGCAGTTTTTCCGTCTCCGCCAGCGCATCGGCGCCGGCCAGGCGCGCCTTGAGCTCTAGATAACGGCGGCGGCTAAAGGCGTCCTGGGGATTGAGTTGAGCAGCTTCTTGATAGGCGGCGACAGCCTCCGCCAAGTTTCCGGCTGCTTCTTCGGCCCGACCTAGGAGAGCATAAAGTGCCGCGTTTTCTCTGTCTTTTTCGATTTCGGCACGGCAGAAGCTACGGGCCTCCTCCGGCCGCCCCAGCTTAAGGAGTAGGTTCACGCGCCGGCGGAGGAGATATTCGCTGGGCCGTACCTGCCAGGCAAGAGCAAAGAGCCGCTCCGCTTCCACCAGTTCCCCCATAAGCTCCTTGACTTCGGCTTGCGCCGCCAGAGCCGGTCCGTGGGCGGGGTACTCCGCCAGAACTTCGTCCAGAAGCGCCGCGGCCTCGGCCAAGCGATGGGCTTTGATATACAGCTGGGCGAGGGTAACCATAAGGTAAGGGTTGTGCGGGTAAAGTTCTAGTTTTTCCGCCAGGAAGGTGCAGGCCTCGGCCACCCGCCCTGCCCGCGCCAGCTCCCGGGCCGCACGTACCGCTTCGCCCACGGCAACAAACTCGCCTTTCGCCATCGCTCAGTTCTCCTTCGAAGGTATCTTGGGAGTATTCTGCCTCCGTTCGTGTAATTCCTGCCTCCCTTGCCGGCAAAAAATGCCCGCGTGAGCAGGCAGAACGGGAAATGGGCGACGGGCGCCAAGATGAGCGAATCGCAGGCGGCTTGCCTTTTGCAGGACACGGCATTCGGCAAGCCCGGCGGGTGCTAAGCGCGGCCGGTCCGCACGGCGTGGGCGAATTCCACCGGCAGACCGGCCGCCAGAATAGCGGCCGCTGCCGCCTCCACGTCGTAGGGGACTTTTACAAACTCTACCTCAATTCCTTTGCCGATGCTAAGAAGGGCGTAGACGGCCTGCGGGTCCCCATGTTTCGGCTTCCCCACGCTGCCAGCATTGACGATGGCATGGTGCCTGAAGGTGCGGTAATAAGGCTTATGGGTGTGCCCGATGACAAGTAGGTCCGCCTGGCAGGCTGTAGCGGTGCGGGTTTCCTTCTGCCCTGCTCCGGCATAAATCGCCCTTTCCGCTGCCGGTTCCGGCTCGAAGATGGTGGCCCAAAACTCATCCGGCGTATCGTCAAACAGGTACTCATTCAAGCGGCGAGGGCTGCCGTGTACGGCCAGCGTTCTTACCCCGCCGAGATCGAACCCTAGCTCGCGGGGAAGCCCTCGGAGAAACGCCTTGTTCTCCTCTGTAACCTGCTCCTCGGTCCAGGCGAGGGACTTTTCCCCGGCAAGCAGGGCTTCCTCGGTGGGAAAGTCGCAACCGCAGGCAGGAAGGTCGAACCCCACGCTCTCGTCGTAGTTCCCCATAACCGTGGGAATAGCCCGCTCCCTAATGGCGGCAATTACCTCGTTAGGGAACGCACCGTAGCCTACCAGGTCCCCCAGGCAGAGGATTTGGTCGACCCTTCGTTCTTCAATATCGGCCAAAACTGCATCTAGGGCGTGAATGTTGCCATGGATGTCCGCCAGAATCGCCACGCGCACGCTCTTTTCTCTCCTTCGAAAATACCATTTTCATCCTTCGTGGTGCCGCTATTTAGCGGCATGGATGACTCCTTTAAATCCCAGATTCGCAGGGCGTACTTTAATTTTACTTGCTGGCACCCGGCCCGACAAGGCTCCCGGCGAAAATTTAATATCACTTCGTGGCCAGGACATCGGGAAGGGCGAGGTTTTGCCGGGCAGCCTCCTTAAGAACGGCGATCTTACAGGCCAACACCGCCCAA
This sequence comes from Bacillota bacterium, assembly GCA_030154105.1. GTDB lineage: Bacteria > Bacillota > DTU030 > DUMP01 > DUMP01 > DUMP01. Next base: position 30,027 of record JASKKP010000019.1, read on the forward strand.
AGACCGTACCTCTCGCCGAAGAGGCGCAGGAGCTTATCCAGCACCTCCCGTCCGGGCCCGGTATAGCTTAAAATTTCGCCTTTCTGGTCGACCGTAACTCCGGCCTCCGGGAGGAGGGCCAAGGTTTTCTCCGGGCCGAGCACTCCCATTTCCCGGCGTACCACCATGGCGATGAGATCCTTGTACGCGTCCACCTGGGCCACCTCCTAGTCCAGCATGTAGTCGCCGCAGTCCAAATTCCGGAGGATGTCAATGTACCGGCGCGGGTTGTCTCGGATGATAGAACCGTGCTGGGGCGCGATCAGGCTTATCTCCAGGCCGTCCAGCTTGGCCATGGCGCGGGCCAAGATTTCGCGCGCCGGCATGTAGTTTTCGTGGAAGGCCTTCATGGCTTCGTCGTAGTATTCCCCGGCGTAAAGCGACCAGTCGTACGAAAAAGCGCCGAAAAGGTCGCCGGAGAAGAGGACTTTCGTTACCGGGTCGTAGGTCATAAACATGCCGGGGAAGTGGAGGTAAGGGGCAAAGATGAACTTCAGCTCGCGGCCGCTTTTTAACCTAAGCCGCCAGCCGTTTTGGTCCACGTGGTAAAAGGGCGAGCGCAGCCCGTAATGCTGAATAAGGATGGCTGCACGCGAATGAGTGGCAATCTTAAGATCTGGACCGATAATCTCCTCAAACCGCGGAATGGCGGCGCACAAGTCCGGGTCCTGATGGGAAACGATGATGGTCTTGATGCGCCGTGGGTCCACGATGCTTAGCACCTTGCGCAGAACGATGGGAAAGTGCGGAACAGAACCCGGTTCGATGAATACCGCCTCGTCGCCGTCCAGGATTAGATAGGGGTTGCAGCGTAGCCCGGCGCTCTCACCGTCAAAACCGACCCAGTAGACACCCGGCGCAATTTCCACCGCCCGGTCCAACTCTAAATCTGCCACGGCGATTCCTCCTCTTGATTCTACTAATAACTAGTCTCATTTTAATAAGGCCGGACGCCCTTGTCAACTTTACCTTTGTTGCATATCTAACAAACTTAAGAACTTCCTTTTGCCGTCTTCGCCCGATGAATGACGGCTTTTTAGCCAAAATTAAAGGAGTATTACGGCGTGCTTATTGTCGCTTCGTGTCGAAATCCGAGGCTTAATAGAAATGTAATCTAATTCCGCTTGACTTATTTCTGCTTTTGTATGATAATGTGGACAATGCAGGGGTATCCTAAAGTTCCGGAAGGAGGTCGAGAACATGAAGCGGAGACTAGAAGCCCTGGTTAAGGAGCGCGACCAGCTCCTCGACGAGTGGGCCAATGATAAAGATAGCCGCCTCAAGCTCCTTGTTCGGATCATGGATCTCGAGGACGAAATCGCCGAAGAACGCTCCGCCTAAGGGCGGGCCAAAGAAAGAAAAGACCCGGAAAACTTACTTCCCGGGTCTTTTCTTTTTGTGCTTTATGTCGCGTGCCCTGGAAGTGGTAGCCTCAAGCTCGGCGGTTCTACCTGCCGGGTCAGACGACGCCCCCAGGGGCCGCTAGGTGTGTACTTCGTCGTCTGCCTGCCGACGACGGACGGCAGCAAGCCGGGTAAGCCAAATGCTTGCTTCATAAAGAAGAAGCATGGGCAAGGCCATGAGGATCTGGGAAAGCACGTCGGGCGGCGTGAGTATGGCGGCTACCACAAAAATGAGGAGGACGGCATATTTTTTCTGCCGCCTCAGGCTCTCGGGGGTAACCAGGCCGAAATGCGCGAGAAAGAAGATGCCTAAGGGCAGCTGAAAGATGAGGCCGAAGGAAAGGAGTATGCTCGTAACAAAAGAAATGTAGCGGCTGTAGGAAAAGAGGGCGAGAAGATTGGGAGTAGCAAAGCCCAGCATGAAATGGAGGGCCAGGGGTAAGACGGCGTAATAGGCAAAAGCCACCCCCAAGAAGAAAAGAATGCTGGAAAAAAGAACCAGCGGCCATACCCGCGTCCGTTCCGAACGGCTAAGGCCGGGCGCAACGAATGCCCACGCCTGATGGAGGATGTATGGCGCGCTAACGATTAGGCCTACCAAGAAGGAGATCTTGATGTCGGTCATTAAGGCCTCGGCAGGGCTAAGATAACAGAGCTTGATACTCCCCGCAGGTCGGGTAAAGAAGGCCCTGGTTTTCTCTGCATAAGCGTAGGCCAGAGAAGAAACCGCAAGAAGCACTAAAAGAACGCGGATGAGCCTTCGTCTTAGCTCCGCCAGATGCTCCACCAGGGTCATGCGCAGTTCCGACAAGGGATAAGTCCTCCTAAGATGCAGCGTCAGTGGACGCCGTTCCTTTGTTTATTCTTCCTGCCGCTCTTCGGCAGGTTTTTCTTCCTTAGCCTCCCGCGAGGCTTTCCTAAACTCCCCTATGGTCCGTCCCAAGGCCTTCCCCACTTCGGGCAGCTTCCCAGGGCCGAAAATGATGAGCGCCAAGAAAAGAATAATCAAAAGTTCCGGCAGACCTAAACGCCCAAACATGCTGATCCTTCCTTTCTCTTTAGTAATTGTTAGCCTCTTTCTTGGGCGTTTTGCGCGCCCGGTTTGTTTTTGCTTCGCCCTCTTCTATGTCGGCGGTAATCTCTTTCCGCACGGCTTCCGAAGCCCGCTTAAACTCTGCTACCGCCCGTCCGACCGCCCGGCCGACCTCAGGCAGTTTCCCCGGCCCGAAAATAATAAGGGCTATCACCAGTATAAGGATTAGCTCCGACGTCCCGATGCCCAGCACCTTGTCTCACCCTCTTTCTCCTGTCCCTTCCTCTAGCCCGGCCTGTCGTTGCGTCTATCCTACCATTTCATGCTGCCGGTGGCACGGCACTAAAGGGAAACCATGGGGTGCGCTTCTGGAGTGACAAGGCTCCGGGATGATGTCTCCCGGAGCACTTTATCAAGGGTGCAGTGCAGGCGCGCCGTACAAGCCTTCTACGCCTGCTTACCTAGTCGTTCGTTCAGAAGCTCAATAACGCGGCTGGCCACGTCGGCAGAGACCCCGGCGCAGCGCTCTTTGCGCTTGGGATCATCATACGCGATACCGGTGGCTTCCATCCACTTGCCCACAGAATCGCGGCACAGCTCGGACTTTGACACAGTAGTGGTGAGGTTCAGCCCTGCCGGCTGGTACTTAGGAAACGGGAAGTCCCTATACCATTTGATTAGCTCGGAAACCAGCTCTTTCTGCAGCTTTCCATCGGCCACCATGCCGATAGCCGCTGCCGCCGCACCAATAGAGCCGCACAGCGTGGCTTGCTGAAACCCAGCAGCAAAGCTCAAAAAGGCCTTAGTGGGAATGTGATCAAAGGGATAGCCGACCTCTTCTGCAAGCAGGCCGAGGACCCCCTCGGCTACGGCGTACCCTCACCCGCCCTCTTTGTAGGCCTTGTAAGCCCGGTCCGCGGCTTTGCCGGAGTCCAGCTTTTTGTAAGGGTAAGGCCACTCCGGTTTCTTTTGAGCAGACGTCTGGCTGGCACTGCAGCCCGAAAGTAGCAGGCCGCCCGCACCGCTTAACAGCGTGATGCCCGCTGCTGTGGCCGCACCTTTAAGGAAGGTGCGGCGAGTAAGTAGTTTTCCTTTCTCTTCGCGCATTCCCAAGCCTCCTTTGTTTGATGTATACCAAGCAAAGATTGCGCTATGACTTTCGCTTCCGGGCAACCTTTTTCCTTCTTAGGTCATACAAGAAAATTATAGAAAGATAAGTTTTTCTTTTTCAAAAGAGGCCCTGGCTTGAATCCTGGGCACATCTTGACCGGGGCAATTTGTGGATGCGGCAGGTCACGCAGTGGGTTTGCCCCGGATCTGTGCACAGGTAAGTACGTCCGCACACCGCGCAGCGCCGCGCCGTTGCCCTACCCAGAAGCTGGCCCTCGCCGTTTAGAAAGTACTTAAGCTCCGGTTTTGGCCCGTAAGAGAGGGCGCCTTCCGGGCAGCAGGTAAGGCACAGTCCGCAGGACGTGCAGCGCGCCGGGTAAAACCAAAGCCATGCTTCGCCATTTCTTTCCTCGACCTTTAAGGCCCCGCTCGGGCACAGGGGTACACATGCTCCGCAGAAGGTGCAACCGCCGGCGAGGCTAAGCCCCGCCCAGGGTAAGGTCGCGTCGGGAGCTGGCGCCCCAGCCGGGAAGAGGCGCGCCAGAGCTTCAAGGAGGATGCGGCGTCGCTGCGGCAGGCTGTGGGTCCAAGTGAAGCCCCGCTCTTGGGCCGGGGCCCCCAGGAGAGCTTGGAGGACGGTTTTGACGCTCATACCCTTTACAGCTTTAAGGAGACCGCGCTTACCCTCGTCCACGCTGCCTTCCGCTGCCGGCGCCCGCGTCCCTCGCCAAGGAAGCGGCGGCGGTAGCACCTTAGTTAGGGTCACTTTTTGGTTGCTACCGCACGCGCCCAGTATCGCCTGCGCTTCCAGGGCGGCGGCCTTTGCCGCCTGCTCCGCACGCTCGCCCCAGCAGTGCGCGCACACGGCCGGATCGAGGTACAAGTACGCTGCCCGTGCCCCCAAGCTCAGGGTCGCTACAAGGAGTTCGGGCGAAACCCTTCCGGCGCAGCGCACCACCACCCGGTCAGGGCGTCTGGTGACGGACCGAGGGCTGCGGTCACATGAAAAGACCAAGGTCGCCCAGCGTGCAGCCAGTTTCTGAGCTGCAAGGAGAATACCGCCATCTGAGTTTTCCTGTAGCGCAAAGACGCCGGTCGGGCATTGGGCCGTGCAAAGGCCGCAGAAGACGCAGCTTTCAATTTGGACTGTTTGCCCGATGCGGATACCTTGAGTAGGGCAAGCTGCGAGGCACCGGTCGCATTCCGTCCGGCGCGAGCGCATTTTAACGCAGAGGCTGCCTTCCACCCTTAAACTCATAAGGTCAAGTCTCGACGCGAACTGGAGTAGTTCCTTTAACAGGAGGCACTCCTCCTCTAAACTGCAGGCCTTCTCTGCTCGTGGCGCCCAGGGTTATCCGGGCCGCACCCCCGGTCAGTCCCGGGCGCCTTTCCGGCGCTTCCTGCCGCCTGGCAACGTCAGTAGGCGCTATAGGTAACCTGGATGGTGCGCAGCTTCGCTTCATTAGCCTCGTCGATCTCAGCGTTGATTTTCGCGACGGTATTTTCTACAGTAGCTATAAGCTCGCCAAAGCGGTGCCCCGGCGAAACGATCTCGATGGCCGCATCCACAATAGCGATCTTCTCGCCTTCCTCCAGGGAAAGCCCCTCAAGAGCCTTATGGAAATATTCGGCCCAGGTCTCTCCGGGAGCTTCGGTGAGCGGCAGGCGGATGGTATGGGGAATGAGGAAGGCCCGCCGCGTCTGGGTAAAAAGGTCGTCCATCTCGCTTCACCCTTCCTACTGCAGTAACCGCGCCGTTACGGCAGAAGCTCCAGCTTCTCGAGTTCATCCGCCACGTCCTTAAGGCCTAGTTCCTCGAGTTTTGCCCGCGTGGGTACCCCGGTCTTCGGGTCCCAGCCGGACTGCTTATAATAATCCTCTTTAGCTACTTCGTAGTCCTGGCGGTCAAGGCGGCCTCCTGGGGTAAAGGGTTCTTTATCCTTGGGGTAAATGAAGTACCAATCGGCCAGCTTATCATGCTTGTTCCTGAGGTCCTTGGTGCCCCACTCGCGCACAGTTATAGCCCGGTGGAGATTCCAGCACCTCTCGGCCATCTTCATAAGTTCCTCTTCACTTGTCTCTTTACCGGTGATGGCGGAGAAGAGCTTGGCCTCGAGCGAGGTATCACCCACATAGTTGCGCTCTTTCAAGGGGCTCGTCTGCACCGGGAACACCCAGTCGCAAGTGGTGAGTGAATCCTTAATGACGCCGTGGAGATCGATGAAACGGGCGTAACGGCCTTTGGCCGGATGATAAGGTGTGAGCTTGCCCACAGGATCCACTGCCTTCTCCGAACCGTAAAGAGCCTTGGCCACCTGCTGTACCGTCTCGAACGGCAGGCCGCTCCAGTGCACCAGGCCGTTCTGGTCATGGCGGTTGGGGTCCCGGTTATCCATCATCCAGTTAAGTCCCGTCACCACTGAGTAAGCCTGCGGGTTGTAGTGGTCGCCCATGCCGTGGGCGCAGTACTTAACTTTAGGGCCGGCATCGCCTCTTAAAATGTCATCCAGGACGCCTAGCTTCTCGGCCGCCCGCGGCACACCCTCCGCCAGGTACTTGCCGATGCCCTTCTTTTCGGCGATGGCGTGGCAGAAGGCGGTGACAAACTCTATACCGTCGCCCTCGAAGTGGTTTTTCATGGGTAGGCCGAGTTCTTCTTCCGTCATCTTCTTGGACTCATATAGCCACTCCACCAGGGCGAGGAGGTGTCGTATTTCCCAGCAGTTGATGCCCAGCATATCTACCAGCTGCTTTCCAAGAAAGGTTGCTTCCTTGCCGCCGTTCTTGGGCACGTACCAGAACTGAACGCAGTTCATAGCACCGGTTTCGGGCACGCCGTAGCGCTTCATGCCGGGCACACGCTGGAAAGAGAAGCAGTTGACTATGCAGCCGAAGCAGCCTTGGTTCTTAACGTGCGTGTCCTTAAGGCGCCCCTCGGCGTAAACCATTCCCGCGTGTGCTCTTAGGCCTGACTTATTGAGTTCGGTTGGGCCAATCTCGCCGATTTCCACCACCTTGTCGCCCCCGGTCCACTTCACACCTGGACCGGCCTTCCAGCGCGAAGCCTTGGCACCCTCTTTGTAAGCCGGAATAACCGATTGGTGGTCGCAGGCCAAGGAACGGATGTACCAGATAAGGTCTTTAACCTCTTCCTCCGTCTTGGCTACCTTGACTCCTTTGGTCCCGCGCACGGCAATTCCTTTGAGGTTCTTCGAGCCCATGACGGAGCCGAAGCCGCCCTGACCGTTGACGTTCCCGGTATCGCTGACGATGGCTCCAATGCGCGTCAGGTTCTCACCGCAGGGGCCGATGGCCAGCGTCTTGGTGCGTTCATCGCCCGACTCCTGGCGCATGATTTTCTGGGCCTCGTAAGTATCCTTGCCCCAGAGGTGACTCGCGTCCCTAATCTCCACTTGATCATCGCGAATTAAGATGTAGACGGGTTTCTTCGCCTTGCCTTGAATGATAAGGGAATCGTACCCGGCGAACTTTAGCTCCGGTCCCCAGTGGCCACCGAAGGAACCCCGTGTAGTCTGCTCTACCGGCCAAGTTTGCGGCGACTTAGAGATCACCACCGTGCGGCCGGAAGTAGGTGCATAGGTTCCCGTGAGCGGCCCAACACCAAAGATGATCCTGTTTTCTGGGTCAAAGGGCTTTACCTTGGCCGGCACTTCGTCCCACATCACCTTCCAGCCTAAGCCCAGGCCGCCGATGAAGTCTATATATTTGGCCGTCGGTTCTTTGCTGACCTTACCGGTCGTAAGGTCCACCCTGAGCACCGTTCCGGTGTAACCACAGAGTTCTGGCACCTTACCCCTCTCCCCTCTCTCAAGCTTTCTTCGCAAAAGGCACGAAGGTCAAGGCGCTGGCCGGACACTCTTTCACGCAGCGCGGGTCGCCGCCGCAGAGGTCGCACTTCAGAGATTTCTTGGCCTGCTCGTTGAAGACGACCATATGGAAGGGGCAGGCCCTCTCGCACGAACGGCAACCTACACACTTCTCCGGGTCGATAACCCGGGCGTAAGTATCACCAAACTCGCCTTTCGCCGCCACGTGCGCCGCACCCGTAGGGCAGGCTTTCACGCAGGCCGGGTCCTCGCACTGGTGACAGGTTTCGGGTTTGAACAGGCCGGTGCTCATGGCGTACTCTGCGCGTTTGCGATCCACCGTAAGGCGCGCAAGGGCTGGCCAGGGAGCACCGTTGTGGCTGTATGAGCAAACCAATTCGCAGCGCCGGCAGGACCCACAAAGCGTTTCATCCGCCACCACCATGCCCTTGGCGGGCATGATGCCGTTCACCGGCTGCGGCTCCTTTTTTCGGCCGCACCCGGCCAAAAAATCTGCCCCGGCGATGGCCACCACCGTAAGCGCGCTCCCCTGCAGGAAGCGCCGGCGGGTGATGGGGTTTTTGATAGCATTTAAGATAAGTTCAAAACCGGTGCTTTCTTCCGGGGTCTTATCCCCAACTAGCTTTTCCGCCACCTTTTCACCCTTCCTCCCTGTATTTATTGAGTTCTCAGCCTAAAGCGCTTGCTCTTTGGCGCCAGCCTCACTCCCTTCCTGAACCGCCGGCCGGCCTGACCACCCTATAACCCGCTCAGCCCCGGTGTAGACCGTGAGCCGCCGGCCGGCAGCGCGACCAATGACCGTAATCTGTGCCCAGCGGGCCAATTCCAGGGCGAGGTCGGTCGCGGTAGTAAGCGAGGCAAGAACAGGCACCCCAGCCTGCGCCGCTTTGATGACCATCTCACAGGAAATGCGCCCGGTGGTAAGAAGGACCGTCTGAGAAAAGTCCAGGTCAAGCAGCAGGCCCTTTCCGATCACCTTGTCTACCGCATTGTGGCGCCCAATGTCCTCGCTGTGGGCAAGAAGCTTCCCACTGGAGGCAAGAGCCGCGCTGTGGAGGCCGCCGCTCGTCTGGTAAAGGGTAGAGCGGGCCGCCATCTCCTTAAAACCGCGCCTAAGGTCTGCCAGCGTCACCGCTAGGCCAACCCCGGCGCGCGGCAAGCGGCTGGTAAGTTGCGCCGCCAGGACCGCCCCGCCGCCACAACCGCTTGTTACAACCTTCTCCCAACCACGCCGCTCCTCCCAGCGATCTACCGCCGTTTGTACGTAGACTTTGCGCAAATTTTCACAAGCTCCGATGGTGTAGATTTCGTCGGCTCCTTTAACCAGGCCCTGGCCGAAGAGCCAGCCCAGCGCCAACGCGGAAAGTTCCTGCGGAGTGCACATGAACGTGCCGGCCAAATGGCCGTTATAAATGAGCTCAACCGGCGCTTCCGTCGGCACGCACGCCTTCGCAGAAACGGCTTTCCCGTTCATTTGCCTTCCTCCTACCACAGCCTATCCGCTGCACTTGGCAGCCCTTCCACCGGCCCAGGGATCGGCCCCGGGCTGTGTATTCTACGTAGCTGAAGTTCGATATTTAACTAACGAACTCCTGCGGTCCATAGAAGTTTTTATGTTTTGTATCACCATTGTTTTTGTTCTCTTCTGACCGGTCGTCCTAACGTCCGCCGCGCTATTTGGTACTAGGTGTCAAAGCGACCGACAGCAAGGGCCCGCTCTTTGCAGGGTCCGGGCCCTTTTCCACCTATCTTAGATCGCTAAGGCTGAGCGCCGTTTTAGTTCTGCAAGGAGTCATCCATGCCGCTAAATAGCGGCACCACGAAGGGTGAAAATGGTATTTTCGAAGGAGGAGGCGCTGCGGAATATCTCGGTGGCAAACACAGGCAATGTTTCCCTAAAGCGCCAATCCACGCCCACGATCACGTGGGTCACTTAAGGGCCGGCAAGAGCAACGGAGGCCGAAGCCGGCATCGTGAAGCAGTCCACACCCACGCTCTAAACCACGCACCCCGCAAACATCGAGTAGGAGGGGGCGGCTAACCCCCGTCCTCTCCCACCACCGTACGTACCGATCGGTATACGGCGGTTCACCAAGCTTGACGAATACTTTGGT
>JASKKP010000044.1 GCA_030154105.1 Bacillota bacterium
GATTTGGGTGGCCTTTCAGACCAACCCTGTGTGAGATCTCTCTTTTCTACATCCCACACAAGATCTCCTGGTTGCCTACTAAAAGTTTACACTACCGCTGCGGAGCTTGAGGCAGCGGCGGCATCTCGCAAAGCGTCATTTCGCACTACGCATTCATCTGCTCCATCGAAGCGCTGCCCAAACCCAATCGCCCAATCTTCTTTAACCCTCGTCGCCTTCTCCTTTAATTACCGCCAGGGGGCGCAGGCGCACTACCTTGCGCGTAAGCCCAATAGCAGCCAAGGTTTCCACAACCTCGTCGACGTCTTTGTAAGCCGCAGGCGCTTCGTCCAGAAGGCGGTGGTAGTTTTGGCAGATAACGAGAACACCTCCCATACTCTCTTCGAATTCCTCGCGGCTAATGTTTTTCCTGGCCGCCGAGCGCGACATTATCCTACCGGCACCGTGGTTAACGGAATAGTAAGTCTCAGCCGTTAACGGCGTACCGACCACCACGTAGGAAGCGGTGCCCATGCTGCCTGGAATGATGGCCGGATGACCCGTATGACGGTACTCGTAGGGGTTGTCTGGATGGCCCGGCGGCAAGGCGCGGGTGGCGCCTTTCCGGTGCACCAGGAGGTGCCGGCCCCCGTGCTCTTCCCATTTGGCAATGTTGTGGGCCACGTCGTAAAGGAGGGGCAGTGGGCGCAGCCCCAGGGCTTCCTTCCCCAGCACTTCCAGGAAAGCCTCGCGGACGTCGGCGGTAATTAATTGGCGGTTGGCAAAGGCAAAGTTACAGGCGCAGGCCATGGCCATGAGGTACTCCCGGCCTTCTTTGCTGTCGATGGGCACGCAGGCCAGGCCTGCTGCGGGAAGGTCGATGCCGTAGTGCTTGGCGGCCTTGAGCATCATCCTGCTGTAGTCAGTGCAGATCTGGTGGCCGAAGCCGCGGCTGCCGGTGTGGACGAGCACGGTCAGTTCGCCGCGGGCCAGTCCCCAGGCCGCAGCGATTTCGGGCGCATAAACCTCGTCGACAAAGCCAAGCTCAATGAAATGGTTGCCACCGCCTAGCGTCGCCAACTGGTCGGACCTCTCCACCGCCTCTCTGCTCACCGCGGCCAAGTCCGCGCCCGCCAAGCAACCGTTCTCCTCAATGCGGGCCACATCTTCGGGATAGCCGAAGCCTTTCTCTACCATGGCTGCGGCCCCCCGGGAAACGATCTCTTCCAGGAAACCGCGGCGCAGGTCGAGGTGGCGGCTTTTCTTGCCGATGCCCGTAGGTACTCTCTTCAGGATGGCTGTCATGAGCTTTTGTAGGATTTCTCGCGGTATTTCCCGCGCCGGAAGGCCGGTTGTAAGAACACGCACCCCGCAGTTAATGTCCATTCCCACTGCTCCGGCAGATACAACCCCGTCCCCTGCACGGGTAGCCATCACCCCGCCGATGGGCAGCCCGAACCCGGTGTGTAGGTCCGGCATACCGACTACGGGCGAAACAACGCCGGGCAGGGTGGCAGCGTCGGCAAGTTGCCGCAACGCCTCTTCCTCCACCAGTTCGCCGCGCAAGCGCTGGCTCAGGTAGACGATAACCTCGGCGGCGCCTTTTTTGCCGTCTTCCAGGCGCCAGCGGTTGGGGTTTATCCGTTTCAGGCGCATCCTAACGTCACCCATCGTTCCCAGTTTGCAGAAGACGGTCGGGGCGTTTATGGCATAGAAAATACTTGAATGCGACTGTCGCTGAAGGTGCTGCCACCGCCGAAATCGGAAAGGCGCTGAGAGGTAAGGAAATTTACGCTCCAACCCGGTGGGGACGTGGGGTCGACTAAGCCCTGGATGTACGCGGCACCGGGCCGGATGGCCGCACTCACTACGAGAGGAAGCGTAACCTCGCCTTGGGCGCTTTTGGCCCGCACCATGTCCCCTGCCTGAAGCCCGCGGGCGGCGGCATCCGCCGGATTAAGGATGAGTACCGGCCGGCTTCCCCCGCCGCGCGCCCTTGCCGGGGGCACTAGGCTGGAATTAATGAACTCGTGCGGGTGGGCGGTGATTAGGTGCAGGGTGTCGGCAGCCGTCGAAAGCTCATCCTCCTGGTAGTCGGGCAGTGGCGGCAGGCCCTGAGCAGCCAGGGCAGCGGAGTAGATCTCGAGTCTGCCCGAGGGCGTGGGAAAGCCGTAAGCAAACGGGTTGACCCCCCGCGGCAGCACCCGCACCGGTTCGCCCCGCCAGAGCGCCGCCCATTGGTCGTCGCTTAAGCCGCCCGGCCCGCGCCGCACGACGCGCTGGGCCCACTCCCGGGTCGTTAAGGAGAAGACAGGGTCCTTAAGGCCTAATCTCGCTGCCAGCTCCTGGAATACCTCCTGGTTGCTGCGCGCCGCGCCGCGCGGCTTAAGTACCGCCTCCGCCCACTTGAGGTAGTAGTGGCCATAAGCGCTGTAGAGGTCGGCGTGTTCCCAGGCGGTGGTGGCCGGGAGGACGATGTCGGCGTAGGATGTGGTTTCGGTGGGAAACTGCTCCAGCACCACGGTGAAAAGGTCGTCCCTGGAAAGGCCGGCACGCACGGCGTTCTGGTCCGGACAGGTGGCCGCCGGGTTGGCGTTGTAAACGAAAAGCATGCGTACGGGCTGCGCCGCCGCAGGACTCAAGGCTTTCCCGAGCTCTAACATGTTAATCACGCGTGCCGGACCTGGTCTTAGGTCCAGGCGGTGCACTGCCGAACGGTCTAGGGGAAAACCTTGGCTGGTGGAGAAAAGAACGCCGCCCCGCTCCCGTCCGTACACTCCCACCAGGGCCGGAAGGCAGGCCAGGGCACGGAAAAGTTGCCCGGCACCGCGGTGGCGTGAAAGGCCGTAACCGATGAGGAGAAAGGGCGCCCGTGCGGCAGCATAAGCACGGGCCAGGGCTACAATCTCTTCGGCCGGAACATCGGTAATGCCGGCCACTTTCTCCGGCGCGTAGCGGGGCAGGACATGGCGTTCCAGTTCGGAAAAGCCTATCGTGTATCGTTCAAGATAGTCGCGGTCGATGAGGTCTTCCCGCCAGAGGACGTGCATGACCCCGAGGGCCAGGGCTGTATCGGTACCCGGCCGCGGAAAGAGCTGCTTGTCGGCCAGGCGGGCCGTGCGGCTGGCGTACGGATCCACCAGCACCACCTGTGCTCCGCGCCGCCGGGCGGTAAGGAGAAGCGGAATAAAGTGCTGGCGGGTCGAAGCGGGGTTGGCACCCCAAATTAGGATAAAGTCGCAGTCGACGACGGCTTCGGGGTCCGTCCCCAGCCGCCGGCCGACGGTAGCCTCCCAGCCTGCTTCGCCGGCCGCGCTGCAGATGGTGTCGGCAAGGGAAAGGGCACCCAGGGCGTTAAAGAAGGGATCGCCGGCGCGGCCCTGGATAATGCCGAGAGTACCGGAGGAAGCATAGGGCAGAATCGCTTCACCGCCGGCGGTGGCCAACGTCTCCTCAAGGCGCGCCGTAATTTCGGCCAGGGCTTCTTCCCAGCTTACCGGGCGGAAGGTTGCGCTGCCCTTCGGCCCGACCCTTTTAAGGGGAGTAAGGAGGCGGTCAGGGGAAAAGACCAGCTCAGGGTAGCGGCGCCCCTTGGTGCAGAGAAACCCCCGGGTGTAAGGGTCGGCCGGATCACCGCGACAGCTTTTGCCGTCGTCCGCCACCAACATGCTGCAGGTGTCGGGACAATCGAAAGGGCAAACGGCGCGTTTCAGGGCAAGCACCTCTTTTCGTTAACGTGATTTTTCCTCTCAGGCCCGCTCTTCCGCAGTGGCTGCCGGTAAGTAGGGTGTGGAGTGTAAGCCTTGAGGCGTTCGTAATCGGCCCAGGTATTGACGTTGAGAAAGGAAGCAAGCTCCGCGTCCCACCGGCGGAGCTTCGCCTCCGGAATCACCTTAAGCTCGCCAGGCGGGAGAGAGCGCGCCCAGTCCTTAAGCCCCTGGCCGAAGCCCACAGCTTCCAGGCTGGGAAGGAGCGAACGCCGGTAAAGGCCGACAAGGGGTTCCAGAAAGCCGTTTACCTCCGGCAGGACAAGGGAAGCGCCTTCTCGCTCGCTTAAAAGCCCCTGCAAAAGCTCCCCCCGAACTAAAGGCAGGTCCACGGCCAGTACTAAGCAGGTGCCGCAGCTGGCATGCCGTAAAGCCGCCCTCAGCCCGCGAGCCGGGTGCGGCGGGCCGTCCTCCGCTTCCTCAAGGAAGCAGGCGCCAAGCCCTGCCTGGGGTAGAAGGTGGTTCCCTACCACCAGCACCTCGGTACACAGCGCGCGGAGCTTCTCCACTGCCAGCTCCAGGAAAGTCTTGCCCTTCAGGGTAAGATAGGCTTTGTTCACACCCAGGCGCCGGCTCGCGCCCCCGGCCAGCACTACCCCGCTTACGTCCATTACCTGGCGAACCACCATAGTAGCCCCAGCTGCAGGACGAAAATTGCCGGAACGCCGAGAGCGAAGGCTACGTGTCGGGTCTTGTGGTGGAAGAGGTACATCCCGGCGATGATCCCCAGGGCACCGCCGGTCAGGGCAATGGTAAAGAGCACCCGCTCCGGCACCCGCCGGGCGCTGCGCCGAGCCTGGTGTTTGTCCCAGCTCATGAGGGTGTAGGCGCAAAGGTTATATACGGCCAAAGCTGGCAGAAACCAGGGTAGTAGGCTATCCACGAGACCGCCCATGGCCCTTACCTCGAACGCGCGTGGGCCTCAGGCCCTGCCCGCATGGGCACGGATAAAAGCGGCAATGGAGCGGTCGTACGTTCTCTCCGCCTCTTGGGGAAAGAGGCATCCAGGTAGCTCATCATACTGCCGGTGAAAAGCGATGCACTCGCAACAGCGTCCTTTGCGCGAACAGGGCTCGTAGGTGCAGGTGCAGTTTTTCTTGTTTTGCTCTAAATGGCATTCGGCCACGCTGCTCCCTCCTTCACGTCTCGACTACGCACAATCTTTGTTCTTTACTTCGTTCCCGCAGCCGCTTTTCCTTCTTGCCGAGGCTCGAAGTAGGCGTCGGTTCGGGTCCGTAGGGACGTGCCAAGCCTTACGGCCCAAGAGGTCAGGGCAGGATTTACGCTCAAGATGCGGAAAACAGAATAAGAACGGCTGAACCGCAAGCTATAAAGGGGGGCATGGTCTTGTTCGTCTGTCCGCGCTGTGGTAAGCGCTATCCGGCCCAGGAGCCACACTGGCGCTGCACCTGTGGCAGTTACCTCAACTGGGAACGGCCCGCCCGTTTCGACCGTGATAGCATCGTCCTGAGCGACTACTCGATTTGGCGCTACCGCCATGTTCTGCCGCTGGCGCCTGGAGTGGAGCCCGTCAGCCTGGGTGAAGGCTGGACACCCCTAGTACCCGTGGACTGGCACGGCTGCAAGATTTTCTTTAAACTCGACTACCTCTGCCCCAGCGGTTCCTTTAAGGATCGGGGCACTGCCGTGCTGGTCTCGCAGCTTAAGGCCTGGGGTATAGAAAAGGTGGTGGAAGACTCCTCGGGAAATGCCGGTGCCTCTCTGGCCACATACGCCGCCCGGGCCGGCATCGACTGCACCATCTACGTGCCGGCAACGGCCAGCCGCGGGAAATTAGTACAGATCGCCCTCGCGGGGGCACGCCTGGTACGGGTGCCGGGAAGCCGCGAGGACACCACCCGGGCCGTTCTAAAGGCAGCAGAGACCACATTTTACGCCAGCCACAATTTCAGCCCCCTTTTTGTCGAAGGGGTAAAGACCCTGGCCCTAGAGCTGGCCGAGCAGCTCGGCTGGGAAGCGCCGGAAAGAATCATTATCCCCGTGGGCAACGGCAGCCTGGCCCTGGGACTGGCGGCCGGTTTTAGGCTCCTTAAAGATGCCGGCCTGGTGAACCGCATGCCGCGGCTTATCGCCGTACAGAGCGCCGCCTGTGCCCCGCTGGCGGCAGCCTTCGCCGCCGGCCGGGATGAGCCGGTAGCCGTCGCCAAGGAACAGACCATAGCCGAGGGCATTGCCTCTATGTCGCCGCCCCGCGGTCGCGACGTGCTCTCGGCAGTGCGGGCCAGCGGTGGGAGTTTTATCGCCGTAGCGGAAGAGGAAATCATCACCGCCCTGGCAGAACTGGCCGCATGCGGCCTTTACGTGGAACCAACTTCCGCCGCGGCAGCTGCCGCCCTCACCAAGCTCGCCGCCGAGGGGGATATTCGTCCCGGAGAGCGGGTGGTGGCAGTCCTTACCGGCAGCGGGCTGAAAGCAACGGATAAACTGCTCGAGCTATTTGCCGACAAATTACCATTGTAAAGCCCGGGCGAAAGGAAGCTCTTGCGCCAGGTACTAAAAAGGGCGGGAGCCGGTGCTTCCCGCCCTTTTTGACTGAGGTCTCCTCAGGCCTGCGGAGCATCCTCCGCCTGCCCGGCAGCCGGCAGGCCGGCTTCAATGAAGCGGATGGCCCGATCCAGACGCGTAAGGCACTTTTCCTGTCCGAGGAGCGCCATAAGCTCAAAGAGGCCGGGGCCAATGGTACGGCCGCTCACCGCCAGCCGCGTGGGGTGAATGAGCTCCGCCGCCTTCACCCCCAGCTCATCGGCCAAAGTGCGGTAAGCCGTTTCGATGGTCGCGGCGTCAAAGGGCTCGACGCTCACCAGCCGCTCTCGTGCCTTTCGCAGTCGTTCTGCCGTCCCTTCGGGCGCGAAGTGCTTTTGCACCCCTTTTTCGTCGTAGGTGAAATCGTCTTTGAAGAAGTAGCTCACGCCGTCGGCCAGCTCCACCAAAGTCTTGGCCCGGTCGCGCGTGAGCGCGATGCTCTCCTTCGCCAGCCTAAGTTCCTCTTCCGTGGGCTCTTCGCCGATGAGCCCGGCGTTTTTCAGGAAAGGCAGGGCCTCCGTCACAATCCGTTCGAGGGGCAGCTCGCGCAGGTAGTGGCCGTTGATCCAGGTCATTTTCTTAACGTCGTAAATGGCCGCATTCTTGGAGATACGCTCGAGGCTGAACTCTTTCACAATCCGCTCGAGCGGGAGGATCTCCTCCGTACCCTCCGGCGACCAGCCGAGGAGGGCTAAGTAGTTGATGATGGCCTCCTTTAGATACCCCTGCTCGCGAAACTCCTCCACGGAGGTGGCGCCGTGCCGCTTGCTCAGCTTGGAGCGATCGGGGGCCAGGATCATGGGCACGTGGGCGAATTTCGGCACTTCGTAGCCCAGCGCCTGGTACAGCAGTACCTGGCGCGGGGTATTGGAGAGATGCTCCTCCGCCCGGATGATATGGGTGAGACCCATGGCGTGGTCGTCCACCACGCAGGCGAAGTTATAGGTGGGCATGCCGTTGGATTTTATCAGGACGAAATCGTCCAGGAGGCTGTTTTGAAACACCACCCGGCCCCGGATGAGGTCTTCCACCACCGTCTCGCCCGTTTCGGGGACTTTAAAGCGAATCACCGGCTGGCGGCCTTCGGCGGCCAGTTTAGCGCATTCTTCCTCGCTCAGGTTGCGGCAATGGCCGTCGTACCGCGGCGGGCGCCCGGCCCGCCGTGCCTCCTCCCGCTTGGCTTCCAGTTCCTCCGGCGTGCAGTAGCAAAGGTAGGCCAGGCCTTTTTCGATGAGTTCCTGCGCCTTATCCTCATAAAGGTGCAGCCGTTGGGACTGAAAGTAGGGCCCGTACTCACCGCCAATTTCCGGTCCCTCGTCCCAATCGAGCCCCAACCACTTGAGCGAAGCAATAATCTGCTCCACGGAAGCCTGGGTGGAACGCTCCAGGTCCGTGTCCTCGATGCGCAGCACGAACGTGCCCCCGGTGTGGCGAGCAAACAGCCAATTGAAAAGAGCTGTACGGGCCCCGCCGATATGTAACTTGCCGGTAGGGCTAGGCGCAAAGCGCACGCGCACTTTTTCCACTGCAATCCCTCCCGTGGCCTCAGCAAGAAGGCTTGTCACAGGTTTCAGTATACCACACGCGGCGGGGAATTGCATCCCTATATAGAAGCGCCGAGGAGGATGTGGGTCCTGGGCGGCGAATCTCCTGTTAGTCTTTACGAAAGGCGGTTGGCACATGCAGCGACGCTACCCTGAACAGCCCGTGGTAGGTGTGGGCGCGCTCATCGTAAAGCGCGACAAGATCCTTCTCGTTCGCCGCGGAAAGGAGCCCGGCCGGGGGCTGTGGAGCCTTCCGGGCGGAGCGGTGGAACTGGGCGAGACGCTTCAGGCGGCGCTGGCCCGGGAAATCCGCGAGGAGTGCGGGATCAAGATTGCCGTAGGGCCGCTCGTGGCCGTCTTGGATTCTCTAACCACGGATGCTGCCGGACGCATCGCCTATCACTATGTGCTCCTCGATTTTTGGGCCGAAGTTCTTGAGGGCGAGCTCTCCCCTTCCTCCGATGCCCAAGAAGCCCGCTGGGTGCCCATTGCCCAGGCAGCTTCCCTTAAGCTTACGGACGGACTACTCCCCCTGCTTAGGCATCTGGACCTCACGGGAAACAAGGAGCCCTCCCCGCCGGCCGGGGTCTTCTATTGGACGCAGCGGAGTAGCCTGGTCCAAACCTGAACGCTACGAAGTTCTCGGCTAGGCGTTGCCCCGTCCCCGGCGAGCGGCTATAATGTTGGCATAAAGAACGGAGAAAGGCCAGGTGTTGGCATGATTCCAAACCCCATTGCTTTCCGCCTCGGCCCGCTTGAAGTGCGCTGGTACGGTATTCTCATGGCCGTAGCCCTGATCGTGGGAACCTGGCTGGCCCTGAGGGAAGCCCGCCGCCAGGG
Organism: Bacillota bacterium; assembly: GCA_030154105.1. GTDB lineage: Bacteria > Bacillota > DTU030 > DUMP01 > DUMP01 > DUMP01. The sequence continues at coordinate 8,675 of JASKKP010000044.1, forward strand.
GCTAAACGAAGACGCCCTTCTTAACCTGATCATCCTGGGCGCACCCCTCGGCTGGCTGGGCGCGCGCCTTTACTACGTGATCTTCGAATGGAGCTACTACCGCCAGCATCTGGCGGAAATTCCGCAAATCTGGAAAGGAGGCCTCGCCATTCACGGCGGTCTTATCACCGCCGTCCTCGTAGGCCTTTGGTACGCCCGGCGGCACAACCTCGATTTCTGGCAACTCGCCGACATTGCTGCGCCCAGCCTTATCCTCGGGCAGGCCATCGGGCGCTGGGGTAATTTCTTCAACCAAGAAGCCTACGGTTACCCTACCACCTTGCCCTGGGCTATGTACATTGCCGGCGAGTGGCGGCACCCCACGTTTCTCTACGAATCCCTCTGGGATTTGGGGGTGTTCGTTTTCCTCCTCTGGGAGCGGCGCCGTTCCGGCATAAAGCGGGGCGACGTTTTCTTGGCCTATTTGGTGCTCTATTCCCTGGGGCGCTTCTGGGTGGAAGGCCTGCGCACGGACAGCCTTATGCTCGGCCCGCTCCGGGTAGCACAGGTGGTTAGTTTCCTCCTGGCAACCGGTGCCGGTTACCTACTTTGGCACCGCCACCGGGCGGTTTAGCGTCGGCACCTTTAGCGCAGAACATCAACCGGCAGGATTTTCTGCTCTATCGACGAAAAATTGCTGTTATACTTGAGGGTCTTGCATAATTCGTTTACCGAAGGGCAAGAGACAGTAGGACAAGGTAATGTGCAGAGTCGTCAGTTTAAGATGCAGGAAATCAAACGG
>JASKKP010000020.1 GCA_030154105.1 Bacillota bacterium
CTGCGCGAACGCGAGGTAGTACACTACCAGCGTTTCGGCGAGATGCTCCAGCTTGTTTACGAGTGGCAGGGAAGCCGCCACATCTTTTAACCGCTCCCTGAGGCGTAATTAGGCCGCCAGTGGCGCGAACCCTGCCGGGATCCGTCGAGAGGCTGCCGAACGAGAAAAGTCGGCAGCCTCTCTCATTTCCTGGCGCCTAGATACATTCAAAACCTTTTCGTTTTGGAAGGAGTTGTCGCCTGCGTGGACAATACTTACTTAGGTTCCCGACGGGCCGAACAGAGGCGCGAAAAAAGCACAAAAACAATTGGCCTAAGGAGAAATGTAGCCATGAGCCAAGGGACTTTCAGCAAAGAGTTTGAAGTTCACTACTACGAGGTCAACAGGTTTGCCGAAGCCACTCCCGTGGCCGTCTTGAACTATTTAGAGGATACGGCGGTGACCCATTCTGAGGCGGTGGGTTTGGGATTCGCCAAACTAAAGGCCAAAGGAGTGGGGTGGGTGCTGAATCGCTGGCTGCTATTGATAGACAAATTCCCGACTTGGGGAGAAAGAGTGACGGTAGAAACGTGGCCGTCCAGCTTTGAGCGTTTCACGGCTGTCCGCGAGTTTTTGCTCAAAAACCGCTCTGGAGACGTAATCGGCAGAGCTTCTTCCCGCTGGTTCTACTTAAATCTCGCCCGCAAAAGACCCATCCGCATTCCGGCGGAATTTGGCGCCGCCTACGGGATAAGTCCGGAAAGGGCGGTGCCGGAACCGTTTTCCGAATTGGACCCAGTTGAAGAAGCGGCCGTGAGCAAGACTTTTGCGGTCCGCAGACATGATATCGACACTAATGAGCATGTAAATAACACCAAGTACGTAGAGTGGATGACGGAAGCAGTTCCCGAGGCAGTTGAGGAAGATTTTGCCCTTTCTCTTCTAGAAATCGAGTATAAAAGAGAAACGACCTATGGCGCAGTTGTTTCTTCTCTCTGCGCAGAATCTGCCCGGGGGAACGGCTGGATTGAGCTCCTTCACAGCATCGAGGGTGAAGGTGGCGTTCCCTTGGCGGTGGCCCGCACCAGATGGCGAAAAAGGTAACGGTTAGGAGCCAAATTTGACCGGCCGGGCGGGGTGCGGAGGGCGGCGCCGGACCTGCGGCCGACCCTCAGCTTGGGGAACTTTCCCCTTTGCCCCGTCGTCTATTGAGGTGAGACCGGAAGAAACGTTGAAACCTGATGGCGCGGCCATTAGGAAGAAAGAAAAAAGGAGGGTTGCTCCCGGCCTAACGTCCGGAAAGCGGTGGAGGACGAGAAAAGACGCTAAGAAAAAGGGGGAAAGCACATGGCCCGCAGGTTGCTTGTCATGTTTATCAGTACGGCAATCGTGTTGGCGACGGTTGCGCCAGGGTTTGCCGCCCCGGCACCGAAGGTCAGCCTGGAGGAGGCGGTGGCCGCGGCTAAAACGGCTTTCACTATCCCGCCAGCCTTTACCGAATTCAACTCCAGCTTTTCCAGCTACGGCGACCGCCCGCGCTGGGAACTCAGGTGGAACGCTCCGGCGGGTAGTCCAACCCCGGGCAGCATGAACGTTATCGTGGACGCGACGACCAAAGACATCCTGGAGATGCACGTCTGGCAGGAAGACCGCACCCCTGAGGCGCCCCTTCCCAAACACAGCCGGGCCGAGGCGGAGAAGGTGGCCCGGGAGTTTGCCCAAAAGCTCCAGCCCCGCTTTGTCGAAACCCGGCTGGTGCCGGAGTCGTATACTTCGCCGTACTGGGGCAGCTGGGTAAGCCGGTATACCTTTTTCTTTGAGCGCATGGTAAACGGCGTGCCCTTCCCCCAGAACGGGATCAGGGTTGAGGTAAACGCCAATACCCTTAAGGTGGTGGACTATTCCTTCAAGTGGGACTACGATCGGGAGTTCCCAACACCGGATAAGGCCATAGACGCGGCGAAAGCCCGGGCAGCCTTGCTGGATAAGGTGGCCCCCCGCCTGGTTTACTTCTGCCCCTCTGGCGACGGGGACAAAGAGCGGCCGGTCCTACTCGTTTATGATGCCCCGTATGCCGGCCGCTACGGCGTGGACGCCTTAAGCGGCGAGATCATCGCCCTCGAGCCGTCCTACTATCCCATGGGCAAGGGAGATGTGGGCGGGGGCGAGCCGCTGCGTGCGGCCAACAAGGTTATGGAAGTGCCCCTTACCCCGGCGGAGCAAGCCGAGATAAAGGAACTGGCCGGTTTCCTCTCCCAAGAAGAAGCCCTGGCCAAGGCGCAGGCCGCCGTTAAGGTGCCGGCCGGCTTCAAGCTCGAGAGCGCTTCCCTCAATAAGAACTGGGAGTACCCTAGCCAAAGAGAGTGGACCTTTAACTGGACGTTAACCCCTAAAGATCCGGGCGGAAAGAGCGGACACCTGAGCATGAGGGTTGACGCCCGTACCGGGGAACTAGTTTACTTCAGGCGTTACATCTTTGACCCCGCGCAGCAGAAAGAAGAGCCGAAGGTCAGATATAGTAAAGAGCAGGCGAGGAAACTCGCCGCCGACTTCATCGCTAAGCTTCAGCCCGATCGTTTTGCGGCTTGCAAAGAAGAACCCGAGGAGCCTCCGGTGTCCGTCGAGGTAGCCAAGAAGCTTCCCGGGCTCCGTTCCTATTCCTTTCAGTGGGCACGCAGCGTGAACGGCATCCCCTTCCCGCAGCAAGGATTTTGGGTCACGGTAGACGCTGCTACCGGCGAAATAACCTCCTATCGCATGACCTGGGCCGACCTCAGCTTCCCGGCACCGGAGGGGCTTATCGGGCAGGCTAAGGCCAACCAAGCCCTCTTGGCCAAGAACCCGCTTACGCTGGAATACATCACCACTCCCGGCCCAGATTTCCGATCCGGCGCGGATAAGCCGCTGGTACGCCTGGTGTACCGCTTGCGCGGCACGGGCGATGCCCGCCGCTTCGACGCGAAGACCGGTGTGGCGCTGGATTGGAACGGTAATCCCCTGCCCGAGGAAAAGGCGGCGACTTTTAGCGACATTGCCGGCCACCAGGCAGAGGGCGATATCGAGCTTTTAGCCGAACGGCAGATTATTACCGGAGCACCAGACGGCAAGTTCCACCCGGATGAGGCGATCACCCAAGCGGCTTATCTGGCGATGCTCCTCCGGGCTACGGGGTTCCGCCCGCGCGGGCGGGAAACGAACGAATTGTGGTACGAACCTTACGAAAGGGAAGCGCGCCGCCGCGGCCTCCTAAAGGGAGACGAGGTCTTCGCCGCCAACCAACCTATAACCAGAGAACAGGCCGCCGTTTGGACAATCCGGGCTCTAAACCAAGATCGTGTAGCGTCTCTAAGCGGCATCTGGCAGGTGCCGGCCAAGGACGCCGCGGCCATCAAGCACCCGGGACACGTTGCCCTCTACCTAGGCCAGGACCTCGACCCGGACCGACGGGAGTTCTTCCGCCCCGCTGCACCCCTTACCCGCGCCCAGGCGGCCCAAGGCATCGTGCGCTTTCTGCGCCTGCCGCGTGGCTAGACCGGAAAACCGGAAATGCGAAGAAACGCGAGGTTTGTTTCCCCGAGTTCCGTGTTAGTCTTTGAGGTTTCAAGGGGCACACTTGAGTATATCGTTAAGAGCCAAGCTACAACTTCTTGATATAGAGAGCTAAAGGGTCCCCGTCACGCCAGTAGTCCGGGATATCGGCACAATGAATGTACCCTTTTGCTTCGTAAAAAGCACGAGTGTCTCTTGTGTAGTCTAGGGTGGAGGTCCAGACCACGATTAGGCGCGCGCCCAGCTGACGTAAGCGTTCTTCTACGAAGCGTAACATTTGGCTCCCTAGTCCCCGACCGCGGAAGGCGGCGTGCACCGCAAAGTGAGAAAGGTAATAAACCTCGTGGGCTTGGTAGTCTTTCCGGTAGCCCAGGCAGGCTACCACCATATCATTATGAAAGCCGGCAAAGTACTCAACTCCGGGGTTCCGATTCTGCAGCCAATGGCTGATATCCTCGCGAACGCGAATAATATCATAGTCGTAGAAGTACTGACGCAAAGACTGGAAGATGGCCGTCACTTGATCTAGTTCGGCCATGTTCGAAATGGGGCATATCTTCACTCTTCCATCCCCTTTCTTGCATAATCACTGATCTAACAACTTTATTTTAACTACCAGGTTGGCGTGACGTCAACACACAAATACAAAGGCCCCGGAACCTAGTTCAGGCCCCGGGGACATTTCTTTCTTACCTTCCAGTCGGTTCTACCATCCTTTGACCGTTTCTAACACCTCATCCGGTACCCTGCCGGCAGTAACATCGGCTAACGCTTCTTCAATTATCTTGAGACCCTGCTCGAGTTCAGCTTTGGTGATGACGAGTGGAGGCTGGATTCTCAGTACCGAATTGCTGAAGAAGGAAAGGAGCAGCCCTTTTTCCCAGGCGCGGTAGCATACTTTGGCCGCTTCTTTATAGGCGCGCTCGCGTGTCTTGCGGTTGGTAACCAGGTCCACGCCGATGGATAGGCCCTTCCCGCGCACGTCGCCGATGAGCTCGTAGTGTTCAGCCATCTCCCGGAGACGTGCCATGGCCTGCTCGCCGAGCACGCGGGAGCGCTCCACCAGGTTTTCTTCTTCGATTACTTCGATGGTGGCCAAGGCGGCGGCGCAGGAAACGGGATTGCCGCCCGTGGTGAAAAGGTGCGCCGGCGCTTCCCAGGCCTGCATGATCTCTTTTCTGGCCACCAAGGCCGAAAGCGGCATGCCTGAGGCAATGGCCTTCCCCAGGATGAGGATGTCCGGCTCGACGCCAAAGTGTTCGATGCCGAACCAACGCCCGGTGCGCCCGAACCCCTGCTGCACTTCCTCGGAGACGAAAAGGATACCGTGCTCGCGGCAGAGCTTGTACAACCCTTGAACGTATTCCACCGGCGGCACCACGATCCCGGCATCGCCCTGGATGGGCTCCATGATCACCGCCGCCACCTCATCGGGCGGGATGTAATTGGCGAAGGCAAAGCGCACGTACTCCAGGCAATGCAACCCGCAGCTTCCGTATTTAAGGCCGAACGGGCAACGATAGCAATCGGGGTAAGGGATATGTTCTATTTCTGGAAGAAGAGGGCCGATCTTGCGGCGCATATTGAGGCTGATGGCCGAAAGGGTAATGGAGCCGTAAGTGGAACCATGGTAGGAACGGAGGAAAGAGATGATCTTGGGCCGGCCGGTGTAGGCGCGGGCGAGTTTTATGGCGCCGTCGTTGGCATCGGAGCCGGTGAGGCCGAAGGCCACCTGTTTAGGGAAGTCGCCGGGGGTAATGCGGACCAGGGCCTGGGCCAGGCGTACCAGCGGCTCATGGTACATGTAGGCCGGGGTGTAGTGGATGAACTCGGCGGCCTGCTTTTGGATGGCGGCCACCACCTTGGGATGGGCGTGGCCGGTGTTTAAAGCGGCGGCGCTGGCGAGAAAGTCGAGATACTCGTTTCCGTCGGCGTCCACCACGGTGGAGCCGTGACCGCTTTGTACGGCCAGGGGGTAGTAAGGCATACGGGAAGCCGGAGAGAGGACTTCTTTGTCCTCGGCTACAATTGCCAGGCACTTCTCCAGATTGCGCACGGGAGCACCTTCCTTCCATCGCCGGGTGTAGTAATCACCGTAAAATTCGCCGCTCGGACGGCAATTCCTTCTCTTCCAACTCGTAAACCCAGGCGATGACGGCGGCTACTACCTGGTAAAGCGAGGGCGGAATTTCTTCGCCGACGTCCAGCCCGGCCAAGGCCAGGGCTAGATCGGCGTCCTCGTAAATGGGTACTCCTGCCGCGCGGGCCCGCTTAAGGATCTGCTCGGCTATAGTACCTCGGCCACTGGCCACCACGCGTGGGGCGCGGTCCCGGGCCGGATCGTAAGAAAGGGCGGCGGCAGCTTTGACGTTTTCGCTCATACTATTTTTCCCTGCCTTCAGACAGAAACGTCCAGCCCTTGGTATTGGGGTTCCTGGGCGGGGCCGAGGAAGTCTAAAACCGTGCCTATGCTCTGCCGGCTCACCCTAAAGGCGGCCAGCTGAAAGCCCAGCTTTTCAAGCCGGGCCGCAAGCCCTTTCTGCGCGCTTTCAGCCAGCTCGAGGGCGGTGGGGTGGGAGGAGAAGACGTGGGCGGTGATGCTTTTCCCGGCCAAGGTGAGCCGTACCCAGACTTCCCCCCAGGCATAGGTGGAGAAGCGCAGAACCAAACGCAGGGCATTCCCTTCTACAGGTGCACCTTCCTTCCGGTCGAACAGCACGTAGAGCTCCCCTTCGCCTTCCCGGGCGCGGAAGGAGAAAAAACGTACGCTTTCCTGGCCGGGGATAAGCGGCAGTGCCTGGTTGAGCGCGGCCTGACCTTCCGGGCGCGCATCCGGGCGGCGAAGAAGATAAGCGAGCGCGTCGGCCAGTTTTTGAGGGTCGTGGGATAGGCTCAATGTTTCCAGCCAGGCACGCGCCTCCCAGAAGAGCGCCCGTTCTTCCTGGGGGACATCTCGGGCTTCGTTCAAAAACCGGCGGGCCAGCGCCGGCTGAAGCGGTAGGCGCCATTTAACGAGGACGCGTACCAGCTCGTCGACCTCGGAGGTGTTCGGCAGGCCCAGGGCCGCCGCGACGTCGGCGAGGCGGCGTTCCTCGGCGCGTGGCTCCGCTAGCAGCCTAAGCTGAACTAAAGTGGGCTTGGCCTGCTCCACGCGCACCCAAAAAGTTCCGACGGTCGGCGGAAGGGAACCGCGGGCGGTAAGGACCTGGCCGGCCAGGCGCACCTTGGCCTCACCGGCTGCAAGCGATAGCACTTCCATGAGGAGCACCCGGCCTGGTTGCAGCGCCGAAATTGGTGGTCCAACGCCGGTTGGAAGCCCGGAAGGGCCTATGGGTCCCAGCTGCAGGGTGAACTCCATAGCATCACCTCTTAAAGATTTTATCGGCAAAAGGAGGGTTCTCTTGCTTTTTCTGACTCGCTGGACGCAGCCCTCTCCTGGAGTGCTGGGAAAAGAGCTCTTCTAAGGATAGCCGCTACGCTTTACAACCCCTACATGTGGCCAACGGCAATAGACGACGTCTTCCGACATCTAAATCAAACAGATTTTGAAACCGCGTTGCAGGCTCTGCGCTTGAAGTACGGCCGTGAATCTGGCATGGGGTTTGAAACCAGTCCCAGAACCGCATAATGGGAAAGGGAGACTAGGAAAGGGAGTGAAGGCGCTCGAAGCATAACCGGTCCCTTCTTGAGCACCTTAGGGGTTAGCGCCGGATTACTGGGTTTGATTACTGGTTTTGGCGGGTTTCTTGTCCTCAGCCAGCGAGGAGACGAGGCTAAACGCTTCCTCCCGGAGTTACAGAATTCCTTTGTTACTGCCGACGATGTCTACTTCAAGGCGTCGATTGTACAGGCCATCGGCTATATTTCTGGACGGGAAAGTTTTGCCTTCCTTATCCGGTGCCTGGAAGACCGAAGTTTCTTGGTAAGGTTGGCTGCGTTGCGTGCCTTGGCTGGAACATTGAGCGAGTTACCGCTGGAACAGCGGACCGAGTTAAAAAAGAAACTCGAGCAAGTCATGTTGGAGGAAAACAGCGCCACTGTGCGGGAACAAGTTCTGCTTTTGTTGCGCTCGCTGCCGCAGGCAAAGCCGGGATGAAAAAGGGGCGCCCCTAGGAGCCGTTACTTGGAGGCGCCCTCTTCGTATTTTAAAACCTCAACATCTTCAATTGTTAAGAGGCTTCCCGATAAACACTCCTGAAGAAACGGCAGTATTTTTTCAATGTACGGTTCGGTGTCCACGATTTCAACCAGGATTGGCAGATCCGAGGAAAGCGCTAATAAGCGCGCCGAATGGATGCGGCTCGTAGCCCCGAAGCCCTCGATTCCTCGGTATACGGTAGCTCCAGCCAGCCCCAGCTCCCGAGCTTTTTTGACGATCCAATGGTAAAGAGGCTGCCCTTGATAGTGGTCTGATTCGCCCAGATAAATTCGCAGACGCTTCGCTAATCCGGGTTTCAAGCACGATCCCTCCCCTTGACCTAGCTTTCGCTCAAATGCCGGATACGAACTTGGCCAGTACGCCGCCGAAAAAGGCGCCCAGAAGGCCCAGGATAACCGTAATGATTACGTTGAGCGTGGCGTTAAGGAAGAGCCCCTCTTGGATAAGAAGGAAGGTTTCGAGGGCAAACGTGGAAAAGGTGGTAAAGGCACCTAGAAAGCCGACTGTAAGCCCGTTTCGCCAGACAGGATTGAGGCTCGACTCCAGGCTCAGAACGTACACGAAACCCAAGGCAAAAGCGCCGCTTACGTTAATGACTAAAGTGCCGATTGGAAACCCGTCACCAAACAGGTTTTGTATCCAAAGCGACAAGAAATACCGCGCAAGTGCTCCCAAAGAGCCACCTAGAGCAATTCCCAGTATTACGTCTAACGCCATGTGTGCAACCTCGCATTTCCAGTGGTATTAGAGCTGTGTTTTAAGTGCGTTCGTATTCCTACTCGACTGTGGCGTGCCCGACAACCAGTATGGAACCCGGCTGCGACCGGCGAAACGCTCTACCGCTTTGAGCCATGTTTCTTGTTCTACGCCTTTAGGTTCGTGGGCGAAACGGTAATCTTCTTTGCGAAAGTATTCCTCAAAACCTGCCCGTAAGATGTCCAACCTCTTTAGTGCATCCCGTAGCAGGAACACGGCGGTCTCGGGCTCCGCTTCTTTGAGCACCAGATGGAGGTGAGGAAGGCACAGGCCGTCTGAGGCGGTATACAGACTCCTTTCTGCTTCTCCGTCAAGGAGCCTGAGAAGATAATGGGAAGCGGTGACCTCGGTCTCTTCTAATGTGCGGCAAACAGGGCAGGGACGTGTGCGTTGAAGGTCCTTTATGGCTCGCCGGTAAAGTCTGAGGTATAAAACGCGGACCAACTCCTTTGGCCTTCGGAGGCCCGAGAGTTCCCTTCTGCCCCATGCCTTTTGGAAAGCAGGGGATGAGCCGGAAGCTCTTATGGCTGCCGAGAGTGCCTTCTGCAGCTTGTAGTGCTCGCTGGCCACCAAGAATTCGTAGGTAAAGCTTAGCCGGCGGCCTGTGACTCGCGCAGTTTCCCAAGCGTGATACTCGCAGAAACCTCCCCGGCTCAGGTCTTCTAAAAGGGGCAGCTCGCCGTAGGTTTCGATGACAAACCACCTATAGAACGTGTCGTGTGCCTCCTGCACTGCGGCACAGATGGGACACCCGGGTTGCTTAAATGCTTGTCTTAGGCTTTCTTCGATCATGACGCCTCTATCCCTCCCGTCCCGGGAAGGGAGACGCCGGCCGGTTTTATGTCCACGGCAAAGAGTTCTGCTACAAGCTTGTGCACCCGGTCTAGTATTTGTTTGGTTCGCTCGCTGAAACGCTGCTGGACACGGATGAAATCCGCTAGGATTTTGCCGGCTTCCGTTTCGCGGAAGCGGTCCATAAACTCGACGATCAACGCCCGCTGTTCGTCAGCGAGTTCCTGTTCGAGTACGGTAAGTTTTTTCCCAGCAGAATAAGCCACCATCTCCTCAAGGTTGAAGCTGCCGCCCGCGAGCTTTTCCAAGGCTTCTGCCAACTGCCTTTCCGCCTCGGCCTTCTGCTGCCCACGCGCAACTTCTCGCGCTTCTTTTAGGTACTCTTCTAAAGCTGCATAAGTGGTCTCTTGCCGGCTATGGTGCACCTCTTCTTCACCCCTTTGGATAAAAAAACCCCTATTGGGCACGCGCCCAATAGGGGCCATCACGCTCTTCGCGATTAAGCGGGCTCCATCGCTGCTATTTATTTTACCCAAGACCGCAGGCTAATGCAAGCGCCTGGCCGGAAGCGGGTGAAATGCCCGTGTGCTGCTGCGCACTGCCCCTTGCGCAGAGGCTTTATCTTGAGTATAATACCTAGTGTATGTGACATACAAAGTGCCGATGTAGCTCAGTGGTAGAGCAGCGCATTCGTAATGCGCGGGTCGAGGGTTCGAATCCCCCCATCGGCTCCAAAGGAAACATAAGCGCCTCATGTCGTGAGGCGCTTTTAATTTTACCGAGCGTAACGGGAGGCTTCCCTCGGTAGTGCGCAATAAATGCCTTTACGCCATTACCGGCACTTCAGGAATGCCGACGCGGCGGAGCACCATATACTCCTGTTCGCTGATGCGTTGGATCATCATGTCGTCGCCGTAATACTCATAGGGATTGTAGTCGGCAGCAAAAGGGCGCCCGCCGCCGGGGATGAAACCGATAAAGAAGCCAGGCGCTATGCGGAAGATAAAGAAAAAACCAAATCGTCTTCTGGCAAACTGTTGGGTTTCAGGGATTTCGGCCACGGTATCAGCCTCCTTTTTCCCCACGGCGATATATTGTATGCGAGCCTCGCCGAGCTAGTTACTTTCGGGCCTTATTCAAAAGTTACGCCGCGTGGGGGGGTCGGGGCGAGATCGCCGGCCTAAACCGGCTCGCGGCTTTTGGGTGGTCCCACCGCGGCAGGGCGGGCGCGTGCGCCGGGGTGTTTTTTTCTACCTCCTCTGGTATAATAGGGGTTAGCTTGACACTGCTCGGTCTTAAGATTGGCCGGTAGTAACTTCAGCCTTTGGAGGTGGTCGGCGTGAACGTATGGTTCTACGAGGAGCATAAGGAAAACCTGCGCATAAGTTACCGGGTAAAAAAGGTCCTCGCTCACAAAAAGACAAGCTACCAGGAACTTGTGGTACTGGATATGGAAAACTACGGGCGTACCTTGGTTCTTGACGGGGCCGTGCAGACCACGGTACGCGATGAGTTTATTTACCACGAGATGATCGCCCACGTTCCCCTCTTTACGCATCCCAACCCGGAAAAAGTTCTGGTGATCGGGGGCGGCGACGGCGGGACCGTGCGGGAGACGCTGAAACACAAGGAAGTAAAAGAAGTGCACCTGGTCGAGATCGATCCGGAAGTTGTGGCGGCCGCTCGGGAATACTTCCCGGAGATCAGCTCGGGCCTGATCAACGAGCGGGTACACATCCACTATACGGACGGCATCAAGTTTGTGGCCGAAAAAGAAGCGGCTTTCGACGTGATCATCGTCGACTCTTCAGACCCAGTCGGACCTGCGGTAGGGCTTTTCGGGGCCGAATTCTACGCCAATGTGGCCCGCGCGCTGAAGCCGGACGGGCTTTTTGTGGCCCAGACGGAATCCCCATGGGGGAATGAGGACATCCTCCCGCGGATTTACGCTGGCATCCGGGCTTCTTTCCCCATTGTGCGGATGTACTTGGCCACCGTTCCCACCTATCCGGGGTGGCTGTGGAGCTTTACCTTGGGCTCCAAAAAATACGACCCGCTGGCCGTGGACGTAAACCGCATCCCAGACCTGGGTTTCCGCTACTACACCCCGGAACTCCACCGGGCGGCCTTCGTTCTGCCCCGTTTTGTTTCCCAGCTCCTCGAAAGCCCTGCAGAACCGTTTTAAGTAAGGGTGGCGTTCATGCTTACGCTAAATGACGTTACGACTCAGAGCGCCCGCTTCTTGGCGGCCGGCGCGGATTTGGATCAGGCTAAAGTCGTGCTCCTGGGCGTGCCGCTCGACGTCACCGTGAGTTACCGGCCGGGGACGCGGCGTGCTCCGGCGGCCATCCGCCAGGCTTCTTGGAATCTTGAGGAATTTAGTCTTTATCAAGAGCGCGATCTTAGGGCAGTGCCTTTTGCCGACGCAGGAGACTTGGCCCTACCGGCAGGAGGTTTAGAGCGCTCACTAAACCTCATCACCCAGGCCACGCGCTCTCTGGTCGAAGCCGGTAAGGTTCCTTTTTTTCTCGGCGGCGAGCACCTGCTAACTTTCGGCACTGTGCGCGCCCTGGCCAAGGAGTATCCGGACCTCGCCGTGCTGCAGCTCGACGCCCATGCCGACCTGCGCTCCGAGTATGAGGGGGAGGAACTTTCCCACGCCACGGTGATGCGGCGGATTGCCGACTTTCTGCCGCCGGAGCGAATCTACCAGTTCGGTATCCGCTCGGCCACGCAGGAGGAGATGGAGTTTGCCCGGGCTCATACGCGATTCTTTCCGGGCCAATTGGAGACTCCCCTGCGGCGCGTTCGCGCCGAGCTGACCGGCCGGCCGCTCTACCTCAGTATCGATCTGGACGTTTTCGACCCGGCCTTTGCGCCCGGCGTAGGTACACCGGAGCCCGGCGGGATCGGCGTCCAGGAGGCCCTGGCGGCCCTGAGCCTCCTTAAAGGGGTTCAGGTGGTGGGGGTAGACGTAGTCGAGGCCTGTCCCCCTTTCGACCCGAGCGAGCGCACTGCAACCCTGGCGGCCCTCATTGTGCGTGAACTCCTGCTGCACTGGTCGATCTAGGGAGACCTATGTAAGATTATGGTAGGAAATAATGCCCTCCGGTTTGGCAGGAATTTTTTAGGGGGCGTCGAACGAATTACAACATAAGTTGTCGGCTACAAATAGGTAATAACCGGAGGTGGTGCAGTGCCCGGGAAGGTAAAGATAAGGGCGGCGCTCGTGGAGATCCTTCGCAAGGTGCGCCGCGAGACGGCGCCTGTCGGGGCTCTTCTTACGGGGCGCAGGCGGTGGGCGGCCGGCTTAGCCCTGCTTCTCGTCCTTGCCCTCGCCGGCATCCTTCCTTACACGCAAAAGGCATGGGCCGTTAGCGTGGACGGCGAAATCATCGGCTGGACTGAGGACAAGGAAGCTACGGCAGCCGCCGTTCGGGAAATCCTGCGCCGCGATGGCGCCGCCGAAGAGGCGGCCGGACGGGTAAGCTACACCCCCGTGCCGCGTTACAGCGTCGAACTTACTCCACCGGAGGCTATGAAGGAAAAGCTTGCCCGTTCGCTTCTTAGCCTCACCGAGGCCTGGGCTATAACTGTAAATGGCAAGATGCGCGTAGCCGTCGCCAGCGAAGAGGACGCCCGAGCTGTGGTGGCTGGCCTCAAAGCCGCGTTCCCCCCGGAAGATGGAGCGGCGGTGAAGGAGGTGGGCTTCAAAGAGACGGTCGCCTTCACCCCGGAACTAGTAAAAGCAGATCAGGTGCGCAGCGTGCGGGCCGCAGTGGAGTATCTTCTGCGCGGAACGGATGAAACGCGTATCTACGAGGTTAAAGAAGGGGATTCCCTGTGGAGCATAGCCCGGGCGCATAATCTCAGGGTGGCCGACCTGAAAAGGGCCAATCCGGGTATAAGCGAAAAACTGCAGATTGGGCAGAAGCTCAACTTGGTCGTCCCCAAGCCGTTCGTTACGGTGGTGAGCCGAGAAGAAAAAACGGTTACCGAAACTGTTCCTTTTCCGGTTAAGACGGTCAAAGACGACTCGCTCTATACGTACGAGAGAAAGATCCGCACGCCGGGGCAGCCGGGTAGCAGAAAGGTAACCTATTCCTTGATACGGGAAAACGGGCAGGTGCTGGCGCGCCAGGTTGTGGGCTCGGTAGTTGAAAAAGAGCCGGTTACCCAGGTGGTCGCCGTCGGTACCCGGCAGCCGGCCGTCGTTGGGACGGGGCGTTATATCTGGCCGCTCAGCCGGGGCGGCGTTATCACCTCTCGCTATGGCGCGCGCGGCCGTGAGTTTCATGGAGGGATAGACATTGCGGCTCCGACTGGCACGCCCGTGCGGGCGGCAGACGATGGTCGGGTGATCTTTGCCGGCTGGAGGGGCGGCTACGGCAAGTGTGTGATCCTGGAACACGGTAACGGGAGCGCTACCCTTTACGGGCACCTCTCGCAGATCATGGTTAAAGAAGGGCAAAAAGTAGCCAAAGGTCGGACCATTGGTCTTGTCGGTTCTACCGGAAAGAGCACAGGGCCGCACCTGCACTTTGAAATCATGCAGGGCGGTGTGAAAAGAAACCCGCTCAAGTACTTCAGCCACAAGTAAGAAGCAGGTAGGAAGTATGGGGTCAGGAGCCGCCTGGCCCTTTTCCTTGGTTCTGGGAGGGGAGCAGGATGGAGGGGTGGCCGGAATTTAAGGCAGCCATCCTGAAACGCACAGGAATTGACCTGAGCGCCTATAAAGAGCGGCAAATGTTGCGGCGCATCACGACTCTAATGGCCAGCCACGGCATTTCCGACTTCGTCTCGTACCTTCGCCTCTTAGGAAAAGACCAGGCGGCCTACCATGAATTCTTGGAGCGCATTACCATCAACGTTTCCGAGTTTTTCCGCAACCCTGAACGCTTCGCCGAGCTCAGGGAGCGCTTTCTTCCTGAGCTGCTGGCCAGAGCCGGAGGGGCCATAGGGGGCGGGCACAAGCTTAAAACATGGAGCGCCGGTTGCGCCGCCGGCGAAGAAGCCTACTCCCTTGCCATCCTTCTCTTAGACGCGGCACCGGGCCGCAGCCTGCCCGTCCTGGCTACGGATATCGATGCGAATGCGCTGAGAGAAGCGGAAGCGGGCCGTTACCCTGCCGCCCGCCTGAAAAACGTCCCGCCAGATGTTCGGGAACGCTACTTTACGCGAGAAGGCGACTTCTACATCGTTCGCCCTGCTTTGCGCGCGCGGGTGCACTTCCGGCGCCACGACCTCCTGCGCGATCCTTACGAAGAGAATTTTGACCTCATCCTCTGCCGCAACGTAGTCATTTATTTCACCGAAGAGGCAAAAGAAAAGCTGTATGCCCGTTTCGCCCGAGCCCTGCGCCCTGGAGGCATCCTCTTTACCGGCTCCACCGAGCAGATCTTCCAGCCGCAGCGCTACGGCCTGCGCTCCATTGCGCCGTTCTTCTATGAGCGGGTCCGCGAAGAGAATCTCGGATAAGGGCCGCGCAGTTTATCAGCGCCCGTTGGCTAAAAGCTCGCTCACCGTCACGGGCTTAAGTCCCTTCTCCTTAAGCCCTTTAAGAATCCGGGGCAGCGCTTCGGCTGTAGGCTGTGTCGGGTGCATGAGTACAATCCAGCCAGGCTGAATGTTGGCCAGCGCCCGCTCTACAATCACGTCCGCCGGCGGCCGTTCCCAATCTACGGTGTCTACACTCCACATGATGGTCCGGTATCCTAGTTCACCGGCTACTGCCACAACCTCTTTATTCCACTCTCCATAAGGAGGCGCAAAGAGGACCGATTTTTTGCCGGTCAGCTTAAGGAGAAGTTCTTCGGTGCGCTGAATTTCTTTCTTGAGTTCTTCGCTACTTATCTTTGTTGGGTGCGGATGGTACCAAGTATGGTTGCCCAGCTCGTGGCCTGCGGCGGCAATTTCCTTGGTGAGGGCGGGGAATTGCCGCATCCAGTCCCCCACCATGAAAAAAGTAGCTTTGGCGCCTTCTGCCCTAAGCGCAGCAAGAAGGTCGGAAAGGAACTCCTCGCCCCAGGCCACGTTGACCGTAAGGGCCACGAGGGGTTTTTGCGTATCCACCTGGAACACCGGGTTGGCGTGGCCGGCGCTCGCCGGAAGGAGCTCCTGGATCTCTTCCCAGGAAAAAAAGGCCAGCCCGGCCAGGGTCAATGCCAGCACTATAGCCAGGAGGCGCCGGAGTAGGCGTCCCGGCATATTGAGGAAGATGACGCGCAAGAGATATTCCCCACCTTTCATTCTCCACCAAGCCCTGAACCGCCTTTTTTATCCGTATGAAGGAGGCCAGGACTTTAGACCGGGCGGGAAGGCCTTGCCGGAGGCTATGGATTGTAATAGGCCCGTAAAAAAAGTGTAATGGCCGTGTAACTCCCTGGTGGTAGGATATTATTGAACCCAAGCGAAAACCTTTGAACCCCCTCTCAAATAGCGCGGACGCCCCGCGCTCCTTTTTTGTGCGCTCATCTGGGCAAATCGTCTGCCTGTTATAATCTTCCATTGAAGCGGCCCGTCCGGGCCGTTATACTTTTTACTAGGGGGTGGGGGAGTGAGTGGAAGAAGACCCGAGCTCTCCCACCCACATCCTCACCGTTTGGGGTGTGGATACAAGTTCCAGGAGTTCTAGCCATGCTGCGGATGTGGAGGGAGATGGAGCTTTAGAAGTTGCCTTCCGCCGCTACCAGTTTTTTCCAACCCGGTACAGTGGCTGTACGCAGGGCAGATCGCTCCCTGTCCTGGCCGGCTTCGCCGTACAAGGTGAGGTGAAGAGCAGGTGAGAATCAGGGCCGGAACTTTTAGGAGAAAGGAGGCCGGGTCATGCGTTTCCTTGCTCGTGGGACGCTGGTTTTGGTTCTTACGGTGGTGGTGCTCGTAGCCGGCTGCAGCCGCTGGGTGGGGTCGAAGCCGGAGACGGCGCCGGCACCCCCCGAGATTACCGCTCCCCTCGACGACGAGGGTTACGGCCGGGTGGAGCTCTTGGCCAGCTTAGCCGGTGAGCCTTTAAGCTCTCCGGCCGGCGTAGCCGTAAGCCCGACGGGAGACGTCTATGTAAGCGACGCCGCCAAGCAGGTTATTTTCAAGTTCCCCGGCGGCGACCTTAAGGCGTCGCCGCAGCTCTTCGGGGGTGAAGGCGGGCGGCCCGGGCAGTTTGTGCACCCGCGGGATCTGGCCGTAGACGGCGCCGGGAATCTCTACGTGCTCGACGACGGTAATTGCCGGGTTGAGAAGCTCAGCCCGGACGGCAAACCCTTGGCTCAGGTGGGGAGCCGGGAAGACTTTGCCGCCTACTTCAGCCTCCAGGACGGATACGACGAACCTTTGAGCGCCTTAGCGGTGGATAACGCTGGCAATATCTATGTGGGGGTAAGCGGGGCCAACTACGATATTTCGCCCCATGCCCTGGTAAAGTATGCCCCCGACGGCCGTAAGGTGTGGGAGATAAAAAGCACCCTGGAAGGGGACGTGGACGTAGCGCCTTTTGCCTGGCCGGACGCGCTGGCAGTGGATGAGCACGGCACGCTTTATATGGCGCACGGGGCCAACGGCACCGGCAAAATCCTTATCCTGCCGCAAAAAGACGGGCAGGTGGACAAAGGGGCGGTGCGCGATTTCGGCCCCATCGGCAAAGGCCCCGGTGAGCTCATGCACACCCCGGCGGGCATTGCCCTCACCGCTTCCGGAGATATTCTGGTGGCCGACACCTACAACAACCGCCTGCAGCTTTTTAGCGCCGGGGGCAAGCTGAAGGCCATGTACCGGCTTAAGGGTCTGCCGACGGCGGAGTTCGATCAGCCCGGGCCCTTGGCCGTCGCGCCGGACGGCAGTGTGTACGTGGTGGACGGCGGCAACAAGCGCGTCCTTAAGCTGCGCCTGGTACCACCTCCGAACGCCGGCGGGGCGGGTACGAAAAGAGAATAGCTTTAAGCCGAAAGCTTGAACGTGACTTAGGGAGAGGGGAGAAACCGCATCCATGGGAATAATTTCCGGGCTGACCGGGCGCGGGCCAACCCCCCGCTCCCTGCTGGCCGCAACCTGTTTAGGGCTTGTGCTCCTAATTATCCTCAGCCAGACCGGCTTTCTTCGGCCTTTGGCCTACCGGCTGGCGCGCGAGATGGCCCGGGCCGACCTTCTGCGCCGGGTGGCCGATTGGGAAACCATCACGAGCGAGCATTTTGTGGTGAAGTTTTTGCCCCAGGATCGGGACGTCGCTCCACTGGTGTTGGAGGCGGCCGAGGCAGCTTACGGGCCGGTAACGAGAGACCTGGCCTATACTCCGCCCGGGCGAACGGCGGTGGTGATTTATCCCACCCGCGAGGAGCTTAACGCCAGCTTCAGCTGGCCTGCCCAGGAAAGCGCCATGGGAGTATACTGGGGCGGGGCCATCCGCGTGCTCTCCCCCAAGGCCTGGGTCGAGGGCCGGGACCTGGCAGAAATCGCCCAGGTCTTCCGCGCCATGGGGCCCATGACGCACGAGTTTACTCATTTGGTATTGGACTACAAGACGGGAGGGAACTACCCGCGCTGGTTCAGCGAAGGTTTGGCCCAGTATGAGGAAGTGCGCCAGGGCGGCGTGCTCTGGAATGAAAGAACTGAAAACCTGGCGGGAAGGCACTACAGCTTGGCCGAACTCGACCGCTTCGATGAATTAGACCAAAACCTGGCTTATAGCGACGCCCTTTCGCTTGTTGAGTACCTGGTTGAGGTGCGTGGTGAGGAGGGACTTAAGAAGGTTATCGAAGCCCTCGGGAAGGGCGCCTCGTTTTCCCAAGCTCTCGGTGCCGCAGGCATCACTTCACCTGCCGCGTTAGAGGCGGGCTGGAAGGTGGCGAAACGATAATGAGCCGGGGAGGATTTTGGCCCTAGGGGGCCGAAATTCCTTTTTTAGAGGGGTGAAAAAAATGCCCGAGAAGATCCTGGTGGTAGACGACGAAGAACCTATCGCCGATATTCTGGAGTTTAATTTGAAAAAAGAGGGGTACCAGGTAGAGATCGCCTTTGACGGCGAGGCTGCGCTGGCCAAGGCAGCCAGCTTTAAGCCGGACCTCATCATCCTCGACATCATGCTGCCCAAGCTCGACGGCTGGACGGTATGCCAACGGCTACGTCAAAACTCTACCGTGCCCATCATCATGCTTACGGCTAAAGATGAAGAGACGGACAAGGTACTTGGGCTCGAGCTCGGGGCCGACGATTATGTTACCAAACCCTTCAGCCCGCGCGAGCTCCTGGCCCGGGTGCGAGCCCTTCTTAGACGCGCTCAATCCTACCGCGGGACCGAGGGCAATGCCTCCATCCTGACCTTTGGCGACCTGACGCTGGACCTTACCCGGTATGAAGTAACCAAACGCGGGAAAAACATCGACCTTACCCTCAGAGAGTTTGAACTTCTAAAGTTCCTCGCACTCTCGCCGGGGCGCGTATTTTCCCGCGAGACCCTCCTAGAAAAGGTTTGGGGTTACGATTTCTACGGGGACATCCGCACGGTGGACGTTACCGTGCGCCGCCTGCGGGAGAAGTTAGAGGATGATCCGGCCAACCC
Source organism: Bacillota bacterium (assembly GCA_030154105.1). Lineage (GTDB taxonomy): Bacteria > Bacillota > DTU030 > DUMP01 > DUMP01 > DUMP01. Next base: position 18,783 of record JASKKP010000020.1, read on the forward strand.
CACTTACGTGCAGACTAAGCGCGGCATCGGGTATTTCTTTAGGGGGCAGTAGGTTTGAAGAGCATCCAGGGGAAGATAGTTCTCATCTACATTCTCCTGGTTATCGTGGCCATGGAGATCATCAGCGTGCAGCTTACGCGCCGCCTGCAGAGCTACTACGAGACGAACTTTCGCACGGCGCTGGAGACCCAGGCCAACCTTCTGGCCGGCTTTGCCGTGCGGTACTTTAGCGGTGAGCAGCCGGAGAGCTACCTGGGCGACCTGGTGGACGACTTCCGGCTGCAGACCAAGGCGCAGATCGTGGTGGTAGATGCAGGCGGCATGGTACTTGCGGGGACGGGGGAGGCTCGCGCCCAACTCGGCAAACGCCTGCAGCAGCCCGAGCTGACCAGGGCTCTGTCGGGGCTTGCGGCGAGCGAGGTGCGTCGCGACACGGAAACGGGGGCCCGCATCCTCCACCTGGCTGTTCCGGTGCGCCGAGATGCGCAGGTGGTAGGCGCTGTGGGCCTCAGTTCGTCTTTGGCCGAAGTCGATCGGACCCTAAACGAGGTCAAGGGTATCCTGCTCAAGGCTACGGCCATTGCTCTTCTGGCCACAATCTTCCTCGGCTTTGCGCTTGCCCGCACCATAACCCAGCCGATCTTGGAAGTGACCCGCCAGGCGGCGGCCATCGCCGCCGGGCGCTTCGGCGAGCCGGTTACCGTGTACTCAAAGGACGAGATCGGCGAGCTCGCTGCCAGTTTTAACTACCTGCGCGAGCGGCTGCGCGAAACCCTGGATGAGATCTCCAGCGAAAAGCAAAAGGTAGAGGCCATTCTGGCCAACCTCACCGATGGAGTACTCGCCCTCGACCCGGGCGGGCGCATCGTGCACATCAACCCTGCCGCCCGAAATCTGCTGCGGCTACAACAGCCGGGTGCCGCCGTACTGGGGCGACACTGGCAAGAGGTTTTCCCAGAACTCGGGCTGGGAAAAGAACTAGAGCGGGTTCAGGCAGGGGGCTCGGCTTCAGTGCGCTTAGAAGGAGACAAGACGGGCGGCCGGATGCTCAAAATCCATCTGGCGCCGTTTAAGAGCGGGACGGACCAGGCCGGAGTGGTCCTAACGCTTCAGGATATCACCGATGAGGAGCGGCTCGAATCCCTCCGGCGGGAGTTCGTGGCCAACGTCTCCCATGAACTCCGGACGCCCCTTACTACCATAAAGAGTTATGTCGAAACCCTGCTCGATAACGAGGGCGCCCTAGATCCGGAGGTGGGCCGACATTTCTTGGCTGTGGTTAATGCGGAGGTGGATCGCATGACCCGCCTGGTACGCGATCTCCTCCAGCTGGCCCAGTTGGATGCCGGTCAGGTGCGCTGGGAAAAACGGCCCTTGGATATGGGGCAGGTAGCTCAAGAGGTGGCCGAGCGTTTTCGCATGCCCGCCGAGCGGGCAGGACTTACTCTCACCGTGCGTCGGCCAGAAACTCTGCCCCCCGTCATTGCCGACCGCGACCGCGTGGAGCAGGTTCTGGCCAACCTCATCAGCAACGCTATCAAATTCACGCCAGCGGGCGGATGGGTGGAGCTGCGTTTGGCGCAGGACGGGCAGGTGGTGCGGACGAGCGTAGCCGACAGCGGCGTCGGTATCCCGTACGAGGATCAACCTCGCATCTTTGAACGCTTTTACCGTGTAGACAAAGCTCGCTCTCGCGCCTTGGGCGGCACCGGATTGGGGCTTTCCATTGCCAGGCAGATCGTAGAAGCCCACGGCGGGGAGATTACCTTGACCAGCGAACCCGGGAAGGGCACGGAGGTAACGTTTACCCTTCCTATTCAGCGCCCGGGTGGTGGTAAAGGTGTGGCTTGAGCACCTAAAGAGCGGCCTTTTAGTCATCCTTGTGGCCGTGAGCGTCTACCTCAGCCTGCTCCTCTGGGAGGGGCTGCCTCCCGTCGAGGCTCCGGCGCCCGACCTTCCCGCCGGCGGCACTTACTGGGGAGCCGGACGAGACCCCGTTTCGCTTCTGGCGCCGTCCCGCCTTGTTTTCTATCCCGGCGAAGGTGCTCCTACCCTTCTCTATCCTGGCTCGCCGTACTTTAAGGAGGCTTGGGAAGGCGCGCTGGACATCCTGCAGCAGCTGGGCAGCTTAAAGCCGGAGGAGCTGACCGGGGAAAAACGCTCCTGGCGCGAATGGCAAACCGCCCCCAGCGGTCCGGCGCTCGAACTCATCTTTCCCGTACCAATCTCCGCTGACATCTGGGGGCCGATACTCGATTACCCGCCGGATTTTAAGCTTCCGTGGCCGGTAAAACGGGTCCTATTTTTGCCCGGGCGCCAGAGGGCACTCATTCTGGCCGGTAACGGAAATGAAGAGGTGCTCGGCCTAAAAATCCCGCGGGCAGCAGCGGCCCTGGCTGCGGTTTTGGAGGAGCTAAAGAAAATGCCGCGTACTCTATATCGTGAACTTAAGCCTCCCCTTCCGGTGCAGGCCAGGGTGTATGTGCCGGCTCGGCCTGTTTCCCTGCCCGTTCTTAGGGTGGGCGGCGAGGCGGCAGACCCGGAGGTAGTGGCAGGAAGTTTCTTTGCCGATCTTTCCCTCACCCGGCGCATCCGCGAGCGCGATGGGGCGATTATTTACACCGACGGGCGGCGTGGAGTGCGCGTTGCTCCGGAGGGTGCGGTGGAGTACAACGCACCAGAGGTAGCAGTAGGCGGTTCCCTGCTTCCGGCGCAGGCGCTGGAACGGGCGGCACGCTTCGTCACCCAGCACGGCGGTTGGCCTGAGGAGGCGCGGGCGGCCGCCCTTACGCCGGTTTCCACCGGTGCCGGAGCCTATTGGCGGTTGACCTTCAGCCAATACCTAGAGGGGCTCCCCGTTTTGCCCCCGGCGATGGAGATCGAACTTTCCGACCGCGGTATCGGCCACTACCGGCGACAAGTGGTGCAGAAGGCCACACGCGTAACATGGGTGAGCATTAACACGGACAAGCTAGAAGAGCAGATTCTGGCCGTGGGCAAGCTCAAGAAAGGCGACCAGGTAGCCGACGTCTTTCTAGCGTACCGCGTAGATGTAAGCCCTGAAGGCGAGACGCTTTTGCGTCCGGTCTGGACGGTGCAGACCGCCGTCGGCGAGGAGTTCTTCGTGCCCGTAGGGGGAGGCGACCGGCTGTGAACTGGGCACGCGCCAAGACGCTCCTTTTGGCAGCGTTTTTCTTGCTAGACCTGGTACTCGGCGGCCTGTACATCAACCTGCGCCAGGCTCCGCCCGGCCGAGCAGCGCCCGGAGCGCCTGAACCGGAGCTTGTGGGCCGCTTGGCAGAAAGGAACATCACTCTAGCTGCGGAGGTGCCGCGGGAGACGCCTTCATTAGCCCTCTTGAGGGTGGGAATTGAAAAACTCAACCCTTACCCTTTGGCCTTAACCTTTTTTGGCACTCTTGAAGGCGTTCAGGTGACCAGAGCGGCCGACCCGCTCTTGGTGCTGGCCTTCCGCCGCGGCGAGGAGGAATTGCGTTTTTATAGCAGCGGGGTTACCGTCTACACTCGGCACGGGCTGGAAAAAGTTAAGGGCGAGCAGACAGCCGCCCAAGCCGAAGAGAAGGCACGGGCGTTCCTGGCCGCCCACGGCGGAGCCGACGGCCTTGTTCTAACCCGCGTTGTTCCTTACCGCCGGGAGGGCACATACCTGGTGGAGTTTGGGCAAAATTATGAGAGGTACCCTTTGGTCGGGGCGAGCGGGGCCGTGCTGGTGGTCACGCCGGCCGGGGTGCAAAACTACTGGCGCCGTTACCTTACCGTGCTCGGCGAGAGCGGCCGGCCGCGCAAGGTGGTTTCTGCCTCTGAGGCTCTTTTGGCTCTGGCGTTTGAACGGCCGTACGCGGAGGCGGCTCCCCTCACGGTGCGCGAGATAGTCCTCGGTTACTACAGCCAGATCTATAACGCTGATGAGTGGGAAGCGGCTCCAGTTTGGCGCATATGGACAGGAGGTGATACGTACTTTTATGTAAACGCCTTTACGGGCGAACTAGAGAACTTGTCAGGTTAAATTTTTAACAGGCATAAAGAAAGTTGTTTGCTGGCCACTTTTTTCTTGTGCTATAATTGTACTGGTTTTGTAACCTGGGGTTTACCCTGCTAAAGAGGTGGTGATGTACTTGACCATCGAAGCCCTGCGTGCCGTGCGGGAAACCGAGACGAGCGCTCTTGAGCTTAGGCGTGCGGCTCGGGAGGAAGCCCGCCGCATGGTCGAGCGCGCGGAGGCGGAAGCCGAGGCCCTGGTGGAACAGGAAGTGCGGGCGGCCAAGGAGGAGGCCCGGGCCTTGCTGGCTCAGGCTGAGGCCGAGGCTCTCCGCGAGGCGGAGCCCATCCAGCGGGAGGCAAATGAAGCCTGCGCCCGCATGCAGGAGGAAGCGGCGGGGCGCCTGTCCCAGGCAGTAGCGCTCATCGTGGAGAGGATAGTGAAAGCCAATGGCCGTAGCTGAAATGAAGAAAGTCTTTCTGGTTGCCCACCGCGAGGACCGGGAAGCACTGACACGCGTTCTCCAGCGCCTGGGTGTGCTCCAGGTGGAGGATTTTCTTGACGAAATCCAGTCGGATGACGCTACCTTCGACGACCTGATGCGAGACGAGCCGGGGGAACAGGCGGCCAAACTAGACGCCCGCCTGGCCGATCTCAAGTTCTGCCTCGACTTCCTACAGCGGCTGGTTCCAGAAAGGACCACCTTTATTCAGCAGTTTGCGGGTACCAAGGTATACCTGAAAGAGAGTGAATTTCGGAACTACCTCAAAGACGAAGAACGAATTGCCCACGTCCGGCGCGCTCTAAGGAGCATCGATGAAGAACTCACCCACCTGCGCAACGAGGAGACGAAAAAGGAGAACCTCCTTACCCTTCTCGCCCCTTGGCAGGCGCTCGACGTTCCGCTGGAAGAACTCAGGCCCAGCCCTGAGGTGGGGTTGGAGCTTGGGACCCTCACGCTGCCGGCGGCCGAGGAGGCAGCTTTTGCCGCAGAACTGGAAGAGACTTCGCCCGGTGCCTATTTCGAGGTGATAAGCCGTGAACGCGAAGAGGCCCGCGTTTTCGTCCTGTATGTGCGGGCCGACGAGGAAGCAGTCCAGGCCTTCCTCCACCGGCGTTCGTTTAACCGGGTGATCTTCCCCGAGCTGAGCGGTACGGTTAAAGAGGTGTTAGAGCGCACCAAGGCTGAACTTACGGAGCTAAATCGGCGGCGTGAGGAACTGCTGGCTGAGGCGCGCCAGTATGTGTCGGAGAGGCTCCTCCTTAAAGCTGCATACGACGAGGCCAACCTCGAGCGATCGCGCCTGGAACTGGTGCAGAACTTCGCGCGCACCCAAGAGACCTTTGCCCTTACAGGCTGGATTAAGGCCAGGGATTGGCCACGCCTGGAAAGAGCGGTGGCCGGGGTAAGCCCTACGGCCTACCTTACCGCGCGCGACGCCCAAGAAGGGGACAATCCTCCGGTTGCGCTCCAGAATAACCGCGCCGTTCGTCCCTTCGAAGCCGTGACGGAGCTCTATGGGCTACCTGTACCAGGGGGAATCGACCCTACTCCTTATCTGGCGCCGTTCTTCTTCGTTTTCTTCGGCCTAATGTACGGCGATGCAGCCTACGGGCTTATTCTGGCCGGGCTCTCGTGGTACGCCATGCAGAAGATCCGCATGGCCGGGCTGGCCCAAAAGCTCTTCACGCTCCTCATCATTGGCGGCGGGGCGTCCTTCCTCGCCGGGGCTATTACCGGCAGCTGGTTCGGCAGCCTGCCCATACCGCCCCTCTGGTTTAGCACCATGGACAACCCTATAAAGATGCTGGGTGTAGCCATGGCTCTAGGTGTAATCCAGATCTTTACAGGGCTTATTATCCAGATGATAGCCGATATTAGGAGCGGCAAAATCTTAGATGCCATCTATGACCAGGGGTTGTGGTTGGTCTTCTTGACAGGTTTGATCCTGCTTCTTCTCAGCTCCTCGCTGCCTGCTCTGGCTTCGGCCGGTAAAGCGCTGTCCCTGGTCGGAGCTTTGGGGCTGATCCTTACGCAGGGGCGGGCCAACAAGAACATCATTAAGCGATTGCTCTCAGGAATTGTCAGCCTCTATGGGGTAAGCGGTTACCTAAGCGATGTCCTCTCCTATTCCCGTCTCTTGGCTCTGGGCCTGGGTACCACCGTCATCGGTATGGTCATCAATAATATGGTGGTGATGGTTGGACAAGGCGGGCCGGTGGGCTGGATTATCGCGGCCCTGATTGCTGTAGCCGGCCACGGCTTCAACCTCATCATCAACGTCCTCGGGGCGTACGTGCACGCCAGCCGTTTGCAGTACGTCGAATTCTTTACCAAGTTCTACGAGAGCGGCGGGCGACCCTTTAGCCCGTTTCGCCTGAGCACCAAATACATCGATCTTGAGCTGGAAGAAAGGGAGGCTTAAAAGAATGTCAGGGTTTGCGGGAATTGTCATTGCCCTTTTAGGGGCAGCCATCGCGGTAGCTCTGCCGGGGATCGGGTCGGCCATCGGAGTAGGGCTTGTGGGTGAAAGCGCCTCCGGTCTCGTAACCGAACAGCCGGAGCGCTTCGGTCAGACGTTGCTTCTTCAGGCCCTTCCCGGTACGCAGGGCATTTACGGTCTACTCTCCGGCTTTCTCATCATGATCAGGATCGGCGTTTTCAGCGGCCAACTTGCTGACCTCACGGTCACCCAAGGCCTGGAAATTTTCATGGCCGCCATCCCCATCGCCATCGTCGGCTGGCTTTCGGCCATCGCTCAGGGGAAGACGGTTGCTGCCGGCGTCGGTCTCATCGCCAAGCGGCCGGAGGATTTGGGTAAGGTCATCACCTACGGCGCTATGGTCGAAACGTACGCCGTGCTGGCTTTCCTTTCGACCCTGCTTCTGGTCAGAGGGGTGGCGGTTTAATGGCCGGTGTAGAAGCGCTGGCCCGTCGCATCCGGCAGCGCGCAGAGCAAGAGGCCGAAGAGGTGAAGGCCGAGGCGCGCAGGCGGGCGGAGAGCATTCTCGTTCAGGCGCGTGCCCGCGCCCAGAAAGAGCGCGAGGCGATTTTAGCGCGGGCCCGGACGGAGGCGGCGGAAAGGAAGCGGCGGCTCCTGGCCCAAGCCGAGATGGAGGCACGGCAGCAAAAACTGCGGGCCAAAGACGAGCTGGTGGACAAGGCCTTCGAGCTTGCGCTAAAAAAGCTGCGCGAGCTCCCGGCTGCCGAATACCAAGCCTTCATCGAGCCCCTCCTCGTGGCCGCGGCGGAAACGGGCGAAGAAGAGGTTATCGTCGCACCGCATGACCGGGAGCGCCTGAACGAGGCCTTCCTGGCCCGAGTAAACGAAAAACTAAAGGCGCAGGGCAAGGTCGGCAGGCTAACTCTGGCCGCGGAAACACGCCCCCTGGAGGGCGGCTTTATCCTGCGCGCCGGCGGCGTGGAAAACAACTACTCTTTTGAACTGATCCTCAAGCTCAGCCGGGACGAGCTGGAGCAGGAAGTAGCTGCCGTCCTCTTTCCTGCCGGCTAAGCTCAGGCCGGGAAAGGAGGAGGAGAAGTGAGAGGCGCCAAGACCGAATACGCCTACGCGGTAGCGCGCGTGCGGGCGCTGGAGACGGGCCTCCTCGACAGAAGCAAGATCGAGCGCATGGTGGAGGCCAAAGATGCCGACGAAGCCTTGAAAGTCCTCGGCGAGACCCCGTATGCGCCCGCCGTGGGGCAGCTTCAAAGTGTTTACGAATACGAGGTTATCCTCCGCCAGGAAATAGCCGCCGTGCGAGAGCTTTTCCGAAAGATATCGCCGCACCCGGAGCTTACAGATCTCTTTTTCCTAAGGTACGACGTTCTTAACCTGAAGCTTCTGATCAAGGGCAAGCTCCTTGGGCAGGAGGTTGGAGAATTCCTCGTGCCCGCCGGGACCATCCCGCCGGAGAAGTTGGCGGCGGCCGTTGCCAACAGCAACTGGAAGGAGCTACCGAGCGAGCTCGCAGCGGCGGCCCGTCGAGCGGAGGAGTCCCTAGCCGAGGAGGCCGATCCTCAACTGGTGGACACGCTTCTGGATAGGGCCTACTATGCCCACCTTACGCGCGTCCTCGGCGAGCGGGGTGAGGAATTCCTGCGCACGCTGGTGAGCCTACAGGTAGACCTTACCAACATCAAGACCTTCATCCGCGTCCGGCATGTCGCGGGCGGCGATGCGGTTCGGGTCCGTGAGCTGTTGCCCCGCTTCTTCCTCCCTGGGGGAAGGCTCACCCTGGACTACTTCCTCGCGCAGGCCGAGGAACCGCTTACAGCATTTGCCGACCGCCTGGCCAAGGATTCCATCGGGCCGGTGGTAGGAGAAGGCGTGGCCTTCTGGCAGCGCGAGAAAAGCCTTACCCGTTACGAGAAGCTGGCCGATGATTTCCTTCTGGCCTACGTAAAGAAGAGCCGCCTTATCGCCTTCGGCGCCGAGCCGCTGGTGGCGTACCTCTGGGCCAAAGAAAACGAAATCAAGCTCATCCGCATCATCCTGGTAGGCAAGATCAATGGCCTCCCGGCGGCGGAGATCAGGGAAAGGCTGCGTGATGTCTATGCCTAAGATTGCCGTCATCGGCGACCGCGATTCTATCCTGGGCTTTAAGGCCGTTGGGGTAATCACCTTCCCGGCAACCGGCCCCGAGGAGGTAAAGGAGGCCCTGCGCGAGGTGATGAGGGGCGATTACGGCGTAGTCTTCATCACCGAACAGGCTGCCGACCAAGCGCGGGAAGCGGTGGAAGAAGTAAACGCGCGCCCCACTCCCATCCTGGTTCCTATTCCTAGCAGCCGGGGGAGCCTCGGGCTGGGCATGGCCCAGATCAGGCGCAGCGTCGAGAAGGCTGTGGGCGCGGACATCTTATTCGGGAAAGAGGGTAGGTAGGTTTGGCCGTTGGCAGGATAATCAAAGTCTCAGGCCCCCTGGTGGTGGCCGAAGGAATGCAGGAAGCCAAGATGTACGACGTAGTCCGGGTCAGCGAGGCGCGCCTGATCGGCGAGGTAATCGAAATCCACGGAGACCGCGCTTCGATCCAGGTTTACGAGGAAACCGGCGGCATCGGGCCTGGCGAACCGGTATACCTTACGGGAGCGCCGCTTTCCGTGGAGCTCGGCCCCGGACTCATTGAATCCATCTACGATGGCATCCAGCGCCCTCTGGATGTCATCAAGGAGAAGGTGGGCGACCGCATAACCCGCGGGGTAGAGGCCTACGCGCTGAACCGGGAGAAAAAGTGGGAATTCGTGCCGCGGGTGAAAGTGGGCGATAAAGTGTCTGCCGGCGACATCCTCGGCACGGTGCAGGAGACCAGCCTCGTGGAGCACCGCATTATGGTGCCGCCGGGCATTGAGGGCGAAGTAGCCGAGATCTTCGCCGGCGAAGCCACGGTAACGGACACCATTGCCAAGATCCGCACCGCCGACGGCGTACGCGAGGTCACCATGATGCAGAAGTGGCCGGTGCGCCGGGGGCGGCCCTACAAAGAGAAACTTGCCCCCGAAGAGATCATGGTGACCGGGCAGCGCGTTATCGACATGTTCTTCCCCGTGGCCAAGGGCGGTACGGCCTGTATTCCGGGACCCTTTGGGAGCGGCAAGACCGTGGTCCAGCACCAGCTGGCCAAGTGGGCCGACGCCGAGATCATCGTCTACATCGGCTGCGGGGAGCGCGGCAACGAGATGACCGACGTGCTCCTCGAGTTCCCAGAACTTAAGGACCCGAAGAGCGGCGAGCCCCTCATGAAGCGTACCGTCCTCATCGCCAACACTTCCAACATGCCGGTGGCAGCGCGGGAGGCCTCCATTTACACGGGGATCACCATTGCCGAGTACTTCCGCGACATGGGGTACAGCGTGGCCCTGATGGCCGATTCCACCTCCCGCTGGGCCGAGGCGCTGCGCGAGATGTCCGGCCGCCTGGAGGAGATGCCCGGCGAAGAGGGCTACCCGGCCTATTTGGGTTCCCGCCTGGCGGAGTTTTACGAGCGGGCCGGGCGCGTGCGCTGCCTGGGTTCGGACGGGCGGATCGGCAACCTCACCGTCGTAGGGGCGGTCTCGCCTCCCGGAGGCGACCTCTCCGAGCCCGTCACCCAGAGCACGCTGCGCATCGTGAAAGTCTTCTGGAGCCTGGACGCTTCCTTGGCCTACGCCCGGCACTTCCCGGCCATCAACTGGCTGCTTAGCTACTCCCTGTACCTCGACAACATCGATGCCTCCCTGCGCGAGCGCCTGGGGAATGAGTGGGTGGAGATGCGCACCGAGGCCATGCGGCTCCTGCAGGAGGAAGCCGAACTCCAGGAGATCGTGCGCCTGGTGGGCGTGGACGCCCTATCGCCGCGCGAGCGTCTCACCCTGGAGACGGCGAAGTCGGTGCGCGAAGACTTCCTTCTCCAGAATGCCTTCCACGACGTGGACACCTACTGCTCGCTGGAGAAACAAAAGCGCATGATGCGCCTCATCCTCCTCCTTTACCACGAGTGCCAGCGGGCCTTGGACAAGGGCGCGCCGCTTAGCAAGCTCTTGGCCCTTCCCGTGCGCGAGCGCATCGCCCGGGCCAAGTACACGCCAGAGGAGCAGCTCGGGACCTTCGACCAGATCGAGGCGGAGATTAAAGAGCAGGTGGCCCGCGTGACTGCCGAGGGAGGTGAGGAGGTTGCCTAAGGAGTATCGTACCATCTCCGAGATCGCCGGCCCGCTGATGCTGGTCCAGCAGGTTGCCGGTGTGAAATACAACGAACTCGTTGAGATTGAGCTTCCGGATGGGAGTATCCGGCGCGGGCAGGTACTGGAGGTGAGTGGCGACACTGCCCTAGTCCAGGTGTTCGAGGGCACTGCGGGTCTCAACCTGGGTACCGCCAAGGTGCGCTTCCTCGGCCGGGGCCTGGAGCTGGGCGTCTCGCCCGACATCCTGGGCCGGGTTTTTGACGGCCTAGGTCGCCCGCGCGACAACGGCCCGCGCATCATTCCCGAGAAGCGCCTCGATATCAACGGCTACCCCATTAACCCCACCGCCCGCGACTATCCGTCCGAGTTCATCCAGACCGGGATTTCGGCCATTGACGGCCTCAACACCATGGTCCGCGGTCAGAAGCTGCCCATCTTTTCAGCTTCCGGCCTGCCGCACTCCCGCCTTGCGGCGCAGATTGCCCGCCAGGCTAAGGTGCCGGGGACGGACACCAAGTTCGCCGTGGTGTTCGCCGCCATGGGTATCACCTTTGAAGAGGCCGACTTCTTCATCTCGGACTTCAGGAGGAGCGGCGCCATCGAACGGGCCGTGCTCTTCCTCAATCTGGCCGACGACCCGGCCATTGAGCGTATTGCCACCCCGCGTATGGCGCTTACCGCGGCTGAGTACCTGGCCTACGAAAAGGATATGCACGTCCTCGTCATCCTTACGGATATGACCAACTACGCCGAGGCCCTGCGCGAAATTTCCGCTGCCCGCAAAGAAGTGCCGGGCCGGCGCGGCTACCCCGGTTACCTCTATACCGACCTGGCCACCATCTACGAACGGGCTGGGCGCATCCGCGGGAAGGAAGGGTCGGTCACGCAAGTGCCCATCCTGACCATGCCCGAGGACGACAAGACCCACCCCATTCCGGACCTTACCGGGTACATCACCGAGGGGCAGATCATCTTAAGCCGCGACCTGCACCGTAAGGGCATCTACCCGCCCATCGACGTGTTGCCGTCGCTGTCGCGGCTTAAGGATAAGGGTATCGGCAAGGGCAAGACGCGTGAGGACCACGCCGATACCATGAACCAGCTCTACGCTGCTTACGCTCGCGGCAAAGAGGCCAAAGAGTTGGCCGCCATTTTGGGTGAAGCGGCGCTTTCGGAGACGGACAAACTCTTCTCCAAGTTCGCCGATGAGTTTGAGGCCAGGTACGTTAAGCAGGGCGAAAACGAAGACCGCACCATCATCCAGACGCTGGATCTAGGCTGGGAGCTTCTCAGTATGCTGCCGCGCGGCGAGCTGAAGCGTATCCGCGACGAGTACCTGGATAAATACCTGCCGGTCAAAAAGGAGGAGTAGCCCATGGAGATCCGGGTGAACCCCACCCGCATGGAGCTCAACCGCCTGAAGCGGCGGCTGGCCATGGCTCAGCGCGGGCATAAACTCCTCAAGGATAAGCGCGACGAGCTAATGCGGCAGTTCCTGGTGCTCGTCAAGAAAAACAAGGAACTCCGCGAAGAAGTGGAGGAGCGCCTGGCCGGTGCCTTCCGCAAGTTCATGCTGGCCAGAGCGGTAATGTCTGCCGAGGCCGTAGAGGAGGCCATCATGTACCCCAAGGAGCGGCTGGAGGTGAAGCTGGGCCGCCAGAACATCATGAGCGTCCATGCGCCGAAGCTCACTTGGGAAAAGGTAAGCCGGGAGACAGAAAGCATCTACCCCTACGGCTTTGCCGAAACCTCTGCTGAACTCGACGACTCCATCAGCACTCTGGCCGAACTCCTGCCGCGCCTTTTGGAACTTGCGGAGGTGGAGAAGGCCGTGATGCTTCTGGCGGCGGAGATCGAGCGTACCCGCCGCCGCGTGAACGCTCTGGAGTATGTGATGATACCGCAACTGGCAAGCACCGTGCGCTATATTACCATGAAGCTGGACGAAAACGAGCGGGCGAGCTTAACTCGGCTCATGAAAGTAAAGGACATCGTGCGAGCCAAAGGCGTCTAAGCTTGAGAAGCTTAGGAGGGGGCGACGCGAAGTCGCTCCCTCCTGCATTTCTGCGGCCTGCCAGGAAATAATGAAAGGAGGAGTGATGAGCGGCCAAAGGAGCTTAAGCAAGCGGAGGGAGTAGGCTAATGCGGCGAGTTGACTTGCGCTGGTTCTTGGTGGTGGCACTATTGCTGGCGGCCTTCTTGGCCGGCGGGGCCCTGGTGGGCCCCAGGCTTTTACCCCGGCCGGAGCTTCTTCCCAGCCCCGAGGAACCACTTTCCCCCGAAGGGTCGCGCGCTGGAGACGATGTTGAGCTTTATCCCTACAGCACCATCACGGCCATCGCGGAGCGCGTCGGTCCGGCCGTCGTAGGTATTGCTACCCGCGAGCCGGCGTACGATTGGTTTTACGGTGTTTACGAGAGGGAGGGCGTTGGTTCGGGCATCATTTTCGACCCCGCAGGGTACATCCTAACCAACGATCACGTCGTGGGCGGCGCCCGGCGCATCACCGTTACCTTGGCCGATGGGCGGCAGGTACCGGGGCGCCTCATCGGTACCGACCCCGGAACGGATTTGGCGGTGGTAAAAATCAGCGCCTCTGGCCTAACCCCGGCCGTGCTCGGCGACTCGACCAACCTGCGCGTCGGCGAGCTCGCCGTGGCCATCGGCAACCCGCTGGGCCTTGAATTCCAGCGCAGCGTTACGGCCGGCATCATCAGCGCCGTGAACCGCACCATCGAGACCGATGACGGCAAGGTGCTGGAAAACCTCATTCAGACCGACGCCCCCATCAACCCCGGCAACAGCGGCGGGCCTCTTCTTAACGCGCGCGGCGAAGTTATCGGCATCAACACGGCCAAGGCCCAGGCTGCGGAGGGCATGGGCTTTGCCATTCCCGTGAGTCTCGCCCGGCCGGTGGTAGAGGAGCTTATGGCGCACGGGCGCGTGCTGAGGCCCTGGCTCGGCGTCTACACGGCCGAGGTGAACCGCGAGATCAGCGCCTACTTTGATCTCAAAGTGACGGCGGGTATTGCCGTCCTGGACGTCTACCGTGGCAGCCCGGCGGCGCGGGCCGGCATCCGCCCCGGCGACGTCATCCTTAAGGTTGCCGGGCAACCCGTGCGCACCTTGCCCGAGTTTACCAGTGCCCTCGCCCGCCACAAGGTGGGCGAGCGCATCGCCCTGGACGTGGACCGCCGGGGCAAGAGGCTTGCTATAACCGTACTACTAGCACCTCGGCCGAATGAGTAACCTCTGTCGGGTTGCCTCAGCTCAAGTCAGGGACAAAAGCCAAACGCCAAGGAGGAATAGTATACTGTATGCAGAAATAGATTAAAAAGAAAGCCGCCGCGGCGGGGGCACCCGCCAGGCAGCGCGAAGGAGGAGAGATGGAAATGGCCAAGGCACGGCCGGTCCGGCTCTGTGACACCTCGCTGCGCGATGCCCACCAGAGCCTTTTTGCCACGCGCATGAAGACCGAGGACATGGTGCCCATTCTGGAAAAGCTCGATTCCGTGGGCTACTATTCCCTGGAGATGTGGGGCGGTGCTACCTTTGACACCTGCATGCGCTACCTCAACGAAGACCCGTGGGAGCGCCTCTGGACGATCAGGAAACACGTCAAGAACACCAAGCTCCAGATGTTGCTCCGGGGGCAGAACATACTGGGCTACCGGAACTACCCCGATGATGTCGTGGAGGAATTCGTCAAGCGCATGGTCGAGGGCGGCATCGACATCGTGCGCATTTTCGATGCCTTAAACGATGTTCGCAACATGGAGACGGCCATCCGCGCCACCAAAGCCGCCGGCGCGCACGCTCAGGGCACTGTGGTCTACACCATCAGCCCTGTCCACGACATACCCCTTTACGTCCGGATGGCCAAAGAACTCGTAGAGCTCGGTGTGGACTCCATCTGCATCAAGGACATGGCAGGGTTGCTCACCCCGTACGCGGCCTATGAGCTGGTGACCGAGCTCAAAAAGGCCGTAGACGTTCCCATCCAGCTTCACTGCCACTGCACCAGCGGCATGGCCACCATGACCTACCTTAAGGCCATTGAAGCCGGGGTGGATGTGGTAGACACCGCCAGCTCTCCTCTGGCCTTAGGTACCTCCCAGCCGCCGGCCGAGTCGATTGTGGCCGCTTTGGCGGGCACCGAGCGCGATACCGGTTTAAGCCTCGAGCTCCTTTCGGAGATCGCCGATTACTGGCGGGAGGTCAAGAAAAAATACGATCAGTTTGCGGCGATTGCCAGCGGCGTGGACACCAACGTCCTCTCCTACCAGATCCCCGGCGGGATGATCAGCAACCTGGCCGCGCAGCTCAAGCAGCAGGGGGCGCTGGACAAGTACCGCGAGTGCCTGGCCGAGGTGCCGCGCGTGCGCAAAGAGCTGGGCTACCCGCCCCTCGTCACCCCCACCAGCCAGATGGTGGGCACCCAGGCCGTCTTCAACGTACTTCTGGGCGAGCGCTACAAGGTAGTTCCCACCGAGGTAAAGAACTACGTCCTCGGCTACTACGGCCGCCCGCCGGCGCCCATTGACGAAGGGGTGAAAAAGAAGATCATCGGCGATGAGACGCCCATCACCTGCCGCCCGGCCGACCTGTTAGAGCCGGGACTGGAAAAGGCCAAACAGGCCATCGCCGCGTACATCCAGAAACCTGAAGACGTGCTCTCCTATGCCCTCTTCCCTCAGGTTGCCGAGCGCTTTCTTAAGGAGCGCCTGGCGGCCAAGACGGGGGTGGACTACAACATTGCCGAGGCGGCCGCGGCTGAGGCGCCGCGCCCGTACTATCCTGCGTAAATGGCCATCGGCATTCGGGTTTTGGCCGTAGGCAAAACGCGCACGCGCTTTATCGACCTGGGGATCAATGAATACCTCAAGCGCCTTCGGCCTTACGCGCGTACAGAGCTGGTTATTCTTCCTGCGGCCAAGGTCCCGCCGCGCCTGGACGAGAAAGCCGCTGCAGCCGTAAAAGAAGCGGAAGGGCGGGCCATTCTCGGCGCGCTCTCGCCGGGCGAGCACCTCATTGCGCTCAGCGAACGCGGGCAAGAGCTGACCTCCGAGGAGTTCGCCGCCCTGCTTCAGAAACTGGCCCTCCGCGGTGAAAGCCGCCTGGCCTTCGCCGTGGGCGGGACCCTAGGCCTGGCTTCCGAGGTCCTCGCTGCAGCCCGCACGGTGCTCTCCCTTTCCCGCCTTACCTTTACCCACGAGCTGGCCCGCCTCATTCTCCTCGAGCAGCTCTACCGGGCCTTTCGCATCATCCACGGCGAGCCGTACCACTACTGAAAAAAGGCCCCGGCCTGGGCGGGCCCGGCCTCTTATCTGGGCTGTGCCCGGCTCTCAATTTTTTCCGTATCTACCAGATTTTTCTTGCCTCCCGCCTGAAAAGGAGCTATAATAAGGACTACAGAAAAGCATAACGACAACAAATACCGGCCCCCAGAGCACTGGGGGGTAAGCCTTTTAAGGGGGTTGTCATATGGAGGATAAACTCATGCGCGCCCGGGCCGCATTGGAAGAGCACGGCATCAGGACCCAAGTGGTGGACACACTGGAGGAGGCCAAGGCTCTAATCCTTGAACGGGTGCAGCCGGGACAACGCATTGGCATCGGCGGTTCGCAGACCATCGAGCAGCTCGGCGTTGTGCCGGAGCTCGAATCCCGCGGGTGCCAGATTCTTTGGCACTGGCGCGGTCGGAGCCCGGAGGAGGTGCTGGCACTGAGGCGGGCCCAGCTCACTGCCGATGTCTTCCTGGCCAGTTCCAACGCCGTGACCGAAGACGGCCGCCTGGTGAACGTCGACGGCGTCGGCAACCGGGTGGGGGCCATGGTCTTCGGACCGCCGAAGGTCATCTTGGTGTGCGGGCAAAACAAAGTAGTGCCCGATCTCGCCGCCGCCTTGGACCGCGTGCACAACGTTGCGGCTCCCCAGAACGGCCGGCGGCTCAAGACCGGCACCCAGTGCGCCGTCGCCGGCCGCTGCACCGACTGCGATTCTCCCGGCCGCATGTGCTCGGTAACCGTCATCATCGAACGCCGGCCCCAAAAGACGGACCTAGAGGTTATACTTGTCCGCAAGGAATTAGGTTATTGACCGAAGAATTTTGTTTAGCGCAGGGTCGTCCGGGGAGGATTTGTCTGTTAAACGTCGAACTAGCACATAGGCAGAAGGGGGAGAGGGGGAAGAGAAGGGTTTTTAGCAGGGTCAGTACAAAACCAAACAAATCCTATTTTCTAAGGGGGAGAAATCGTGAAACGCTTTTTCATCGCCGCCTTGGCCTTGGCCGTAGCCGTAGGCCTTTTGGCGGGCTGCTCGGCGCCTAAAGAACAGGCCGGCACTTCCGCACCACAGGAGCAGGCAGGCACCCAGCAGGAGTCCCAGGGGCTTAAGCTTGGCCTTGGTATCGTCACCTCAATTGCCAAGTCGAAGGATGCACAGGGCGATAGCACAGCGGTTGGCCAGATAGACAGCATCATCGCCGCTGCCCTCTTTGATAAAGACGGGAAGGTCGTCAAGGTCGACATCGACACTGCCCAAAGCAAGGTCAACTTCGACAAAAACATGAAAGTAACTTCGGACAAGACGGCCGAGGTGAAGACTAAGAAAGAACTCGGCGACAAGTACGGCATGCGCAAGGCTTCTTCCATCGGCAAGGAATGGTATGAGCAGATCGCCGAGCTAGAAAAGTGGATGGTGGGCAAGACCGTCGACGAGATCAAGGCTATGAAGGTTAAGGCCCGCGATGCTTCGCACCCGGCCGTTCCTGACGTGCCCGAGCTCACCTCGCTGGTAACCATTAGCGTCCAGGATTACATTGCCGCTTTGGAAAAGGCGTACCAGAATGCCGTGGAGGTTAAAGATGCTGAGAAACTGGGCCTCGGCCACGTAGTCTCGATTGCCAAATCCAAGGATTACTCCGTGGACGCCAAGGGCCAGGAAACCCTGCCCGTTGCTCAAGCCGACTGTGTAGTGGCAGCTGCCGCCTTTGACAAGGACGGCAAGGTAGCCGGCGTGCTGATCGATAATGCTCAGACCAGGGTCAACTTCGACAAGAACGGGAAAGTAACTTCCGATAAAACCGCGCCTATAAAGACCAAGAAAGAGCTCGGCGATGCGTACGGAATGGGCAAGGTTTCTTCTATCGGCAAGAACTGGTATCAGCAGATTGCCGAGCTGGAGAAGTGGATGGTGGGCAAGACCGTCGACGAGATCAAGGCTATGAAGGTTAAGGCCCGCGATGCGGAGCACCCGGCAGTTCCCGATGTGCCCGAGCTTACCTCGCTGGTGACCATCACCGTTCAGGATTACATTGCTGCCGTTGCCGAGGCCTACGCCAACGCCAAATAAGCTGGCGATTAGCCTGAATGAACACGAAATAACTCCCTCGCCGCGCGCGGGGGAGTTATTTCGTGTGCGCCCGGCATGGGCGCTGCCTATAGGGTGCAAGTCCCGAACGGCGAAGGTAGCAGTAGCCGTAGCTTAAGGCAAGGGTGTCCGCCGCGAG
>JASKKP010000045.1 GCA_030154105.1 Bacillota bacterium
CCTAAGGGCCTCAAACACCGCCCGCGCTTTCCCTCGCTCGCCTGCGTTCTTCTAATGACGGTACGTAACGCGCCCTGCGAGGGATGCCCCTCGGCCTCGGTTTGTCCTGAGCGGCTATGGGTGTCCGTGTTGTCAGGATAGACGCGAAGACCGCTCCGGGGCGAGCGGTCGGTAGAAAGGGCGCGTCTTCTTTTCGGCTCTAGGGTCGACGGCACAGCCGCTCGTAGATGAGCCTGAGGCCGGTGAGGGTAAGATCCAGGTCCACAAGGTCGATGGTCTCGGCCTGGTCGGCCACCATGGTCGCCAGGCCGCCTGTGGCAATGGCCTTGGCCTCCTCGCCTATCTCCCGCCGAATGCGGCGCACGAGCGCGTCCACCTGACCGGCAAAGCCGTAAACGATACCTGCCTGCATGCTGGCAATGGTGCTCTTGCCGATGGCCGTGCCTGGATCGACAAGTTCGATCCGGGGCAGCTTGGCCGCCTTTTGGAACAAGGCTTCCGTCGCCGTAAGTATGCCCGGTGCAATGGCGCCGCCCAAGTACTCGCCTGCGGCCGAGACCACATCAAAGGTGGTGGCCGTACCGAAATCTACCACGATGCAGGGCCCGCCGTACAGGGTATGGGCCGCCACCGCGTTAACGATGCGGTCCGCACCGACCTCGCGCGGATTGTCGCAGCGGATCTCTATCCCCGTGTCGGTCTCCGGCCGGACCATGAGCGGCTCACGGCCAAAGTAGCGGCGGGAGAGTTTTTCCAGGATCCAGTTGAGGGGCGGCACCACGGAGGCGACGGCCACGCCCTCTACTTCCTCGGGCGCGAGGCCGGCCACGGCGAACAAATGGCGGAGGAAGACACCGTATTCATCTTCCGTGCGCGTCCTGTCCGTCTGCAGGCGCCAGCGGGCCATAAGTTCGCTGCCGCGGAAAACGCCGGCGGTGACGTGGGTGTTCCCCACATCCAGGGCGAGTAGGAGTCCCATTTTCTCACTCCTTAGCCCCGCTTGGCGTTGGCCTTACCAAGGAACCGCTCGCTGCTGACTATGAAACGCTCGTGCTGCCCTTCTCCCACTTTTTCGGCTTCATCGTAAGCCTCTACGGCGAAGACCAGCCGCCGCCCGTCCACTTCGGTCAGGGTGGAGCGCGCCGTTACCCGCATACCTACGGGTGTTGCCGCCAGATGGCGGATGTTCACCAGCGTCCCCACGGTAGTCCACCCCTCTGGAAGGTGGGGCTGCACGGCATTCCGCGACGCTCCCTCCATAATGGCGATCAACATAGGGGTGGCCAGCACGGCAACGCCACCGCTCCCGAGGTGGGCCGCCGTATGCTCGGGATTTACCACAATACTGAGCTCTGCCGTAAGTCCCGGCTTAAGGTTGAACTCCACGCTCTCACTCCTTCACGTCAACTTAAAAAAAGGGCAACAGGAAGTTGCCCCCAACGTCCGGCTCAAGCCTGTTGGGGAGCCGGGGGAAAAGAGATTCTCAGCTCGGCCGGTTTGCTGCTCTGCTCTTCCAATTCCTTGTCTTTCATAAGCGCCGCAAACTCTGCCGCCTCCAGGGTCTCCTTCTCCAGGAGCGCCGCAGCGACGCGGTCGAGGCGTGCCCTATTTTCGGCCAGGAGGCGGGCGGCCTTGTTGTAGCAAAGATCGATGAAGTGCCGCACCTCACGGTCGATGGCCGAAGCCACCTCTTCACTGTAGTTGCGGTCCCGGGCGATATCCCGGCCCAAGAATACCTCTTCCTGCTTATGGCCGAAGGTTAGCGGCCCTAGCTCCTCGCTCATGCCGTATTCGGTGATCATTTTGCGCACCAGGTTGGTGGCCCGTTCGAGGTCGTTTTGGGCCCCGGTGCTGATTTCCTTGAGCACCAGCTCTTCGGCCACGCGCCCGCCTAAGAGCTGGGTAACGCGGTCGAAGAGTTCGGACCGGGTCATGTAGTACCGGTCTTCCTTAGGAAGGCTCAGGGTGTACCCGCCGGCTCTGCCCCGGGGGATTATGGAAACCTTATGCACCGGGTCGGTATTCGGCAGGAGATACCCCAATACGGCGTGGCCGGCCTCATGATAGGCGACCAGGCGCTTTTCGCGCTCGCTGATGACGCGGCTTCGCCGTTCAGGGCCGGCAATAACGCGCTCAATGGCTTCCTCGAGCTCGCTCATGCCGATGCGGCGCTTGTTGCGGCGCGCC
The DNA here is from genome assembly GCA_030154105.1 of Bacillota bacterium. Classification (GTDB taxonomy): domain Bacteria; phylum Bacillota; class DTU030; order DUMP01; family DUMP01; genus DUMP01. The sequence continues at coordinate 2,188 of JASKKP010000045.1, forward strand.
GCCAGAATGGCGGCTTCGTTCAGCATATTGGCCAAATCCGCGCCCGTAAAGCCCGGGGTACGGCGGGCCAGCACGCTCAGGTCCACGTCTTTCTCCAGCGGCTTGTTGCGAGCATGCACCTTAAGAATGGCCTCCCGCCCCACCACGTCCGGTTGATCAATAATTATCTGGCGGTCGAAACGCCCCGGCCGGAGGAGCGCCGGATCGAGCACGTCCGGCCGATTGGTCGCCGCCATCACGATAACGCCCTCGTTTACGCCGAAACCGTCCATCTCTACGAGGAGCTGGTTAAGCGTCTGCTCGCGTTCGTCGTGTCCGCCTCCCAATCCGGCGCCGCGCTGGCGGCCGACGGCATCGATTTCGTCGATGAACACAAGGCAAGGAGAATTCTTCTTCGCCTGCTCGAAAAGATCGCGCACGCGGGCCGCGCCCACGCCCACGAACATCTCCACGAAGTCCGAACCGCTGATACTGAAGAACGGTACTCCCGCCTCGCCGGCCACCGCTTTGGCGAGGAGCGTTTTGCCGGTGCCCGGCGGTCCCACGAGCAGTACGCCCTTCGGGATGCGGGCTCCTAGGTCCAGAAACTTCTTCGGCTCCTTTAAAAACTGCACGATCTCCTGCAACTCTTCTTTGGCTTCGTCTGCCCCGGCCACGTCGGCAAAGGTTACGCGCGTCTTTTTGTCCACCGTGTACAGCCGGGCCCGGCTACGCCCAAAGGACATGACGCGATTGCCGCCGCCTTGGGTCTGCTGCATGATGAATACCCACACACCGATGAGAAGAAGGATCGGCAGGAGCGTAGAAAAGAGGGTAGACCACCATGGCGGACCCTGCACAGGCTTATAGGCAATCTCCACTTTATGCGCCTCCAACTTTTCCTCAAGGCGTGCAGTATCGCCCAGGAAGGGAGTGCTAAAGTGGGTGCCGTCCTTGAGTACGCCGGAAATCTTAGTATTCGAAATGGTTACTGCTGCTACCTCACCCTTTTCCACATAACTCATGAACTGCGTGTAATTGAACTCCTTTTCCTGCGGAGTGGTGGTGGAAAAGTAGTTAATGATGGATAGGGCAATAATGATGAGCAGCAGGTACAGGCTCATGCTGCGGAAAACGCGGTTCAACAGTGGCCCTCCTCTCAAGTCGGCCTCCAAGTACCTGCTGGAATGCCAAGATATACGGCCCCCTCAGAGCCGATACTAGCTAATTGTAGCATATTTTTTTGGAGGGAGCAACAAAGCAAAAACTTTGGGCTTAAGGTTTTACGGTTCCAATACGGCTATATAAGGGAGATTACGGTACATTTCATTAAAGTCAAGCCCGAATCCCACTACAAAGTAATCCGGAATCTGGAACCCCACGTACTTGACCGGGACCTGAACCCGCCGCCGCGAGGGCTTGTCGAGCAAGGTACAGATGGCCAGGCTCGCCGGTTGACGGGCGGCCAGGTGCCGGTAGAGGTAGTCCAAGGTAAGGCCGGTATCGATGATGTCCTCCACGATGAGCACGTGCCGGCCCTCCAGGCTTTCGTCCAGGTCCTTTAAGATGCGCACTACGCCGGAAGACTCGGTGGCCGAACCATAGCTGGAAACCGCCATGAAGTCAAAGGTGGCGGGAAGATCGATGCGCTGGGCCAGCTCACCTAGAAAGATAACGGCTCCCTTGAGAATACCTACCAGAAAGAGAGATTTGCCGCTGTAGTCTCGGGTGATGGCCGCACCCAATTCCTTGATCCGTGCTTTCAATGTAGCTTCGTCGACGAGGATTTGTTTAATGCTGCTCATACGCATCTCCTTCCTGCGCCAATGACGTTTGCCGTACTTCAATCCTGACCTTGCTGGTGGTACCGGGGCCGGCCACATAACGCCCATCTTCGCGCATCCCCACGACCCAGATGATATCATCCCCCGCGGTGATGATGAGCGTCCGGCCGCGCTTAGGGCGCGGAACCTTAGCGTCGATGAAAAAGTCGCTTAGTTTCTTTCTCCCTTTCAGGCCCCGCGGGCAAAACCAGTCTCCGGCCCGCCAGTTGCGGGCGAAAAGTTGGTGCCCGGCTTCATTATAGTCAAAATCGGCGCTGGCGACAAGGGAACCGGAAGGATAAGGCGCAGGCTTTCCTTCTATAATTACGTGCACGGCCCAGCCGAGCTCAGGAATGAGGGTGGTACCTGGGACGGCCAAAGGATAGCCAAAAGGATGGGGGGCTTCGCGCTCTTTGCGCCGGGTGAGAACAAGCTCAGCCCCCACCCGCTCGGCGTGCACACCGTGCGGCAGGTCCAGCGCCCGGCCGCTCCCGGCCGCCAGTTCGAGGAGGGCCTGCGTGTGCTCGAAAGCGAGGTCGCGTGCTTCCTCGTCGCTTAACGCCGCAAAGGCCAGGCGAACCACGCGGCGTCGCAGGGCAAGCGGCAGAGCGGCCAGACGTTCGCCGGCCAGCGCCACCGCTTCTTTTTCTTGTCGGACCACCTCCCGGTAGGCCGTTCGGGCACAATCCGCCAGGTAATCATCCTCCGCCTGCCAGATAGCGGCCGCCTGGGCCAGCAGCTCCTTGATGCGAGGGTTGATGTTGGCCGCCAGCCAAGGAAGAAGCCGGTGGCGGATGCGGTTCCTCAGGTAATGAAGGTCGTCGTTATAGGGATCGTGTCGCGGTGTAAGGCCGGCGGCAGCGCAGTAGGCCTCGGTTTCGGCTCGGGTTACATTAAGGAGAGGACGTACCACGTAACCGTAAGGCGCCGGGCGTTTGGGGCGAATACCGGCAATACCGGTGAGGCCGGCACCGCGTAACAGGTGAAGCAGCACCGTCTCCGCCTGGTCGTCCAGAGTCTGGCCTACGGCCACGCGGGTGGCACCCACGGCGCGCGCCACCCGTTCATAGAACTCGTACCGCGCCACACGGCCGGCCTGCTCTACGGTCAGCCCGGTAGACCGGATGAGCGCAGGAACGTCGGCATCTTCACGCACAAAAGGCAGATCGAGGCGGGAAGCCAGCTCCTCCACCCAGCGGGCATCGGTTTCGGCCTCCGCGCCGCGGAACATATGGTTGAGGTGGGCAACCGTAAGATGGAGATTGTATTCCGGAGAAAGGGCGGCAAGGGCCAGGAGGAGAGCCGTAGAATCGGGGCCACCGGATACGGCGACAATCACTCTGTCTCCCCGGTCAAAAAGCCCGTGCTCTTCGACCGTTTGGCGAACTTTATCGAGAAATGCGGTCATGGTGCTCCCACCTTTTAACTCATTTTCTCCTATTCGCCGCCCAGATAGTATTTCCTTCCGCAAGAAAAAAAGAGGCGCTTGGCGCCTCGTGGCCCACACCCGTCTTAAGCCTGCTCAACTTTGACGGCCAGCGCCGTCATGTCGTCCGCCAGCCCGCCGGCCCGGCGGCCGGCCAGGTCAAGCACGGCCGTAGCCAGTTCCTCCGGCTCGTCGTCTGCCCGGCTCAGGTATTCCACCAACCAGTCGATCCCTCCGGCCTTCTTCCCGCGGGCTTCCAGAACGCCGTCGCTCACCATTAAGAGCACGTCGCCCGCCCGCAAGCGCTTTTGGGTGACGGCAGGAGCAACGGAAGGCAGTATCCCCAGCGGAGGGGAACTGGGGCTCACGACGCTTACCGTGCGCCCTCGCTTCACGAGGCTCGGACAGGCCCCTACTTTTATGAACTCCACCTCGCCCAGGTAAGGGTCGAGGAGAGCCAGATCCAGCGTGGCAAAGCGTTCTTCGGAAGAACGGAGGGCAAGGATAGAATTTAACGTGCTTAGAACAAGGTCCCGCTCCAGACCGGCGGCGAGAAGCTTTTCCAAGAGGCGCACGGTGGCCTGGCTCTCCTCAGCCGCTTTGGTCCCGGAACCCATACCGTCGCTCAGGATTAGAGCCTGACGACCGTCCGGCAACTCGAGAGCCCGGAAGGAGTCGCCCGAAACATCGCCTTCCTTCTTGGCACGGCTAAATCCGGCCGCCACAAACCGGTAACTGGGAGCCGCAGTCGCTTTAAGGCGGCACTCGCGGCGGCCGGAAGCGAGGCTGCAACTTAGCGGCCGCACGCGCATGGGACGCCCCAGCGCCTGACTTAGGACGGCCGTAACCAGCGTAACACACTCCCGCCCGCCGGGACAGCTAAGACCGGCCAGGAACACCTCCGGCTGTCCCGTGGAGTTCTGCCACACCTCTACCGTTTCCACAGAAAGCTCATGCCGCGCCAACTCTTCCTTTATTACCTGAGCTTCATCTTCCAGCGCCCGCACGTCCACCTTAAGTTCATCGGCCAGGTTCTTTATCACCCGGGCCATACCTGCCAGTTGGGCCGATACCATCTCCCGCTCGTCCTCAAGCCGTTTCTGCCAGTGCATGTTGATGCGGTAAGTGTCGAAAAGATAATTGATCGTAGTGAGGAGCTCCGGCAGGTGGCGGCAGCGACGGCGGATGCCCGGCGGTATATCCTCCTTGACCAGACCACCATGGGCTTCGGCCAAGGCCAAAAGATTCCAGGTGTTCTGGTACGTCTTGAAAAACTCCGTCTCCCAGCACGTGCGGTAGAGGTTGCAGCTCTCACACACCTTAGCCGTGAGGGTGGAAAAAAGGGTATTGAGGCGGTTTTCTTCTTTAGCTCTGGCCGTAGCGGCCACTTCCCGAAAAGAAGCGGCGAGCTCGGCAAAGATTTGGCTGAAATCCGCCAGCCGCTCGCCGGCCACCCGGCGGAGATGTCCTTCGTAGCTCTCTTGCCGAACCCGCTGTTCGCGGGTTCCAGGTACGAGACCGGCGACCTCCCTAAGCCAGGAACGCGGGGTCAAGGCAAAAAGGGCCAAAGCCGCGGCTGGAGACAGAAGGTAGGCCGGGGCCAAGCGTTCAGGAACCAGATAAAGGGAAAGGACGAGGTCCCCTAAGAGGTACCCCGCCGCTACGCCCGGTTTCCCGGCTTCGCGCAGCAGCCCGGCAAGGAGACCGGCAAAGCCGAGGATGCTGATACTTTCCGGCTGCGCCGTCCCGGCAATGGTACCTACGGTAGCCGCCAGCACCCCCATGGCCGCGCCCAAACCGCCGCCCCCTACCAGGGCTAAGAGGAGCACTAAATAGCGGTTCAAAACCGCAGCCGGGGTTATGGCGCCGCCGGGGAGCCCGGCCGTCCCCGCCAGGGCCACCGCCGTCACCAGGCCAAGGGAAATCACCTCTTCGTTGGTAAGGACGGTACTCCCCTTGCGCCCCAAGGCAGCCGGGAGTCCGTGCGCAAAAATCATGTTGGTCACAGCCGCCAAGACGGCCTCAAAAGCGACCAAACCGAAATCGTACTCTGTCCCACCGGTTACTAGAACCGTAAACCCGCGGGCGGCCAAAAGCGCAACGCCCAAGGCTAAGGCCCGTGCCGCCGGACGGGGCGGAACTAGAACCTTATAATGGAAGAAGGCGAGCGCCGTGAAGGCGAACGCGTAGGGCAGGCTGCTCTCCAGGCCCAAGGCAGTTACAAGGCCGACGAGCGTCCACAGGCCGACCACGGCCAACATAAGCGGTGATTCCGCGAGGAAAGCGGCAAATAGGGCCGGGCCGAAGGGAGCAATCCCGCCCAAAAGATTAGTACGGCCCGCCAGAAAGGCCCCGGCCGCGAGAAGAATATTCTCCTTTCTTCCGAGTCGCAGGCTGCGGCCGAAGCCTTTAATCCTGTGAACAGTCCGGTTCGGGTATGGGCAGAGCCGCATGAACGCTTCTCTGCCTGGCGTCATGGCCTTCACCCCCTACCACCCGTTCGAAGTCGCGCAGGGCTACTGGAACCCTGCGGTGATGGGATTATTTTACCATGAGCTACTGGAAAAACTTGTCATGTCCTGCAGCAGAGCATTAAAGGTTAGGTAGGACCTTTTGGGTGCCCGATCGACAACCAGGTGCTTGAAGAGACACAACGGCCCGCGGTGCACACCTATAAATTTGCCCCGGCACCGCATCCGCCCGGAAAAATTAGCTGCGCCGTGCAGGGTAGCCGCGAAAAACAAAAAAGCGCGGACAATCCGCGCTCTCTTATGCTCTTTGGTGGGCGAAGCAGGACTCGAACCTGCGACCATATAAGGCAAGGGACGGGGTATCTTGGTAGCCCCGGTCTTTTTACCATAATCGCCGCCAGGAAGTCTTTCGCCTACTTTTCTCACCAGCTCGGCAAAGATGCTTTTTGGGAGATTTCCATGCCCTAGTAACTTCTTTTAAGGAAGCAACTATACGCACTTGCGGTAGGTACCCAGCCTCTAAATCCGCACATGTTTCGCAACTGGGCATTACGACTCAGTTCGTGCCTTAGTTCTTCTATTGGCCGGTGTTGAAAAACTACCGCCGCTATTATGGAATTCCACATGGCACGTACGGGGTACTCATCTCGCCCTTTGCTACGTTCCCGTTCTAGCTGCACCATCAGCTTTTCGTCCGGTAGAT
>JASKKP010000046.1 GCA_030154105.1 Bacillota bacterium
GTCTACTTGTATATTCTACCAAAGGAGGGGTGAAGCCTTCTTCTTTAACCCCAAAATCCTTGATACTTCTAGGCCCTGGAATATGAAATCGCCTCACTTAAGTATTCCCGACGGCAACAGCATCTATTTTTGGGGTTTCGCGCGCAGCCGTGAAGGCAAGGCCCAGTTGCCGGGGCCCGTGATAATCGCCAGGCAGGGAGAGCCTCTCACCGTCAGGCTGGTCAATCTTCTGCCGGAACCGGTTTCGCTTTCCTTTCCCGGACATATCGGGGTGACGGTAGACGGAAGCCCGGCTAGACCTCAGTACGAAGACGGAAAGTTGGTTTCTTTCACCAACCACGCCCTCCCCGGAGAAAGCGTGTCCTACACTCTCGTGCCAACCAGCCCGGGCACGTTCCTTTACGAAAGCGGGTCGAGTCCTCCCAAACAGGTACCCTTGGGCCTGTACGGGGCTCTGGTAGTGAGGCCCGCCGACTATAACCCGGAAATCGAGGAGTACAAGACGGCCTACGGTTACGGGACCGATACGGCCTTCGACCGTGAGTACCTCTTAATCACAGGCGAAATCGATCCCGAGTTCCACCAGGCCGCAGCCGAAGGCCGCCCTTACGAGCTAAGCCGCTACAAACCCCGCTACTGGACGCTCAACGGCCGCTCGGCGCCGGACACCATGCTCCCGGACAACGCCGCCCATCTTCCCCATCAACCCTACGGTGCCATGATCATGGCTCGGCCCGGAGAAAAGGTGCTGCTGCGGTACATCGGCGCCGGAACGGCGCACCACCCGCTGCACCCACACGGCAACCACACGCGGGTCCTGGCTCTCGATGGGAGGCTGCTCCGGAACGGCGCCTTCGACCGCTCCTACGAGCGGTTTACGGTTCTCGTCGGCGCCGGTCAGACCTATGACCAGATTTACCAGTGGTTCGGCTTGGGCTATTCGCCGGAAAACCCGATCCCCACAGGGCTACCCAACCTGCGCAACCTGGGCATCGGCGATGCCGGTTGGACCATGTGGAGCGGGAGTCCCTATCTCGGCCTTAAAGGAGACATCCCCAAGGGCGTAGTCTCCTTCAACGAGGAAGGCGAGTACTATTTCATGTTGCATTCCCACCAAGAGTTTCAGATAACCAACTGGGGGGAATTTCCCGGCGGCTTGATGACCATGATCGCCGTTTATCCGCATTTAAGCCCCGATATCGGCGTGTTGAAGTAGAGCGAAAGGGGTACGGGCTATGGGAACGGTCTTTAGCAGCCTGCAAGTTGCGCCTGGGTTTATAACCCTGGCCGGAAAGAGCATCTCTTTTTGGGGTTATACCTATGCTTACCACCCGCGGCCGAGGCCGCAACTACCCGGCCCTATTATTCAAGCAACAGCCGGTGATTTCCTGCGAATAACGTTGGTCGTCCGGCCCAACGCTCCCTTCGCGGAAGATCTGTCTATCATTTTTCCGGGGCAGGAAGGTGTTGAAGTGCGCCATGTCCCCGCCCCTCAGTTTCGGCCCGCGCAGCCACAATATGCCAACGGAAAAATGGTCTCCTTGACCGACTACCTGGCCGCGGGTAAAATTGGGGCGATCGAGTACCGCTTCCGGGCCCTTCGCCCTGGTGCATACCTTTACGAAAGCGGGACGAATTCGGCCAAACAAGTGCAGATGGGCCTCTACGGGGTAATCGTGGTACGGCCGGTCGGTTACCACCAACCGGGGCACCCAAATTTCCGCACGGCGTACGGCCAAAATACCGCTTCCAGACACGACATAGAGAAAATCTTGGTCTTAGGGGAAATCGACAGCGCCATGCATAAGAGCGTCGTTCCGGGGGCCGAGTACAACTTGCTCGACTTTCGGCCCGACCACTGGGTGATCAACGGCCGCACCTTTCCGGCCAGCATCGCCCCGGACGACAATTCCAGCCAGCCTTACGGGTCGGCGATAAGGTGCCGCTTGGGGCAGCGGGTACTTCTGAGAATCCTAAATGCCGGCTTTCAAGCCCACACCCTCGCCCTCGGGGCCCTGACCGGAAGGGTAATAGCCGAAGATGCTTATCCGCTCAAGATCGGCAGTAGCGACGCCACCTACGAGAAAACGGCGGTAACCGTCGGGCCAGGCCAAAGCCTCGATCTCCTTGTTACGCCGCCGTATCCCGGGGAATTTTATATCTACGACCGGGAATACCGGCATCTGGTAAACGATAACCAATTTCCAGGAGGAATGATGACGAAGATTACGGTTACTCCTTAATCTTACGCCTCGCGCCTCTTTAGCTGCGCGAAGGATATTTCGCCCGCGTGAAGAGAAGGCGCCCGCCACTTTGGCCGGCGCTTTTTTCCATCCCTTCCCAGGTGCCCGGCACCATCATTGACACAGGTGCCCGGCACCATCATTGACAAAACTATTTCCGGTAAGTATTATTTGCATGTGAAATATTTTCTCGGAGGAGTGTGAGATGGTGTGGCTTACACCCAAGAAGAGGCCTACAGGTGGGTAACCAGCCCCGCCTACCGGGTGTTGATCGAACTGCAGCGGGTAGAAGGGCTGATGATCGGCATTATCGGCCGGAACCTGCGTAAGTGGGGCCTTACTGTACCTAAGCTCAACATCCTGGCCCTCCTCAGGTACGGACCGGAAAGCGGATTGTCCCTCGGCGACCTGGGGAACCTGATGCTCGTTTCGCCGTCCAACATGACCGGCCTCATCGACCGGCTCGAACGCGACGGCCTGGTGAGGCGAAGCCCGGACCCGCACGACCGCCGCAGCTTTCGCGCCCTCATCACGGAAAAAGGCAAAAAGCTCCTCGAGGAGGTGCTGCCGCAGCACGTCGCTTACGTCGAGGATCTTCTGAGAAGCATGGACCGAGGGGAAAAAGAGCGCCTGATCACGCTTCTTTCCAAATTGGAGCAAGCTGCAGCAAAAGCAAGGGGGTAAAGGTATGCAGCTTTTTCGCACTAGAGGGCGGCTCGAGAAAAAATCTTTGGCGCTTGGGGTGTGCTTAATCACCTTTTTGGCCTCTCTTCAGCCTGTCTACGCCGCGCCATCGACGCCGGAACAGCAGAAAGTGCAGGAGTTAGACCTACAAAAATGCCTCGACCTGGCGCAGAATATGAACCCGGACTTGAAACTGGCCGCCTTAGAACTAGAGAGCAAGCGCCTCGCCGCTGACAAGGCCCGGTTTTACAGCAAGAAACTCAAGGACGCAGAAGAAGAGTTGGACCAAGGACGGTCGAGCCTCGCCCAGGCCTCGAACCTACTTAGCCAAGTGGAGGCCGGTATCTCCGCGCTCCAGCAGAAAAAAGAAAGCGTGGGTCTCACACCCGAGGAAGAAGCCCAGCTTAGTACCCTCGAGGCCCAGAAGGCCCAGCTCGCAGCCGCCATAAGCGCGGGGCAGACCCAGCTCAAAGAGGGCGAAAGCGCACTCACGAGCGGTCTAGAGGAGCTTAACAGCAAACTTTCGGAAAAGCTCGGGGCCGATAGCCCGCGGTTGTTCAGCGTAAACAGCACCCGCACCTTGGCCGAGCGGGTAGCGGACATTGCCGCCGACGTAACGCAGATCGGCTATTACACCGCCCAACATCAGGTAGCCGTGTTGGTGCAAAAGAACTATTTCGACCTACTCAAAGCCCGAGCTCTGGCAGCGGCCAAGAAGGCCGCCTGGCAGCGGGCCGAGAAACAATATGAAATCGCGCAGGCAGCTTACCAAGCAGGTCTAAAAGCCAAAGATGACGTGGTGCTAGCGCAAGTTCAAGCAAACCTTCTTCGGGCCGATTATGAAAACTCCCTGAAAGACATAGCTTTTGCCGAAGCAGAACTTAAGAAAGCCATTGGCCTGCCGGCGGACGCGGCCGTCACCTTTGTGGAAACGACGCCGGAAGCCTCGGCAACGGAAGCCCTGGAGGAAGGTCTGAAGCGGGGGCTGGCCCGCCGCCTGGAGATGCAACAGGCCAACGGTGAACTCGAAGCCGCTCAGCTCAACTTTGATTTGGTCAAGAAGGCCTACCCGCCGAATACTTATCAATACAAAGAAGCCGCCCTGGCCTTGGAGAAGGCAAAAGCCAATTTGACCAAGGCCGAAAACCAGGTACGGGCGGAAATTGTCGAATCCTACGCGGCGGTGCAGGCGGCGCAGAAAATGCTGGCGGCGGTGGAACAGACGGTAGAAAAGGCCAAGGAAAACCTGGAAATTGCCCAGTACAAGTACCAGGTTGGCTGGGGTGACGTAAGTTCCGCCAACCTCAAGTCCATCCAAGCCGAAGATGCCGCCGGCACCATTCTAGAAGTCTTCGCCGCCCAGGAAAAACTGGCTCAGGCGGAAGAAAAGGTTATCGAAATAAGGTACGGATACTACTTGGCCATAGCCAAATACCAGCTGGATACGGGTACCGGTATCTAAAAGGGAACGCACATTTAGAAGATCAGCCCCGCCTTGTTCGGCGAGGCCGATCTTTTTTTGCGGCTGTGGCCCAGGCGGCAGTTACGCCTGCGCAGGACTTACCGAATCGTCTGAGGTAGTAGGAGCGGGGCAGGTTGTGGGCACTGGGCACGATGGGGAAGCAAACCTTTTTTTGACGACCCACACGGCCACCGGGAACCACACCAGCGTGTAGACGGCCATGCCGGCAATGCTGTCCTTGACTGCGGCGAAGGGGACTCCCTTGAGAATAACGTCGGCGAATGGGCGGTGAAAGTAGATTAGCGGCCAGAGAGCTTTGATCATACGGACCAGATTAGGGGGCATTTGGGCCGTCGGCCACACGTAACCGCTGCTCACGAAGGTGGGCAGCGAGAGCATGAAAGATAGCTGGTACGTCTTTAGCTTATCCTTGAGCAGCGAAGCCATGATTGCAGCCGGGCAGCTTACCGCAAAAATGAAGGTTACGCTAAGTAGGAGCACCAACCACAGATTCCCTCTGATGGGTATGTGGAACAGCTCATGGGCCATACCTAAAGAAGCGAAGGTGGCCGGCACGGCGAAGAAACCGTAGCCGAGCACCTTGGCCGCCAGCCGCAGGAAGGTATTATCTCGGGCCAAGGTGGGGCCGTCATCGATCACCGAGAGGCCGAGGCTGGAAACCATCACCTGCTGCAGAAAAACCGCCACAAAGCCGGGCAACAAGTAGTTCATGTACGTCAGCCGGGGGTCGTACAGGGTGCGATCGTTAAAGGCAAAGGCCAAAGCTATACTTTCCGCAGTCGGCGGCAGCACCCCCTTGGCCGTAAGAATCTTGATCCCTACGCCGGCAGCTACAGTCTGAATGATATTGGCCGCTTCCGCATAGCAGTTGTTGCCGATAATCACATTGGTGCCGTCCACCAATATGAGTACCTCGGACGACTTAAGGGAAGTTACATCGCGGGCAAAGTTGGGCGGAATGTAAAGGCCCATATAGGCCCGTCTAGAATCGATCAGATCTTGCAGTTCTTCCCTGGAAGCAGCGTAATACTTGATGTAAAATCTTTCATTTTCGGCAAACTGGGTGATTATCATTCGGCTCAGGCTAGAGTTGTCTTCATCGAGTACGGCAATGGGTACGTCTTCGAGGTAAGTGTGCACATAGACGCCGCCGAAGAGCAGTGTAAGAAAAAGCGGGCCGAAGAGGAGTATAATTAGCGTTACCGGTTGCCTGGTCACCGCTCTTAGCTCTCCGGCTACCAGTCTAAGAAACCTCATTTGCGGCCGCCTCGCTTTCTCGGGCTTTTTCTTCTCCGAGCCCCGTTTTAAGCCTCAGAGTGCCCAGGATGGCCAGAATAATCATGGCTGCGGTAAAGATTGCCAACCATATTAGGTCCTGCCGCATGTAGGCGGCCGTCAGCCCCTTCAGCATTAGGTCACGCTGGTTATCGGCAAAGTGGGTAAAAGGCAGGAACGCCACGGCTTTTTGGTAGGCGCCCGGCATGGCCAACCTGGGCCACGTATACCCGGCCAGCACGGTATCGGGCACCAGGAGCACCGCCGCCACGATGGTGGCAATTAGGGGTTCGCGAAGCCACGAGGAGATCATTACTCCTAAGCCGGCCACAGCAAAGCTTAAAGCTGCGGCCAGGAGCAGCTCATCGCCAAGCCGGCCCCGGAAAGGCACCTGGAAAAGCCAGTTTTGCATTATCGCGCTAAGAAACAGCGACAGGCACCCCAGCCCGCCGTAAAAGGCGACTTTGCCCAGAACATGGCCTATCCGCTGTAGTTTGGATCTGGTAAGTTCAAAATCTCTTATCGCACTGACCGAAAGGAGGCCGATGCCCGATTGGACGAGGGCGGCACACAGGCCGATGTTGAGAAAGTTTTTGTAGCCGCGTGTAGGGTTATACAGGGTTCGGTAGTTGAAGTTTACGGCTAAAGCCATCTTCTTGGCCATATCCTCGGGAACGTCGAGCCTCGCCTGGATCTGCTTCAGCAGCACCCCGGTCTTTAGAGTAAGCAGGATTTCAGAGGCCCGGCTTTTGGCCGCCGCCGCCACGGCCAGCTGGCTGCCGTCGTACACCATGAGAATGGTGGGCGACTTAAGCGCGACTACATCTTTGGCAAAGGCAGGGGGAATTACCATGGCCACCCTGATTTTGTTCTCTTGAAAGAGCCTTTCCATTTCCGAAACGTTATCCAGGTAGTACCGGACGGCGAAAGTCTCGTTTTCGCTAAACTGCCTTACGATCGTGCGGCTGAGGCTGGAATTGTCCATATCTACCACAGCCATAGGTATGTTCTTGATTTGATTTTGGTAGAGCTCATAGCCGAGCATAAGGTTGACCAGGACAGGGATAAGGAAAAGGATAACGAGGATCATCTTTTCCCGCACGGCCATCTGCCATTCGGTGCGGATGGCCGTAAAAAACCCTCTGAGCATCGCGCCACCGCCTATTTGGAAAAAGTGACAAAAGCAGTCATACCGGGCCTTAATGCTTTGCCCTTGTCGTCGATCTCCACTTTTACTCCAAAGGCTACGATGTCAAAAGAGCCGTTGTCGTTGGTAGCCCGCTTCACCGCAAAGTCCGGTTTCTTGTTAATGCGGGTTACCCTGCCCTGAAAGACCTCGTTGGGGTAACTGGGCAATCTTACTTGTACGCGCTGGCCGAGAGAAATCTTGCCGAGATCTGTCTCCTTGACGTTAACTTCGATCCAGGGGTGGTGAAGGTCAGACACGGTGGCGATGGCCATGCCTGTGGAAACAAGCTCGCCTTCGTCGACGTTAAGTTCGGTTATCGTCCCGTTGATGGGCGACACCAGGCGGGTATCCTTAAGGTAGGCCCTGACTTCTTGCAATCCCCCTTGAGCTTCCTGGAGCTTGGCCAGCGCTGCCTGTTCCATGCTCTTGGCCTGGATCACCATGGCCTGCGCCGCGCTGATATCCTCGCTCCGAGCCCCTTCTAGGGCCAGGCTGAGTTTCTGCGCGGCTATGTCCATCTGGGTTTTGGCCTCATCGCGCTTCTGGGCGGAAACAGCCCCTTTTTCGTAAAGCTGCTGAACCCGCTCGTAAGTTTTGACCGCTAAGTCGTAATACTCCTGCGCTTGGGCTATTTCTTGCTTCCTGGCCCCGTTTTTCGCTTTGTCCAGCATGGCCTGAGCCGCCGCAACCTGCCCTTTAGCCGCTTCGTACGAAGCTTGAGCCGCCTGAACCAGGGCCAGGGCTTGTTTTTCCTTGGCTTTGAGCTCGTCACTCGCGATCTCCGCCAGCACCTGCCCGGCTTTTACCTCTTGGCCTTCGGTTACATACAGCTTAGCAATTCTCCCGGGTATTTTGCTGTTAATGCTGACCTCTTGGGCCTCGATAGAACCCTGGTAAACGAGGCCATTGCTTCCCCCGTTGGTCTGGGCGGTTCCTCCTTGGCTGCAGCCGCCTAGCAGCAACATTCCGGCCGTTGCCACTAAAGCAATGATCTTGGCAGCTTTCGGTTTGCTCATTATCGTTCTCCCCTTCCCTAGAGTATGGACCAGCAAGCGACAGGCCTAAGGGCAGCCAGTTCTTTAGCCGGCGCCGCTCACGCCGAGATGCCCATACCGGCTTTTGCCGGCGTCAGCCCTCGATTAGACCCCTCTGCAGCTTGCCCATGATGTCGATGAGCTGGCTTTTTTCGCCGTCGCTCAGCACCCTTACCATTCTCGCGGACCATTCCTTGTACCGCTCGATAATCTCTTCAGTAAACCTTTTCCCTTTTTCAGTCATGGCAGCCTTTATCTTTCTCCTGTCCGTCTCGTCTCTAATTCGCCTCACGAATCCCTGCCTTTCTAAGCGGTCGATAAGGCCGGTAATGTTGGCCTTGGTTACCAGCATCTCCTCCCCAATTTCGGAAAGCATCATACATTTCTCGGGGTTTTTATAGAGGATGACGAGTACATTGAATTTAGCGTCGGAAATGCCGTACTTGCGGAAGTGGTTATTGAACACCTCCTCCAGCATCTCATGCGTCCTTTTTATCTCCACGATCGTTCGGCTGGCCATCTCCTCTACCCAGTTGTAGCTTTGGGCCATCTTG
>JASKKP010000021.1 GCA_030154105.1 Bacillota bacterium
GCTAGATGCCAGACCCGCCATGATCCTCTGGCACGGTTTCCTGGCAGCCTTAGCGGCTGGTGCCGCGGCGGGACTTGGGGCACTGCCTCTCATGGTAGTGGTGCGCGTGCCGACCTGGGTTCAAGACGGCCTCCAGGGCTTTGCGGCCGGCATGATGATCGGAGCCGCTTCCCTTTCTCTAGTTCCGCCGGCTCTGACCAAGGGCGGGCTAGTCCAGGTCTTGCCCGGCCTTTTCGCCGGAGGCGCTCTCCTGGCCCTCCTGGACGTGCTTCTGCCCCACCTCCACCTGGGGGCGGCAAGAAAAAGCGCCGCCCGGGGATGGCAGCATGCGCTTTTGGTCCTGGCGGCGATCATCTTGCACAACCTGCCTGAGGGGCTGACCATGGGCGTCGGTTTTGCCTCGGGTGAAGACAGGGTAGGGCTCATCCTCACCCTGGCCATCGGCGTGCAAAACGCTCCAGAAGGGCTCCTGGCCGCCCTCCCGCTTAGGGAACGAGGCACGTCGGGCCCCAAGGCCGTGGGGCTCGCCCTGGCCACCGGGATGGTCGAGCCGTTGGCCGCGCTCGCGGGGATGCTGCTCGTGGAGGTGCTCCACGATATTCTGGGATTCTTCCTCGCCTTCGCCGCCGGGGCGATGTTTTATGTTGTCTCAGACACCCTTATTCCGGATAGCCACGGCCACGGCTTTGAGCGGCTTTCAACTCTCGGGTTTCTCACCGGCTTCGCGCTCATGTTGGTCATCCGCCGGCTCCTGGCCTGAAAGCGCGCCGGCCAGCCGGAAAAGGGCGGCGGCCAGCTCGTAGCGCGTAGCGGGTTCAGAGCCGTGAAAACGTCCGTCCGGGTAGCCGCTCAGAATCCCCTGTTGGGCGGCCCAGGCCACCGCCCGAGCGGCCCAATGATCGGACGGCACATCCGGGAACGGACCGGGGGCAGGCGAGGCTACAAACCGCTTTAGAGCCGCGGCCAAGGCGCCGGCCGCCCGCTCCTGAAAATCGGGCGCAGAAAGCCGCTTTTGATCGGCAGGGCTGGTAAGAAAGGCTACCTCTAAGATGGCGGCGGGCATGGGCGCTTCGCGGAGAAGGTAGTAGTAATCCCGACCGTCCTCGTTAAGGCGCGTCTTGAGGCCACGATCGTTAAGGCCGGTAGCCTTAACCAAGTAACCCTGTACCAGAGCGGCGAGGCGCCGGCTCTCCGGACGGCGAGATTGATAGTACGTCTCCGCCCCGGCAGCCGAGGGCGAGGCAGCCGAATTGTGGTGGATGGAAAGCAAGACCTCCGCACCTGCCCGGCGCGCCTTGTCGATACGTGCCCTAAGCGGTACTTCCGCGTCGTTCTCGCGGGACAGGAGCACTTCCAGGCCCGCTTTTTTTAGTTCTTCTCTTACCTTTAGGGCCAAGGTGAGATTTAACGTCTTTTCGAGGAATCCGCCCGCCTCGGCCCCGGGGTCCCGCCCACCGTTTAGTGGCCGGGATCGAGAAAGATCCGCGGCACAAAAACCACCTCCTTAACTTTACCCTAAGATTTCGGAAAACCGCAGTTTTTAAAGCCTACAAAAACGCTGGGGAATAGAAGGCAAATCAGCGTTCTTCGCCGGAGTTGACAACGGCCGTGCGTCTGCTATACTTTGTCCCAAGGTTTTCCCTTTTTTCGGAACAGAGACGGTTATCGTTTTAGGGAGGTGGCGTAGGTTTAAATAGAGAGTTGCGGCAAAAGTCTCTGGAGAAAGGAAGTGTGGTGAGGTGGGTGCATCGATGAGTCCAATTACCGCCTTCTTAGTGGTAACGGCCATCTTCGCCATCGGCGACATCGTTTCGACCAAGAGCAAGGCCTTCATTCCGTCCGTTTTTGTCGCCGCGGTGCTCTTTCTGGCCGGGTACTGGACCTTCTTCCCCAGTAACATTATTGATCTTCCCGGCCTCGGTATGCCTCTCGCCCTCATGTCCATGTATATGCTCCTCGCGCACATGGGAACTCTGATGAGCGTGCAGGAACTCATCGCCCAGTGGAAAACGGTGGTCATCGCCCTCTTTGGGTTGGTCGGAATGTCGGTCTTCATGTTAACGGTCGGTAGTGCCCTCTTCGGCTGGCAGACTGCCGTCGCCGCTACCCCGCCGCTGGCCGGAGGCATTGTGGCCGCCCTCATGATGTCCGAAGCGGCCAAGGCCAAGGGGCTTATGGCTGTAAGTATCCTGGCCTTGGTAATGTATGTGGCTCAGGGGTTTGCCGGTTATCCCCTCACGGCCATCTGCCTGCGGAAAGAAGGACAGCGGCTGCTCGACCTTTACCACAACCACGGTTATAAGGAGAAGGCTAAGAGCAACCTAGAGGTGTCGGCCGCCGCACAATCTTCGGCCAGCTGGCGTATATTCCCGCCTACGCCGCCGGAGTACCAAACCACCTTTGTGCTCCTGGCCAAACTGGCTGCCGTGGCCTGGGTTGCAGTATGGGTGGCCGGGCTAACCAAGAATGCTGTTTCCCCCTTCGTGGTCGCCTTGGTGGCCGGCGTGGTAGCCGCCGAGACAGGTTTTATTGAAAGAAGGCCGCTGAACCTCTCCAATTCCTTCGGCTGGCTGATGCTTTCGCTCATGGCTTACGTGTTCGCCGGTTTTGCCAAGGCCACCCCCCAAATGCTGGCCCAGATCGCCGTCCCCCTTATTGGCCTTATTATTCTGGGCGTGCTGGGCATGGCCATCTTCTGTATCTTCCTCGGTACCCGGCTCGGTTTCACCAAAGAAATGGCCTTCGCCGTTACCCTCACTGCTCTTTACGGTTTTCCGCCCAACTATATACTGACGGAAGAAGCGGCTAAGGCCCTGGCCAAGACACCTGAAGAAAAAGAATTTCTCATGAACGAGATGTTGCCGAAAATGCTGGTGGGCGGCTTTACTACCGTAACCATCACCTCCGTGCTCATGGCCGGCATTATGTCTAAGTGGCTGTAAAGCTGAGGGGCGGTTCGGCCGCCCCTTTACCACATAATAAAGGAGGAAAGACTGTGGAAGCCAAAGTAGAACGTCTCCAGCGCGACATAGAAGCCTTGGCTCAGTTCACCGCTACGCCCGGGGCCGGCGTCACCCGCTTCTCCTTTACGCCGGAGGACCGGGCGGCACGCGAGTACATCAAGGCGGAAATGGCCCGCGCAGGCCTTACCGTGCGCGAAGATGCCGCCGGCACCGTAATCGGGCGACGGGAAGGGGAAGTGCCCGGGCCGGTAGTCATGGTTGGCTCCCACTTCGATTCGGTAAAACACGGTGGCCCCTTCGACGGCACGGCCGGGGTCGTAGCCGCCCTGGAGATTGCTCGGGTGCTGCAGGAACATAACGTAAAAACCCGTTACCCCATCGAGTTCATCGCCATGATCGAGGAAGAAGGCGGGCGCTTCGGCGGCGGGCTCTTCGGCAGCCGGGCCATGGCCGGAAAAGTAAGCCGGGAAGAGCTCCTTCGCAACAAAGATGCACAGGGCATTAGCACCGCCGAGGCCATGGCGGCCTTCGGTTTTCCACCGGAAAACATAAAAGCGGCGGAGCGCCGCCCCGAAGACCTAAAAGCGTTCTTCGAACTCCACATCGAACAGGGGCCCGTACTCGAGGCGGCAGGAATCGATGTGGGCGTTGTCGAAACCATCGTGGGCATCGTGGAGTATGAGGTGGAGATCGGCGGCCGCCCGGATCACGCCGGCACCACCCCCATGACCATGCGCGCCGATGCCCTCGTGGCCGCCAGCCGCGTGGTCCAGGCCGTAGAGCGGCTGGCCAGAGAGGCCGGCGGGGGCGCGGTGGGCACGGTAGGGCGTCTGGAGGTGGCGCCCGGAGCGGCCAACATCGTGCCGGGGCGCGTACGCTTCACCGTCGATTTTCGGGCCAAAGACGGCCGGACGCTCGCCGACCTGGTGGCCGGCTTAAAGACGGCTTTGCACGAGGCCTGCCAAGGGGAACTTACCTTTACTCTTACGGAAAAGCTTTCTGTACCGCCCGTAGTTCTGCCGGAAGCTATCCGCGCCCTTCTCGTCCGCGAAGCCGAAGCGCGCGGCATCTCAACGAAAGTAATGCTGAGCGGCGCCGGGCACGACGCTATGGTGATGGCCGGCCTTACCGATGTTGGTTTAATCTTTGTTCCCAGCCGCGGCGGACGCAGCCACTGCCCGGAAGAATGGACAGACTACGCCGCCTTGAAAAAGGGCGTCGACGTCCTCCTGGGGACAATTCTTCAAATTGCGGAGGGATAATTTATGCAGGTCAAAGAACTCGCTGCCAAGATCCAGCCCGAGCTGGTAGAGCTCAGGCGCTACTTCCACCAGCACCCGGAGCCGAGCTGGGAAGAGGTAAACACCGCCAATCGCATCGCCGAGGAACTGGCAAAGCTCGGCATCAGCGTGGAGCGTAAAGCCAAAACGGGAGTTGTGGGAACGCTCAAGGGCACCAGACCCGGCCGCACCGTGGCGCTCCGGGCCGACATCGACGCCCTCTCCATTAAGGAAGAGACGGGGTTGCCTTTTGCTTCGCAAAATGAGGGTTACATGCACGCCTGTGGCCACGACGCCCACATCACCTGCCTTTTGGGCGCGGCCAAGATTCTGTCCCAGCTGAAGGACGAGATTGCCGGTACGGTTAAATTCATCTTTCAGCCGGCCGAGGAGCTGGCCCAGGGGGCCAAAAAGCTGGTGGAAGAGGGCGCTATGGACGGCGTAGAGGGCATTTTCGGCCTGCACGTCTGGGGCGACCTGCCGGCCGGCAAAATCTCCATCGATCCGGGGCCGCGTATGGCCTCGGCCGATAGGTTTGTGATCACCATTGAAGGAAAGGGCGGCCACGGCTCGGCACCGCACCAGGGTGTAGATGCGGTAGTAGTGGCTTCGGCCTTGGTGATGAACCTGCAGACCATCGTCAGCCGGGAAGTAGATCCCCTTGACCCGTTGGTTCTTTCCGTAGGTAAGATTGTCAGCGGTGACCGCTTCAACATCATCGCCAGTCAGGCCGAGCTGGATGGGACCTGCCGCTGCTTTAATCCGGAAATCAGAAAGAAGCTACCGGACATGATTCGGCGCATCGCCGAAAATACCGCCGCCGCCTTCCGGGCCAAGGCAAAAGTAGAATACTATTTTATGTGCCCTCCCACCATCAACGATGAAAGCCTGGCCCAACTGGCCAAAGAGGCGGTGAAGAAGCTCTACGGCGAGGACTCGCTGGTCCCCATGCCGCTCGTTACCGGCAGCGAAGACTTTTCCTATTACAGCGAAAAAGCGCCGGCTGCTTATGCTTTCCTCGGCGTCCGCAACCCGGAAAAGGGCGCTTCCTACCCGCAGCACCACTCCCGCTACACCATTGATGAAGACGCCCTCCAGGTCGGCGCTGCGGTCTACGCCCAGTTCGCGCTGGACTTCCTGAACTCAGATCGATAAGCTTACTGTTTACACCGGGCATACCGCTAAAGGTCCAGGCATCAGGCCTGGACCTTGTGTCTTCTCTCCGGCAAACGTGGCTGTTCCCGGGCACGGCTCTCCCTGCCGGCCGGAACCCACGTTGACCGTTCCCCGTTTCATAAGACCGCGCAGGAAGGAAAATGTCTAATTGTTACCGAATTTAGTTTTGGGTTGTGCTTTGTGCTGCACGAGGAAGAACTGGGGCCAAGGTGTGGAAACCAGGTTTGGGGACGGGACGAAGATGAAAAGAGAAAGTGTACAGTCAAATGCGCCGACCGAAAACAATCCAGCAGAGCTGCAAACCGTTTTCGCCATGTCCTCAGCCATGAGGCGTGCGTGTTCTTTGGATCAGGTCCTGTACACCGTCCTCAAGCATCTTATTAACTATTGCCATTGTTGTGACGCAGGCTATTTCTTGTTGGACGAGCCGGGCCATAACAGTCTGCAGCTCAAGATAGCTTATGGCTTCCCTCCCGAAGTTTCGGTAGATTCCCTGGTCGCCGCCTGCCAGTGGTTATGGCAAAAAGCCTTCACCACCAAACACCCGCGGGTTTATCCCAATGCTCGCGTTCTGGCAGCACCGCTCGTAACCAACGGCACTTCGGTGGGGGTTCTTTGTTTACACAGTCTTACCAGGGCAACCATCTTCACGCCACGGACGATAGCTTTTGCCCGGGCCTTAATGGACCTACTCGCACCGTATGTCCTGTCTTTCCAGCTTCAAGAAGAGCTGAGGAAGATTAAAGCAGAGCGTGAAGCAACCTGTCTGGACACGGATCTTCTGGCCATTCTCTCCCACCAGCTGCGCTCGCCTCTCGCGGCCATTAAAGGCTACGCTGCCACTCTGCTACGCGAAGACATTAGTTGGGATTGGAACGCAGTAAAGGATTTTCTCCAGATCATCGTTCAAGAAGCAGATAATGCCACGGCCGTCGTAACCGACATTCTCGACCACTCAGCGATGGAAATCAAGAAACTGGAGCTGAACAAAGAACCCGTGCTGCTCAGGAACCTTTGCGCTAAAGTCGTCAATGAACTCAAATTCTCCACTCGCCGACATCGGTTCGCAGTGATCTTCTCGCCTGAGGTTCACATCGTGGAAGCAGATCCGGCCCGTATCGAACAGGTCATACGTAACTTGATAGATAACGCGATCAAGTACTCCGACGGCGGCCTCATCGTGGTGCGCGGGGAAAAGCTTGGCAACGAGATAGTCGTGAGCGTTGCGGATGAAGGTATCGGTATACGCCCAGAACACCTAAACCGCTTGTTTGAAAAGTACTACCGTGTAAAAAACCCCAAGCGCCACGTCACGGGAACCGGCCTTGGGCTGCCGATAGCTAGGCAGATCGTCGAAGCCCACGGTGGAAAAATTTGGGCTACCAGCAAGCTGGGTGTGGGGAGTACCTTTTACTTCTCGCTTCCTTTACCTGAACGGAAAGAATAGCACCTAGACGGGAGTCGGGGAGGCCTAGCTGAGTGAAAAAAGCAACGATCCTGGTGGTAGATGATGACCATGCCCTGCTAAAATTGCTCCGGGTAAACCTGGAGAGGGATTATCGCGTGTTCCTGGTGACCAACGCGGAAGATGCCATTCAGATGGTCGCCCTGGAACAGCCCGACCTGGTCATCCTAGACATTATGCTCGGTGCCGGCGAAGACGGCTTTCAGGTTTGCCGGCGCATCCGTGAGTTTTCCGAAGTTCCTATTATCATGCTTACAGCCAAGGTTCAGGAAAATGATAAGATCCAAGGTTTTGCTGTGGGCGCCGACGACTACGTAACCAAACCGTTTAGCCCCAAAGAACTCCTCTCCCGGATTAACGCTATCCTCAGGCGGGCGAAAGGAGAAGTCAAACAACAAACTTCTTCAATCAAGATCGGCCCGCTAGAGGTTAATCCTGTTCGCCGTTGCGTAACACTGGACGAGAAAAAGATTGACCTTACTCCGACTGAATATAAATTGCTATACTTCCTCGCCAGCCATAAGGGGCAAGTGCTGCTCCACTCAGAAATCCTCGCCTATGTTTGGGGCAGCGAATACCGGGATGAGGTTGAATACCTTAGGGTTTACATTTCCCGTTTGCGGCAGAAGCTCGAAAAAGATCCTTGTTCCCCTAAGCTGTTGCACACCCTGCCCGGTACAGGCTATGTCCTGGATTATGAAGAGTAAGTCCCCATAACCACCGGACCAGTAACCCGAGCTCGGTTATTTTCACCCTCTCTGTAAGGGTGTTTTTTTATGCTCTTTTTACATCAACCTTTCCATTTTTTATGCGTTTTTAGTGCTCTTTGTTCTAGAGTAGAAGCGGAGGTGTTTGGCAAAATGGTTTCTAGTCCGGCCGCGAAGGAAATACCAAGTCTCGCCTCAGCCACGCAGCACTTTTTCCGAGAAGCAGCAATTCACCTGAAGTTAGATCCTGGAATTATCAAAATTCTAGAACGACCGCAGCGAGAAGTAACGGTACAGGTTCCGCTTGTTAAGGAAGACGGTACTCTCGAGGTTTTTTCCGGTTATCGCGTCCAGCACTCCAATGCCCGCGGGCCCTTTAAAGGCGGCATCCGCTTTCACCCCAGCGTCGACCTGGAAGAAGTTAGAGGGCTCGCAGCCCTAATGACCTGGAAGTGCGCCGTCGTAAACATTCCTTATGGCGGGGCTAAAGGCGGAATCGCCGTCGACCCGAAACACCTGACAAAGCGCGAACTGAAGACTCTAACGCAGAATTTTATTAGCATGATCATGCCGGTACTAGGTCCGTTTAAAGACATCCCTGCGCCCGACGTTAATACTTCGGCCGAGACCATGGGTTGGATTGTAGCCAAGGCCTGCGAGCTTGCCGATGACGATGTGCGCGGAATTGTAACGGGTAAACCCATTGAGATCGGTGGATCGCTGGGCCGCCGCGAGGCCACGGGCAAAGGCGTAGCCGTCAGTACCTTGAGACTTCTCAAGTGGCTGGGGAAAGACCCGGGCAAGATGCGAGTAGCCGTTCAAGGATTTGGCAATAACGGCAGCTACACGGCACTGTACCTGGCTCAAGCCGGCTGCAAGATACAAGCCGTTAGCGATATCAGCGGCGGGTTGTACAAGGAAAGTGGCCTAGATATTAATGCCCTGTTCCAGTATGTTCAAACCTCCGATAACCACCTGCTGGCCGGTTATCCGGACGCACTCCCCATATCCAACGAAGAACTTCTCGAAACGGACGTAGACGTCCTCATTCCGGCCGCCCTGGAAAACCAGATTACCGTGGCCAACGCCGAACGTATCAAGGCCCCCATCATCATCGAAGCAGCCAATGCCCCGGTAACCCCAGAGGCCGATGTTATTCTGGGCAAACGAGGGATAACTGTCGTACCGGATATTTTGGCCAATGCAGGCGGTGTAGTAGTATCTTACTTTGAATGGGTACAAAACCAACAGGGCTACTACTGGGATTTGGACACCGTCAACACAAGGCTGACAATGATTATGCATCGTGCTTTCGACGATATCTATACTTTAGCCAACGAACAACATATTCCGTTAAGAAAGGCAGCTTATGTTATTGCGGTGCAACGGGTTGCGCGTGCGCTAGAACAGAAAGGGATGTTCGTTGGCTAAATCGCGAAAGGAGTGGCCAAATTGTCCAACACGGTTCTTCAACCAAACGTCGAACTGGTTCACGAGATATTCAGAGAGGCCTGTTCCTACTCGGCCCGTAAGTTGCGCCTATCCGACCAAGAAGTAGTTAAGCGACTCCAAAATGGTTGCCCCAGCGCACATGGCTATTTCCGCTATTCACTGGCCCAGCAGTTGGCCAGCTACATGGGCGATGTCGACGATAAAATTAAGGCTGGATACCTGTTCGGCAGTTCCTTAGGCGAAGAGCTGCAACCGACTTCAAATATAAACATCTTATTTTGGGTCACACAACAATCCCCCGCTCTCAGTTCACTTCTTGGTTGGTTTGAAAGCCAGTTCTTGGCAGAATACAAGAGGCTCTTGGGCACCGGAGTTCAAAGGATGGACACCTTACTCGATACTCATCTCATCACCGATGAGGACGTGGAGAAAAAGATAGGTTACGCTTCCCTTGTTAATTCTCTTCATGCGCCGGCGTTAAAAATCTGGGAACGCCCGCAAGGGTAAGGCCAAAACTGATACTAAGCCCCCCTTAGTATCGTTTTGCAGGTCCCGCTAAGGGGCTAGAGGCGAACTCGTTATGGGTTCGCCTGTTTTTTCTCTACCGTCAGGCAACAGGGCTTGCGCCGACCGAGCAGATAATCGAAAAGGCAGCTCCTTCTTCCAGCTGTTTCGCAGTCGCTCGAGAAAGGGCGAACTGGCAATTCTTCTGAGCTGCCTGAAAAAATCCAGGCAGGTGAAAGCAGCTATCAACGCGAATATAAATTAAACCGCCGATCAGCACCCCGGCGAAAAGGAGGGAAAACATGAAACTAGCTCCGTTTCTAGTCGAGCACTGGCTCAACACCCACGAGCTTACCGCCCGTTACAACCTGGCCGAAACCGATGCCAAACCTTTCACCGTGCGTGAACTTCTCGCGGTGACAGGTGCAAGTCCGGACTCCCTGCTCGACACCCGCCTTTCCTACAACCCCACCCTGGGCTCTGACGCCTTGCGGGAAATTATCGCCTCCTTCTACCCCGGCTCGAGCGCAGCCAACGTCCTCGTCACCACAGGCGCCATGGAAGCGGATTTCCTCCTGGCCAACATCCTGGTGGAACCCGGCGACACGGTGGTGGTAGAGTACCCGGCCTACCAGGTGCTCTACTCGGTAGCCGAGGCCCGCGGCGCCAAAGTTAGGCTTTGGGAATTGAAGAAGGAAGAAGGGTTTCGCCCGGATCTTAAACGCCTGGCCGAGCTGATAGACGATAGAACCAAGCTCGTCGTGCTCAACACCCCGCATAACCCTACCGGAGCAGTGATCAGCGAACCAGACCTTAGAACCATTCTCCGCTGGGCAGAAGAGCAAGGCTTCTGGGTTCTCTGCGACGAGGTGTACCATGATCTGGTCGCCCAGCCGGGCGAGGTGCCGCCCTATGCCCGGACCCTGAGCAGCCGGGCCATCAGCGTCGGCAGCATGTCCAAAGCCTTTGGGCTATCGGGCCTTAGGCTCGGCTGGTTTGTCGGACCGGAGGAGCTGGTCGACAAGGCCTGGAGTTGGAAGGATTACACCACCATCTCTAACTCGCCCCTTTCCGACTTTCTCGCCCGCCTCGCCCTCAGCCATAAAGAAGCCATCATCGCCCGCAACACGGCCATTGCCCGCGCCAACTGGGAACGCCTCGCTGCCTGGTTCGAACGCTGGCAGGAGCTCATCGGCTACGTCCCGCCGCAGGCCGGCGTCTTAGCCTTCCCCTGGCTAAAGAAGCCCGGGCTCTCCGGCACTCACTTCTGCCAGGAAGCGTTCGATAAAGAGGGTGTTCTTCTCGTTCCCGGCGAGGCCTTCGGTTGTCCCGGCCACTTCCGCATCGGTTTTGGCGGCGACCCGGATGCCTTCGCCCAGGGGCTTGAGCGCCTAAGCGCTTACTGTGCGGAGCTGGTGTAATTTGAAACCAGCTGTCCTCCCCGAAGGCGTACGCCTTCGGGGCTTTTTTCTGCCGCAGCCTTTGGAAGGTGCCGGAGCAATTGTTGGCGAATTAACAAATAGATTTTGGGAATAAAGGGGGGAAAGGCTTGGCCTCGCTGAGCGAAATTATCAGCCAGTATCTCGAGGATACGTATACGTTGGTTGTTGACGACGACGGACGTATCCTCTATCTCAGCCCTAAATACGCGCAGTTACTAGGAACGACGGCAGAAGCCGCTTTAGGCCAGCCGGTAGAAAAGGTAATACCGGGCACGCGGATGCGCGAAGTGCTCGCCCGGGGCCAGCCTGATCTAGGCGAATACTGGTCCATAGGCGGTAAGCAGGCCATTATTCACCGTTATCCCGTTCGCCAAGGCGGAAAAATCATCGGTGCCGTCGCCTGCGGGGTGTTTGATAATCTTACCGAGGCCAACCGCTTCGCCGTCCGCCTGCGCGAGTTGGAGCAGGAACTAAAGGCTTACCGCCGCGAGCTGGCCGCCCTAAGGGGAAGCAAGTATACCTTCAGTTCCATCATTGGTGCCAGTCCGGCCTTCGTGCAGGTGGTAGAAGCGGCCAAACGGGCCGCTCAAACGCCTTCAACAGTGCTGATCGAAGGCGAAACGGGAACGGGAAAAGAGCTTTTCGCCCATGCCATGCACGCCTACGGTCCGCGCGCAGCACAGCCCTTTGTCCGCATTAACTGCGCCGCGATACCGGCCGAACTCTTGGAATCGGAACTTTTTGGTTACGAACCCGGCGCCTTCACCGGCGCCAGCCGCCAGGGAAAGAAGGGGCTCTTCGAGTTGGCAGACCAGGGAACTCTGCTGCTGGATGAAGTAGAAGCACTGCCTCTGCATCTGCAGCCAAAACTGCTTAGGGCCCTGGAAGAAGGGGAAATCCGCCGTATCGGCGGCCAGAAGGGAATACCCGTCGATGTGAAAATCATCGCCATCACCAATGTGGACCTAGAGCAGCTGGTCCGCAGCGGGCGTTTTCGTTCCGACCTCTTCTACCGCCTGAACGTGGTACGGCTTTTGATCCCGCCCCTCCGAGAACGCAAGGAGGACATCCCTCTTCTCGTTGCTCACTTCCTCTCCCACCTCAACCGTGAGCTGGGAGTTTCGGTCACGGCCGTGGCACCAGAGGCTATGAAATTATTGGAGAACTATTCCTGGCCAGGTAACGTGCGCCAGCTACGCAACACCCTCGAACGCAGCCTCAACCTTTTCCCCAACGGCATTTTAACCGCCGAAGCCCTGCTCCAGGCCAACCCCCATCTTCTTGTTCCCCAATCCGGCAGTTCACGCGGCAACGCCCTCAAGGAGGCTACCCGGGAAGTTACCCGGGAAATGATCGCCAATGCCCTGCAAGTCTGTGCAGGGAACAAAGCGAAGGCGGCGCGCCTCCTCGGTATTCACCGTTCCACCCTCTACAAGAAACTGGCCCAGGCCAAGCCAAACAACGGCTAGTGTCGCAATTGCCCGACATGTAGCCAGACGGCACACGGCCCAAAGGCTTTCTGCGGCAATGGATTGATATTTGTTCAGCCATCTTTGTCGCCTTTCGGAGACACCAGGTCTTCCGGAAGGCTTTCTTTTCTGCCGCTTTATCCTGGCACGTTTCTTGCTTCTAAAAACATATGGCTTCGCTTTAGCGGAACTAAAAATCCGGAAAGGAGGAATCCCTTATGGAGCTGACGGCGGAGGAACGCTCCTGGTTGTCCGGCGAAGCTGGGCCTATCCTGCAAAAGGCGCTTGAGACCCTGGTGCGCTACGGCGAGGTTTTCGGCGCCAGACGCCTGGTACCGATATCCTCCTCCCATTTCGTCTTCCCGCCAGGAGCCACTTCCTTTCCGACCATCCAGGAGATGTTGGAGGGCATAAGCGCCGCCGGGATTAAGCTCAAGGTGCCGATGACCATTAACCCCCGTCCTTATGAACCCGGCGAAACTTCCCCCGCAGCCGAGAAGCTCTATGGCTGGCGTGAGCAGGCGGAAAAGTACCTTTTCGACCTAGGCCTGACGGACAGTTTCACCTGCACCCCATACTACGGTGATAACGTGCCGAAGGAAGGAGAGATTCTGGGGTGGGCAGAATCATCGGCCGTGGCCTACGCCAATTCCGTCATCGGCGCCCGCACAAACCGTAACTCGGCCATAATTGAGCTTTGCTCTGCCTTGACCGGAAAAACCCCGGAGTTCGGTCTGCTCTTGGATGAAAACCGCCGGGGAACGGTGCGGGTTCACCTGGACTTGGAAGAAGAGCCGCCCTACTCGTTGCTCGGCTATTTGATCGGCAAAAAAGTGGGAAGAAAAGTACCGGTCCTGGATCAGCTGCCGGCCAACGAATCAGACTTGAAGGACCTGGGTGCTGCCGCCGCCGCTTCAGGAGCAGTGGGTCTCTTTCACATGCTGCGCGTAACACCCGAGGCCCGTCGCCTGGGCGAGCAAGTTTTGGCCGACAAGTACGAAGAGCTGACGATTACCACCCAAGATTTGAAAAACCTGGAGCACGAACTTCTTAAGGAAAAAGACCCTGAGCTTATCATCATCGGCTGCCCACATCTATCTCTGTCACAGCTCACCCGATGGGCCGAAAGACTGGCAGGGCACAAGTTGGCCGTAAACACTTGGTTTATCACCTCTCCCCGGGTGGATAGAGAGTTTCGCTCTACCCCTCTTTACCGGGACCTTACAGCCACCGGCGCACAGATCAAGCATTTCTGCCCTCTTTCCTACGTCCAGATACCGCCCAACGGCAGCCTCAGGATCCTTACCGACTCCGGCAAACTCTGCTACTATACCCGGGCCAGCTATGCCCCGCCGGAGGTCTGCCTTGCAGCCATGCTGGGCAAAGGAGGTACAGGGCGATGAAATACTCCGGTCGTTTCGTCGTGTCCGGCACAGCCCGAGGCGAAGCCGTTTGCGGAAAACGCCCGCTCAATACCCTGGCCAGCTTCCTCAATGCGCTGGTAACTCATTCCGAACAGGGGATCATCGGCGACCCCAACCACGACCTTTTCGGAACCGATGTAAAAGGCAAGATCTTAGTAGTACCCACTACCATCGGGTCAACTACTGCCGGATTGGTTTTCTTAGAAGCCATCCGGCAAGGAATTGCACCTCAGGCGGTCGTAGTGCGGGAAATAGACACGCTACTTGCTGCTGGGGCAATCCTGAGCGCTGTTTGGTTCAACCGGGTTATGCCGGTGGTGGAAGTTGCGGACCAGACCTTCTGGCAGACGGTGCGTACCGGGGTTCAGGTGGCCTTGGACCCCGACGCGGCTACAGTAGAAGTCCTAGGCTAGGCCCTAACCATATCGCGGAGGAGGTAAGCATATGACACGCGAGTATTCACATCTTTTTACTCCAGGGCGTATAGGTCGTCTTGAGCTAAAGAACCGCATCGTCATGGCCCCCATGGGCAATATCGGTATGTGCGAGCTGGACGGGCGTCCAAGTGAGCAAATGATCGAATACTACGTGGAACGAGCTCGAGGCGGTGCTGGGCTGCTTATTACCGGCCTGGTTCTTCCTAGTTACCGACTCGAGCCGCTGTTGGCCGAAGAGAAATGGGCCTTGCTGCCCCGCATCGACGGCCTTCCCTTCCTTTTCCGCTGGCGCGAACTGGTGAAACGCGTGCACGCCTACGGCGCGAAGATCGCCCTTCAGCTCACCGCCGGCTTCGGACGGGTCCTTGTCCCCCAGTTTGCCCAGGGCAAAATGGTAGGTGTCTCGGCCCTGCGCAATTACTGGGACCCGCGGCAGACGCTGCGTGAACTCACCACGGAAGAGATCGACGAGTTCATCAAAGACTTCGCCAAGGCAGCTTATCTCGCCCGGGAAGCCGGATTCGATGCCATTGAGCTGCACGGGCATGAAGGTTATCTGATGGACCAGTTCACCTCACCCCTCTGGAACAAACGGACCGACAAGTTCGGCGGTGACCTATTGGGCCGGCTCACCTTCCCCATCGAGATTATCAAGGCCATCAGGCAGGCCGTCGGCGACAGCTTGCCCATCATTTACCGTTACGACCTGACCCACAATCTTCCCGGCGGCCGCAGCGAAGAGGAAGGCCTAAAAATGGGTCAGATTCTGGAAAGCGTTGGTGTGGACGCCTTCGATGTAGATAAGGGTACGTACGATAACTGGTACTGGCCACACCCGCCAGTTTATCAGCCGCGCGCCTGCATGGCCGACGCCGCCACCAAACTAAAGCAGGTGGTCAAAGTGCCGGTAATGGCCGTAGGGAAGCTGGGTTACCCAGACGTGGCCGAAGGGCTGCTGGCCGAAAACAAGGCGGACTTCATCATTCTCGGGCGGGCCCTGTTGGCCGACCCTGAATGGCCCAACAAGGTCCGGCGTGGAGCAGTAGACGACATTCGGCCCTGCATCGGTGACCAGGAGGCTTGTATTGGGGCTCTTGCCCGCGGCGAGCATCTAAGCTGCGCGGTAAACCCGGCCTGCGCGCGTGAACGTCAATACCGCCTGACGCCAGCCGCAACTTTGAAAAAAGTGGTCGTAATAGGCGGCGGGCCGGCCGGTATGGAAGCAGCGCTGGTCGCTTCTAAGCGCGGCCATCGGGTAATCCTGTACGAAAAAGCAGGAGAACTCGGCGGTCAGCTCATTCCGGCAGGGCGGCCATCTTTTAAGAGCGATGTAGAGCTTTACCGCCAGTACCTGATTCGGCAGGTGAACAAAGCCGGCATTGAGGTCAGGTTAGGCCAAGAAGCCTCGGCGAGCACCGTTGCGGCCGATGCCCCGGACGTAGTCATCTGTGCCCTGGGCATGATCGAAAATGTTCCTCCAGTGCCCGGTATGGATTTGCCGCACGTGGTCATGGCTAAGGACGTCCTCTTGGGGAAGAAGGAGGCGGGCAAAACCGTCGTGGTGGTCGGTGGGGGCGCAGTTGGCTGCGAAACGGCCCTCTTCCTGGCCCAGCAGGGCAAGTCCGTGACCATAGTAGAGATGTTGCCTAAGGTCATGCCGGACGTCATGCATGCCAACCGGGAAATGTTGCTCATGCTTCTTAAGGAAGCAGGCGTGCGCATCCTTACCGAGCATGTAGTTGATGCCGTAACTACCGATGAAGTTGTCACCCTGACGAAAAACTGGCGGCGGGAAACTTTGCCCGCCGACTCGGTGGTTATAGCTGTCGGTGGACGGCCAAACAACAAGCTCTACCAAGAGTTGGCTTCCCTGCATCCGGAGGTTTACAATATCGGCGACAGCCTAAAACCGGGACGAGTTCTTGAAGCCGTGCTGAGCGCCTACGAGGTAGCCCGGCAGATTTAGCCCGAAGCTGCCCGAGCAAGCGATTACGAGGAGCGGCCAATCCTCTTGCCATACGTACCGTTCGGTAGGGGCGGCCGTTCTCGAGCACCAAACCCCGGGTCGCCTCTAACCCGGGGTTTGGTTTTTTCTTAAGCCGTCCCGGGCATAGTTTCAGGCTCGAGAGGCGCTGAAAGTGCCGGGTATTGCTGGTACGAAAAGGTTTTCCGCGCCTGGCGCGCCCGGCAAGGCAGGGGCTAATGTTAAGTTTTCGCAATAAACCTTGACAAGATCCCAACCTAGGTGGTATCATCGTCAACAAATCACAGCGCGAGCGCGATGATCGGGAAGAGTAGGCCTTGGGCATGGAGTTTAGAGAGCCGGTGGGCGGTGCAAACCGGACTTCGGGCCCAGGCTGAATACACCCGGGAGTGCGGACCGAAAGCCGGAGACCGGCCGGTAGGCTCCGCCGGAAACTTCCGCCGTTACAAGGAAGGGGGTATCGGGGCAGCCCTGTACCCTTAAGAGCGGCATTATGCAATTAGGGTGGTACCGCGAAGTTAAGCCTTCGTCCCTTGGGAACGAAGGCTTTTTTGCTAATATGAAAGTACCACGCGCCCGGCGGGCTGGCTTTCGGGCTTTACGAGCTGAGCTTTCAAGTGGGGAGGTTGAAGTATGGTCATCGTCATGCAGGCTAAGGCCACACCCGAAGACGTAGAACGCGTAATCTCGCGGCTGAAGGAGGCTGGATTTGGCGTGCACCTTTCGGAAGGGACGGAACGGACCATCATCGGCGCGTTGGGCGGCGACCGGCAGGCCTTGGCCCGGCAGGCTCTGGAAGCGCTTCCGGGCGTAGAGCGGGTTGTACCGGTGCTCCATCCGTATAAGCTGGTAAGCCGCGAGTTTAAGCCGGAGCCAACCGTGGTGAAAGTGGGTGACGTGGCCATCGGCGGCACCGAGGTGGTGGTTATCGCCGGACCTTGCGCCGTAGAGAGCGAGGAGCAGATCTTAGCCACCGCGCGGGCGGTAAAGGCGGCCGGAGCGCGCATTCTGCGCGGCGGCGCCTTCAAACCCCGTTCTTCGCCCTACAGCTTTCAGGGCTTGGGCGAAGACGGATTGCGCCTTCTCGCCCTGGCGCGTGCCGAGACGGGCCTTCCCATCGTCACTGAGGTGCTGGACGTGCGCACCCTGGAAACGGTAGCCGCGCAAGCGGACATGATCCAGATCGGTGCCCGCAACATGCAGAACTTCGAGCTCCTGCGGGAAGTGGGCATGCTCAAGCTCCCGGTGCTTCTCAAGCGCGGGCTCTCCGCTACCATTGAGGAGTGGCTGCTCGCCGCCGAGTACATTATGCGCGAGGGCAACAGCCAGATCGTCCTCTGCGAGCGCGGCATCCGCAGCTTCGATACCGCCACCCGCAACACCCTAGACCTGGCCGCCGTGCCGCTACTACATCAGCTTTCCCACCTGCCAGTGATCGTCGATCCCTCCCACGCCACCGGCAAGTGGCACTTGGTGGCGCCCATGTCGCTGGCGGCGGTGGCAGCCGGCGCTGACGGCCTGATTATAGAAGTCCACCCAGACCCGGCTACCGCCCTTTCCGACGGGCCTCAGTCCCTCACGCCGGAACGCTTTGCCGAACTTATGGTAAGGCTTCGCCCCGTAGCTCAAGCTGTGGAACGCACCTTAGCTACGCCGTCCAAGCCTTGAGAGGAGGAAAGACGATGACCCTGGTAAAGCGCCTGGCCCTTATAGGCACCGGTCTGATCGGCGGGTCCCTGGCGCTGGATTGGCGGGCAGCAGGGGCAGTGCAGGAAGTCGCCGGCTGGGATGCTTCGCCGGTCGCGTTGGAACAGGCGCTGGCCTGTGGAATAATTAGTAAGAAAGCAGCCGGCCCGGAAGAGGCGGCGGCCGGAGCAGACCTGGTGCTTGTGGCGGCTCCGGTTAAAGCCACGTGCGACCTGGCCGCCCGCCTGGGGCCGAAGCTCAAGAGCGGCCAGGTTGTAACCGATGTGGCCAGCGTGAAGGCGCCGGTGGTGGCGGCCTGGGAAAGGTACTTACCGCCGGGCGTAGAGTTCGTCGGCGGACATCCCCTGGCCGGGTCGGAGAAGGCCGGTCCCCGGGCGGCGCGGCGCGGGCTCTTTCAAGGCGCCGCTTTCGTCCTTACCCCCGCCCGCACCGCAAGTTCACGGGCCACCGGCCTCGTAGCCTCCTTGGTGCGCCTGGCTGGAGCCAATCCCGTGTTTCTCCCGGCCGAGCGGCACGACGCGCTGGTCGCGGCCGTAAGCCACCTGCCCCACCTCAGCGCCGTCGCTCTGGTAAACACCGCCTTCGAACTCGCCGGCGATGCTCTGGACCTCAGTGCCGGCGGCTTTGCCGACACCACGCGCATCGCTCTCGGCAGCCCGGTAATGTGGCGGGACATCTGCCTCACCAACCGCGACGCCATCTTGGATGCGCTGGACCGTTTTAGCCGCCAAATGGCCAGAGTTCGCGCCCTGGTGGCGGCAGGAAAAGCTGCGGAACTCGAAGAACTCTTCGCCGGAGCCCGGGCCATCCGCTCGCAGCTTACCGGCGTTAAGGAGGAAACTGTATGCGCTTTCTCACCGCCGGCGAATCCCATGGTCCGGCCCTCGTAGCCGTAGTCGAGGGGTTTCCCGCCGGCGTGCCCATCGACAAGCACGCGATAGACGGGGAACTCGCGCGTCGCCAGCGGGTGGCCGGGCGCGGCGCGCGCAGCACCCAAATTGAGGCCGACGAAGTGGCGATCCTCAGCGGCGTGCGCGGTGGTTTGAGCCTGGGAAGCCCCATCGCCCTTCAGATTAAGAACCGCGACTGGCCCGAGTGGGAACCTTACCTCTCCCCTTTCGGAGAAGTAAAGCCGGGGCGCCAAATCTTTTGCCCCCGCCCCGGGCACGCCGACCTGGCCGGTGGGCAAAAGTACGGCTTTGCCGACCTGCGCAACGTGCTGGAACGCGCCAGCGCCCGTTCTACCGCCGCCCGTACGGCAGTAGGCGCACTGGCGCGGCAATTCTTGGCCCAGTTGGGGGTAAGGATTACCGGGTACGTGGCCAGCATCGGCAAGGTAGAGCTGCCGCCCCAGCACTTGGCCGGGCTTAGCTTGGAAGAGATTGCCCGCCGCGTCGCCGCTTCTCCCGTGCTCGTTCCCGATCCGGCAACGGAAACGGCCATGCTTGAGGCCATCGCCGCCGCGCAAGAGGCCGGCGACACCTTGGGGGGAACTTTCGTGGTGTTGGCTTCCGGCCTGCCGCCCGGGCTGGGCAGCCACGTGGAGTGGGACCGGCGCCTCGACGGGCGCCTGGGACAGGCCCTCCTCTCCATTCCAGCCGTAAAAGGCGTGGCCATCGGCGACGCCTTCGATGTTGCTGAGGAGCCCGGCTCCACCGCTCACGATGCCATCTTTTATTCGCCCGGGCAAGGCTACCGGCGGGCCAGCAACCGGGCCGGAGGCTTAGAAGGGGGTATAACCAACGGCGAGCTTTTGGTAGTGACCGCTGCCGTCAAACCCATCCCCACGCTCCTCAAGAACCCCCTCCCCAGCGTGAACATCCTCACCCGCGAACCGGCCCGCGCCGCCGTCGAACGCTCCGACACCTGTGCCGTGCCGGCGGCCTGTGTGGTGGGTGAAGCGGCGGTGGCCTGGGAGTTGGCCCGGGCCGTAATGGAAAAATTCGGCGGCGACACCCTGGAAGAAATCCAGGCGGCCTGGAACCGCTATAAGGCCCAGCTTGAAAACTGGCCACATTAACCCGCCCGGCCGCCTCCCCCTTAAGGGCCGATTCACGGGCTCGGTACAATGCTACAGGAGAAAGCGAGGTTCCTTCATGCTGGTACACCTTGGTGCGAAGAGCTACGAAATTATTATCCGCCCCGGCGCCCTGGCCGACATCGGTGCGTTGCTTTTGGGGCTTAAGATAGGCCGGCGGGCGCTCATCGTCACCGACACCCACGTGGCCCCCCTTTGGGCGGACAAGGTGCGCGAAAATCTGGCGGCCGCCGGTTTTAGCCCCTCCCTGGTCACCTTACCGGCCGGGGAAGAGGCCAAGTCCCTGGGCTGGCTGGCCCACCTTTACAGCGCCGCCGTGAGCGCCGGGCTCGAGCGTTCCTCCCCGGTGGTAGGTGTGGGCGGAGGGGTGGTAGGGGACACGGCGGGGTTCCTCGCCGCCACCTATCTGCGCGGCGTCCCCTTTATCCAGCTGCCCACCACGCTCCTGGCCCAGGTGGACAGCGCCGTAGGTGGCAAAGTAGCCGTAAATCTGCCGCAGGGCAAGAACCTGGTGGGTGCCTTCTACCAGCCGCGCCTGGTGTTGGTTGATCCCGAGGTCCTGGCCACGCTTCCGGAAGAAGAGTACCGGGCGGCCCTGGGCGAGGTAATCAAGTACGGCGCCATCCTCGACGCCGCCTTCTTTGCCTACTTAGAAGATCACCTGCCGGCCCTCTTGGGGCGGGACCCGGCAGTGCTCGCCGCCGTAATCGAACGTTGTCTGGCCCTTAAGGCCCGGGTGGTAGAGGAAGACGAACGGGAAGCAGGCCGGCGCGCCCTCCTTAATTTCGGCCACACGCTGGGCCACGTCCTTGAAGCTGCGAGCCACTTCACCCTGCGGCACGGCGCGGCCGTGGCGCGGGGTATGGGCGCGGAAGCCGAACTCGCCCGCCGGCTGGGACTTCTAGCCAGCGAAGACGTCCGCCGCCTACGGGAACTTATTGCCCGCGCCGGCCTTTCGGCCGCCCTCTCTCCCGCCCCCGCCTGGGAAGACGCCCGCCCCCTCCTCTACCGCGATAAAAAAGTACGGGACGGACGCCTCATTTTCGCCCTGCCGCATGGTCTCGGCCTGGGCCAACTGGTCCCGGTCCCGGAAGAGGCGGTGGAAAAGCTGTGGAGGGACCTGGCATGAACGTTACCGTCTGCCCTGCCTCTTCCCCGCTTTACGGCACTTTTGCCGTACCCGGCGATAAGTCCGTCTCCCACCGCGCCCTCCTCTTAGGTGCGCTGGCCGAGGGCACAACCACCGTCTACAACTTCCTGCGCAGCGCCGACTGTCTGAGCACCGCCCGCTGCCTTAAGGCGCTGGGCGTGGCCATTGAGGGGCTGGAAGGAAGCGGCCCGGTTACCGTAACCGGCCGCGGGCTCTCGGGGCTGGCCGAGCCCGAGGACGTCCTAGATGCCGGCAACTCGGGTACTACGGCCCGGCTCCTTCTGGGTATCCTGGCCGGGCAGCCTTTTACCGCCGTTTTGACCGGCGATGCCTCGCTGCGGCGCCGTCCCATGGGCCGCCTCACTACTCCCTTGGGCCAAATGGGCGCAAAAATTCTGGGCCGGCAGAACGGTGCCCTGCTCCCGCTCGCCATCCGCGGCGGGAAGCTGCAAGGCGGCCGCTTTACCCTTCCCGTAGCTTCGGCCCAGCTCAAGTCCGCCCTTCTCCTGGCCGGTCTCTACGCCGAGGGAGAGACCTCCATCACCGAGCCGGCAAAGTCGCGGGATCATACGGAACGAATGCTCACGGCTTGGGGCGTGCCGCTCGTGCGCCGGGAAAATACCGTCACCCTGCCTGCCGGCCGGCGCCGGCTTAAGGCGCAGACGGTTTCCGTCCCCGGCGACATTTCGGCCGCCGCCTTTTTCTTGGTCGCTGCAGCCATCCTGCCCGGCAGCCAGATTACCATAAAAGGGGTGGGGATTAATCCCACCCGCACCGGGATTTTAGAAGTCCTGGGCGCCATGGGCGCCAAGATTACCGTAAGTAACCGTAGGGAGGTGAGCGGCGAGCCGCAGGCGGATATCACCGTCACCGCCGGCGAGCTCAAAGGTATCGAAATCGCCGGGCCGCTCATACCCCGCCTCATCGACGAGATCCCCGCCCTGGCGGTGGCCGCCTGCTACGCCCAAGGCGAGACCGTCATCCGCGACGCGGCGGAGCTCAGGGTGAAGGAAAGCGACCGCCTGGCGGCGCTGGCCCAGGAACTCGGCGCCCTTGGGGCCCACATCCACGAACTCCCGGACGGCCTCATCATCCGTGGCCGCCCGCTCCACGGCGGGGAAGTTTCCAGCCACGGCGACCACCGCCTGGCCATGGCCCTGGCCGTCGGCGCCCTCGCCGCGCGCGGCCCCGTCACCATCGCGGGCGCCGAGTGCGTGAACATCTCGTTTCCCGACTTCTTTTCTCACCTACCGGGCACCATCAGGTTCTCGCTAACGGATGCCTAGGATCGTTTTTTCTTTGTTTTCCGCCACTTACCAGTCCGCCTCTTAATCTCTCCTGACTCGCTTCGCCGCTCCGGCCGGCAGCGGGTATAGTCGAGTGTTCAACCCCGAACATTAACTAGGGGTGGACTCCGACGGAAGCCCAACGGCTCATTCATACCGGCATGAATTGCGTTATCAACGAGGATATGGTACGATGTTACTGATGGTAAACATTGTATGCCAGTGGAGAAATGACCGCGGTCGGTTTGATGACTTAGGGCACAGAAGGAGAACTTAAAGATGGAGCACAAAGCAGATCTGACGCCGCTTCATCTGAACCTGGATCTCATAAATAAGCGGGTCGCCGATATCAAGAAGGCCCTCCAGACTTTAGCCCAATATGCTGCTCTTCCGGAAAACGATTTCTTGACTAATGAAACCATCCTGGCGGCAACTAAGTATCAACTCCTCGTAGCTATTGAAGCAGCTCAGGCAATCTGCAACCATCTGGCTGCCCGGGTAGCCAAGACACCTCCCACTAGTTACGCCGATTGTTTTTTGCTCCTGGTTCGGCCCGGCATCATCACCAGAGAATTGGCCACCAAGCTGGCCGCCATGGCCAAGTTTAGAAATCTGCTGGTGCATCAGTATGCCGATATCGATGATAAGCAGGTGTATGCCATTATCAATCAGGAGATAAAAGACTTGGAAGAATACGTAGCTCAAATTGCCGACTTTGTGAACGGGGTGCTGAAAGGTGGAAGGTATGAGACACAGGTTGACCCCACAAGAAAGGGAGCAAAAGAAGGATCTCCTAACAGCTAGCCTCCAAGGCCATGGCGAGATCCTGTTTGCTTACCTCTACGGATCTTTTGCCGAAGGCTTACCCTTCCACGATATCGATGTCGGTGTGTACCTCGCCTGCGAAAAGCTGACACCCGCTGAAGTGTTGCAGTACGAAACCAAGGGAGCAGTAGAAATTGAAGCGTTGGTAGGCCTACCCGTGGATCTTAAGGTCTTAAACCGCGCTCCCCTGCCGCTTCAGTACCATATCAGCCAAGGCCAACTGCTGTTCAGCCGCGCCGAGCCGGCCCGTTATGCTTTTCTGGAAGCAACTTGGCGCGACTATTTCGATTATTATCCGCTGATACGTCAGTTTTTCTATGACATAACGGCGTGAACAATGCCGGGCATCTGGGAGCAACTCCCGAATGCCCGGCATTTAGTGCAACCCAAGCTGGGACGTCGCCGAGATCCCCGCCCTGGAGGTATCCGCCTGCTAGGTTTCCAAGCGAATGTCCGTAGCCCCCGACTGCTCCATAAGTTCTTTCACCCGGGCAAGGTCTCGTTGCGGGGCTTCCAGGGAAACCACAAGGCCGCGGCCTGCGCCGGCCACCGTGCCGGCCAGCGGTCCCTCAATGCCCATTTCCTCCTGCTCCGCTTTAAGGTCGGCCACCGGCCGCACCGTCCGGTCAAAGCCGGAAACAACCATTTTATCCCGGCCGAAGCCATAAATGCGCAGGAGGTCGATGCAGGCGCTCGCCTGGTCCTGCCGCGGGAAAATCCCGATAATCCGAGCCACGAAAGCCACCTCCAGGGTTTATTTTCTCTAGGCAGTGGCTTTCCTATCCGATGCCGGGCTCCGGGAATGCTTTTCCATGCCGACCGAAAAGGCCGCTTGGGCTCCATACTCTCCAGCCCAAGCGGCTCTTTTCTACCTGTACTTCCCCCGCTCGTACTGCTGGGGCCAGGGTACGTCGGCCTTCAAGACGTGGGCGGCGTAGAGGGGCCAGTAGGGCCGGCGCAGGAGCACGCGGCCCAGCGCCACCAAGTCCGCCCGGCCGTTGCCGATAATTTCCTCGGCCAGCTCGGGGGTGCTGATGAGACCCACGGCCGCCGTGGGGAGACCGGTTTCCCGCCTTACTGTCGCCGCGTATTCTACCTGGTAGCCGGCGTACAGGTCGATGCGCGGCGCGAGGAGCCCGCCCGAGCTGCAGTCCACCAGGTCGACCAATTCTCTTACCGAGCGCACGATCTCTACCGTTTCCGCGAGGTCCAGGCCGCCCGGCACAAAGTCGGTAGCCGAGACGCGCAGGAAGACGGGCATTTCTGGCGGAATGTTGGCCCGCACCGCAGTCAGCACTTCTTTAAGAAACCGTACCCTGTTCTCGCGCGAACCGCCGTACTCATCCGTCCTCTGGTTGGAGAGAGGCGACAAGAACTCGTGGATTAAGTAGCCGTGGGCGGCGTGTACCTCCACTGCGTCATAACCGGCCGCCACGGCCCGCCGGGCTGCGGCGCCGAAGGCGGCAACTATCTCCTGGATTTCCTCCCTGGTTAACTCGGCCGGCACGGGGTACTCCTCGCTCCAGCGCATGCTGGTCGGGGCAACGATGCGTTCCCCGGCGACGCCGCACTTACGCCCGGCATGGGCCAGCTGCACCGCCATCTTGGCGCCCGCCGCGTGGACGAAGTCCACCAAGCGCTTCAGCGGCCCAACCTGCGCATCCTCCCACAAACCCAGGTCATGGGCCGAAATGCGCCCGCGCGGTTCCACGGCGGTAGCTTCCTGCATGATCAGCCCCACGCCGCCCACCGCCCGGGCGCCGTAATGCACCAAGTGCCAGTCGGTGGGGCGGCCGTCCTCGCCCGCCGAATACATGCACATGGGAGACATCATGATCCGGTTCTTCAGCGTCAGCCCCTTGAGGTTGAATTCTTGAAAAAGCTTGCTCACAAGACCACCTCCTACAGTGCCCGGCACCCCGGGTCGAGGTTGTCCGCCTTGCCCTAAGCCCCGATTTCGGCCACTTTAGCTAGGAGCGTGTAGAGCTCCATGTGCAGCGCGTTGCAGAAGGCAGACCGCTCGATGAGATTGGCTTTCTCCGATTTCCACCTCGCCGAATTTTTCCGCCGGAGCACCGCGCTTGGGCCACTTTTCGGGTGGTAGGTCACCGAAATGAACGTAACCGCAGACGCTGCAACGCCACATTTTCATTTATTATTCTATTTCCTCTTCCTCAGGACTCTATGTATTCGGGTGGCCGCCGGAAGAAGCGCATCCCGTCGTGGGAAAAGCCCGGAGGCCGAGTACGGCTCCTCAGGCCTCTCCGTCGCCCTTACGCCTCCGCGGCCACGAGTTTACCGTCCTCCTGCGCGCCTCCGCCCAGGGGTATATTCGTTATGGTGAAACGACTCCCTACGCCGTGGAGCGCAAGGTTAAGCGCGCACTTCTACCACTTTGATCCAGGTCTGGAGTTTCTCGGCCGCCTTTTCCAGAAAGGAAACCGGGCAGGGCGCCGCCAGCTCCAATTCGGGGTCGAGCAGCGGGTGAGTCGGCCGGAAGGGCTGTAGCACGTACTTGTCGCTGCCGGCCAGCTCTCTGCCGATGGTGAAGAGATCCTGCTCGGTAAGGAGCCCCGGCACTACCGTGGTGCGGAATTCGTATGCCGAAGCCGCCGTGCGGATGACGTCTATGCTGGTACGGATCGCCTGAAGATCCACCGGCCGGCCGGCCAGCAGGCCGTACTTGGCCAAAGGTGCTTTTACGTCCATGGCTACATAATCCACGAGCCGCTCGGCCAAAAGGGCGCGCAGCACTTCCGGCCGTGTACCGTTGGTGTCGAGTTTAACCTTGAGGCCGGTCCGCTTCAGGCGCCTGATGAAACCGGTGAGTTCCGGCGCCAGGGTGGGCTCTCCCCCCGTGATACACACTGCCGGCACCAAGTGGCGGCGTTCGGCCAAGAAGGCCAGAATCTCCTCCAAGTTCTCATCCGGCAGCGTACCTGCTTCTTTAACCAGCTTGGCATTATGGCAAAACGGGCAACGGAAGTTGCAGCCGCCGAAGAAGACGGTACTACAGATACTCCCGGGGTAGTCCACCAAACTTACCGGCTGCACACCCTTGACGCCCACGCCTTACTCGCTCCCTGCCGCAGCCTGCGCCGCCACCTCCGGCTCCACACGGAAAGTGCAGCGCTGGCGGAACTCTTCCTTCTTGCCTTTGTTCCAGTTCTTGACGGGACGGTAGTAACCGACCACACGGCTCCAGATTTCCGTCTCGGCACCGCACTCCGGGCAGCTAGGCTGCTCGCCGACGAGATAGCCGTGTTCGGGGCAGACGCTGAACGTAGGCGTGAGGGAAAAGTAGGGCAGGCGGAAGTTGTTGAACACGGTCCTTATTACCTGCTCACAGGTCTTGATATCGGTGAGGCGCTCGCCGAGGAAGGCATGGAACACAGTACCGCCGGTGTACTTTACCTGGAGCTCGTCTTGATGCTCGAGCGCCGTGAAGAGGTCCAAGCCGTGGTTTACCGGAAGCTGCGTAGAATTGGTGTAGTAAGGCTCCTTCTCGCCGGAGGTGATGATGTCCGGGTAGAGTTCTTTGTCCAGGCGTGCCAGGCGATAGCTGGTCCCTTCAGCCGGGGTAGCTTCCAGGTTGAAGAGCTCTCCCGTTTCTTCCTGGAAATCCCGCAGCTTTTCCCGCATAAAGTCCAGCACGCGCAAGGCAAACTCGCGGCCGGCGGCCGTGTCCACTCCTACTCCCAGAAGGTTCAAAGCGGCTTCGTGCATGCCCACGATTCCAATCGTGTTGAAGTGGTTTTCCCAGTAGCGCCCGAAGGCCTCCTTCACGTGGCGGAGGTAGAAGCGCGAGTACGGGTAGAGCCCCTGCTCCGTAAACCGCTCTAGGGCTTTGCGCTTCAGGAGCAGGCTCTCCTTGGCCAGGTTCATTTGCCGGGTGAGAAGGGAGAAGAACATCTCCTCGCTCCGGGCAAGATACCCGAGGCGCGGCAGGTTAATGGTGACCACGCCGATGGAGCCGGTGAGAGGATTGGCCCCGAAGAGGCCTCCGCCCCGGCGCCTGAGCTCGCGGTTGTCTAGGCGGAGGCGGCAGTTATGTGTTACCAGGCCGTTAGCCAATTGGAACAGGTGGTCCTCCGACTCGACGGCAAAGCAGTACACCTTACCTGAGTAGTCGACTGGTTCGACGGCCTCCACCTTGAACCACCAGTAACCGTCTTCTTTGAAAAAGACGTCGCCATAAGACGGCCGCGTGTGGAATTTGGCCACGTATACCGGTGCATCCCCCAGCCGCCCTTCGCGCTGGTCGGGGTTCTCTAGGTCTACGCGGTAAGCCAAACCGAGCAGCGCACAAATGGCTTGGAAATCCTCCACCAACCCTTTATTCACTGTATAGATCCGCCCTCGATTCCCGCCGTCGGTGGCATACCACCCGTCAAGGATACCCTGGAGAAAGGAGCGCCCCAGCCGAAAGGCGCGCGGGGTAAGGCGTTTAGTTCTCGCATCATCACCCGTCACAAACTGGCGCAACCAGATGATAGCCGCTTGGCTTGGCTTATCACCGTAGACATGAAGGGAATGAACGTTGTGTTCAGAAGACTCGGTGCAGATAAACCCCATACGAGTAAAGAACGTTGTCAGCCGCTCTGTAGCGTACTGTTTGCTCTCGCTATCGTTCAGCGAGAAGGTAAGGTTCCCACCTTTGTTGTCAATGCTGCCGTCCCCCAGGTAAGCTCCCACGGCAAAACCGGCGTCGTAGTTTTCTTTGTCCTCTGGAAGCGGCACCGCATTGTACGGCAGATACATACCAGGCTTAAGGTCGCGGGCGGTCAAGAGCTGAACAGGAGCACCCTTGCCGGCCTTCGCCAGCTGTTCGTGGCGCAGGTCCATGATCGTCTCCGCGCCGTTGCTCGTTTTCACTTTAACGCAGCCAACGGTATCATTTACCACCAAGCCCGCCTTAATCCACTTACCGTTGATCAGTACCTCATACTCGGTACCAGCCCTTACCACGGTGTTGTATACCTCGCGGATCGGCCGGATGGTTAAACCCTTTGAGGTGCGCACCGGCACTTTCGTGTCGGGGTGCAAAGGACACATCGACCGTACATCTTCCGGCTTCATTTCCGAATTAATGAAGTTGGCGAAGTACGGAATGCCGTACTTGGCGGTCATGGCCATGATCTTGTCGGCCACGGGCGTCCCCCAGGGGAAGTCCTTGGTGATGTTGTAGGTGGGGATGGGGAAAGTGAAGATGCGGCCCTTGGCGTCGCCCTCGGTCATGACCTCACAGAAGGCCATGTTCAGCATGTCCATTTCTGCCTGGAAGTCGCCGTAGACGGCGTCCTGACGCCTGCCGCCGATAATCACCGGCTCGCCCCGCATGGTCTCCGGGGGCCGCACGTCGAAGGTGAGGTTGACAAAGGGAGTTTGGAAGCCGACGCGCGTGGGCACGTTCAAGTTGAAAATGAATTCCTGCAACGCCTGTTTAACCTCTTTGTAGGAAAGGCCGTCGTAACGGATGAAGGGTGCCAGGTATGTGTCAAAACTCGCCAAGGCCTGAGCGCCGGCCGCCTCACCCTGCAGGGTGTAGAAGAAATTCGCGATCTGCCCCAGGGCCGTGCGGAAATGCTTCGCCGGAGCACTCTCCACCTTTTGAGCCGCGCCTTTGAAGCCCTGTTCCAGAAGGTCGCCCAAATCCCAACCGCAGCAGTAAGGGGCCAGCAGGGAAAGGTCGTGTAGGTGCAGGTCGCCGCTCACATGGGCATCGCGGATGGCCGGCGGGTAGACCTTTTCCAGCCAATAACGGGAGGTCACCGCGCCGATTATGTGGTTGTTCAGCCCCTGCAGCGAATAGTCCATGTTGCTGTTCTCGTTGATGCGCCAACTTTCGCCTTCGAGATAGCGGTGGACCGTCTTTTCCACGTCCAGAAGCAGCCGCTCCAGGCTCCGCCACTCGGCATGCTGCTGGCGGTAGAGAATATAGGCCTTAGCCGTGCGGGCATGTCCGCGTTCGATAAGCACTTTTTCCACCAAGTCCTGAATGTCTTCCACGCCTGGGATTTCTCTTTCCCCGAAGCGGGTGATGAGGAGTTCTTCCACCTCTTCTGCCAGTTTCTCGGCCCGCTCGCGGTCGCCTCCACCCACCGCCTGCGCGGCCTTGAAGATGGCCGTGGCTATCTTGGAACGGTCGTAAGGTACCAGCCGGCCATCGCGTTTCCTGATCTTTTCCAGCACGTTCTCACCTCATCATATCCACAATATGTAGTAGCAAGTCTAGTATAGATCTACTACATGCAGGTGTCCAGAGCCCACCGGGCGACTCCCGGGCAACCAAGGGCAATTAGCCCGAAAGTAGCCCCGTCAGGCTCGTCCAGATCATTCCTTACTCATCAGTTCGGCCGAGAAGGATTACGGCCGACAGTAGCGAATTTTTGGAGAGAGAAACATGAACACCCTTGCCCGCGGAGGTACAGGGCATGACGAGTAAAGGTCCTGAGTCGGCGGCGCCCTTGACTACCAAGTACGTAAGCGGCGTCCTCGCCTTTCTTATTCTTCTC
Source organism: Bacillota bacterium (assembly GCA_030154105.1). Classification (GTDB taxonomy): domain Bacteria; phylum Bacillota; class DTU030; order DUMP01; family DUMP01; genus DUMP01. Next base: position 29,825 of record JASKKP010000021.1, read on the forward strand.
CTCTTCGGCCTCTCCGCCGTCTCCGCCGCGCTGCCCGCGCCGGAGACGGCCCCTCTTCCGGCACCGGTTACGGAAAAAGAAAGGCTCATCGCGGAGATTCTAGCCCTAGATACAAAGCTCGCCCTGCTCAACCGGCAAAAGGCAGAGGCGGAAGCTCGCATCGAGGCCATTAAGGCCAACCTCACCAGCACAGCCCAGGAAAAGGAGCAATTGGCACGCCGGGCGGCAGAGGAGCAGGAATACGTGGCCGCCTGGCTGCGGTTTTTGGCCGAAGACGGCTCCTTAACCTACCTGGACGTTCTCCTGGGCGCCCTAGACCTGAGTGACTTTCTTACGCGCCTGGATCTGGTCCTCACCATCATTGAGAGTAACGTGAACAAGCTTGAAAAGCTACAGGCGCTGGCCGCCGCCATAGCGGCTAAAGAAGCGGAGCTGGCCCGGCAGCAGGCGGAACTCGCCAAGGCACATGCCGCCATCAGCGAAAGCCTGGCGGCGGCCCAAAGCCTGCGCCAAGCTAAAGCCCGCGCCCTGGCCGAGGCGGAGAAAAAATTGGCCGACTTTGCCACCGTCCTAGCCGTAAGCCAAGCCTGGGAAACGGTTCTCCCGGACATCGATCGCCTGCTGGCCCGCCTGGAAGCCGTTCCCTGGGAAAACGTCCAGCCGGATAGCCTAGAGGTGAATTTTCTCTTGGGCCGGGCCAACCTGGTTTACCGGGAGACCACTTTGGCCGGCCTCCTCAGGAACACTGAAGAACAGGGCGACGGCGTGGACCTTTCCTGCCTTCCCGGCCGGCTGATCTTGGAACGCCCTGCGGCCACCGGGCGCCCGTCTTACGCTCTGAGCCTGGAGCTCGTGCCGGACGGCCGCCGCCTAATCCTTAAGCCCGCAGGCATAGCCGTGGCCGGAGTTGTCGTCCCCGCCCCCACTCTGGCGCTAATTTTCGCCGGACACGAGCTCGTGCTCACCCTCCCCCTTCCCGCCGGGTTAAAGATCGCCCAAGCCGACGTGGAAGTCGGCGAGCTTAGGCTTACTTTGATCCGCGAATGAAAAAAAGCGGCAGGCACAGCACGCCCGCCGGCGGCAAAATTCGTTTTTTAGCTCTTTTTCCTCGGCGAAAAGGAACCGGTGAGGAGGTGCCAGCGGGCCACCCCGGCCATGTAGAGCGAACCCGAAATGAGCACGGCATCCTCCGGGCCGGCCAGGGAAAGAGCGCGCTCAACCGCCTCCGCTATTTCCGGCTCTACGTATACCTCCGGTACGTACGCCCTGAGGGCCGAAGCAACCCGCTCCGGTTCTGCTGCGCGGGAACTCGCCGGGCGGGTGACCACGGCAACCTGCGCGAGCGGTCCCAGAGCCCTAAGAACCTCCGATACGTCTTTATCGCCGAGCACGCCAAACACCAGGATCAAGCGCCGCCCGGGCAAATACACCTGCACGGCGCGGGCCAGAGCTTGTGCCCCGTCCGGGTTGTGGGCACCATCGATCACCACCACCGGACTTCTCAGCACGACCTCGAAGCGGGCCGGCCAGCGCGCCGTCGCTAGACCCTGCCGCAGGGCGTCCTCGGAAACGGCGGCTCCCTTTGAGTTTAAAACTCTAAGCGCCAGAGCGGCCGTGGCGGCGTTGTCGAGCTGGTGATCCCCGAGAAGATTTATGCTAAGATCGCGGTACCAGCGGCCAGAGAGGCAAAGATCGAAGCTCTGGCCGCTTAAGCTTTTTCGCCGCGGGATGACCGTACATTCTGCCTGCACCCGATGAAGCGGTGCTCGGCGGTCCGCCGCCACCGCCGCAATAACCTCTGCCGCCTCCTCCTCTTGCGGTGCCATTACCACCGGGCGGCCGGACTTGATGATGCCCGCCTTTTCCCGGGCAATCTCGGCTAACCGACGGCCGAGGACGGCCGTATGGTCGTAGCTTATATGGGTAATAACGGCCACCTCAGGCCGCACCACGTTGGTGGCATCCAGCCGCCCGCCCAGGCCCACCTCCAGGACTAAGTAGTCCACTTTTTGGGCGGCAAAGTAGAGAAAGGCCGCAGCCGTAAGCACTTCGAATTCCGTGGCCTGTTCGCCACCTGCCGCCGCCACCTCTAAAGAGGCGCGGCGAACGTCGGTAAGAAGGGCGGCCAGCTCCTCTTGGGAGATCAGGGTGCCGTTTATCTGGAACCGCTCTCTATACTCCACCAGGTGTGGGGAGGTGTAAAGGCCCGTGCGGTAACCGGCCGCGGCGAGCACCGAGCTTACGAAGGCACAGAGGGAGCCCTTGCCGTTGGTACCGGCCACGTGGATTACCTTAAGGCCCTGTTCGGGGTGGCCCAGCTTCCCCAGCAGTTTTTCGATGCGTTCCAAGCCGGGCCGGCTGCCAAATCGTCCGAGAGACTCCAGCCAGGCCGCCGCTTCCTGCCAGTTCACCATTTTTGCCTCCTCCCTCGGGAGCTCCTAACCACGAAATCCTTTCGCCCCGCCCTGAGGGCTACCGCACGAAACGGCAACGCTCCCTCGAGGACCGTCTCCCAAGCGGCGCGTTACGTACCGCCATTAGAAGAACGCAGGCGAACGGGCAAATCCACCACCATCGCCCTCCCCCAGAAGGTGGATGCCCCGTCCAGGCCAGCCGGCACCGCCCTCCCGGCAAGTCCACCCAACCTTCCTGGTTCTAGCAGGCCTCCAGTTGGGACAACCGCTGCTTTAACCGGGCCAACCTGTCGCGGTAGCCGGCCTCTTTTTCCCGCTCCTTGGCCACGAGCTCTGCCGGAGCTTTGCTCAAAAAGCCGGGGTTGGACAGAAGCCGTTCCGAGCGCGCCACCTCCGCTTCCATGGCCGCAATCTCCTTGGCCAGCCGGGCCTTCTCTTTCTCAATATCCACCAGATCGGCCAGGGGAAGGTAGGCCTCCGCACCGTTCGCAATCACACTCACGGCGTGCGGCGGCTTCTCGGCCGTAACCGGGCCGATTTCCACCGCCGACGCTCCGGCCAAAGCCCTGAAGTACGCTTCTCCTTCTTCGACCGCGGCGGCGGCTTCTGCTTCAGCCTGAATGATGACCCGGGCCCTGCGGCTGGGCGGCACCTCCATCTCCGCCCGGGCGTTGCGGATGCCGCGGATGAGCTCCTGGATAAGGCCGAAGTCCCTCTCCGCCGCCTCGTCCCGCTCTCCCAGAGCTTCCGGCCACGGGGCGACGACGAGGCTTTCGCCACTGTGGGGTAAATGCTGCCAGATCTCTTCCGTGATAAAAGGCATAAACGGATGTAGGAGCCTCAGCGTACGCTCCAACACCTGCCAGAGCACGTACTGGGCCGCCAGGCGTTCTTTCTTCTCCTGGCCGTAGAGGCGAATCTTGGCCACTTCCACGTACCAATCGCAAAACTCATCCCAGATGAAGTCGTAGAGGGCATTGGCCGCCCCGCCTAGGTCGTAGGCGCGGATGAGGTCCGTTACTTTGTCGCGCGTGGCGTTGAAGCGGCTCATAATCCAGCGGTCGGCCAGGGTGTAGTTAAGTTCAGCCGGATCGACCTGAGCCGGGTCGAAATCCTCCAGGTTGAGGAGGGCAAAGCGCGCCACGTTCCAAACTTTGTTGGCGAAGTTACGCGTGGCCTCTACCTTTTCCCAGTGGAACCGCAGGTCATACCCCGGTACGCTCGAAGTAACGAGCATGAAGCGCAGGGTGTCTGCCCCGTATTTCTCGATAACCTCTAAGGGATCGATGCCGTTCCCTAAGGATTTGCTCATCTTGCGGCCTTCCGCGTCCAGCACCAGACCGTGGATGAAGACTTCGCGGAAGGGAACATCGTCCATGAAGGCGAGCGCCATAAAGATCATGCGCGCCACCCAGAAGAAAATGATATCGCGGCCGGTGACGAGCACCGACGTAGGGTAGAAGTACTCCAGGTCCTTCGTCTTGTCCGGCCAGCCCAGAGTGGAGAAGGGCCATAGTGCGGAAGAGAACCAGGTGTCCAGAACGTCCGGGTCCTGCTCGATGCGGGTACTGCCGCAACGCGGGCAGGCGGTGAGGTCCTCCCGGCTCGCCACTTCCGCACCGCACTCGGCGCAGTACCACACCGGGATACGGTGGCCCCACCAGAGCTGGCGGGAAATGCACCAGTCGCGGATGTTCTCAAGCCAGTTGGTGTAAATCTTCGTAAACCGCTCGGGGATAAAGCGGATGCGCCCTTCTTTTACAGCCGCCAGAGCAGGCTCCGCGAGGGGTTTCATTTTAACGAACCACTGACGCGAAAGTAAGGGCTCAATCACCGTACCACAGCGCGAGCAGTGGCCGACGGCGTGGGTCAAGTCTTCGCTTTTAACCAGGTAACCGCCGTCTTGTAATTCCTTGACCAGCCGTTCGCGGCACTCGTACCGGTCCAGCCCGGCAAACTTGCCCGCCGCTTCCGTCATGCGCCCGTCAAGGCCGATGACGGTGACCTCCTCCAAGCTGTGGCGTTTCCCCATTTCAAAGTCGTTGGGATCGTGGCTGGGGGTAACCTTTACCGCCCCGGTGCCGAAGGAGGGGTCCACGTAGTCGTCGGCGAAAATGGGCAGGCGCCGGCCTACCACAGGAAGAATCGCTTCTTTACCGACCAAGTGCCGGTAGCGCTCGTCCTCTGGGTGCACGGCAATCCCCGTATCCCCCAGCATAGTTTCCGGCCGCGTGGTAGCCACCGTGATGTAACCGTCGCCTTCGGCCAGGGGATAGCGGATGTACCAGAGTTTGCCGGCAGTATCTTCGTGCTCCACCTCGATATCGGAGATGGCAGTATGGCAGTGCGGGCACCAGTTGACGATGTAGTTGCCGCGGTAAATCAGCCCGCGCTCGTAAAGGCTTACGAATACTTCCCGCACCGCCCGCGAGCACCCTTCGTCCATGGTAAAGCGCTCCCGGGTAAAGTCGCAAGAAGCTCCCAGCCGCTGGAGCTGGGCAATGATCTTGCCACCGTACTGCCGCTTCCATTCCCAAACCCGCTCCAAGAACTTCTCGCGGCCCAAGTCCCAGCGGGTCAAACCTTCCTTGGCCAGCTCTGCCTCTACGCGGGCCTGGGTGGCAATCCCGGCGTGATCGGTACCCGGCAGCCAAAGAGTGGGATCGCCCAGCATGCGGTGGAAACGAATTAAGACGTCCTGCAGGGTGTTGTCGAGCGCATGGCCCATGTGGAGGGCGCCGGTGACGTTCGGCGGCGGGATGACTATAGCAAACGGTTTTTTCCCCGGGTCAATTTGCGGCGTAAAGTAGCCGTTTTTAAGCCAGATCTTATACCACTTTTCCTCCACCGCCCGCGGGTCATAAACGGTGGGAATGTCCTTAGCCGGCATACAGCGCATCCTCCTTTACTCTTTTCTGCCTTTATTCGTTCCGAGCACCGCCGGAAAGTCCGTCGGAATGCTCCTTCAGCCTAAAGGTGTCTTCACATCGAGTAGGAGGGGGCGGCTAACCCCCGTCCTCTCCCACCACCGTACGTACCGATCGGTATACGGCGGTTCACCAAGCTTGACGAATACTTTGGT
>JASKKP010000022.1 GCA_030154105.1 Bacillota bacterium
GTTACCAAAGTATTCGTCAAGCTTGGTGAACCGCCGTATACCGATCGGTACGTACGGTGGTGGGAGAGGACGGGGGTTAGCCGCCCCCTCCTACTCGATAAGAAAGCTTCATGAAAAGAGTTGATCGTATGGCGACTGCTGACTACTTCCTTATCCTGGTAGTGGCCGTTTGCACATACACGGATTTCAAGTGCCGGAAAATCTACAACGCCGTGCTTTTCCCCGCGGCGGCCATAGGCTTTGCGAGCAATTTTTACGCTGGCGGTCTTGCCGGGGGGTTAACGGCCGTAAAGGGCATGATGTTAGGTATGGCCCTTCTTCTGGTTCCCTTCATCATGGGCGGGATGGGGGCGGGGGATGTCAAGCTCCTGGGAGTGGTTGGAGCCTTTAAAGGTCCCGACTTCGTTTGGGCGGTGTTCCTTTACACGGCCATCGTCGGCGGCGTCATCTCCATAATCATTATGATCAGGAGCGGAGGCTTTTGGGCAAGGATTAGGGCCGCGCTCTTTACCCTACTCTCCCTGTTGGGCTTTATGCCGCGCCTCAACTTTCTCGACACCATCTACACTAGTTCCGCTCAGACCTTTCCCTACGGCATAGCCATTGGGGTGGGTACAGCCCTGGCGTATTTCCTGGGGTGATGCGGTATGGTCAAGGGGGAAAGGTTCTGGAAAAGCCAGAGAGGGCAATCGCTGGTTGAACTCGCCCTGACCCTGCCGGTGATTGTCCTGATACTTTTCGGCATCCTGGAATTCGGCCGCATCTCTTATTCATACATCGTTATAACCCACGCCGCCCGGGAAGGAGCGAGGGCCGGCGCCGTCGGTAAAAGCGACGCAGAAATTATTGCCACGATCCGCGAGAATGCTCCCCTGCCCAACGCCGACACCAATTTGCACATAACAAAGCTCGAGCCGAGCGAGTCCGCTCGGACGTCGGGGCTGCCGCTTACCGTGGAAGTTGCTTACGACGTGCAACTGGTAACCCCGCTTTTCGATAAATTGTTACCGAATCCCTTCACGCTGAAAAGCCGGGTTACCATGAGGATAGAATGATGAAGACGCTAAATGACGTTCTTCGAAAAATAAGGCGCGACGAGAAAGGGACGGTTCTTGTCCTGGCTGCTGCTCTGATGACCGTCATCCTGGGCTTTGCCGCTTTGGCCACGGATGTGGGCGCCCTTGCCTTGGAAAAAAGCCGTCTGCAGAACGCGTGCGATGCCGCGGCCCTGGCCGCCGCCCGGGAACTTCCCTCGACGGTGGCGGCCAGAGAAAAGGCGGTGGAATACCTTGAATATAACGGGGTGAGTCCAGAAGAAGCCGTCATAAGCTTCGATTCTACAGGCACGAGGGTGACCGTAGAAGCATCCCGCCAGGTTAATTTTACCTTTGCCCGCATTTTCGGTTTAAGCGGCAGCCAGGTTTCAGCAAAGGCCTCTGCCGTTTTCGGCAGTGTTAAGAGCATAAGCGGAGTGGTGCCTTTTGGAATCCCCGAACAGAAGCTGGTATACGGGCAGGAATATAAGTTGAAGGCCGGTTCGCACGACGGATACGGCCCGGGCAATTACGGGGCCCTGGCGCTGGGGTTCAGGGGCGCATCCAGCTACAGAAATAACCTGAAATACGGTTACGGTGGCACCGTAAGTGTGGGAGATTGGGTGTTGACGGAGCCGGGAAACATGTCGGGCCCTACGGCAGAAGGAGTAAATTACCGCCTGAGCCTGTGCCGGCATACCCCCAAGTGCACTATAAATTCCTATCACCCCGACTGCCCAATGGTTGTCATAGTGCCGATTTTTGAGCCTACCTACTTGAGCGGCAGGGACGAAGTAAAAATAGTCGGGTTCGGTGCCTTCCTATTAAAAGGGGTAGAAGGGACGGGCCATGAAAGTGTGGTATCCGGCTATTTTTTGCAGATGGTCCCGCCGGAAGGGTTGCGCTATACGCTGGACCCCAACGGAGCCGACTACGGCCTGCACGCGGCCAAGCTGGTGGAATAGAAATTGGCGAGGAGAATTGACCTTATGAGAAACAAGTTCATCTTCCTACTGGCGATTATTTTCGGCCTTGCGGCCGCTCTCGGCACCTATAGCTACCTGGAAAATCTAAAGAGAACTTACAGAACCTCCGGGCATTTCGCCCGCGTGGCCATAGCCAAGCGGAAGATTCCGGCTAGGACGGTCATAAGCGGCGAGATGCTGGAATTCAAAGAGATGCCCGTGGAATACGTCCTCCCGGGCACGGTGGTAGACGTCAAAGATGCGGCGGGCAAAATGGCCGTGAGCGACATCTATCCCGGGGAGATGATCCTGAGCAACAAACTGGTGGCGAAAACCGACGTCGCCGCCGGCCTGGCGGCAAAAGTGGAGAAGGGGAGAAGGGCCATTTCCATTCCGGTCAATAACATTACGGCCATGCACGGGCTTATTAGCGCGGGAGATCGCGTTGACGTTTTGGTTACTTTCAATGCTCCCGGGGAACAAAAAACTCCGGTCACCTCCACCATAATTCAAAATGCTCCGGTCCTGGCCGTCGACGGCAATCTCGAAGGCGGGGGAGGGTCGAAACAAGAGCTCCAGACCGTTACCCTTATGGTAAAACCGGTTGAGGCTCAAAAGATAGCCCTGGCCATCCAGCACGGTAGCATTCAACTGGCGCTGCGCTCGCCGGATGATGCTGAAGTCGTGCCGGTTCCGCCAAGCAAACTCGAACATCTATTGCCATAGCGGGGAGAGTTTTATATGACGCCGATAAGGGTTTTGATCGCCGACGATGTAGCTACCACGCGGGAAGACGTAAAACGCCTGCTTTATTTTGAGGACGACATAGAGGTGGTGGGCGAGGCTGCCGACGGTTACGAAGCTGTGTCCTTGGCGGAGGAACTGAAACCAGATGTGATCCTTATGGATATAAACATGCCCCGCCTGGACGGCATCGGTGCCACCGAGCAGATTTCCGTAAATGTGCCCCAGTGTGCCATCATCATCATTTCCATCCAGGGTGAGCGGGAATATCTCCGCAAGGCCATGGCTGCCGGGGCCAGGGAATATCTGGTAAAACCTTTCTCGGCCGATGAACTGGCCAACGCCATCCGCCGCGTCAACGAATCCCAGAAGCGGCGCAACATATACCTGTCATCGCCCGTGGGCGCAAATACCCCGCCGGCCCCCAGGCAAAAGGGTAAAATCATCGCCTTTTTCTGCACCAAAGGGGGCGTAGGCAAAACAACCCTGGCCTGCAATCTGGCCGTGGCTCTGGCGCAGGAGACCGGGAAGAAAGTGGCCCTAGTGGATCTGGACCTCACGGCCGGCGATGCTGCGATGATGCTCAATATTAACGCTGCAAGCACCATAGCCGACCTGGTGCAGGAACAGGATACCCTGGATTTTCAACTGGTGGAGGTGTTTTTGGTGCCCCACCTGTCGGGGGCCAGGGTTCTCCCGGCGCCGTTTTCGCCGGAGCAGGCGGAACTGGTCCATGCGTCCCATGTAGAGCAGCTCCTGAAAGTGTTAAAAGAAAACCTAGACTACATCATAGTAGATACTGCTCCGCTTTATAGCGACATCAATCTGGGAGTTCTGGAAGCGTGTGACCGGATAGCTCTCGTTTTGAACCAAGACCTCACCACCTTAAAGCACGTCAAAACCGCTTTGCACATCATGAAAACCCTGAACTGTGAATCTAAAGTGCGGATAATCCTGAACCAGCAAAGTAGCGAAGGCCTGAAACTCAAGGAACTGGAGAAGACGTTGAATACCGCCATAACGGCGGCCGTGCCTGAGGACGGCAAAACGGTGCGAAGTGCCGTCAACAAGGGGGTGCCCTTCGTCATGTCCCAGCCTTATGCCAAAGTATCGGCCGCCGTGCGGGACCTCATCGGCTTGTTGGACCTGGCTAAAACCACTGAGCGTAAGGAAGTAACCGCTTCCAAGTCTTTGGTAACAAAAATGTTCAGTTTTTGAGTTCGCTATTTCGCATACGGAGTGACCGAAGATGTCTTTACTGAAGAGGCTTGAAAGCAAAAGGGCGGCGGAAGATGTGAACCACGAGGAACGGAAAACGGCCCAGAACCATTTTGCCCGGGACCCTTACGCCGCATTAAAGGCCAGCCTGCATAAGAAGATTGTGGATGAGCTCAAAGACATAAAGGCTCCCGAAGAAAAAGACAACGCACTTTTGGCCAAACGCATAGAAGAACTGGTGGAGGCTTATTTGACCTCGGAAGGTGAAAGCCGTATTCCCCGGCCGGAAAGGCTTCGGATAGCCGGGGAAATAGTCGACGAAATACTGGGTTACGGGCCGATTACTCCCCTCCTGAGTGACCCCGAGATCAGCGAAATAATGGTCAACGGCCCACACCAGGTTTATGTGGAAAGAAACGGCATACTGGAACTAACCGATGTCTTTTTCCGGGACAACGACCACGTCATGAACATTATCGACAGGATAGTTTCACCGCTCGGAAGGCGGATAGATGAGAGCATGCCCATGGTGGATGCCAGGCTTCCGGACGGATCCCGGGTAAATGCCATCATCCCCCCTCTCGCTTTGAACGGCCCGGTTATCACCATCCGGAAGTTTTCTCGGGACCCGTTCACGGTAGAAGATCTGATCAATTTCGGCACCCTTACCCGCGAAATGGCCGCTTTCCTCGAGGCCTGCGTCAAGGCGAGGCTTAATATCGTGGTGTCCGGCGGCACGGGGAGCGGCAAGACGACGACGCTCAACGTGCTGTCTTCGTTTATCCCGCCTACGGAAAGGATCATTACCATTGAAGACGCGGCGGAGCTTCAGCTGCGCCAGCCGCATGTAATCACCCTGGAGAGCCGGCCGCCGAACATCGAAGGCAAAGGAGCTATAACGATTCGCGATCTGGTGCGGAACGCTCTCCGCATGAGGCCCGACCGGATAATCGTAGGCGAGGTGCGCGGCGGCGAAGCGCTGGACATGCTGCAGGCCATGAACACGGGCCACGACGGTTCTCTCACCACCGGCCACGCCAATTCGCCGCGAGACATGCTCTCCCGCTTGGAAACCATGGTGCTTATGGCCGGGATGGACCTGCCGGTGCGGGCCATCCGGGAGCAGATTTCGTCGGCCATAGATTTAATCATCCAACAAAGCCGCCTGCGGGACGGTTCCCGGCGTATCACGCACATAACGGAAGTCCTCGGGCTGGAAGGAGAAGTGATTGTGCTCCAGGATCTTTATACCTTCTGCCAGACGGGGATAGAACGCGACGGCAGGGTTAAGGGGTATTTTTCCTGTACCGGCATCCGGCCCAAATGCCTGGAACGCATCGAGGCCAGCGGCATCAAATTGCCTCCGGAAGTGTTCAAGCCCTCCATTCTGTAGGCTTAAGAGGGGGTAAAAAGGAGTGGAAGCCGTAAGCGTGCTGGTCTTCCTGGCGGTTTTTTTGGCGGTGTTGGGGGTGGCTGAGGCCGGTTCTTCCGATCGGCGTCTGGTGATGACGCGCATCAAAAGAATTGCCTCGCCTGAGGTTCGGCAAGAAGAGACGACCGCTCGTCGGCAGCGAGCGGAATTATGGCGGAGATTATTGACCTGGGCGGGCGGTTTATCTCTGGCACGCCGCCTGGGGCGGCTGGTGGATAAAAAACTGGAAGAAGCCGACGTGTTGCTCCGCGGAGGGGAATTTATCATCATTGTCGTCGCCTGTGCTGTTGCTGCTTCGCTCGTTGCCTTTACGATAACTCTAAATCCTGCCGGTAGCTTGGTTCTGGGCCTGGCAGCCGCTGTGATGCCGTTTGTGGCGCTCGATGCCGCCAGGGCCAAAAGAGTTTTAAGTTTTAACGCCCAGATCGGCGACGCCCTAACCATTATGGCCAACTCCCTCCGCTCGGGCTTCAGCTTTTTGCAGAGCATGGATATGGTGCGCAAGGAGTTGCCGGACCCCATAAAAAAAGAGTTTACAAGGACCATGAAAGAAATAAGCCTGGGGACTCCAACCGAAGAGGCCCTTGAAAACATGGCCAGGCGGGTGAACAGCGAAGACCTGGACTTGGTGGTCACGGCGGTCCTGATTCAGAGACAGGTGGGGGGCAACCTTTCGGAGGTTTTGGACAATATTGCGGAGACCGTCCGGGAACGCATGCGCATAAAGCGGGAAATTAGGACCCTTACCGCCCAAGGGCGTATCTCAGGCCTCATTATAGGTCTTTTACCGCTGATCCTCGGTGGCTTTATGATGGTGGTAAGACCGTCGTACGTAATGGAGCTTTTTTCCTCCCGGGCTGGGCTGGCCATGTTGGCGGTGGCTGTAACCGGAGAGTTCGCAGGGTTGCTGATTATAAGAAGGATTGTAGACATCAAATTCTAGGGAGGCCATGTATATATGGCGCCTCTGGTTTTGGCTTTAACCGGAGTTTTCGGCAGCACATTTACAATTACCCTGCTTTTGCACCGCTTGCTCTTTGGGGAAAGCATAAGAATGAGCGAAAGGCTAACGGAAGTGGTAGGTACCGCTCCCGTTTCCATCAGGCAACAGGAACTATCCTTTCCTTTATTTCACCGGTTTATAAAGCCCGTAGTGGCTGGCCTGGCCAAGGTTCTGGTGCGGCACATGCCTGCTGTCGGCGCGGAGACGCTGGAGAAAAGGCTGACAGAAGCAGGCAGGCCGTGGAATTTATCCGGGCGCGAACTTTTGGCGATAAAGTACGTGCTGGCAGGGTTAAATGCGCTGGCTTTAATGGAACTATGGAAGCTTGCCGGGCAGGCGGCGCTGCAGTCGGCAGTAATGGCCCTTGTGGGAGGCATTGCCGGGTGGCTGCTGCCGGATGCGGTTTTAAGCTCCAAAGCCAGGCAGCGCAGGGAACAGGTGGAAAAGTCTCTGCCCGACGTGCTGGATCTTATCACCGTGTGCGTGGAGGCCGGATTGGGGTTTGACGCCGCCCTGGTGAAGGTCGTAGAAAAATCCAAGGGCGTCCTGGCCGACGAACTATTTCAGGTTTTACAAGAAATAAGGATGGGAAAACCCAGGAGAGAAGCGCTGCGGGAAATGGCCGACAGAATGGCCGTTGAAGATCTGTCGAATTTTGTGGGCTCGATCATCATGGCTGAACAGCTGGGCATAAGCATAGGGAACGTGCTGCGCTCGCAGTCCAAGGAGGCGCGGCAGAAGCGCCGCCAGCGGGTAGAAGAGATGGCCATGAAAGCACCAGTAAAAATGCTTTTACCCATGGTCATTTTCATTTTCCCTGCGGTGTTCATCGTCTTACTCGGGCCGGCGGCCATCCAGATAATGCGGGCTTTTGGTTTGTAGGGGAGGAAAAATCATGAAGGCGACTAATTTCACCAGAAAAAAGGTCCTGGCCGAGGAGGTTAAGACGGCCTTCTCTTTTGCCGAAAGGCTGGTTGGTTTGATTTGCACTGCGGAATTTCGCACGGGTATGGGGCTCTTGCTTGCACCGTGTTCGTCTATACATACCTGGTTCATGCGATACCCCATCGATGTGATCTTCCTGAACCGTGAAGACCGGGTCTTGAAAGTGGCGCATTCCGTTCCGCCCTTTAGGTTTGGGCCGGTGGTAAGAGGAGCCGCAAAAGCTCTGGAGCTTCCGGCCGGAGTATGCAGGGCAACCGGCACAGAAATTGGTGATGTGATTGAATTTACTTGCGAGGAGTGATAGAATATGGCAAAAAGCTGGTACAAAGGCGGAGGTTTCTCCCTTACCTTCCGGCTGAGCCTCGGCCTTACGCTGATCATCACCCTGTTGATGGGAGTGGTGGGTTTTTCCACCTATATTAGGGAGCGCGACGCCTTCATAAATGGGGTCGTAGGCCGAGGGTGGGCTACCATTCGCCTCATTAATACGGTTGCGCTCGAAGCGATAAGGTCGGGAAATTATGTGCTCCTTAACCAGGTAATGAAAAATATAGAGGAAGATGCTTCTATCCTTGAAGCCGTAGTTTTAAACGAAAACGGCGATACCGTGGCCTCTTCCGGCATCGCGGGTGGAGTTTCGACTAAAGATAAAGCTGCCGATATAATAGATAGGGCGGGCGGGAAAAAGCTTACCCCTATAAAAGATGAGAGCGGCAGGGTGACCGCCGTAGCTTTTACGTCGCCCATCGTAGACTCCGGCGGGAAAGCCGTCGGCCGTACGTACGTCCTCATGGACTTCCGTTTAGTTGAGAGTTACCTGCGCCAAACGGCCTATAGCATTATTTTCAACTTCGTGCTGGCAACTTTGGCCGGGCTCCTGCTGGCCCGCCTGATAATCATCAGGGCTGTGGGGCGCCCGATAAAGGAGCTGCTTCTGGCTACGGAAAGGGTTGCTGTCGGTGATTTTTCGTATAAGCTGCCCGTGGGGAACCGGGATGAGCTGGGGCGTCTGACCACAGCTTTCAACGTGATGGTCAAGGAACTGGGAGTGCTCTTTAATACCATAAAAGAAAAAGTGGGCGATATGTGCTCAACTTCCAATCTAATAGCCAAGCACTCGGAAGCCTTTGAAAAAGATGCCGGCGAGCTCGAAGCCGCCCGACGGTCTGAACTTCTAAAAGAGATAAACTCCTGTGCCAGGCGCCTTGCCCGCATGTGCGACCAGCTTAACTCGCTCGTGCTTCAGTTTAAAACAGAGGCCTGAGAGTCTTCTACACCTCTTTGCGATGCCTTGCAATTCTGGACGTGAAAAAGGATGAACGGCCTTGGTGAATGTCGAGAATCTCGAGAGGGTAATCCAAAAGACGCGAAGAGTTGTGGAAAAAAGCAAGGAGCAGCTCTACCAGTTGGGCGAGAGCGCTAGGACAGAGTACGAAAGGACAAAGCATGAGCTGGAAGCGGTAAAAAAGGAGATAGCAGGTATTATCAAGGAGGTTGACGACCTAGAAAAGGCCTACGCCCAGGCGAGAAGGCATTTAATGGAAGTCAGCCGCGATTTTAAGCGTCATAGCGAAGAACAGATTAAACGGGCTTACGAAGAAGCCAATAAAAAGCAGATAGAGCTTTTGAGCAAGCGCGAACAGGAAAAGTTGCTCCGACTGCACAGGGACCACCTGGAGCGCAACCTCAAAAACTTGGAGGCCACCATAAAGCGCTCGGAAGAGTTGATTGCCAATGTGGGAATGGTGCTCAAGATATTAAGCAACGATCTTGATGCCATCAGCAGTCAGATAGGCGAGATGCAGCAGATGCAGGCCTTGGGCCTCTCGGTCATCATGGCCCAGGAAGAAGAGCGCAAGCGGGTGGCCAGGGAGATTCACGACGGGCCCGCCCAGAGCCTGGCGAACATAGTGATGAGGGCGGAGTTTTGTTTGAAGCTCATGGAAGTTAATCCGGCGATGCTGCGGGAGGAACTCTACAGCTTAATGGACCTGGTGCGAAGGAGCCTCCAGGATGTGCGGAAAATAATTTTCGACCTTCGCCCCATGTCCCTTGATGATTTGGGCCTTGTGCCCGCCCTCAAGCGTTACGTCGAACAATATATAAACGATCACGGTATTTATGTCGAGATAATAGTAGTGGGCAAGGAATACGAGCTTCCCTCTCCCCTAGTGGTGGCCATCTTCCGCGTCATCCAGGAATCCATGACCAATATCAGGAAATACGCCAGAGCCACGGAGGTGCTGATTAAAATAGAGTTCTTGAAAAACAGGATAAACGTGGTCGTCCGTGACAACGGCTGTGGTTTCGACGTGGAAAAAGTAATGGCCGAAAAAAGCGGGTCGGCTTTCGGGCTTATCGGAATGAGGGAGCGCATCCAGTTATTGAAAGGCAAGTTTGAAGTAAAATCTTCCCCGGGCCAGGGAACGGAAGTAATTTTAAGTGTACCGACCGCCCCCGAAGAAAATGGCTTGGTTGGGGTTCGGAGGGGTGAGCATGTCACAGGCGGGCAAAAAACAAATTAAAGTAATTATTGCCGATGACCATGCTCTTCTTCGTGAAGGCATAAGAAAAATTCTTTCGCTGGAACCGGATATTACCGTGGTCGGGGAAGCCGAAGACGGCGATCAGGTGATAGAGCTGGCCAGGAATACCGACGTGGACATCATATTGATGGACATCAATATGCCCAATGTTGACGGCATAAAAGCTACGCAGGTGATAAAAGAGGAAAAGCCGGGGGTAAAGATAATTGCCCTCACGATCCATAACCAGGAAGAGTATTTGTTTGAGCTTATAAGAGGCGGCATTTCCGGCTACGTCTTAAAGGACGTCAGGCCTCACGAGCTTGTGAAAACCATCCGGTGCGTGGCGGAGGGGGAGGGTTTTATCCCTCCTTCACTTACCCCAAAAGTTTTCAAGGAGTTTAACCGGCTTTCGAAAAAAAGAGAAGAAGAATCTCGCTATCATTTTGATTTGACGGAGAGAGAGCTGGAGGTGCTGCAGCAGATTTGCCTGGGGCTCTCCAATAGGGAAATAGCCGAAAAGCTCTACATAAGCGAAAAGACGGTGAGGAACCACCTGACCAACATATTTCAGAAGCTGGGAGTCAGCGACCGGACCCAAGCGGTGCTATTTGCCATTAAGCACAATCTGGTGCAAACCTAGCCCTGGCCGCACGCCCGGTGCGCGAGAGCGCGCAAGGAAGACCGCCCTTTTGTGCCGCGCTGCAATGTCGCCACGATGTCGCGTTAGGTTCCGGTCCTGCGCGACGTTGCTCGCGTCTAATAAAGCGTTAAAGAAAGTTGTCTCTTGTGAAAATAACGGGGCAAAGTAGTAGTATTTGACTATCACTTGGTTCATTAGCTGTTGGGGACCTTCGGTGTCGACGAAGATGCTGATTTTAGATTCACGTAGTGGAGGTATTGCTATTCTTAGATTTTCGGTGCGTCTTAGTTCCATTGAGGGAGTCACGACCTTTTGCACGCGTACGGCACCTTCAGGCAATCGAATGGAGTCTAGGTAAAGAGTGAAAAACTGTGACGGATTAACAACCGTAACTTGTATTAAGCAGGTTTCCCTGTCAACAATCCGATCAAAATGGCTCCAGGTAGGCCTTTTAATGAAGGTGTATTGAATGATGGATTGAATGAGCACAACAAGCAAAGCAACAACAAGAAGTGCTGGGACTATCCAATGAAAGGTTCGGTTTAGTTTCATCTTAAAAACCTCCTGTGGCTCGAGTAGTAAGGTGATGTCCTAACGGTGCTAGACGATCGAACGCTTCATCACCCAACCCTGGCTCTCAGTTTCTCAACTATATCCTCAAATTCCCTATCTACCCGGCCTGAACTAAGTTCCCAAGAAATCTCATACTGCTTTCCTTCTCACAAAAAACAAATACCTCCGATTCTTAGACGCTGCACAGTACCACTTCGTTCACGTTTTTTGACAGCGTTTTGCAGGAGCTGTGGGCTGGCCCGTTTACAGGCGAAAAGACGGTCCGGTAAGCCGGGCGAGATATGATTCATTTTAAAAGAGGGACGTAATATCCGAACACCCGCCGTGAATGAAAGCAGGCATCGACAGCCCATTTACGGTTCTTAGAAAGAAGAGAGTTCAGCCCCCAGGTTTACACCTGGGGGCTTCTAATCAACGACGGTCATAACGGAGGAGGAGCAGGGGGAACAGCCGGCCAAGGGCTTGTATTCGGCCGGACACCCGCCCTTCTCCCGTTAAAATCCCAACGCGGTCTTCACTTCTTGGATTAACCGAGAATAGACTTCGCTATTTAGTTCCCGGCTGGGTTCGCAAAAAAGGTAGAGATCATCTTTAACGTGGATTTTGACGGCAGGCAAATAGGTTTCTTCTCCCGCCCCGGCCAGGAAGTGCAAGCGATGACCCAGGGCCTGGGCGAAGTAGGCCTTGGCAATAGGATAGCGGGTACAGATCTCTGCGGCGATCTGCTCCAGGACCGCCGCTGGTGGAATTGACCGGCCGGAAGGCGGGCTTTGCTGCTGGCTAGAAATAGAGGTCACGTTCACCCGCCTCCAAGCGCTGCAGCCGCTCGCGGACGGCCTGTGCCTGGGCCGGGTGGCTGGCTTCCAGTGCGGCCAGGTAGTGCTTTATCACCTTCTCGCCTGCTTGGCGCGTGGCAGGCGAAGCATAGTCTAAAAGGTATTCCTTAAAGGTTAGTACGGCATTCGGAGTGCAGAAGTTCTTAACGAAACCCTTTTTGGCCAAAGACATGAAGTGCTCTCCCGTCCGGCCGCAGCGGTATCCCGCGGTGCAAAAAGAAGGGATGTAGCCGTCTTCGCACAGTTCCCGGATAAAATCGTCCAGCGAACGGGTATCGCCCAGCTGGAACTGCTCGCGTTCGGGTATGTGCTCGCGTTCCATTTCTTCATAGCCGCCTATGGCTATACGCGAGCCGGCGTCCACCTGGGATACACCTAAGGGGATTACTTCCCGGCGCAGCTCGGGTCGTTCACGGGCGGTAAGAATGAGGCCGGTGTAAGGTACGGCGCATCTTAAGACGGCCACGATCTTTTTCAGGTCCTCATCGGCGACGAGGTAAGGCGATGAGGTGGCGTACGGCGTGTTCACGGCCGGCTGCAGGCGGGGGAAAGAAATGGTGTGCGGGCCGACACCGAATTCGCGCTCCAAATCCTGGGCGTGGTAGAGGAGGCCCAGCACTTCAAAGCGCCACTTGTAGAGCCCGAACAGGGCGCCGATGGCCACGTCGTCGATGCCTGCCTCTTCGGCCCGGTGAAGGGAAAATAAACGCCAGGTATAGACATGCTTCAAGGTGCCTCGGGGATGGAGGCGGGCATAAGTGGCGTGGTGATACGTTTCCTGGAACACCTGAAAAGTGCCGATCCCCACTTCCTTGAGCTGCCGATATTCATCGACGAAAAGGGGTGCGGCGTTGACATTAACGCGGCGAATTTCACCGTTTCCCTTACGGGTGGCATAAATCCTTCTTATGCTTTCGCACATAAAATCTATATCGCTGGCAGGGTGCTCGCCGTAGACGACAATTAAGCGCTTGTGGCCGCGGGTAACCAGGGCTTGGACTTCCTTTTCCAACTGCTCCCAGGTAAGGGTTTGGCCGCGGACCTGGGAATTCGAATGCCGGAAACCGCAATAAATGCAGTCATTGACACAGGGACTAGAGATGTAAAGCGGGGCAAAAAGCACGATCCGGTTGCCGTAAATCTCTTGTTTAATTTCGCGGGCAACGGCGTACGTCTCCTGCCAGAGATCTTCATCCGTATTGTTAAGGAGTACCGCCGCTTCCTCGGGCTCAAGCCCTACCAAACTCCTGGCTTTGGCCAGCACATCGCGTACCCTTTCCTTGGCCGGATTGGCCGTCTCTTCGAGAAGCGCTTCGATTTTGGCGTCATCAATGAAATCCCGCCGCTTCTCCTTAGCTTCGTGCTCTAAGATCCTTTCCAAGCGTTCTTCTGCCCAGCTTCTTTCGGCCGCGCTCAACATCAGGCCGTCCTCCTTTACTTAATCTCTCGGCCAGCAAAAATGCCACGCTTACCGGCGTCGGAACTTGAGCAACCGGCAACGTGGCCTTACACAGCGCATACCATATTTCTCTTCCCCCCTTAGCCCTCGCTCGCAGAATTCCCCTGAGCTCAGGTACTCGAGGCCAGCTGTTTCCTAGCCTTCGCCGCAGCCCGAACGGCCTTGGCTTGGGCCGTAGAAACTTTCTTGACATGAGTTTAACATATGCTAGGGCGTAACTCAAGAGGGAGCAAAACCCCCAGGACATGCCTGGGGGCTTTTCGCTACCAGCGGTCGTAATGCACGCGGTTTGGGTTAAAGCGGTCGGCCGGCGGCTTCTGCTCTGCCGGGTAGCCGACGGGGATGAGGGCGAAGGGCAGCACTTTTTCCGGGAGACCAAAGAGTTGCTGCAGGGCGCGCACGCGCTCTTCGCGCGGGTAAACGCCCAGCCATACGGCACCGAGGCCCTTGCTCTGGGCGGCGATGAGAATGTTTTCTGTAGCCGCGGCGCAGTCTTGCACCCAGTAGCCGTTCATAACGTCCAGGGAGAGGTCGCCGCAGACCATAATGGCCAGCTGCGCTCCCGGTACCATTTGGGCATAAGGGTGAATCTTAGGGATTTCGGCGAGGAGCTTGCGGTCCTTGATAACGACGAAATGCCAGGGCTGTTCATTGTTGGCCGACGGAGCGCTCATGGCCGCCCGGAGAAGATAGGTAACGTCTTCATCCGAAACTGGCTGGTCCGTGTACTTACGGATGCTCCGCCGGGTAAGAATCGGATCCACCTTATTTCACCTCTCAACCCTGGTTCCCCTGCGGGAACCAAATTATGTCTCCCCTAGTATATTCGCTATCAAGTTCGGTTATCCTACCCGGTCGCCGGCAAGGAGGCTGCTACGAGGCGTGGCGCGCCTTGGGAGAATGGAGGGGGAAAGACCGCCCACGCTGCCGGAAATGCCATGGCAGTGAAGGGGAGCCTAAGTTCTAAAGCCGGACCTGCCGATAAAAGAAATAAGGCTATTTGTCGGGCCGAACGGCCAACCAAACCTACGAGGTGTGCTGACATGCGCCTAAAACGATTTGTCTCGCTGCTTTTGGCTGCCCTTCTTCTTTTACCTTTTATCCCCTCATCTTCGGTTCAAGCGGCGGAAGGGCCGGTGATCGGTAGCGTGAAAGTCGGCTCCGCCGATGGCAAACTTTCGGCGGCGGGCGGCACAAAGGTAACCATTAACGGGAGCGGTTTCGTCGAAGGAGTGAGTGTTACTTTCGACGGCCGGCCGGCTGAGGGGGTAACGTCGGTTAAACCTGATGAGATTGTAGCAGTGGCGCCATACGGCGATCCCGGGCCGGCCACGCTCAAGGTGACGAACCCGGACGGCCAGTCGGCTTCGGCTACGGTGGAGTACCGGGAAAGTTCACCTACGATAACCGCGGTATCTCCCGCCTACGGCCACGTGCAGGGCGGCACGGTCATAACTATCACCGGCTCAGAGTTCGACAACCGCCGGGACGCCCAGGGCAATTATCTGGTTACCGTCCAGATTGGGAATGCCAATGCCAGGGTAACCGACGTTGCCCACGGCACGGACGGTACCCATACCATTACTGCGGTTACCTCTGCCGGTTCTGCCGGGCTGCAGCCGGTGAAAGTCATCAACCCCGATGGCAAGTCCTGTCAGTACTACTCGGCCGATACTGCTTCGCCGAAGGGTTTCGAGTATGTCGAGGCCCCGTATGTCACCAGCGTTACACCCAACTTCGGCCCGACCTCTGGTGGCACTGAAGTGGAGATCCGCGGCATGGGGTTCAACCTAATGGGCCCAACCAATACCAAGTTCCGCCTTGGCAATTATGAGCTGCACATGGTGACTTCCGACGAGCTTACGACCGGAAGCTATACGGTGATCAACGACAATTTGATCCGGGCAATGACGCCCGGGGGCATGGGCTACGCGGATCTAGAAATAGAGTATACGAACGAGGCAGGACAAATTGTTGAATTTGAGTTTTCCCAGGCTTTTTATTACGCCGGCGAACCCGTGGTTCCGGCTATTACCTCTGTATCGCCCAGCGCTGGTTCTACAGCTGGCGGGTACGTGGTGACTATTACGGGAACTAACTTCATTACCGGGGCAGAAGTGTATTTTGGCTCTGCAAAAGCCGAAACGGTTTTCGTCAAGAGCCAGGAGATCGAAGTGCTTGTTCCGCCTGCGCCCGGCGGTTTGGACGGTTGGCAGGATGTCAAGGTGGTCAACCCCGAGCCGAACGGGTATGCGGTGCTAAAGCAGGGCTTCTTGTATCAAAAGCCCGAGAAGGCGCTGGTTATAACGGGTGTTTCCCCCGCTCAAGGCCCGATGGGCGAGCGGACCACCGTCGTGCTACAAGGCATCAATTTTCCTACAGATAAGGACAGCACGGTTAAAGTTTACTTCGGCGGCAAAGAGCTAGAGGGAACAGGTGTAATTCGCAACGACGCTAGTAACATGACGGTCACTACACCTATTTTCGCTTCGGACGAAGATCAAGTGTCGGTTACGGTATCCCTCCTGGTTTATCGGCCCATCGATGGCAACTGGGTTACAGAAGTGGCGGAACTGCCCAACGGTTTTACCTTCTACAAGCCCGTCCCCATCCCCGAATTCGCCGACCAGCTGAACGGTAAAGCGGTCCTTCCCATCCATAACGTGGAGACGCTGAGCCCCGAGGGGCCGGTGGCCGGCGGCTCTACGGTTATCATTTACGCCCGGCGCTTGACCAAGGACGTAAAGGTTTACTTCGGCCCCGAGCCGGCCGACAAGTACCTGGCCGCCCGTCAGGATATGCGCGTGGCCGACGCCGTGTACAGCAGCGATCCGGTGTTCGAGCTAACGGTGACCGCCCCACCTGCTCCGGGCAACGTTCCGGGCTCGGTTCCCGTCTGGTTGGTAAACCCGGCGCCGGCAGGGCAGCGGCCCGGCATCGCCCGGAAGGAGGGCGGGTTTATCTACCGGGGGAACAACTTATACCTTTCCAGCGTTCGACCGGCGGAGGGACCGACTGCCGGCGGAACTAAAGTTGAAATCATCGGGGAGAATTTCAACTGGATAAGTAAACCCGAAAGCGAGCTGACCGAGGCAGAAAAGCAGCTCAGGCTGGAGAAAACCCATATCTACTTCGGCAGCGAAGAAGCTACCGAGGGTAAAGAAATCATCCCGGTGGAAAACGGGCTGGACATAATCCGCGTGATCCTGCCGGCAAATACCGAGGGGGTGAAGGACGTAACCGTGCGCAACCCCTTCGGCGAGCGCAAACTGGCACGGGCTTTTACCTATTACACGATCAAAAGCCAACCGGTAATTCAAGGGGTTAAGCCTGAATTTGGTGACGGCCGCGGAGGAACGACTCTGACTATCACCGGCCTTGGGTTTGAAGAGGGAGCAACGGTCCTGGTGGGCGGCAGGCCGGCCACCAACGTTAAGCTTACGGTTACCGGTGAGGTTTATGAAAACCAAACGGTGGTCCAGCTTACCTGCCTTACCCCTCCCGGCGAAGCCGGGCCGGCGAGGATCACGGTGACGAATAAAGACGGCGGCAGTACCTTTGTCGACGGCAAGTTTACGTACATCAGCGTCCCGAAGATTACTTCCATCACTCCGGCGGCGGGGACTATTTATGGCGGCACCTGGGTGACGATTAAGGGGTCGGGGTTCTTGCAGGAGGGAGTCGTCGGTCCTACGGTGTATTTCGGCGCACAAAAAGCCACGGCAGTCGTTTATATCTCGCCCACGGAAGTGGCGGCCAAGACTCCGCCTGCCAAGGCCGGACCCGTAGACGTAACCCTGGTGAACCCGGATGCCGGGAGGGACGGCAGCCCGGACAGCGGCCGGGTGACGCTTCCAGGCGGATTTACCTACCGCGTACCGGCAACATCGCCTGCTATTCTGGCCGTCGATCCGCAGCGGGGGACCACGGCGGGAGGTACTCTTGTGACCATCACCGGGTCGGACTTCCGCCAAGGAGCGGTAGTGTACTTCGGCTACAAACCGGCGAGCAAAGTCACCTGGCGAGATTATGGCAAACTTGAGGCGGTAACCCCGCCCGGCGAAGAAGGCGCCGTAGACGTGACGGTGATCAACCCGGATTACGGCCAGGACCAAAAAGAGGGCGGCTTCACCTACGTTTCCCCACGTTCCCTGCCAGAGATCCACTCGGTTTTCCCGCCGGAAGGAAGCCTCGCCGGCGGTACGCTGGTGACCATTAAGGGCGTGGATTTCCGCGTGCGCCCGGCGGGGAACATAATCGAGTATCCCAAGGTGCTTTTCGGCAACCGATTGGCTGAGGTGAAGTCCCTAACCGACGGCCTAGGTAAGCCGGTGGCAAACCCAGATGAGTACGGTACCACTCTCAAAGTTCTTACTCCGCTGGCAGACAAAGAAGGAGCAGTGGATGTTACTGTCATCAACCCCGATGCGGCCCAGGTGACTCTGGCCGGTGCCTTCACTTACCGCCGCACCAGCACGCAGCCGCAAATCGAGGCCCTTTCCCCGGCCCAGGGACAGGCCAGCGGGGGCACGCCGGTGGTGCTGACCGGGAGCGATTTCGCCCAGGGAGCGAAGGTCTTCTTCGACGGCAACCCGGCGCAAAAAGTTACCTGGCTGAGCGGCACGGCGCTCCTCGCCATAACGCCGGCCGGACCGGCCGATCGCGCGGTGGACGTTACGGTGCTCAACCCGGACGGGGCCAGCTACACTAAGGAAAAAGGATTCACGTATGTTCCCGACCCGGCTCTTCAGCCGCGCATCACGGCCGTAATTCCAAACCAGGGACCGGTAACCGGCGGCACGAAGGTGGACATCTGGGGCACGAACTTCCGGGAGGGGCTGACGGTGCTCTTCGGCGGACAGACCGTGCCGGTGGAAGTGTACGGGCCGGGCCTTGATGGCCCCGCGTACGTGCGCGTGACGGCGCCCCCGGTGGCCACCCCCGGCGCGGTGGATGTTTCTGTGGTTAACCCGGACGGCGGTGCGGCCACTCTTCCCGGCGGCTTCACCTACACGGCGCCGACGGCACCTATAACCCTAAGCGCGATCATTCCCTCCAAAGGCCCGCGCGCGGGAAACATCCCGGCCGAAATCCAAGGTTCCGGTTTCCTACCGGGGGCTAAGGTGTATTTCGGCAGCGCGGAAGCCAAGGACGTCAAAGCGGTCGCGAGTTCCACCATCACCCTGACGGTGCCGCCTGCGCCTCCCGGCCAGGGCGATCTGACTGTTGATGTTGTGGTGGTGAACCCGGACGGCGCCAGCGCCCGTCTGGCCAATGCCTTTACTTATACCACGCCGCAGAGCCAGCCCACGCTCCAAGCGGTCGTACCCAACACCGGGCGCAGCCAGGGCGGCACGCCGGTGACCATCGCGGGGAGCGGCTTCGAAAAGGTTCCGGCTGTTTTCTTCGGCGGCCGCGCGGCCCAGAACGTGACTTGGGTCAGCGAAACCGAGCTTACCGCCCGTACCCCGCCCGGCGCTCCTGGTCCGGTGACGGTGACGGTGGTGAATCCCGACGGCGCCACAGCCAGCCTTCCCCAGGCCTTTACCTATGAGGATAAACCCGGACCGACCATCACCAAGATCGATCCCACGAGCGGCCCTTCCGGCGGCGGGACGAAGGTGACCATTACCGGCAGCGGCTTTGATCCGGGCGTCCGCGTCGAGTTCGGCGGGGTCGAGGCCGGCGAAGTTACGCGGGTAAGCGATAGCGAGCTTACGGCAGTAACCCCCGAACATGATCTCGGAACCGTCGCGGTTACCGTGACCAACCCCGACGGCTCAACCTTTACCCTTCCGGACGCTTTTACCTTCACCGGGCCGCCCAAGCCGCCGACCGGCCTTAGGGCGCGCGCCTTGAGCGCCAATACCATAGAGCTTACCTGGACGGCGCCCAGCGGGGCCCTCACCTACGAAATCTATATGGGCACCGAAAGCGACAAGCTGGCCTTCCTCGGTACCAGCGAGGGGAAGGCGTACGGTGCCCCGGCCGATCGGCCAGAGGTGCGGTACTTCTATGCCGAAAACCTGGAGCCGGATACCCGCTACTACTTTGCCGTGCGCGCGGTGAACGCCGATGGGGTCTCCGGCGAGACCCTCACTGCTTCGGCACGCACCAAAGACGAGGATTATACCGAGCCCGCCGATAAGCCTGAAGTGCCGGAATATAAAGTAGCCCGGGCAGGTGGGGCAGGCGGCACGGTCATCACCATAGCGCCTGGCGCGCTGGGCGGCACGCGCTTTACCATCGATCTGGACAAGCCAGAGTACGGGCGCGAGCGGCGCTTCAGCATCGTCCTACCGGCCGGGGACCTGAGCGAACGCACCACGGTTTATCTTACTGCGCCGCGCCTGGCTTTCAGCTTTCCCGTACGCGCCTTCTACACCGGGGATGTGCGCAGCCTGAGTAGCAGCGACGAGGAACGGGCGGCCGTAACCGTTACTTTAGAAGAAGCCGAGGGGGCAGAAACTCAGGCCATCCTGCGCGAGCTGCCGGCCGGGCTGATCCCCGCTTCGCCGGTTTACCGCCTAAGTTCCAAGCTCAGCGTAGGGCCGCGCGAGGAGGAAATACTCTCCTTGGCCGAGAAGGTAACCCTGAGAGCCAAGATCGACCTCGCCTATTACGCCGGTGCGCCTGCCCTTTACCGCTATGATCCGGTGCGGGCGACTTGGGTAAATGCAACCGCGTACTTAAGCCTCTGGAGCGGGGAAGTCGTTCTCGACCGACCAGGCTTTTACGCGGTTCTCGCCCGGCGCCGCTAAGGAGGATCAGATATAATGCCGCATCTATGCCTTAGCCGAGCGGGTATCCGCGCCCGCCACTGCCGAACCGCTGCCAACGCCGTCGCCCGCCGCTTAGCCTGCTTGATATCCTTCCTTCTGCTCCTCGCGGGCGCGGTGCCTGCGCAGGCCCAGGCGCCGGGGGGCAACTTCGGCATTTACCTTACCGGACGGGAACGGACGGCGGAATTCCTACAGGCGCTGAGCTTCCGCGACCTGCCCTCCGGGCCGGCTGCCCTCCCCATTTTGCGGCTGGCGGCGCGGGGGGTGCTGCGCGGCGACGGCAGCGGGCGCATCTTGCCTGCTGCCGTGGTCAGCCGCCAGGAGGCCGTTGTAGCCTTGGTGCGCCTTTTGGAGTGGGAAAAAGAAGCCGGTGCGCCTGCTGCTACCGCTCTTTCCGGCAACGGGGTTGCCGCCTGGGCCCAGCCGGCCGTTTCGCTGGCTGTGGCGCGTGGGCTTACCAGCGGGGCAAACGGTAGCGGAAGGCAGGAACCTTGGGATGCTCCGGCGACGCGCGAAGAAGTGGCAGCCTGGATGGTACGGGCACTGCGCCTTAAGGCCGGGATTCTGCCTGCTGATTCCGCCGGTATCCTGAGTACCTACGCCGACGGCAACGCCGTGAGCGCCGAGTATGCCGGAGACGTCGAGCAGGCCTTAGCCCTAGGTCTGGTCCAGGGGCCCACGCCCTATCGCCTGGCTCCAAAAGGGGGAATTACCCGCGCCGAACTGGCGCGGATGCTTGATGCTTTGGATCGCCTCCTGCCGCCGGGCCGCACCACCTGGCAGGTGGGCACCGTGGCGGCGAGGATAGATGAAAAGGAAGAGCTGGGCGGGCGACCTGTTCGTTCCACACTCTGGCAGATCACCGGTCCCGGTGGTACGGCCGTAGCCCTCAAGCTGACCACGACTTCTACGGGGCAGCCTCTTCGCGGCGTCGTCGTGATGCGCGATGGTAGGCTAACCGTGGGCGGCCTTGCCGTCGGCCAAAATATTCGCTATCTCGTGAGCGAAGGCGGCGTCGTGCCTTTCGTGGAGGTTCTGGGCGGCACACTAACGAAGCTGGACGGCCTGGTAGAAGAGGTGAATCTTGAAGGCCACCGCCTAGTTGTGCAGGACGAAAGCGGGGTCAGACATACCTTTTTTGTCGCACCCGAGGCGGCCGTGACCGTTGGCGGTCAAGGGGCTTCCCCGGCCGACCTTATCCCCGGCCAGCGCGTTACCGTGGAGGCCTTGGCCGGAACGGCCTGGAGCGTGGCGGCGGTTGTCAGCGAACCGCCCTATGCTGCTTCCCCTCCTGCCCGGGTTGTCAGCGGGTCGGTGCGGTACGTGGACGAAAAGCACATAGTCGTGGTGCTGCCCAGCGGGGTTACGGCCCAATATGAGGTGAGTGCCGGCACTAAGGTCACGGCCGGCGGACGCTCGAGCAGCCTGAGCGCCGTCAAGCCGGGCGACCGGATAGAACTTGAGCTTCCCGGACCAGATGCCACCTGGGTAGAACGCATCAACGTGGCCGGGCGCGCAGGGCGGGTGGACGCCCTCTATCGGGGTTATCTGGCGCCGTTTTCGCCCCGGGGTAACGAAGTGGTGCTGAGCTCACCGGAGCGCCTGGAAGGCGAAACCTGGCAGAATGTCGGGGCTGCCGTTTTGCGCCTACCCCTGGCCGCCGATGCCGACATCTGGCTCGGTGACGCCAAAGTGGATCTGGCGGCGGCCGAGAAGCTCCAAGGGCGTACCGCTTATGTCGCCGTTACGGAAGGCTTCGGCCGCCCGGAGGCCCTGCGGATCGTAATTAAAGAGGGCCAGGAGCAAGCGTACGGCGGCAAGGTGGAAAGAGTGAACCCCTCCCTCGGCGAGCTTGAACTTCCTGCCGGGCAAGTTGCCTTAAGCCCGGGGGCGATCGTGCTGAAAGACGGCCGGCTGGCAGATCCGTATGCTCTCGCGGAGGACGACAGCGTCCAAGTCTTGGTCGATAAAGGCCCGACCGGCAGCTTGGGGTTGGTCGTACGGGTATTGGGCCGGCCCGAAGTGTTCCCCGATACCATTACTGTATATAAAGGAGATGTGGAGGCCGTAGGGCCGGGTGCCTGGACAATAGACCACTACTACACCCTCGTTGAGAACGAGTGGGACTACCACGGCAGGAGCCAAAGCGCCGACCTGGGGCTAAACCAGGATACCTTCATCCTGAGCCTCCTCGGCGACGCGCCGGCGGTCCTTTCGGCGGCCGAGTTTCGGCAGGGCTTTTACCAAAACCTTTACGACGAAGCTACGGCCCTTGCCGTTACCCAAGGCGAGGAGACGCTCGGTATAGGACTATGGCCGGAAAGCCAACTGGGAGCGGAACGCTTGACCAGCGGGCGGATGGCCGGTATCTACGAAGATGAAAATACAGAAAAAGTGACGTTAAAGATGGAGAATGTGCTGAACTACAGCCCGGCGAACGGGACCTGGCAGGGCGGTTCGGCGACGGAAGAAGTGCGGGCGGACAAATCCTTGGTAGTCAAGGAAGGCCGCTGTGGTACGTGGACAATGTTGCAGGAGGGCGACGAACTGGTGATGCTTCGGCAGGGGCAGACGGCCCTCCTCATTCTGGTCAAGGAGTGAGAGTTGTGCGCAGGGCGCTGACGGCTTGGTTCGGTTCCTTGATCCTTGTTGCTTTCCTCTTCTCTTTTCTCGCCCAAGCCGCCCCTTCTCCGGCGGGCCTCGAAGGCGGCATCAGTGGCGAGGTGGGGATAAACGGCAGCGCCACCTACCAAGAAGTAGTCTTTGTCACCGGCGAACCGCTGGTGGTGAGCGGCACCGTTACCGGGCGGCCGGGGCGGGCGCGCGGGAACACGGTGGAGAGCACTTACACCTACCGCTTAGAAAACAAAGAGGCGGGCTTACAGCTGACCCGCCAGCTTACCCTGGTCACTACTTGGCAAGAGGAAGGGAAGCAGGTTACTGCCGAAACCAAGGCCACGCGCATGCGCGAGACAATTACCGTTGGTCGCACCCGCTACATTCTCGATGAGGGCCGGTCGGTGTGGAACCGCTCTACCGTAACCGTGAATGAACCAGCGGTTTCGTATTTTGCCGGGAATGTGGAAGGAAGGCGCGTGTACACCATCAACGGGAGCGAGGGGCAGGTGACAGTGACCTTATCTGGGGATATTACCGGCTATGATCACCCCTGGGGCCGCACGGAGATCCAGAATCTGTACGGTACGGTGACCTTCGAGCGCACTTGGACGACCCGGGAACAGACTACCAACGCCGCTGGACAAAGGGTACGGCAGACGGTGGAGCACAAGGCTTCCTGGGAAGGTACTTTTACCAGCCAGGTATCGCGTTCAGAGAAGTTCAACCTAGAGTATGTTCCCAACGAGCCGCGCCAGATAAGCTTTGCCGGCGGTTACCTGGAAACCGAAACGCAGGAAGGAATACTCCGGGTAAGTTATGATCTGCCCCGGCTGAACAGCGCCGGCGAAGTAGTCGGCGGCCGCCGCAACAAAGGGGAGATAACGCTGAACCTCACGGGAACGCCTGCTACCAGGCGCCTTCCGGTGCCGGAATATGTGGACGTGGAGGGCCGCTGGTCCGAAGCCGATATCACCCTGGTAGGAAGCTTGGCGGCCTGGGACTTTCAGGACAAATATTTTCATCCCACCGCCCCGGTGACGCGGCAGGAATTTGCCGTAGCTTTAGCCCGCGCCCTGCGCCTTCAACCGCCTGCCCCAGGGCAGAGCGGCCGCCTCCCCTCCGGCCAGGTTCCACAGGCACCTTCGAGTCCCTTCCGCGATGTGGCCTCCACCGATCCTGCCTGGCCCTATCTCAAGCTCGTGAGCGACCGAGGCATCATGACGGGCATTGCTCCGGGTTACTTTGGAGCCAGGGCTTATCTTACCCGTGCTCAGGCTGTCACGGCCTTCATCCGTGCCCTCGGCTTTGAAGACTTAAGCCCGGCTGCCGTGAGCACAGGTTTTGTCGACGACCGCGAGATCCCGACTTGGGCGCGAAGAAGCTTTGCCGCCGCCCGGGAGATCGGCCTGATTACCGGTGATAGTTTCGGCCGCGCCCGCCCCAACGCCTACCTCACGCGTGAAGAGGCGGCGAGCCTTCTGGCCCGCCTTATTACCTACCTGCGCCGGGACCTATTACGCGACTACCGCGACCGGATCTTTCTCTTTCACTAAGTACTAGCGGGATATGCCGGCCGCTTCCGCTTTTTCCCGGGCCAAGTCCTGCGCGAAAAGCGCCGCTCCGTATGCCCCCATGAACTGGGAGAGTGGGGGCACAACTATTTCTTGACCGATGAGCTTCTCCAGCGATCTTCTAACGCCGGCGTTCAGGCTTACGCCCCCGGTGAAGACAACGGTCGGGACCAGGCCCACCCGGCGCGCCATGCTGGCCACGCGGGCGGCCACGGCTTCGCATAGCCCCCGAATAATGGCCGGCCGTGGTATGCCGGCGGCGATCAGGCCGATCACCTCTGACTCGGCAAAAACAGTGCACGTGCTGGAAACCTTGGCCGCCTCTTTGGCTTTGAGCCACTCTTCACCAAAACTGTCAAGGTCCAGCTCAAGCCGGTTGGCCATGACCTCAAGGAACCGCCCCGTCCCGGCCGCGCATTTGTCGTTCATGACGAAGTCGAGAAGTAGCCCCGCGTCATCAAGGCGGATCACCTTGGAGTCCTGCCCGCCGATGTCGATCACGGTGCGGGCCGCGGGTACCAGGGCGTGAGCGCCTCGAGCATGGCAGGTGATCTCGGTGAGCGTCCGGTCAGCTTGGGACACGCGCTCGCGCCCGTAGCCGGTGGCCACCACGGCCTTTACCGCATCGGCCGCCGCCCCGGCCTGGGCCAAGGCTGTTTCTAGGCAGCGCGTGGCCGCGCGCTGAGGGTCTGCACCTGTGGCGGCAGCGTAGGTGGCGCCGACCTGTCCGTTGGCTAAGAGCACCACTTTGGTGGCGGTTGAACCGGAATCTATGCCGGCTACAAGCATAAGCATCTCCACCCCGTTTCACCGTGGTATTGCTTTCGTTCCTCGGGCCGGCAACGGCGTATTTCGGGCATCGAGCAGCTCGACAAAGGCGGCAATACGGGTAAGCTGCTGGGCTGTGCCGGAACTTCGCCCGTCTACGCCATCGCCTGCCAACTCCAGAAAAGGAACGCCGCGCTCGCGTAAAAAGTCGGCCAAGAAGCGGCCGCCGCCATTAGACTGCCGGCAACCCCATTGATTAAACTGGACTACCCCATCTATTCCGTACTCCTGGACCAGGTTCCAGATGGTTTCCAACCTCCGCTCGATCGGCCCCCAGCCGAAATGGGACAGGAGTTTAGCAGCCAAGCTTTCGGCCCAAGCGTCGGGCCGGTGGGGCGGCCAGTAGAGGTGGCTGTATTCTTCGAAGGCTATGGAGGTGTTGCATTCTTTTTCCAGGTAGCGGAAAAGCGAGCTGGAGTAGTACGGGCGTAAGTTCAACCAGAGCAGGCGGTGGCGCTCGCCGGACACGGGAAAAGCGCCAAGGCGGATGGTTTCTTCAAGGTGGGTTCTAAGCTGGGCGTAAAACTCGGGTAGCCATGGGCTTCCCCAGCCGGAAAGGAAAACGGCCACGTAGTTTAAAGCTTCGCTCCCCGCCCAAGGGGCCGGCCGGTTCCGCCTCAGCCGGCAGACGGCCAGATACTCGCTGCGGGCCCGGTTGGCGGCCGCGAGTGCCTTCGGCAGGCCGGCAAGGGAGAGCCCGGGTACCTTAAGTACTAGGTCTTGGGCTACGCGTTCAAGCTGGTGGGCGAGCCAGGCCACTCCCTCTGGCGTCGCGGCATAGGGGACGTCGAGAACGTAGAACGGACAACCAAAAGAACGGCTGTGGCGGTATAGGGAGCACCGGCCACCGTCGCAGAGATGTGAGGAAACAATGACGGCCGCTGGCTTCGGTAGCAGCTCGAGATTTTCCAGCCCCAAGCTGCAGCGGTGAAAGCTGCACAAGTCTTGCGAGTAACCGGACCCTTCGGAAGCGGTTACGGCCGGCGCGCTGAACCCGGCTGCCGCCGCAAAACCACTCCACACTTCGGGCAGAACGGGGATCGCTCCGAGCCCGTAGATTAGCTCCGTTGGCACAAAGGCGCTGGCCAGGATTACCGGCTTCTCTCCGGAAAAAGCGGCATGAAGTTCGGAAAGAATGCCCCGAACTGCCACTTTTTGGTAGGAACGAAGCCGGCGGCCGAGCAGTCCAAGCACCAGGTGAGCCAGAGAATACGTCAGGTGATTCGCGAGAAACAGGCGGGCGAGCTTAAGACGCCGCACGTTGCCGCTTTTACTCTTCATGTCCGCCGACCCTCTTTCGCCCTGGCTGCGCCTTGCTGGCCTTGCCGTTCCTCAAGGAGTTCCCGGAAAGCGGCCAGCCTGGTGTGCATTTGAGCCGAAAGCCCTGCGCCGTATTCGCCTTCCAAAAGGAGGAAAGGGAGGCCGTATTCGGAGAGCCAGTCTTTGACGTCTACGCTTTCATAGTAGCCGTGATCGCAGAATTTCGGCACGAAGTAGATTACGCCGCTAACCCCGGCCTCTTTTCTGCCGTCTTCAAACAGGAGTTCTTCCAGCCAACTACGGCGGGCTTGGCGAACAAGCAGGCGCGGGCAGGGGGGTTTTCTGAGGTAAGCTGCAGCCAGCCGCAAAAAGATGTCCCCTTCGATTTGCGAAAGCGTCACCTTCAGGCTTCGCCAGCCCAGGCAGGAGTCCACGGCGGCAATGCCTAGTCCGTTGGCTTCGAGGGCTGCCGGTATAGTAGCATCGAGCAGGAAACTCCCTATAAGCAGCACCACCGGAGCACGCGGCGCTGCCGGCGAACTCGTCGACCTTCGCACGGCCTGGGCCGCCCGGAGCCAGTCGGGGGGACCCGAGTCCGGCAGCGCGAGTGCTTCATTCAGCGCGAAATAAAGCTCGACCCACTCAGTTACCGAAGCGCACACCCCAAGCGGCTTCTTACCACTACCGGCACTGCCCTGAACGGCTTCAGGGGTTGGATAGGCTGTAAGGAGCGCGTGGCGCAGGAAGTCTATCTCCTGAGCCGCGCGCCAGAGCCGCTCGGGCCATTCCCTTTCCGGCGGGGCACTGGGGTAAGCGGCCGCCAGGTCGTGGGCAAAAGAGCGGAGCACCCCGGCGTAGTAGGATACGGCATCCTCGTCTTGGGTCCGGGGTACGTCGAGGTAAAAGCTCGGTATGTCCGGGGCGTAGTGGCGTAGCCCATCATAAACCCTGCGCATGGCGTCGCAAGAGCCGGCTACGGCTACGCCGAGGAGCGCCTGAGACACTTTCTCGGCCCAGACCTGGCTGAGCACGCCGCGCGCGTAAGGACAAAAATCCCGCGGTAGATAAGAGTCGGCTTCCTGACCGGCATTTTTAGGGAGAAGCCTTCGCGCCGGTATACCCAAGGCCAAGGGAATTTCCAAAGGAATGTAGCTGCACGTGGTTAAGAGCAAAGTTATGCCCCCTGCTCTTTAAATGCTAACGACTGGGATGGGTGCTCGGAAGGCGCAGCTGATGGGCGGAGGTGAAAAAGAGGCGGTAACCAAAGAGGGCCACCAACATGCTGGTAATGCCTACGGACGCGCTCAACATGAATTGGACGAGGATCTGATACTTAACGGCTTCCACCGGGCTGATGCCAGCAATGATTTGGCCGGTCATCATGCCCGGGAGCTGAACGAGACCCACCGTTTTCATGGAATCTACGGTAGGGATCATACCGGCCTTGACCGCCGCTTTCAGGGCCGGTTCGGCTGCCTGGCGGGAAGTACCGCCCAGGGCAAGGGTGGCGAGGATGGCGGCCCGCTGGGCGGCGATTTCGGCGCGCAGGCGATTGAGGGTAAGGCCGGAGGCCACCATGGCGTTGCCGATTATCATGCCGCTAATAGGAATGACGTATTGCGGGGTGAAAGGGATGATTCCCAGCCCCACCAACATCCCCAAAGTTATTGTTTCGGCTACGGCAATGGCCAACGTGGCGAGCGGGAAAGCGCCGGGCAGACCTTCGGCGCGCCGGGCGGCATTTTGACCTGCGACTAACACCATCACTCCCAGCATAAGCGCGATGTACGGCCAGTCGGCCAGGCCAAAGATGAACTTGAGCACGTACCCTACCGCGGTCAGCTGGATGAAAGCGCGCACCGTGCCTATAAGCAAGTCGCGCTCCAACTTCAGGCGCTGCCAGAGGGAGATGAGCACGGCCAGGCCCACAAAGGAAAGAGACAGAGTAAGAGATAGATAGGACATCAATTTACCTCCCTGCCGATTTCCGCGAGGCGCCCCGCGAGGAAGGCCCGCCCGGCTTCCGTTTGCGGCGAACAAAAAAAGCCCGCCGTGTCCCCTTCTTCTATCTTCCGGCCGCCGATGATAAGAACAACCCGGTCGCTTACCCGCTGTGCCTGCTGCAAATCATGGGTGACCCAAACTACCGTAAGCCCGCGGTGGCGGCAAATATAAGTAATGAGCTCCTCTACTTGGCGGGCGGCCGTTTTGTCCAGCGCGGCGGTCGGCTCGTCCAAAAGGAGCACCTCCGGCTCGTTGGCGAGGGCGCGGGCCAGGGCTACGCGCTGTTCCTCGCCGCCGGAAAGGCTTTGGGCGTCCCGGGCAGCGAATTCTTGAGGTAGGCCAACTTCTCTTAAGTACTCGACCACCGGTTGCGCCGGCTTTTCACCCCGCAGGGACGGTCCGTAGGCGATGTTGGCGGTCACGGTGCCGGGAAAGAGAGTGGGGTGCTGAAACACCATCCCTACGCGGCGTCGGAGTAGGAGGACGTCAAGCCTGCGTATATCCGTTCCATCCAGGTAAATGGTCCCGGCGGTAGGCTCTTCCAAGCGATTAAGAAGGGCGAGCAGCGTGCTTTTGCCGGCGCCAGACGGCCCTAGTATAGCCAGAACCCTGCCTTGGGGTACGGCAAAGGAAATGTCCTGAAGGAGTACTTGGCCGGACACCTCCTTTCTCACTTTCTCTAAGACTAGTTTATCCATAGACATGTCCTCCCGGCTTTATTGGTCCAGTAAGTAATAATCCGACCGCGCCCCGAAACTATGCCGGGCGAAGTTGGCCGCGAGTTGCAGGCCGTAGGCCGGCCATTCTTGGCTATCAAGGGAATTCAGCCTATTAACTCAGGACGGCCGTGCTTGAACGGAAAAACTGGCGTTTGGCGATGGCGGATGTCAATATAATAAATACCACGCGTGTAGTGGGAAAACAAGAAGTCCTAATACGTTGACGGCCAAAGGCTTTCTGCTCTTGACGGGAAGCGCGAGCCGTGCTAGAATGAGAGCGCAGGTTTCTGGTGGTTTAAGGGCGGATAGCTCAGCGGGAGAGCACTTGCCTTACAAGCAAGGGGTCGCAGGTTCGAGTCCTGCTTCGCCCACCAAAGAGCATGAGAGAGCGCGGATTGTCCGCGCTTTTTTGTTGATGCGCCCGGCATGGGTGCTGTCTATAGGGTGAAAGACCCGAACGGCGAAGGTAGCAGTGGCCGTAGCTTAAGGCAAGGGTGTCTGCGGCGACGCCGGGTACCCCTCCGAAGGTGGGTGCTGAAGGAAGCCGGCGGCAAACCTCCGGCCCGAGGACCACGAACCCCAGGTGAGGTTGGCGCAGGCGGAATCGACGGGGTCCGAGTAGATGAACTACGCGATCTCCTACGAGAAGTCTGGCCCCAAGTTCGAGAGCAGCTCCTCCGAAGGACCTACCAGCCGAAGCCAGTCCGCCGAGTCGAAATCCCGAAACCAGGCGGAGGCACAAGGCTTTTAGGGATTCCCACCGTTTTGGACCGCCTAATTCAACAGCACCCGCCTACGGCGGGTCCCCGTCTGCAGGTACTTACGCCCATCTTTGACCCGACATTCTCCGAGGCGAGCTACGGGTTCAGACCCGGTAGACGAGCTCACGATGCGGTCAGGGTGGCGCGTCGCTACGTAGAAGCCGGACACGACTGGGTCGTGGACATGGATATCGAGAAATTCTTCGATAGAGTGAACCACGACATCCTCATGGCCCGGGTGGCCAGGAAGGTGAAGGACAAAAGGGTCCTAAAGCTGATCCGCCGCTTCTTGCGGGCCGGATGACCTCGACAAAGAGCTTCAGAAGCGGGGCCACAAGTTCGTCCACTACGCCGATGACTGCAACATCTAACAGAAGCCGGCAGGCGGCCGAACGGGTCATGCAGAGTATCCGCCACTTCCTGCAGAAACGGTTAAAACTCAAGGTCAACGAAAAGAAGAGCAGCATGGACCGGCCGTGGAAGCTGAAGTACCTGGGATTCAGTATGTACAAGAACAAGGAGAGAGTCCTTATCCGCCCGGCTCCGCAGACCATCCAGCGGGTCAAGAATAAAATCCGGGAGTTTACCTCCCAAAGCCAACCCGTGAGCATGGCCGACCGGATCCGATACGCATTGCTATACCATCTCAAACGGTCCCCCTCTGTTTTGTTGGTCTACAGAGAAGGGTACCGGTTTTATTGTGCGGTGGCGGTGTTTCTACCGGGATGATCCTATGTATTTTTCGTTGCCGTTCTCTGCACTTCCATTTTGCCAAAAGTGTTTTCGGAGCCCCAAAAGACCCGTCTGATTACGAAAAAGGGGACCACCCCGGCTAAGGCTACACTGTGGTGCCCCATTTTTCGTTGTCACATTGGATCGCTACGTTAAGTTACCCCGTCCCCAAATGCCGGAGTAATTGTTTTATAATCTAACAAGGAGTCATCCATGCCGCTAAATAGCGGCACCATGAAAGATGAAAACGGTATTTTCGAAGAAGGAGGATATGCCAGAAAAGTGGCGAATCTGAATAGGGTGAGGAAAGAACAACCCGATTGATGACGGGAGAAAGACGGTACGGTGGTTGTCAGCTACCTTCGGAAACAGAAGTCTCGTTAAAATCTAGGACTTCTACCCAATCGGGGTTCTTCCTAGAGGAGTCTTTACGGGCGCGCCTGGTCCTCACAAGACGGGCCTGTTCCTTTTGATGCACAGGAGGGGTCGCCCACAGCCCCGGCGGCTGTGATGAAAACACACCTCTTATTGGGAAGGGAGAACAACTCCTTTCGCTACCTGAGTTCTTAAGCCTGCCGCTAGAATATCGTGGGTCCATCCAAAAAATATTACGAGGAAGGGTGACGATGTTCGACGCTTTCTTGCGGGAGTTCAGGGCCGCAAACGGCTGGCAACTGGTGCACACGCTCACCAGGCCGGCTCGGCCGCAGAGGTTCTTTGACGCGGACGAACTCGACCTGTCTGGGCCGTCGCGGAGATATCTAGGGGCCTGCTATCCCGACGGGCTCTACCTTCACCAACTAGAAGCCATACGGCACCATCTTCAGGGTCGCGACGTGGGGCTAACTACCGGAACGGGCTCGGGGAAGAGTCTGCCGTTCTACGTGGCCGCGATCGAGGCCCTCGTGCGCGACCCCGGGGCACGGGTGCTGGCCATGTATCCGTTGAAGGCTCTGGCACGGGAGCAGGAACAGCGCTGGGCCTACGCCCTGGCCAAGGCTGGGTTTCCGTGGCATGGGGTGGTACGCCTGGACGGCGACGTGCCCGTTAGCAGGCGTGCTGGTTTGCTGCAGAAGGCGGCCGTGGTGGTAACTACGCCCGACATCGTCCATGCCTGGTTGCTACCCAGCGTTGGGGACAGTACGGTGTGGAGGTTCGTTACGCGCCTACGGGTTGTGGTCGTGGATGAGGTTCACGTTTACACAGGTGTTTTCGGGTCCAACGCGGCCTTTCTCTTCCGACGTCTGGAGCATCTGATGGCCCTCGCAGGCCAGAGGACCGCCTACGTGGCGGCTTCAGCCACCATCAGGGATGCCGCCGGGCACCTCCGGGCTCTGTGCGGCCGGGACTTTCACATCGTGGACGAGAACCACGACACCTCCGGGCAGCAGGAACTGAAGGTTTACCTGGTCAACCCACCGGACTCTAAGGACATCCTGACATCCGTTTCCGGATTCTTACAGACGATGGCTTCCAGGACTCCTTTGCGGTTCATTACGTTTGTCGACAGCCGGAAACAGACCGAGCTCATGGCCACGATCATAGCCCGATCCCAGCAGAAGGCAGCCGAGGTCGGAGGCGAGGAGCCGCTGCCGGGGTTCGAGCACCTGCGGAAGCTGGACGTTTTGCCTTACCGGGCAGGCTTCGAGGAACACGACCGGGCCGTGATTCAGGACCGCCTCGCCTCCGGTACGCTAAGAGGCGTGGTGGCCACGAGCGCCCTGGAGCTGGGCATAGACATTCCTCATCTGGACGTAGGAGTGCTGGTAGGTGTTCCCCGTTCGGGGACGAGCTTGATGCAACGCATCGGTCGTGTGGGACGCCAGGTACCCGGCGCGGTGGTGATCGTCAACAACGGCGACGTGTACAGCGAGGCCATGTTCAGGAAACCCGCGGAATTGTTCGAGCGTCCTTTGGCCGAGGGAGCCCTTTATCTGGAAAACCCGCGGATTCAGTACATCCATGCCATGTGCCTGGCGCGTCCCGGAGGGGAGCACGACCGCGCGCTGGCGCGGGTCGGTGCCTCGCCAGAAGGGCCCTTCTCTAGCCCCGTGTCGTGGCCGCCGGGCTTCATGGAACTCTGCGCACGGGAACGAGCGGGCGAGATACCGCCGGACCTCCAGAGCATGAAGATGGAGGCGGGAGATGCGCCGCACCACACCTATCCTCTGCGCGACGTGGAAAGCCAGTTCAACGTGGAGTACCGGCACGGGCCGGAACTCTGCGCGCTGGGTTCGCTTTCCTTCGGCCAGGTGCTTCGCGAAGCCTACCCAGGGGCAGTGTATTATTACACCACGGTGCCCTACCGGGTCTATCAGGTCCTGGTAAGGGGGCGCACGGTCAGGGTCCGTCGGGAGCGCTACTACACCACCAAGCCGCAGATGCTGCCGACGCAGGTTTTTCCCAACCTGTCGCCGGGCAACGTATACCGAGGTGTCCGCCAGGGGGAACTTTTCCTGGCGGAGACCAACCTGCAGATCAGAGAGGCGGTCTGCGGCTATAAGGAGCGGCGAGGTCCCACCGAGATCAGCGAAAAATACCCCCTTGAACCGACCGACACCGGCATAAGTTATCCCCATGAACTGTTCACCCGGAATTATTTCACCACCGGAGTGATCGTGGTTCACCCGGGGCTTTTGCGCAGCGGAGTGGCCTACAACCGCCTGGCAGAACTGCTCTACGAATGCTTTCTGATAGAAATACCTTTTGAACGTCAGGACATCAACTGGGCCGCCGGTCGGCTGAAGGTAGCCCGGGGACCATTTCAGGAAGGGACCGTATTCATCGCCGTTTTTGATCAGACCTACGGCAGCCTGCGCCTTTCTGGGCGTCTGATGGACTCTGGGGTAATGCGGAAGGTCCTCCTGCGGGCGATGGATCTGAGCCGGGCCGGGACTCTAGTAGACCTGAACAACGAAACGATGGCATGTCTGAACGAAATGCTTCTCGATACGGCGCAGTCGGTGAGGGACATTACGGTGGAAATCACGGGCTTCGAGGAGGCCACCGTAGGCAGCGGGGTCGGGACGGAGGACCGTTTGGTACGGATCATTCTCCCCGGCAGCGCGGGACTCGACCGCATGAAGGACAACGAAGAGTTTTACGTGGAGGGGGTCTTTTTCAGTCCCCGCGACGGGTTGCGGTACCGCGGGCGGCACCCCTCGGACACCGAGGCCACGGTGAAGGTTACGATTCCAGTACAGAACCTGGTGCCGGTGCCCGGGGAGAGCAGGCTGGGATGGTACGACCTGGAGACGGGAGAAATCGTTGGCCACGAGGACCGACTGGGCGGCGGTGAACGAGGATGACTGGTGCCTTGTGGCGGCTCCACCGAATTGCTTCCCCAGCTGGTTACGCGAACTTGTCACAAGTCGCAGGACTACGCCAAAACGCCTATCTATGGGCACTAACAGCTACTGCAGCTAGCTCGCCTACAACAGTAGAAGGAAACCCCCAAAGTGGCAAATAGACTGTGTATCGTATCATGCGCAAACTATACGCTGAAGACCACGAAGTCCCCAGGCGGGCAAGCGGCCTCACTTCCAAAGGAAAGCTAGTCTTTGCAGAGCGAGGAGTAAAGTTCGCCAAATCAGGCTTCTAATCAGGTTTCGTCGAGCCAGTTGCCGTCTGAATCGCTAGGCGATTTAGCGCGGCTGCGTCTTGCTCTTGAGCATCTACCGGACGAAAAGCTGATGGTGCAGCTAGAACGGGAACGTAGCAAAGGGCGAGATGAGTACCCCGTACGTGCCATGTGGAATTCC
>JASKKP010000023.1 GCA_030154105.1 Bacillota bacterium
TCGTTCTTCGGTACTCGTCCTTGTCGCGGACGGTGAGGTCTCTTTTCTATACCAACCCGCTAAATTCCTGGTACTGACCTACGGTTATTTTACTCTAACGCAACTTCTTCCGCCGCCCTCCGCACGGTTGGCGGCAGACCTGGTTCCTAACCCCTTCGAGTTGAGATTATCCTACGGGTACTGAGCTTAGCGCCCGGCGTGCCGGCCGGCGAAAGAGAAAAACAGTGCCGGGACCATTCCCGGCACTTTCATTTGCTGTTGGAAAAGTGACTACTGCAAGGTCGCGCCCGTTTATCTTATCCCAAAGAGGCTACAAGTCTTAATAAATATGTCTGGTGGGCCATCCGCGACTCGAACGCGGGACACCCTGATTAAAAGTCAGGTGCTCTGCCAACTGAGCTAATGGCCCGCCTGCACGCTCATATGGTACCACAGGCGCCTCCTTGTGTCAAGGGGCCGCAGGCGCGGCGCCACGCCCCGGAAGATATTCTGCCAAAAACGGGCCTGGAGGCACTGCCCCCTGGCGCCGAAACCTGCTCAGGCATATCAACCGGGCGTCAGAAAAGGTCTTCGAGGACCAGGGTTTGATTACGGCGCTGGCCGACGCTGACGAGGATAATGGGGACGCCGATGAGCTCCGCAATCCGGTCCAGGTAGCGGCGGGTGTTTGCCGGTAGATCTTCCAGCCGGGTAGCGGCACCTATGCTCTCACTCCACCCGGGTAGTTCTTCGTAGACCGGTTCGGCGCTCTCTACTGCCTTCAGGCTCGCCGGGAAGTACTCGGTCACCTCGCCCTTAATGCGGTACCCGGTGCAGATTTTCACCGTATCTAGTCCGTCAAGTACGTCAAGCTTGGTTATGGCGATGCCGGTGAGCCCGCTCACTCGCGCTGCGTAACGCAGCATAACCGCGTCCAACCAACCGCAGCGGCGCGGCCGCCCGGTAACCGTGCCGAACTCGTGGCCGCGCTCCCGCAGGCGGTCTCCAATGGAATCTCTTAGCTCGGTGGGAAAAGGCCCCGACCCGACGCGCGTGGTATAGGCCTTGACCACCCCAATGACCTTAGTTATAGCCGTCGGCCCCACGCCGCTCCCTATGCAGGCGCCGCCGGCAGTCGGATGAGAAGAAGTAACAAATGGATAGGTGCCGTGATCCAAGTCCAGGAAGGTGCCCTGGGCGCCTTCGAAAAGGATGTTTTTGCCTGCGCGCAGGGCGTCATGAAGAACGACACTGGTGTCGGTAATGCGGTCTTTGAATTTTTCGGCCAGCGCCAGGACGCGTTCCTCGATGGCTGCCGCAGAAAAACCTTCTACGCCAAACACTTGCTTCAGGTAATGGTTTTTTAGCTCCACATTGGCCTTGAGTTTTTCATGAAACTCGGCCGGGTCCAGAAGGTCTGCCGTGCGAATGCCGATGCGGGCAGACTTGTCGTTGTACGCCGGGCCAATGCCGCGGCCGGTGGTGCCGATCTTTCCTTTGCCGCGTCCCATCTCTTCGAGTTCATCGAGCCGCTTGTGATATGGAAGGATGAGGTGGGCTCGGTCGCTGATCCTGAGGTTGGCCGTGCTTACGCCTCTGGCCTCGAGTTCTTCCATCTCCGTGACCAGGGCCTCGGGGTCGATCACCATGCCGTTACCCAGGAGGCAGAGCTTTTCTGGGTAGAGGATGCCCGACGGCACCAGGCGCAGCCGGAACTCCTCTTCCCCCACAACCACCGTATGGCCGGCGTTGTTTCCGCCCTGGTAGCGCACCACTACATCGGCGCGCTCCGCCAGGAAATCGGTTACCTTGCCCTTCCCCTCATCGCCCCACTGTGTCCCCACTATTACCGTGCTGGGCATGCGCCCACCTCCGTTTCTAAACTCCTACCTGTTCGAACCCTTCCCGCTTCTTTATGGCGGCGGCACACACCACCCCGCAGGCCGAAGCCTGGGCCAGGCCACGGGTAATCCCTGCACCGTCGCCGGCGGCGAAGAGGTTCTTAATCCCCGTCTCGAGCTCGCTGGTGAGCTCCAGGCGCGAGGAGTAGAACTTCACTTCCACCCCGTAAAGCAGGGTGTGACGCGAGAAGACGCCCGGCGCCACCACGTCCAGAGCCTTCAACATTTCAATAATACTCACCAGGTGCCGGTAAGGCAAGACCAGGCTGAGATCCCCCGGCGTGGCCGCTTTCAGGGTGGGTTCCACCATCCCGCGCCGCAGGCGCTCCGGCGTGGTACGCCGGCCGGAAAGAAAGTCGCCCAGGCGCTGTACCAGCACGCCGCCGCCCAGGAGGTTGGCCAAGCGGGCAATGTACTTGCCGTAGGAGATGGGCTCGCGGAAAGGTTCGGTAAAGGTCTTGCTTACGAGAAGGGCAAAATTGGTGTTTTCCGTGCGTTTTTCCGCGTAGGAGTGCCCGTTCACCGTGAAGAGGCCGCTGTTATTCTCGAGCACCACCTCGCCGTACGGGTTCATGCAGAAAGTGCGCACGCGGTCGTCGAAGGCTTTAGAGAAGAAAATAAACTTCGATTCGTAGATTACGTCGGTGAGGTGTTCCAGAACCACCGCGGGCACCTCCACGCGCACGCCGATGTCTACGGGGTTGACCTCCGTTTTGAGGCCTAGACGTGCGGCCTCGGCGGCAAACCATTCCGCACCTTCGCGCCCCGGCGCTACAATAACGTAGCGGGCCTTAAGCTCCTCACCGGAGTCCGTCTCCACACCGCGCACCGTTCCTTCTTCCACCAAGAGCCGCCGTACCGCCGTGCGGGGGCGAATCTCCACCCGCTCGCCTAAATAGGTGCGCATGTCGCGCAAAATGGTAAAGCATTTTTCCGTCCCCAGGTGCCGGATGCGGGCCGGGATGAGGCTCAGGTCGGCGCGGGCGGCTTGGCGCTGGATCTCCTTGATCTTCTCCTCGTCCGTACCGAAGATGGTGTCCGGAGCACCAAAGCTGAGGTAAATACCGTCCACGTACTTGATCAGCCTGGCTACCTCGCGCCGGTCCATGTACTCATCCAGCCAGCCGCCGAACTCGGTGGTAAGCGTCAGCTTCCCGTCGCTGAAGGCGCCCGCCCCGCCCCAGCCGGAAACAATGGAACAGGTGGGGCACTTGGCGCAAACTCCTGTCCGCTGCATGGGACAGCGCCGGGCTTCGATGTCTTCACCCTTCTCCAGCATGAGAACCCTTAAATTTTTTATCTTGCTTAGCTCCAGAGCAGCAAAGATGCCGGCCGGACCTGCTCCGATTATGATCACGTCGTACAAGGAACCCACAAGCTCACCCCTTAACCGCATCCAGACATCGGCTTCCTTTTAGCTTCTTCTCCCGGCAGGCAGAAAATGCACCTCTTCAGACGTCAGTAGTCCTCGCAACGCAGAGTGCAGGCAATGCGTTCGCGATAATTTTCTCCGTCTACCGGAATGAAGTCCCCGCACATCTCCAGCAGGCGGTCGACCACCTTTTTGCCCAAGCGGTCTTTGATCCAGCTCACCATCTTGTTGCTGGTAACTAAGATGGGCCGTTCCGCCTCGTAACGCATGTTGATGATCTCGTACAGTTTACCTTTCTCCCAGTCCGAGAACTGGTCCACGGCCGAGATGTCGTCGAGCACCAAG
Source organism: Bacillota bacterium (assembly GCA_030154105.1). GTDB lineage: Bacteria > Bacillota > DTU030 > DUMP01 > DUMP01 > DUMP01. Next base: position 3,598 of record JASKKP010000023.1, read on the forward strand.
AGATCTGCTTCCTTAAGGGGGCGCAGGATCTCCTGCTCGCTTTTTCCCTCGTTTTGGTAGCTGGCGCGAATGTCGCTTAAGAGCTCAATGGTCACCACGAATATCGCCCGGAATCCCTGGCGGACAACTTCCCGCACCACAGCTGCCGCCAGGTGGGTCTTGCCGCGGCCGGTATCTCCTACCAGAAACAGGCTCTTGCCGCTCTTGCGGTGGGTGGCAAAGTTTTGTGCGTAGGCGCGTGCCGCCTCCCAGGCCGGCCGGTTGAGGTCGGTTACAGTAAAGTTTTCAAAGGTACGGCCCCGGAACTTCTTTCGCAGCCCTGCCGCGCTGAGGCGCGCATCTAAAACTTTTTGCTCAGCTTCGCTACGCCGCTTCTCTATACACGTGCAGGGCGCCGAGGTTATCACGCCGTTCTCTTCGACGTACACGCGTTCGAAGTCCAGACACTTTTGACAGTAATAGCGGCCGGGCGGATAAAAGCGGTAGAACGTCTCGCCGCCCCCTTCAAAGCGCACGTGGTGACCAGGGCGGGGATCGGGCCGCTCGCCGCGCTGGATGGCCAGCCGCTCTCTCTTTATCGCCTCAACCCGCGCTGCCACTTCCTCCGCCCTTACCTCCCAAGGCAGCGCCGCGGTAGAAACGGTAATATTCATCGGCGCGGAAATCAAAGGGCGCATCGTCTTCTCCATTGTAACCAAACTCCTTTAAAAGCTCCCAGTCTTCCAGCTCGCCGGCCCCCGCCAGGTGCCGCAGGGCCCACTGGGGCACGCCGTGGGCCTGCCAGTTGAAGAACAGGCGTTCCAGATAGGGTACGGAACGGGCATCTTTAGCTAGGGCATAGTAGATGGCGAGGGCCAAGATTTTCAGGTCGCGGGAGCTTTGCGCTTCGTCCGGCAGGCTGTAAAGGCGCTGGTAAGCCAGGGGGCTTACGCGCGCCAGCTTTTCACGCACGAAACGGTTTAAGAGGGCGACTACCCGAGCCTTAAGCTCTTCCACCGGATTCCCCCTCCCGGATGTTATTTCTCCTTTGCCGCCCGCATTTCCTGCTCTTTACGGAGCCACCTCCAGCGAGAGGTTGTGGAAAAGCGTAAAGTCCTTGAGGAAGGCCAGTTGCACTACGCCGGTGGGACCGTTGCGTTGTTTGCTTATGATAACTTCGGCAATGCCTTTTTTCTCCGTGTCCGGGTTGTAGTACTCGTCGCGGTAGATAAAGGCCACCAGGTCTGCGTCCTGTTCGATCGCTCCGGACTCGCGCAGGTCCGAAAGTACGGGGCGCTTGTCTTGGCGCTGCTCTACCGCGCGCGAAAGTTGCGAAAGCGCAACCACAGGCGATTTTACCTCCCGCGCTAAAGCTTTGAGGCTGCGCGAGATCTCGGAGATCTCCTGCTGGCGGCTCTCGCTGCGCCCGCTCCCCTGGATGAGCTGCAGGTAATCGATGATGATGAGCCCCGGCCCCTGCTCGGCCATCAGCCGGCGGGCCTTAGCCCGGATCTCCATCACCGTTAGCGCCGGGCTGTCGTCTATATAGATGGGAAGCTCGGCCAAGCGCCCCATAGCCGCAACAAGCTTGGGCCAGTCTTCTTCGTCGAGGGCCCCGCTCCTCAGCCTCTGTCCCGGGATGCGCGCTTCCGCCGCGAGAAGGCGTTGCACCAGCTGTTCGCGCGACATCTCCAGGCTGAAGAGCGCCACCGGCCGCTTTTCTACCGCCGCCACGTGTTGGGCGATGTTGAGACAAAAACTTGTCTTCCCCATAGAAGGTCGAGCAGCCACAACGATAAAGTCCGCCGGCTGGAGGCCGGAGGTCAACCTGTCCAGGTCCCGGAAACCGGTGGAAAGACCGGGGATCACCCCTTGATTCTGCGCCAGGTACTCGATGCGGTCGTAGGCCTCTACCAGCGCCTCGCGGACGGGAACGAGCTCCTGACCGCTGCGCCGCTGGGCCACGTTGAGTATAGCACGCTCTGCCTCGTCCAAAATGGCCGCGGCCTCGTCGGCCGCGCTGTAGCTTTCCTCTATAATCTTGTTGGCCGCCCGGATGAGTTGCCTGAGGAGCGACTTTTCCGCCACAATCCGGGCATAGTGCTCGGTGTTGGCCGTGCTGGGCACGGAAGCCGCCAGGTCCGAAAGATAAGCAATCCCGCCTATTGCCTCCAGGCGGCCTTCCTGGCGCAGGGCTTCGCTCACCGTGACCAGGTCACAGGATATGCCCCGGCTAGACAGCTCGGTCATAATGCGGAAGATGTGCTGGTGGTTTTCCTGATAGAAATCCTCCGGCCGCAGGATTTCCGCCGCCGTGTAGACAGCTTCCGCGTCCAGGAGCATAGCGCCCAGCACCGACTGCTCCGCCTCCAGGCTGTACGGAGGTACTCGCTCCACATTTGCGGCCATAGTCTCTCTCTCCCTCAAGTAAGGCCTCGGCGAACTTTATCAGGTAGACACCCATGCCGCCAGCGGCACCACCAGACAGATGAAAACTTCGGCCTTCGGGCATCCCCCTACGGCGCGAACGACCTGAGGACGAGCGAACTCAGCTCGCTCGGGGCGCGGGCAGAACTCGGCCCTGCGGGCCTCGAACACCGCCCGCGCTTTCCCTCGCTCGCCTGCGTTCTTCTTAATGACGGTACGTAACGCGCCTTGCGGAGGATGGTCCTCGACCTCAGTTTGCGCTGAGCAGCTATGGTTGTCAGTATTTTCGAGGTGGTACCGGCGATCACCGCCTCGTCTCGGTAGGACCGTCAGAGGCACCGCCAAGGCTTCCGGCTCGGCGGCCCCGCGTGAGAGCCTAATTACTGCCGCTCAGGCAGCGACTACTTGTACCGTTACTTCTGCCGTGACCTCGGTGTAAAGGCGCACGGTTACGGTGTAAGTACCCACGGCCTTGATCGGCTCTTTGAGTTCCACGCGCCGCTTATCGAGGTTCAAGTTAAACGCGCGGTTAATAGCGTCGGCCACGTCCTGATTGGTAACGGAGCCGAAGAGGCGCCCACCCTCCCCGGCGCGGGCAGGAATGGTCACCGTGCGCCCGGCCAGGCGCTTCGCCAGGGCCTTCGCCTCGGCCGCAGCCCGGGCCTCTTTCTCGGCCGCCCTCCGTTTGAGCGCCTCAACCTCCTTCAGCGCCCCAGCCGTAGCCGACCGTGCGAGTTTTCGGGGAAGGAGAAAATTCCGCGCGTAACCGTCGTTTACCTCCACAACCTCGCCTTTCCTGCCCAGGCGAGGCACGTCCTGCTCCAGAATCACTTTCATGGCATTTCCTCCTCACGCAAATACGTCGCCAGTACCGCGCGAACTTTTTTGCGCGCCGCCGCCACACTCAGGCCGCCGATCTGCGCGCCGGCAATGGTAAGGTGACCTCCCCCTCCCAGCTTTTCCATAAGAACCTGCACGTTCACATCGCCAAGGGAGCGTGCACTTACGGCAGCTCCGTCCCGGTACGGGTATACCACAAAGGAAGCCTTCACCCCCTCAATGTTGAGGAGCTCGTTGGCCACCTGCGCTGCCAGGAGTTGGCCTTCCGGGCCAGGAATGTCCACCTCGGTTAGGGCCAGGCCGCCCGGTAACACCTCGGCGCGTTTTATCGCCTCGGCCCGCCGGAGGAAGGAGGCCAGGTCGTCCTGGAATAGGCTCTGCACCAGGCGGGCATCCGCGCCGCTCCGGCGAAGGTAGGCGGCAGCTTCAAAGGTGCGCACCCCCGTTTGAAAGGCAAAGTTCTTGGTGTCCACGGTAAGTCCGGCAAGCAGAGCGGTGGCCTCCAGGGAAGTAACGTGCACCTCGTCCAGGTACTGCAGCACCTCAGTCACCAATTCCGCCGTCGAGGAGGCGTAGCTCTCCAGATAGACAAGCGTCGGGTCGGCAACGAACTCCTCCGCCCGGCGGTGGTGATCTATCACCACCACTTTGCGCGTGCGGGCCAAAAGGCGCGGGGCCTCCACCAGCGAGGGTTTGTGCGTATCGGCAATAACGACTAGCGTATCCGCCGTGGCCTGGCGCACCGCGGCACTCGATTCCAAAAAAACGTCTTGATAGGATTCATGCTCCGTTAGATACGCGTGGAGCTTGGCCACAGCCGGCGTAATCTCATCCAGAACAAAGTAGGCCGAGCGGCCGAGGTCGCGCGCCGCTCTTACCAGCCCGACGCCAGCCCCCAGGCTGTCCGGATCGGCGTGGCGATGGCCCATAATCAGCACCTTGTCGGAGCCGGCGATAAGCTCGCGCAAGGCTTGGGCGATAACCCGCGCTTTGACTTTCGTACGCTTTTCGGGGGCCTTCGTCTTGCCACCGTAGTAAGTGAGTTCTTTGGGAGTTTTGACCACGGCCTGGTCCCCTCCCCGCCCCAAGGCCAGATCCAGCGCCATCTGGGCAAAAGAGCCCACTTCCAGCAGGTTACGGCTTCCGCTTCCCAGGCCCAGGCTTACCGTGACCGGAAGGGTGTTGCCCAGGGCTATCTCCTTCACCCGGTCCAGCAGGGCGAATCGTTCTTGCGTAAGCGCCGTAAGGGTGGACTGGGTGAAAAAGAGCACGTAGCGGTCCTCCCCGTACTTGTGCAGGTAAATGCCCGCCGCCTGGGCCCAATCGCCCAGAAGCTTATCGATGGCCGCCTTGAGCAGCGGTCGTTGCCCTTCGGGGGTGCCGGCCAGGACTTCTTCATAATTGTCAACCTGCAAAAGGCCCAAAACGGGCTCCTGGGCCGCCAGGGCCTCCTCCAGCTCTTTTTGCCCGGTAACGTCGGTTAAGTATAGGGCACGCGCGCTGCCGGCCGTGCTTTCGTACTCCCTAAGGGCCAGGCGGTATACACGCTCCCCCAGTGCTAGATCGGCACCGTCGCCCGGTCCGACCAGAATTTTGGCCACTTCCTCGGCCCTACGACCGCGCTCCGCTTCGGGAAAAAGCTCGCGCATAGCCCGGTTGGCGATGAGAATGCGCCCGGAGGCATCTAAAATGAGCAACGGAAACGGCGTGTGCTGCAGAGCTTGGCGGACGGCACTCTCCGCCGGCGCAGGTGCCACTTCTTTCCGACCGGGCGTTGGGGGTGCGTTCGGCCGGGCGGCCCGGGCGTAGAGGATGAGGCCTCCGCTCGCCGCAGCACCTAAAAGCGCCAGGTAGCCATTGTAACGGGCCAGAAGAAGGAGGAGGGTGACCGTAAGGACTAGTGCCAGGTGCCAGGGGCTGGGCCGACGGCCGCCGAGATCCCGCATGGCGATCTCTCCTTACGCTGCCAGATGGCGGAAATCGAAGAAGAGGTCGAAGAGGCCGAGAAAAAAGAGTAACTGCCCGAAGAGGGGCATGAAAAGGGCCAGCGCTACGACTAAAGTACGGACACCTGCCGGAACTCGGTTCTTCTCAAGAAAATGCCACACCACCGCCAGGCCTTGGATAAGAAGGAGGAGTTGAAAAATCGCCTGCAGGTTAAGCCCGATGTGGTTGAAAATGTCCTGGTGCCAGTAATGGCCGGCGGCCAGGGCCAACACTCCGGCTGCGTAACCGTAGGCCAAGGTCCGGGGAAAACGCCAAGTGGAAAACGGCGGAAATCCGGGGTAGCTGAAACCCAGGCGCCCGAGCACCGCCCGTGCCAGAGTGAAGTTCAGAAAAGAGAGGAAAGTGCTGCCCGCCACCAGCGCCATCGGGATGAGGTAGCGCATCATGGTCAGGGTTTGGGTGAGCGTCTGCTCCATTTGGGCCAGCGTTTCGCCTTTGAGGCCTAGGCGGCGGTAAAACTCGAGGACGCCCTTTATGGAATCCTGGTAGAGGGCAAGGTAACTTTGGAAGGGGTTAACGCCCATTACGAGCAGGGACAAAGCAAAGAGGAGAAGAAGGGAGGCTACGAGAGCGAGCCCACCCAGGGCCACCGTCCTAAGCGGGGGTGTGCGACGGCGCATGGAGTAGCCCAGCACCAAGCCCAACACGCCCAAGCCGAGAAACATGCTGAGGGCAGTCAGTGGGTTGGCTAGGATGGCTACCAGTAGTCCCGCCACCAAGGTGGCCAGAGCCGCCAGGCGCAGGCCGTGCCGGACCCCAAGGAGGACAATTGGTACGGGCCAAAAGAAACCGGTGAAAAGGCCAACGAAGGGCAGATAAACGGTAGCCAGGCACAATACCACAGTGAGCGCAGCCAGCAGTGCTGCCTCGACCAACGATCGCGTTGTTCCGTAACGCGGCACGCGTTTCACCTCTTACTCCCATCAAGGTGGTCGGCAAAAGCAGAGAGATCACCATACCATTTTTCCAGTTCATGCTCTTCGATTATACTCTGGTGTACAATGTTCTTGACCTTCGCATCCAGCCGTGCAAAACCGATGCCCAGGCGCCGCGCCAGAAGATACACGGCGAGAACAGCCTCGGCCAGCGCCTCTAAGATGTGCTCTTCCGAGCCCTTTAAGATGGCCCGAAAAAGGAGGGTAACTGCTCCCAGGAGCTCGGTTTTCAGCCACTCGATGGCCCGGATGTTTTTGGTGATATCGAGTTCTTTTTCCCTGATCTCCACCACGGCCCGGCCCCCTTGCCCTATCGTCATAGTGTATTCTTTCCCTCAAGCAGAATCTCCTGCTCCAGGAACCTCCCCCTTTGGCGCCGGAAGTTCCAGAGCGGCCTTGAGGTAGAGGGCGCACTCCAACCTTTTCTTTTCCAGACTGCACCCTAGCTCATACGGCCGGCGGATGTGGCCGTGGAAAAGATGGGCGTTGGCATGGCAGCCGCCCCCGCAGAAATAACGCGCCCAACAGGTGCGGCAGGCGGGCTTGGTGAAGAGGGTAGCGTGCCGAAATTCCTCCACGAGGTCGGGGCGGCGGATCCCGTCTGCTACGGAGCCCAGCCGGTATTCTTCCCGTCCTACAAACTGGTGGCAAGGATAAAGGTCGCCGTTGGGCGCTACGGCGAAATACTCATGCCCGGCCCCGCAGCCCGTAAAGCGCTTGGGCAGGCAGGGACCGTGGCTTAGGTCGATTTCAAAGTGGAAAAAGCGGAAAGGGCGGCCCGCCCGAACGCGCTCTTCATACAAACGCGTAAGCTCTTCATACTGGGCGTAAAGGGTTGGCAGGTCCTCCTCGCGCAGCGCGTACGGCTCCGAGGGCAGGGCGACGACCGGCTCTAGGGAAAACCGATTTATGCCGATCTCCACCAGGTGACGGGCATCGGCAGCAAAATCGAGGTTCTCCCGGGTAAAAGTTCCGCGGACCCACCAGTCCCCCTTCGGGTCGCCCGCCGCGGCAGCGAGGATGTTGGGAAGGACACGCCGGTACGAACCCTGCCCGCCCGCATCTACACGCATGCGGTCGTGAACCTCCGGCCGGCCGTCGAGGCTAAGAACCAAGGAAACACCTAGGTCGGCAAGCTCGTGGCGTACCTCTTTCGTAAGGAGTACGCCGTTCGTGGTAAGGGTGAACTTGAAGCGTTTGCCTTTTTTCTCCCCCTCCCGCCGGGCATAGTTCACCGCCTGCCGCACCACGGGAAGATTGAGAAGGGGTTCGCCGCCGAAGAAATCCACTTCGCAAAGGGGACGGCTCCCCGAACCTGCTAAGAGAAAGTCGATGGCCTTGCGGGCTACGGCCGCCGGCATGAGTTCGCGACGCCCACCGAAGTCGCCCGTGTCGCCAAAGCAGTAGCGGCAGCGGAGGTTGCAGTCGTGGGCCACGTGAAGGCAGAGGGCCTTGACAACGGGCGGGCCGGAGGGCTCCCAAGAAGTCAGGGCCGGCGGGCTAAAAAGCGTGCCCTCGGCCACCGCCTCTTCTACCTCGTCGAGCGCCTCTTCCACCGTTTGGGTGCCGAAGCGCGGCACCAAGGCGGCGATGATCTCCGACCGCTGCTTTTCCGGGTAAAGCCGGAGGATCTCGTAGGTAACCTCGTCTATCTGATGTAGGCTGCCGCTCTCCACATCTAAAGCCAAACGAGTTCCCAGACAAGAAAAGGTATGTACTTGTCCTAACGCAGAGGGCATAGCACTTCTTCCTCCAGGCAAAAATTAGGCCCGCCGGCAGATCGACGTCCGCCCCGGGCCTAGCGCCGTCGCCTCTTGGCTAATTTCAAGCCCTTCGGGAGCTTCCCTTCCGCGCGGGCACCTTAAGAAGAGGAGCCCGGCAGGAAGTTAGTTCTCGGTAGCACCATTTAGCGCCGGCGCGCGTTTTCACAGCTCTGGTTACCCACGGTAAGCGAAGTCTTGCAGGCGGATTGGCAGGAGTTATGGCACTGGCCGCAGCCGCCGTCTTTGAGGCTTTTTTGTAGGGTGCCTTTATGTAACGTCCGAATGTGCCTGCCTTGCATGAAACCTCTCCTCCCCTATATTCCCTCGCCCTTATTATAGCATATGACCGGACGCGTCCGAACAGTATCCTAGCTCTGAGCAAGCAAGGCGCCCACCGGCGCCTTGCTTGTTTATTCGACCGTAAACGGCAGGAGCGCTACATTTCGCGCCCGCTTGATGGCTACCGTAAGCTGGCGCTGGTGGCGGGCGCAGTTCCCGGTGATACGGCGAGGAAGGATCTTGCCGCGCTCGGTAATGTAGCGCCGCAGCCGGCTTACATCCTTGTAATCGATCTCGTCGATTTTATCAACACAGAAATTGCATACGCGCTTCTTGCCGCGCCGCTTGTCATGCCGTGCCACTCAGTCCTTTCCCTCCTTTAGAAGGGCACATCGTCCGGATTGTACTCTACCTCCGTGCCGAGAGCCTCGACGCCGGCGCTTTCTATGCCCCCGGTACCGGCCGCTGCCTTAGGCCAATCGAGGAACTGCACACTGTCGGCTACCACCTCGGCCGCCCGGCGTTTCTGCCCGTCCTGCGTTTCGTAGGAGCGGACCTGCAGGCGGCCTTCCACCGCCACCAAACGCCCTTTGCTAAGGTTGTTCGTGCAGATTTCAGCCTGCTTGCGCCAGACAACGATATCGATAAAATCCGTTTCTCGCTGCCCTTGCTGATTGGTGAACGTGCGGTCTACGGCTAGGGTGAACCTAGCCACCGGAATTCCGGCAGCCGTATATCTGAGCTCCGGGTCCCGTGTAAGCCGGCCGATAAGGATAACCCGGTTAAGCATTCTCTGCCGCCACCTTCCGCTCGGCGTTCGCGCTCTTCTTTTTTTCCTCGTGCCGCACAATAAGATGCCGGAGCACCGGCTCGGTAATCTTCAGGACCCGGTCTAGCTCCTTCACGCACTCGGCCGGTGCGTTGAAGTAGACCACGGTGTAGTAACCCTCGCGGAATTTCTTAATCTCATACGCCAGACGCCTTTTACCCCAGGTGTCCACCTTCTCAACCTGGCCGCCGTTTTCTCTGATAATGCCGCTAAAACGTTCGGCGTAGGCGGCATACGCTTCTTCTTCCAGATTAGGAGCCAGCACGTACAAGACTTCGTAACGGGCCATGTCTTCACCTCCTCCCTCCGGACTTCAGGGCGTTACCCTGCGGCCCTGCACCGTGCGCAGGGCAGGGAGGTAATGCCCGAGCACTACCGGAGGGTTATTATATCATAACTTTGCCCCAGGCGCAAAGGTTTTCCTCGCTCCCCGCCCCCAGAAACGGCTAGACGGGCGGAGTGTTTTCCGGCTGTTCGGCTTGAGCGCCGGAGCGGATGATCTCTTTTACTGCGCGCTCAAACTTGGGCCGCGGCAGCATCACGCGCCGGCCGCAGCCTAAACACTTAATCTTGAAATCCGCCCCGACGCGGATGACCTCCCACTGGTCACTGCCGCAGGGATGCAGTTTGCGCATGCGCACGATATCGCCTAAATGATACTTATCCACTGCTCTCCCTCCCCTTGTCAGTGGCTGCGTTTCGCCGAACCAGCCTTCTGCCCGTGCTCACCGGCAAGGAACACCACGCGGTGTGGGTAGGGGATCTCGATGCCGGCGGCTTCCAGCGCCAGTTTGGCCCGGCGGCGAATCTCGCGTTCCACCTTCCACTCCGCCATAGGTTGTGTCCGGGCGAGGATTTGGAAGGTAACCTGCGACTCGGCCAGGTCCGTTATGCCGAGAACGGTCGGCCCTTCGACTATTTCCGGCATGGTGGCCGCTATTTCCCGGGAAATATTCTCGAGAACCTCTTGGGCGCGAACGATGTCGCTTTCATAGGACACGCCTACTTCTACCAAGGCCCGGCGGGAACCGCGGCTCTTGTTGGTAACCAGGCTGATCTGCCCGTTCGGAATAATGTGCAGGTCGCCGTTGAAGTCGCGCAGGCGCGTAGTGCGAAGTCCAATATCCTCCACAATCCCTTCTACCCCAGCCGCTCTTACGTACTCTCCGATCCCATATTGGTCCTCAAACAAGATGAAAAAGCCGGTGATTACATCGCGCACCAGGTTCTGCGCGCCGAAACCGACGGCCAGGCCGGCTAGACCGGCGCTGGCCAGGATAGAGGTGGTAGGGACTCCCACCGCGTCCAAGATTATCAGTAAGGCCACAAAGTACAGGCTATACCGGAGGAGGCTGTTGAGCAAAGCCTGAAGGGTCTGGGCGCGGCGCGGATCGAGCGGGTGTTTTTTCCCCTCCGGCGGCCGCAGGGCTCGGGCAATGAGGAGTCGACCCGCTCTGAGAGCCAGGGCAAGCCCCACGAGCACCACCAAAACGACGAAGAGGACTCTTCCGGCAGCCAGGAATAGCGTGCTGAGACGCTCGGGGGTGACAACAGGGTCCCAAAACATGGCGTTCACCTCGAAACCTCCGTGTTCTTTCGGTGTCGCTCCTGCGTAGCCCGGCGCCCATTGCCGAAATCGGCCCCCCAAACCTTATTATTGAGGCCGCCGGCTTGAACTTAGTTTTGGCTCATCATCTGCCTAGGATATGGTGATTACCTTCTCGGCCGTAAGCAGCTTCTCGACAATGGTAAACATATTGGAGACGCTGCCCACCTCGAGTTTGTCCTTAAGGTTGAGGTAATCCAGGCAGGTGCCGCAGGAAAGGATTTCTACCCCTTGCTTCTCGAGCGTCTTAAGGCTGGAAATGACCTCCGATCCAGCCGTCGTCAGGCGCACGCCGCCGTTGAGAAAAATGACCGCCGCCGGGGCCGGGGTGCTTTCGGTAAGCGCGTAAAAAAAGGACTTTGTCAGCACACGCCCAAGCTCTTCAACCGGTCGCCCGATGGCATCGGTCAAGACCAAGATCACCGTTCCGCGCCCGGAACGCTCGGCCACGGCCACCGGCGCCGTTTCCGCTTCAGGAGCGGAATCAAGGCGGGCTCCTTCTTTGGTGATGGTAAGGATGAAGTTGTGGCCTTCCGTAACCACATCCACAGGCAGGTTGAGGCTGCGCGCCAGCTTGAGCACGTTATCCCGGGCCACAGCGTTGTCCACGATGGTTACCACCCTTCCAGAGGTGAGGGACTCAATGGCCTTCTTGGTTTCGATTACCGGCAGGGGGCAGGCCTTCCCCCGTGCGTCCACGCGTTTTTCCTCCATCGCGCTTTCTCCTTTCCGGGCAGAAGGTAATAAACCGGCACGTTTTTCGCGCACTTTGCGCCCTTGGCTGAGCGCCGGAAGGTCGCAAAGTGCCCGCGGGTAAGGTCAGCATTCCACAAAAAGTCGCGGCTCTAAACCCCGTGCTGGTTCGACCCGCCCGATGCGCGCAGCCGGAATGCCCCTTCGCTTAAGCTCCGTTAGAAGGAGGGGGCTCCGGTCCGCCGAAACGGCGAAAAGGAGGCCGCCGCTGGTTTGCGGGTCGAAGAGGAGATCGGAAACCTCATCTTCCACCCCCGGCGGAAGCTCCACCTTCCCCGCCAAGTACTCGCGATTCCGGTAGGTACCAGCCGGCACGAGGCCCTGGCGCGCCAGGTCCCGCGCACCAGGGAAAAAGGGTATGGCGGAAAGAAAAAAGGTGATGTCCACACCGCTCGCCGCCGCCATCTCATAAGCATGTCCCAAAAGACCGAATCCGGTAATGTCGGTACAGGCAGAAACTCCTATCTTTCGGGCGGCTGCCGCGGCCGCTGCGTTGAGGCTCGCCATGCTGTGGCAAACCCGGCCGAACTCTGTAGACGGCGCCAGGTCCACCTTGTAAGCCGTAAGGAACACTCCGGTTCCAAGCGGCTTGGTGAGGATAAGCTCGTCGCCCGGGCTGGCACCGGCATTGCTCCAAATTTCCTCCGGCCGAGCAGTACCAGTCACAGCCAGGCCGTACTTAGGCTCCTCGTCGGCGATGCTGTGCCCGCCGGCCAGGAGCGCGCCGGCCTCCTTTACCTTTTCTGCCCCGCCGCGCAGAATTTCGTGCAGCACACTTTCACCGAGGCAAGAGGGGAAACCCACAATATTGAGGGCTAGGAGCGGACGAGCGCCCATGGCGTAGATGTCGCTCAGGGCGTTGGCAGCTGCGATTTGACCGAAGAGGAAGGGGTCGTCAACCACGGGGGTAAAAAAGTCTACCGTCTGAACAAGGACGAGATCGGGTGCCAGTTGATAAACGGCCGCGTCGTCACCGGTACTATGCCCCACCAAAAGGCGGGGGTCGTGCAGCAACGGTAAATCTCGCAGGACCTGCGAGAGGGTCGCCGGACCCAGTTTTGCCCCTCAGCCAGAAGCAGCTGTGAGCGCTGTAAGTCGCTGCTCTTTCGTCATCACTTCCACCTCCTCAGCCGGCAGCATGCCGCAGGCTCTTGGCGTTAAAGGTGGTTAGAAAGTTCTGGAATTCCTCTAAAGCCCTATTAGGAAGGGACTGTTTATGTCTTACCAGGAAAAGATCGCGCTTAAGGTTTAATCCCTCTACATAGACTTGGCGCACCTGCCCTAAAGCCAAGGCCCTATCGGCGGCCCAGCGGGAGACCACCGAAATACCCAGGCCGGCCTCTACCGCCGTAAGGATGGCCTCCGTGCTCCCAAGTTCCATAACGACCTTAAGGTCCGCGAGGTCAATCCCGATTTCCTTTAGACGCTGCGCCAAAACCTCCCGCGTCCCTGATCCTTTTTCCCGTAAGATGAAGTTCTCCGCCAGAAGGCTGGAAGGAGCAACGCGGGCGCGAGAAGGCCAGGCATGGCCCGGCGGCACAATGACGATTAGCTCATCCTCCATAACCTTGGTAGCCACAAGTTGACCCTGCGGGGCAATAGCCCCAACGATTCCCAGGTCCAAGCGCTGCTCGAGAACTTTTTTCCTGATCTCCTCCGAGTCACCGATTTCCAGGCTGACCTGCACCTCAGGGAATTTTTCTTTGAACGCGCCGATGAGGTGAGGAAGAATGTATTCGCCGGGGATGGTGCTCGCCCCTACCAACAGGCGGCCGCGCACGTGCTGGGAAAGCTGGCTTACCTTGTACTCCGTTTCCGCAAGGAGTTTCAGCACCTGGCGCGCAAATTCCCAGACCAGACGGCCTTCTTCGGTAAGCTCGGCCCTCTTTCCAGAGCGGTCCACTAGGCGGGCACCGAAATGCTCTTCCAAGGAGTGGATCTGGAAACTTACGGCCGGCTGGGTAAGGAAGAGTTTTTCCGCAGCCAGCGAGAAACTCTTGCATTCCGCCAGAGCAACCAGCGTGCGTAGCTGATTTATATTCATCCGCAACCCTCCAGCGCCTCAAAACCCTCGCGGTACCTTCTTTCGACACTGAAGGGATGAAACCCTGCTCAAAATGAGCAAAAGGCCAAATCTTGCTTAAGAGAATTCTAATAAATAGCTACATGCTCTAGGGAAAGAGGCAAACCCCCAACCGCACCGTCAAGGGCAGCAAAAGAAGAGCCTGTAGTGACCTACGCTGCAGCTGTTACAGATCCCTACATAGCCCAAGGCAGCCTTTCGACTACCGAGGACCATTACAGAACCTGTAACAACCTGTGCTCGACCCGGCGAAATACCTGAGAAGCTCAGATTCCTCTCTCGAGGAACCCTGAACCTCGAGCCTTTCCACTACAGGTGAAAAAACATGCGGCACTTCGCCGGATCTTAGCTCGACCGGCAGGCATCCCCTTTGACCCTGCGGCAATCCTTCGGACTGCCGGAGAGCCTTAGGGAACACCGGCCAGTCTGCCCGCCGGCTAACGCCGGGCCCTTTGCCCGGCGTTAACCTTTGGCCGACCACTGCAGAGCGAACCCGCCCTGCAGCAGTCTGGGCTCAGCCACTACAGACCCTTCGTTCATTATTTTGTCCCGCCTTACAATCATTATGCACACGTAAAAACTTTTTTGAGTAACAACAGCACCCCTGCCTTCGAGGCACGGGTGCCGCTTTTTGGTTGGGCCCTGGTTTTGTATTACCAAAGGGAGACAAGCTTCTATTTCTGGAAGCCGTAGGCCTTATACATCAACTTATTGAGATCGGTGTTATCCAAATGCTTTGCGAACTCTTCAGCGTACGGACCATAAGCCATGACCGGTACGTCATTTCCGGTATGGCCGCCAGAGGTCCAGCCGGCGTAAGCCCGGCGGCTTACAATGTCCGCGGCGGCATTAGCTGCGGCGTAGGGGTTGGTCTCTTTCACTTTGAAGGCACTTAGCAGGGTAATGCGTTCGTCAAGGGTGAGGTCATTAATGCCGACGTACTCCGCGAAGATGTCTTTGTAATTATCCGCGGTCAGTTTAGCGGCAATGACATCTTCGAAAGAGTTCTTTTGCCCCTTAAAAGCTGCAGGATTGAAGTTGTATTCGCCGTAGCCGCCGATGGAGAGGCCACCGGTTTCGTGGTCAGCCGTGACGATCACTAGGGTGTCCTTGCGGTTTTTGGCGTAATCTAAGGCTACTTTTACCGCTTCGTCAAAGGCAAGGACATCTTTGGCGACGGTGGCAGTGTCATGGCCGTGGGAGGCATGGTCAATGCGGCCACCTTCTACCATCAGGAAGAAACCGTCTTTGTCCTTGCTTAACAGCTCGATGGCTTTTTTTGTCATCTCCGCAAGGCTCGGTTCTTTAGCCGGATCCCGGTCAATCTCATAGCTGAGATGACTGCTTTTGAACAGCCCAAGAACTTTATCGCCGGAGACCTTCTGTAAATCCTCTTTCGTTTCGATGAACTTATAGCCCATTTTCTTGGCTTCTTCGATAAGGTTTTTGCCGTCTTCGCGCTTGCCACCTAGGTCTTTCGGCAGGAAGTGCCGCTTCCCGCCGCCAAAGAGGACGTTAACCTTATGGTTCAGCATATCGACCGCGATTTCATTTTCCGCATCCCGATCCGCGTTATGGGCGGCGAAGGCGGCCGGCGTGGCATGGGTGATACGGGTGGTGGTCACAAGTCCCGTAGCTTTCCCTTTTTCCTGGGCGGTTTCTAAAATTGTCTTCACCGGTTGTTTGTTGACATCCACACTGATGGCGGCATTGTATGTTTTCACACCGGTGGCGATGGCCGTAGCGGCGGCAGCCGAGTCAGTCACCCATTTTTCCACCGGGTCGTTGGGATAAGTGGAAACGGTTCCGTTATACGTGAAGCTGTCCATCGTTAGCGCGCCGCCCTTGACAATACGGCCTAAAGTCATGTGTCCATAACCCATGCCGTCACCGATGAGCAAGATCACATTTTTGGCTGGCGCGGAGGGCGTAGCTGCCTGGACAGCGGGTAAAACAGCGGTCAGGGTCAAAGAAACAACTGTCAGCAGTATCACCAGTAAGCCGACACTTCTCTTCGCCGAGAACCTCACGGCAATCCCTCCTAAGGCGTTTTGCCTTCATTGTACACGCTTGATTTTAGGAGAGTATTAAGCCAAGCTTAATTCTTTGTTAGAAGCGGGGACCATACCCCTGAGCACCTAGCGCAGAAGCCGCATTATGTGGCGGCGGGTAAGCCAGGTAGTCAGGAGGTTTACACCTAGAACAGTTATTACGAGTACCGCTGCCGTTCCAAAGGCCATGTCCATGGCCCCCACCTCCATCGCCACCAGGTATAGGTGAATGGCCATGGTACGGGCCGGTTCAAAGATGCTGCGCGGTAGGCGGAGTGACCCGCCTAACGTAAGGAGCAGCGCTGCCGTCTCCCCCACCACCCGGCCAATGCTTAAGATCACCCCGGTGAGTATCCCGGGGGCGGCAGCAGGAAGCACCACCCGTACCACGGTCTGCCAGCGCGTCGCCCCCAGAGCCAGGCTGCCTTCACGGTACTCCTGCGGCACCGCCCGTAGTGCTTCTTCAGAAGTGCGGATGAGGGTAGGTAGCACCATGCACGCAGCAGTGAACGCTCCAGAGAGGATGGACCAGCCGTGGGTGACCGGTTTTAAGGCAACGACAAACAAGGCATACCCAAAGAGACCGAACACAATCGAAGGCACGGCGGCCAGCGCGTCGATGCCGAAACGAACCAAGCTGGTAAACCACCCGTCATGCGTATACTCCGCCAGGTAAATTCCGGCTCCGATACCTAGGGGAGCAGCCAGAATTAGGCTCGCGGCCACAAAATACAGCGTGCCGACGATAGAGCTAAAAATCCCCCCACTCCGCCCCATCTCGGTTGGTTCTTTCGTGAGAAACTCCCAGCTGACCTGGGGCAGCCCTTGAACAAGGATGTAACCCAGGATTACCGTGAGAATAAGCACCGTCAGGCTGGCTGCGCCCCAGAGCAGGGTAAAAGCTAGCTTCTGGGCTTGTTGCTGGCTCACCCGCGTTTCACCCGCCTTCGACTAACCAGAAGCGCCGCCAGGTTTACGACCATGGTCAGGCCGAAGAGCACCACCCCGGTGGCGTACAGGGCCTGACTATGTGCTCCAGGGCCGGCATACGGCATCTCCAGGGCAATGTTGCTGGTGAGGGTGCGTACAGGAGAAAAGAGCGATTGAGGTAGAACTGGTGTGTTACCCGCCACCATGATGACCGCCATGGTTTCACCAATGGCCCGCCCCATCGCCAGGACTATGGCGGCCACGATTCCGGGCCGGGCCGCGGGCAGAAGCACGCAGGCGATGGTTTGCCAATGCGTGGCCCCTAACGCCAGGGAACCTTCCTTATACTCTAAGGGCTGCGCGCGCAGTACGTCCTCGGCGATGTTGATGATGGTCGGTAGGATCATGATGCCCAGCACCAGCCCGGCAGCCAGCACACTGTAGCCGGCCCGGAATTGCGGGTCAAGCGATGCTCCCAGCCAGGTCTGCGCCAGCGCCCGGATAATCGGGACCAGCATGGTCATGCCGAAAAGACCGTACACTACCGAAGGGATACCGGCCAAGAGCTCCACTGCCGGCCGAACTAAGCGCTCGGCACGCGGCGGTGCTATCTCGGCCAAGAAGATGGCCGTTGCCAAACCAAGTGGTACCCCAACCGCCAGGGCCACCGCCGTTACGGCGATGCTACCCACAATCATCGGGAAGATGCCAAAAACGCCCTGAAGCGGCCGCCATTCGTGCCCCAAGAGAAAGTTCAGCAGCCCCGTCCGCTCAAAGGCCGGGAGGCCCTCAATTAAGATAAAGGTTCCGATAAGCACGATGATCACCACGGCGATAAGCGCCGCGAGGAAGAGGGCAACCTCGCTCCCGCGCTCAAAAACGGCTCTACGCATACATACCCCCCTCGCCGCTGGAAAATAAAAGGCTGGGGGTGGCATGGCCACCCCAAAGGAGGTAAGGCAGGCAGGTAACCGAATAAAGAACTCAATTACTTAACAGTGATGTACTCTTTGCCTACGATCTGCTGTCCTTCCGGGCTGAGCACGAAGTCGATGTAGGCCTTTACCACACCCTCCGGCTGCTTCTGGGTGAGGTACAGGAAGGGACGAGAGAGCTTGTACTTGCCGGCCTTAACGTTGTCCACGTTGGCCTCGACGCCCTCGATTTTAACGGCTTTCACCTCGTTATTCAGGTAACCGAAGGAAAGGAAGCCGATGGCGTTGGGATCTCCGGCTACCGCCGTGCGCATGGCACCGTTGGAGTTCTGCTGCAGGGCCTTATCAGTGATCTTGGCGCCCTCGCCCAGCACAAGTTCCGTGAAGGCTCCCAGCGTCCCCGAACCGTCTTCACGCCGGAACACGGTGATAGGAGCGTCTTTGCCGCCGACCTGTTTCCAGTTGGTGATCTTGCCGGTGAAGATGTCTTTTACCTGGGCCAGGGTAAGACCATCGACCTTGTTGCTGGGATGCACCACCACGGCGATGCCATCGATCGCGATCTGGTGCTCTACCACCGTACCTTTTTCCTCAGGCTTAAGGGCGCGGGAAGAAGCACCGATGTCCGCCGTGCCGTTCTGCGCTGCCTTGATGCCAGCGCCAGAACCACCGCCCGCCACGTTGATGGTTACGCCCGGGTTCTTGGTCATGAAAGCCTTGGCTAGTTCCTCGGAAAGCGGCTGAACGGAAGTTGACCCGGCAATCTGGATAGAACCGGAGAGACCCTGCGGCTGCTGGGGCTGGGCTGGCTGCTGTGGCTCAGCCGGCTTGGCAGGCTCGGCGGGCTTCTTCGGCGCGCAACCCGCGAGGAGCCCGAGCACGAGAGCCACTGCAAGCAGCACGGTCAACCAGCGCATCCTTTGAATCCCCATAAACTGTACCCTCCCTTGGGGCCAAGCCCCATTTTCTGAGAGTAATTATACGGTGACAGTGTTAAATGACAATTATGGGACTGTTAACCATATGTTAGAATTACGTCGACAAGTGGTGATACGAAGCCCTCCCCGCCTATTCTACCGGAGGCCGGAAACGGTAGCCCACACCGCGCACTGTCTCGATAAGCACCGGATGGGCCGGGTCGGCCTCGATTTTCTGCCGCAGGTAGCGCACGTGCACATCTACCGTACGTGTATCGGCCGCATATTCGTAACCCCAGACGTGCTCCAGGAGGAACTCGCGCCGTAGCACCTTGCCCGGGTTCCGGAGGAAGGTCTCGAGCAGGGAGAATTCCTTGGGAGTGAGGGCCTTGCGTTCGCCGGCCAGGAGCACCTCGTACCGGTCCGGATAAAGCTCCAGGTAGCCGCTCCGTAAAACCGGCGCTTCGTTTTTCGCGGGAAGGCGGCGCAAGCGTGCCCGGATGCGAGCAATAAGTTCCCGCGGGCTGAAGGGCTTTACTATGTAATCGTCGGCGCCGAGCTCGAGCCCCAGTACCCGGTCAGCCTCGCTCGCTCGGGCGGTAAGCATGATTACCGGAATGGCCCGGGTCTTTTTCTCTCCTTTAAGAAGCCTGAACACCTCCAGGCCGCTTAAGCCCGGTAGCATGAGGTCGAGAACGATGAGATCCGGCACCTCGCGCCGCGCTACCTCCAGAGCGGCCGGCCCATCACCGGCCGCCAGCACCCGAAAGCCTTCCTTTTCCAGGTTAAAGCGCACGAGTTCCACCACATGGGGCTCATCGTCCACTACCAGAATGCGAGCCATCTCTCTTCCACCCTCTTTTAACCCGCGAAAGCAAAAGCCAGCGCCACCCTTAGGAAACAGGGCAGGTACGCTGGCTTAAAAGTCGCTGGCGCCGTTTGAGTTCGGCGAGGTAACTCTTGACCCGCTCCGCCGAGTAGTTGAGGATCTCTTCGTCGCGGATCCCAGCCGCGTGTGCTACTTCCAGGGCCTGGTCGAAGTTGCCCACGGCCGTGTAGATGTGGGCGTCGCTGGAGACGATGACCGGTACCTTGTAGCGGTGGATATAGCGGGCAAATAGCTCGCAGCGCGGTCTGCTACCGGAACGGCTGACGGAAAACGAGCTGTTGTTGATCTCAAGCGCCTTGCCTACGGCCTTGGCCGCCAGTACCACCCGCTCGATGTCCACCGGGAAGTGCGGGTTCCCCGGATGCACAATGGCGTGCACGTAAGGATTGTACAGCGCGGCGATCATGGCCTGAGTGTTCTCCTCGACGGACCCCCCGTCGTAACCGGTGCCTACGTGAAAGCCCGCCAGCACCAGATCCAGCCGCTCCAGGAGGTACTCCGGCATATCCAGGGTACCTCGGCTATCGATGATGTTGGCCTCCACGCCGCGCAGGATCTCCACGCCGCAGAGGCTAGGCGGTATGGCCGTCAGGTTGCCAAAGTGGTACTCGTGCGGCCCGCCCGGCATGTTGATACCGTGGTCGGTCATGCCCAAGAGCTTGATGCCCTTCGCCGCCGCGGCCTCAGCCATCTCCTTAATTGTGCTGTAGGCGTGCCGGCTGGCCACAGTGTGGGTATGCAGGTCAGCTTCAAAACCCATGCTTCTTCCTCCTTTCCAAAGGCCAGTTGGCTTCTCCCACCTTTAATTGTAGAAATTCCTTGTTAAGATCCCCTAAAAGGGGTGTTAAGTTTACGTAAACGCCCGGGCGTTCACCCGGCACCCTGCGGGTAGGCCTGCGAAAAACTTCGGCGCTCGGGCATCCCCCTTCGGCGCCGAGACCTCCCGACGAACGAACTCGGCTCGCTCGGGGCTCAGGCTGGGCTCGGCCCTTCGGGCGGGAGTCAGCCTTCGCTTTCCCTCGCTCGCCTTCGTTCTTTTCAATGGCGGTACGTAATGCGCCGTGCGGGCGATGGCCCTCGGCCTCAGTTACTGCCAAACAACAGTGGCAGGTACCGTTCTTCAGAGTGGGCGAAAAAAAGGCGGGCTCCGTAGGGAGCCCAGGTCTATGATAAGAAGGGGGGTATAGGATAGCTTGTTTAGAATATAGCAGGAGATTGTTAAGGAAATGTTGCAAGTCCTTTACAGTGCGATTAATAAACGCGGAGCATTCCTTACAAAAGCTGCGCCGCCAAAGCCGCTAGCTCGGCCGGCCCGAGAGGCCCTGGAAGATTCTTCCCTCCGCCCGGCTAAACTCTAGGCACCGAGAACGCTCTCCTGCATAGCCTGAGCGACCGGGGAACATACTAGTTAGGCAAGAATGGGGTAAGAGAGGGGGATAGGAGCATGGCGCAAACTCGTGGGCGCGCCCTGGAGGTTTTCACCGACCGGGAGCTGCAGTGCCTGCAGGAACAGCTTTCCCTGGAAGAGCTGGCCGTGAAAAAGATGCGTTCTTACGAGGGGCAGGTAACGGACCCGGAGCTCAAAAAGGTGATTAGTTCCCTGCGTGAACAGCACGAGGGGCACTACAATACCCTGATGCGGCACCTTCTAAGCCAGGAAATAAGCCCTTAAGGAGGGACGGTCGTGGCCGAGAACCAGAACCTTTCGGAACGGGACATCATGCAGGACTGCCTGGTACTCGAGAAACACCTGACGGAAACCTACAACGCGGCGGTCAATGAAACTGCCCACAACTTACTGCGGAGCGACCTCATCAGCATTCTCACGGAAGAACATCAGCTCCAATCGTCCGTTTTCGGGACTTTAGACAAGCGCGGCTGGTACCTTACCCGCCCGGTCACGCGGGAAGCGCTCAGCGAAGCGCAGAGTTATTTTAAGAGTATTCAAAGCGACTTGCAGTAGATCACCACGCGGGGCCAGGAGAAGGAGCGCTCCGCGTTTTCTGCACCAGGGATTGGAGGTGAATGCGTGACGGCACCCGTTTTAGCCTCGGGCCCGGCCCCGCCGCTTTCACCCGGCCCCGAGGACGCGCCGGGCACCCAAGACCTCGAACACGTGGAAGCATTTCTGCGCCGGGCCATAAAGTCGGCCGGCAGCCGGGAAGCCGCCTCGCTCGGAAGTGAACTGGCCTTTGCCGGGGGCAAACGCCTGCGCCCACGGCTTTTTCTCCTGTCTTTTCGCGCCTTGGCCCCCTTTGCCCCACCACCTTACGCCTACCGCCTGGCCGCCGCCCTGGAACTCCTGCACCTGGCAACGCTCGTTCACGACGACGTTATCGACGGCGCCACCGTGCGCCGCTCGCGGCCCAGCCTGAATGCCGCGCACGGTGAGCGGGCGGCAGTGCTCGTCGGGGATTTTTTCTTCAGCCAGTTCTTACAGGCGGCCGCGCCCAGCGGTCCCCGCGCCCTGGCGCTCCTTTCGACCGCCATCTCCAGGATGGTGGAAGGCGAGCTCGAGCAGGCGCGCCATCGCTTTGATCTAAGCCTAAGCGAGGCCGAGTATTTGCGCATTATCGCCAAGAAGACCGCCGCCTTCCTGGCCGCCGCCTGCGAACTTGGCGCCCTGACAGCGGGAGCGGGGCAAAAGGAAAGAAGGTTGTTCCAGCGTTTCGGCCGGTATCTCGGGTGTGCCTTTCAACTTCAGGACGACATCCTGGACTACGTGGGCGACCCGCTTCTTCTCGGCAAGCCGCGCGGGGGCGACCTGGCCGAGGGAGTGATCACCCTTCCCCTCATCTATGCGCTAAAATGCGGCCGCCGGGCCGCACGCATAAGGTCGCTCCTCGCCGGCGGCCCCCTCGGCCCCGGAGAACTTGAAGCGGTCCGCGCCGAGGTGGAAAAAGCAGGGGGCATTGCCTACGCCCGCGCGCGGGCGAACGAATTCTTACGGCGCGCCCTGGCCGAGCTCACCGTCCTACCCCCCGGGCCCGCCCGCACCGAACTCGAAAGGCTGGTATGGTCCTTGGAGCGGCGGGAAAAGTGAAGGGATCGGTGTGGAAAAGCCTCCTCGGCCTAGGCCTTTTAATGCGCTGGCCGGCGATCTTGGCCTGGAGCGGAGGCGGCATCTTCCTGGCCGCCGGGCTCGCCAGAGATACGGTGCGCCTCCCCGGCGCTTGGACGAACCTGGGGCTTCTGGCTTTGGTCGTTCTCCTCCTTCACGGCGTAGTGTCTCACGCCGTAAACGACTGCGCCGACTGGGCAAGCGGCACGGACCGCCTCAGCCCGAGGCTCCTTTCGGGCGGCTCGCGCGTCATCCCGCGCGGCCTTTTGGGGCAAAAAGAGCTGGCACGGATAAGCGCAAAGGCTCTTTTTATGGCCCTCGTCCTCGCCACAGTCCTCTTCTTCCGCCTGGGTCCGGGCGTCCTCGTGCCGCTGGCCATCGGGCTCTGGGCCCCCCTCGCGTACTCGCTTCCACCTTTGGCCCTGGCCTACCGGCCCTTCCTCGGCGAGTGGTTGGGGGCTTTCCCGGCCCTTCTCGCCACCACGCTGGGGGCATATTGGGTTCTCACCGGCGCCGTTACCCCAAGGAGTGGAGGCGCCGCCTTTATATACGGTCTTTTATGCCAGGCCTGGCTGGCCGAACACCACCTGGCCGACATCGGCGCGGACCTTAAGGCCACCCCGCGTAAGCTTACGACGGCAGCTTGGGTAAGCCTGCGCTGGGGACTGCCGGCGGCCCGCTTCGTCCCGGCGCTTTACGCCGGGGCCGCCGTGGCCTTCGCGCTCGGCGCGGCGGCATATTGGGGAGCAAGCTTCGCGCCAGCCGTTGTCCCGGCTTCCGCAAGCTGCCTCATCGCCCTCGCATCCAGGCCGCATGACGTTTCGGCCACAACTCGTGCCGAAATTACAATGATGGCCCTTGCCCTCCTTACAGGCTGGTTCCTCGGCTGGCTCGTGTAAGCGAGGGGACACTTTTCTTAAAATTTCCTTAACGGAGGCTAAGAGCATGATGAGCTTTCTCTGGGCCTTTCTCGGGACCCTGGCGGCGCTCGCCTTTGCCGTAGGCACGCTCATCGCGGCCCGCCGCCAGATTTTCCGCCTTCTGGCCGCCCGCTTCATACCAAGGCTGCGGCGTCTGCGCGACCGGTCCTAGGGCGGCAAAGTTAGAAACGCCCGGGCCTTTCGCTCGGCCTCGGGCGTCGTACTCTATTCTCCTCCCACCCAGCGCACGGCGTTGGCCCAGAACCGATTGTAGCGGGGCCAGCTCAAGAACTCGGGTGGGCCCCAGTGGGGCGCACAGTCGCTGACGAAAGCCAGGCTGCGGCCGCGGCCGTACGTCCCGACCACCAAAAAGTGGTCTTCTCCGGCGGCTAGGAGCACCTTCGCCCCCTCCTTAGCCCGGAAGCGGTTGTACCCCAAAAAGTGCGGCCATGTCTCCGGCACGCCGGCCAGTACCGGTTGTTCCGGCGAAATCACCCGCGGCGTTATGCCCTCCGGCACCTCGCGCCGGTCGTCGCCGGGCAGGCACTCCACCGGCAGGGCGGCTTTGAGAGGCGTCTCCCCGTAGCGGGCTTTCCCGTCGATCCCCGAAAAAGACATATAGCCCCCGATCATGACGAGCCCGCCGCCCTCTTCGACATACTGCCGCAGGGCCTCCAAGCGGTTGGGGAGGACGGCCGACCTGCTGAAGGTATCATTGTGCAGAAGCAAGGTGTTGGAACCGATGTCGCTCAAAATTACTGCCCCATAGCGCTTAAGCTCGCCCACGGAGAAGGGAAAACGATCCTGCGCCACGTGGCTGGGCTGGTAATCCACCTCTATCCCGGCCGCACGCAGCGCCGCAAGGAGCCAGAACGGCTCCTTCTTCGTATTTAGACGTGGTGAAGCTGTCGAAACCCTTAACGTGGATCATGTGGGTAACCCAGGACTCACCCGCCAAAAGGACGCGCACGTCCCCTGCCTCCTCTTCTTTTTGATGCTCTTCCTCTACTCCGCCACACCGCACCAGTCCAGGATGAGGCGCGCTGCAATACGGATGAACGTCAGATACTCCTGCACGTCCACAGACTCCCCGACGCTGTGCGCCTGTTCCGGCTCGCCCGGCCCGAGGATCACGCAGGGAATCCGGGCCAGGGCGGTAAAGTACCTGGCATCGCAGCCGGCAGGCTTCCCGCTCACGCGCACAGGTGCGCCGTTTTCAGCTTCTACGGCACGGGCTGTTGTTTGTACCAAGGGATGATCCACCGGCACCTCGAAGGGGCTCCCCTCCTGATATTTTTCAATCTTGGGCGGGTGCTCGCGCAGCCAGGGGTCACCCCGGGCACAATCTTCAAGCGCCGCCAGCACCTCCCGTTCCGTACGGCGTCCGGCCTCCGGCCCGTCCGGGAGGTAGTGGAGGCAGAGTTTGAACTCGCACCACCCCGGCACGGTAGACCCGGCCTCGCCGCCGTGGATCTCACCCACGTTGATGCTCGGGCCGGGAAGCAGCGGGTGACGCCGGGTAAGGAGCCAGCGGTGCTCCAGCTCATTTAGGGCCTGGATCAGCTTTATGGCCTTTTCGACGGCGCTTACGCCTGCCCACTTGCGGCTGGAATGGAGGGGCTTTCCTTCTACTCTCACCGCGTAAAAGATGAAGCCCATGTGCGCCGGCTGCACTTCCAGGTGCGTAGGCTCGGCGATGACGGCCCCGTCGGCACGGTAACCGCGGTCCAGGCAGGCCAGCGTCCCATTCCCGCCGCCCTCTTCATCTACAACGCTTTCAAAAATCAAGTCGCCTTTAAGGCGCACTCCGGCGCGCCGCACCGCTTCCGCGGCGAGGAGCAGCCCGGCGAGCCCGGCCTTCATGTCGGCCGCACCGAGGCCGTACAGCCGCCCGCGCTCCACCACGCCACTCCAGGGCGGGTAGGGCCAGGCGGCCGGGTCGCCGGGCGGCATGGTATCCACGTGCCCGTTGAGGATGATTGACCGCCCGCCGCCTACTCCGGGGAAGCGGGCCACCACGTTTGGCCGCCCGGCGTAGTTATGCCCCTCATTTCCCAGGCCGTAGCGCTGCAGGCGATCTTCCTCCGGCTCGAATACGTCGGGCAGAGCGCCGAGGCGCTCCAGGCGCGCCCGAATGAGCTCCTGCCCCGCCGCCTCCCGTCCGCCCGTGATTCCGTGCCCTAATACCTGCGTATCCGCCTGCACGAGCTGTTGCAGAAAGCGCACCGCCTCTTCTTCCTGCTCTCTTAAAACCTCGCTTACGCGCTGCCAGGCATCCGGCATTCTCTTCGCCCTCCTTCAGCGGTAGCGGGCGAGGGCGGTAAGGACGATGTCCCAGAAGCGGTCGCGGTCGAGTTTCATGGCCACCTGGGCGTTGGGCGCATGGCCGGTGAGGCCGTAAAAGTCGCAGACGGTGCGGCCGTAGTTGAGGTCGCTCTTGGTATCCACCGCGACGTAGGCCGGCCGCGTGGTGAACACATCCGGATCGATCAGCTTGGCCACCGTGCAGGGATCGTGCACCGGCGGCGCCTCCATGCCGTAGACCTTGTGGTAGGTAGAACCAAAGAAAGTGAGAAGCTCCGCTACCAGGTCCCCCACGCGCGTCCTCAGGCCGCGGAGGCGCTCCAAAACGTCCGGCGTGGCCGTAGCCTGGTGCGTAAGGTCAAGGCCCACCATGGTGATGGGCGCTCCGGCGGTAAAGACCACGTGGGCCGCCTCCGGGTCGGCGTAGATATTGAACTCGGCCGCGGGCGTGACGTTCCCCAGGCCGTAGGCGCCGCCCATGAGGACGATCTCTTTAACCCGCCGGGCGAGGTCGGGCCGGCGGATGAAGACGGCCGCAATGTTGGTAAGAGGACCCGTCGGCACCAAGGTGATGTCGCCGTCCGACTCGTCCAGCGTCCGGATGATGAAGTCTACGGCATGCTCTTTCTCAACGGGCACTTCAGGCGCCGGCAAGTCGGGTCCGTCCAGCCCCGATTCGCCGTGAATGTTGGGAGCGATAACCTGATCGCGCACGAGCGGCCGGGCCAGCCCGGCGTAGATGGGAACTTTAATGCCGGCCACGGTGGCCACACGCCTGGCATTCAGCGTGGTCTTCTCCAGGGTTTGGTTGCCCGCCACGGTGGTGATGCCGACGAGTTCGAGTTCGGGGCTCGCCGCGGCGATGAGGAGGGCCACGGCGTCGTCGTGGCCGGGATCGATGTCCAGGATGATTTTCCGTTTCATTGTCTCGCCTCCTCGGTAACGCTCGGTAGTTTCAGGCGGCGCGGCAGGGCGGCCCAGCGCGAGACGACGACCAGCACGGCCACCGTAACCAGATAGGCAATCATCAGCATGAACTGAGAAGGGAAGCCCAAGTGTGCAGCTTCACTTCTATCTGCGTTGAATACCCCGCCGGTAAAGGCCACCGCGACACATAAGGCCGCCAGAGTGACTGGGATGTCGTCCGGCGGAGCAGCATCCATGACCATGGGCGACCGGCTTTTTCTGCTTTCCCCTGCGCGCCGGCCGCTTCACCCCTGCCTGGCCGCAAGGAACATCTCCACCTCCTTTCGGTAGGGTAAGGAGGGCTGCGCTCCCGGTCTGGTAACCGCAAGCGCCCCCACCGCGTTGGCAAAGGTCAAAGCACGGTAGATATCGCCTTCTTCTAACCAGGCTACGGCAAAAGCTGCACCGAAGGCGTCGCCGGCGGCGGTAGTGTCCACCGCCTGTACGGGAAAGGCCGGCAGGTGTTCAAACCGGTTGCCGCTAGCGTAAATCACGCCGCGTTCGCCGAGCTTGAGAAGAACATGGCGCGGGCCCCGGCTCAAAAGTTTTGCCGCTGCGAGCCTGGCGCTTTTTAGGTCTGTTATGGGCTGCCCACTCAGCCCAGCCGCCTCGTGCTCGTTCGGCGTAAGGAAATCTACCAGGCGTAAAAGCTCTTCCGGCAAGGGCTGGGCCGGGGCGGGATCGAGGATGACCGTTACCCCGTGCTTATGGGCCAGTTCCGCCGCCGCCTGAACCGTGGCCAGGGGAATTTCCAGCTGGAGTAAAAGAACCCTGGCTCCTGAGATAAGCTCGGCATGGGCGCGGACGTCCTCTGGCGTAAGTCGGGCGTTGGCCCCGGGAGAAACGATAATCTGGTTCTCCCCGGCCGCATCAATAGTAATGAAGGCCACTCCTGAAGAAACCCCCGGCTCCACCTTTACGCCCGCCGTGCCCACGCCATCCGCCCCCAAGTTTCGGATCAAGGTGGCACCGAAGGGGTCGTCACCCACTTTCCCCACCATGTCCACGCCTGCGCCCAGGCGGGCGGCGGCAATGGCCTGGTTGGCCCCTTTGCCGCCCCCGGCATAGCGCACGTCCGAGGCGAGCACGGTCTCCCCCGTACGGGGTCTCTCGCGGACGGAGACCGTAAGGTCCATATTCAGGCTCCCGACCACAACAATGCTCACGCTATCTACCCCTCTCCTTGCGATGATGCCCGCACGACCAAGGTGGGCTTGAAAAGCTTTTTCTGTACCGGCAGCTCGCGCCAGGCGATGCGCTCCATGGCCACCTCTTAGGTGGTGACGCCGATGAGGTAGGAAGGCTGCTCCACCGTGGTAAGCGGCGGCTTCGCCAGGCGGGCGAAGACGATGTTATCGGCGCGTGTTCCCCTTTACCATGCTGCGGGCAACGCCGTTGGGCACGTAGTTTAGGCGCCAAATAGCGGCGATGACCTTCCGGTACGTCTCTTCCTTGAGATGCCGAGATGCCCAGTGTAGTTGAGGACGCGCGATACTGTAGCCACCGACACCCCAGCTTCCTTCGCCACCTTGCCAATGCCCATCTACCGGCTTACAGGATTTGAGCAAGTATTCGCGTTCTTTACAACCTTTTCCTGCCCGCGGTGTCGACCGGGCTGATCGCGTCCTTGCCGGCGTCCCTGGCCGCCTCCAGGATCCCCAGGCCCGTGCCGCCTGCCACGTTCATGACGATATCGGCGCCTTGCTTGTACTGGGCCAAGGTGAGTTCCTTGCCCTTGGCCGGATCGTTGAAAGAGCCAGCAAAGGCAGAGAGGACCTTAATCTCCGGGTCGATGTACTTTGCGCCCCGCTCATAGCCGGTAAGGAAGTCGCGGAGGATGGCCATGTCCATGCCGTCCACCCAGCCGATGATCTTCTCCTTGTTCATGCCGGGAAGCTCGGTATGCGTGGTCATAAGCGCGGCCAGAGCCCCGGCCAAGAAGGAACCCTCGTTTTGGGCGAAGGTGATGGAAGCGATGTTGTCGCCCTTCACCACATCGGCACCGGGCGCAGCGGGCGCCAGCTTTCTTTTGTTGTAAACTGGCCGGCCCGGAAGGCGCGGAAAAGGGGCGGGGTGTGCTCCCCGCCCCGCAGGCCGGCATTACCGCCGTCAGGAGAGCTTAGCTAGGATCTTCGCCAGGGCAGCGTCGTCGAGGCTGGAATCCTGGAGCTCGCCGGCGAGGTAGGCGTCGTAAGCGCTGAGGTCGAGGAAGCCGTGACCGCTCAGGTTAAAGAGAATTGTCCGCTTTTCACTTGCTTCTCTCGCGGCTAAGGCTTCGTCGATGGCCGCCCTTATGGCGTGAGCGGACTCCGGCGCCGGGACGATGCCTTCAGCGCGGGCAAACAGCACCGCCGCCTCAAACACCGCCAGCTGCCCGTAGGCCTTGGCTTCAATCAACCCGTCGTGCAGGAGCTGGCTTTGGATGGGCGAGGCGCCGTGATAGCGGAGCCCGCCTGCGTGGATGCCCGGCGGTACGAAGTCGCTGCCCAGCGTGTACATCATCATCCGCGGGGTAAGGTGCGCTTCATCGCCGAAATCGTAGGTAAACTTGCCCTTCGTCAGGCTCGGGCAGGCAGTAGGTTCCACGGCCACTATGCGGGTACGCTTACCTTCCCGGATTTTGTCGCGGACGAAGGGAAGGGCCAGGCCGCAGAAATTGCTGCCACCTCCGCTACAGGCAATTACGGTATCCGGGTAGTGCCCGGTCTTTTCCAGCTGTTTCATAGCCTCGAGGCCAATGATGGTTTGATGCAGTACCACGTGGTTGAGCACGCTGCCGAGGGCGTAGTTCGTGTCGGGGTGCTTTACCGCGTCTTCCACGGCTTCGCTGATGGCAATGCCCAGGCTCCCCGGGGAGTCTGGATCTTTGGCCAGGACGGCGCGCCCGGCTTCGGTCTTGTCGGTCGGGCTGGCGTAAACCTCAGCCCCAAAGACCTGCATCAGCGAGCGGCGGTAGGGTTTCTGCCGGTAGCTCACCTTGACCATGTAGACCGTGCACTTAAGGCCGAAGAAATTCGCGGCCATGGCCAGAGCCGTGCCCCACTGCCCGGCGCCGGTTTCCGTAGCCAGGCGCTTTATGCCCGCCTGTTTGTTGTAGTAGGCCTGGGGGATGGCGGTGTTAAGCTTGTGGCTTCCGGCAGGGCTGGCGCCTTCGTATTTGTAGTAGATCCGGGCGGGAGTATCCAGAGTTTTCTCCAGCCGCCGGGCGCGCACAAGCGGCGAGGGCCGCCACAGCCGGTAAAGTTCGCGGACTTCTTCAGGAATCTCGATGTAGGGCTCACGCGCCATCTCCTGCTCGAGGAGCGCTTCCGGGAAAATCGCCTTGAGCTCCGCCGGAGCCATGATCTCTCCCGTGCGCGGGTTAAGCGGGGGCTTAAGCGGATTCGGCATATCGGCCTGGACGTTGTACCAGTGTGTAGGCATCTCCTGCTCACTAAGGAGTATTCTTACGTCCTCCATTCTCAGCACTCCTTTCATCTTTCTTTCACCCGGCCTTCTTACCCACCAAGCAAACTTTTGTTCTGGGTCTCCGTCCGCCGGCGGCCTCCCTTCAGGTCATCGGCATCACCCCCTACTGAAAAAGAAAAGCACCCGCCCGCAAGGGACGGATGCTCTCCGTGGTGCCACCCTAATTAGCCCTGGTAAAACAAAAAGCACGCTATCATTCAGGATAGTGTGCTTTTTGCCACCTAAATGAAAGGGCCGTCTTTACGGATACGGCGGTAAACCGCGATATCCTGTCCGGCTAACGGCGGACTTCCGGGTGCAGCTACTTAGCCCGGCAGCTTTAGCCACACCTGCTCAGGGGCCCATTCGCCTCGGCTTCCGGCACCGCCTTCCCACCGCCGGCGGCTCTCTTCAGCCTTCCGCCCAGGGTACTCTTCCCCTTCGTCGCATTGCCGAGTACGTTAAATGCATTTTACCACAGTCGGCAGCCCGAGCGCAACCGGTATTTTCTCGCCTGGCCGCCCAAGGCAGTTCCTTGGCGGGAGTGTGTGGGAATCGAACCCACCGCGGGCGAACTCGTCCGCCGCCGGATTTGAAGTCCGGGCAAGCCACCAGGCCCGATCCACCCCCACTTCCTTCCCGATTATAGCACCAGAGTTCGCCGGGAAGCAAGAAACCTAGGTAGCTGGATAGAGTCAAGCTACTGTAGGTCAACCATCACGAAAAGAGTCCTCTACCGCAGCACCAACAAGGACAGAGCCGATTAGGGTTAGGAGTTCTACCCCA
>JASKKP010000006.1 GCA_030154105.1 Bacillota bacterium
TAAAGAAGGCAAGGTAGGTCTAGAGGAAGGGGCAAGGCCCTAGCTTGCCCTTACCTGTTCTGATGTTAGGGAGGTAAGAATAGTGGTAATTACGGCTGAACTGGTGAAAGCGCTTCGAGAGAAAACCGGCGCCGGCATGATGGACTGCAAGCGTGCCCTACAGGAAACGGACGGCGATATGGAAAAGGCTATCGAGTATTTGCGGGAAAAAGGCCTGGCCGCGGCGGCCAAGCGGGCAGGGCGGACGGCGGCCGAAGGCGTCATCGAGGCCTACATCCACCTCGGGGGTAAGCTGGGCGTTCTCGTGGAAGTAAACTGCGAAACAGACTTCGTTGCCCGCACACCGGAGTTTCGAGAGTTTGCCCGCGACATAGCCATGCAGGTGGCGGCAGCCAACCCGCAGTACTTGACGCGTGAAGATGTACCGGCCGAGGTACTGAACAAAGAAAGAGAAATCTTGCGCGCGCAGGCCCTCAATGAGGGTAAGCCGGAAAAGGTTGTAGACCGGATCGTTGAAGGCCGGCTGGAGAAGTTTTACAGCGAAAACTGCCTCCTTGAACAGCCCTTCATCAAGGACCCGGACAAGAAGGTGCGCGATTTACTGGCGGAAAAGATTGCCCGGATCGGGGAGAACATTGTAATCCGCCGTTTCGTACGCTTCCAACTAGGCGAAACCCAATAGTAGCCCTCGCGAGCCTTGTGCCATCTAGCATCTGGGGGAGGACCAAAGGATGCCGCAGCCGAAGTACAAGCAGGTTATCTTAAAACTAAGTGGCGAGGCACTGGCGGGGGAACGCGGCTTTGGGATCGACCCCAAAGTAGTGCGAAGCATTGCGCAGGAAGTTAAGGAAATCCACGACCTGGGGGTAAAAGTAGGGATTGTCGTCGGAGGGGGTAATATCTGGCGCGGTGTGGCGGGGAGCGAAATGGGTATCGACCGGGCCACGGCCGACTATATGGGCATGTTGGCCACGGTGATTAACGCTCTCGCCCTGCAGGATGCTCTGGAGAAGGTCGGGGTAGACACCCGCGTGCAGACGGCCATCGAGATGCGGGCGGTGGCCGAACCATATATCCGCCGCCGTGCCCTGCGCCACCTGGAAAAAGGGCGGGTAGTGATCTTTGCTGCCGGGACGGGCAACCCGTACTTTACCACGGACACCACTGCAGCCCTGCGCGCTGCAGAAATTGAGGCCGAGGTTATCCTTATGGCCAAGCGGGTGGACGGAGTCTACGACTCCGACCCGCTGAAAAACCCGGAGGCCAAAAAATTCCGCGAACTAGGATTCATCGACGTGCTGAACCAGGGCTTGGGGGTGATGGATTCTACGGCAGCCTCCTTGTGCATGGACAACGGTATCCCGCTGGTGGTTTTCAGCCTTTCGACGCCCGGCAACATTAGGCGGGCGGTAATGGGCGAAGAGATAGGTACCTATGTAGGGGGGGAACAAAATGGCAGCAGGTCAGATTGAGCAAGAAGCGGAAGGAAAAATGAAGAAAACGTTGGAAAATCTGCGCAAGGAGCTGGCCTCTCTGCGGGCAGGGAGGGCATCTCCGGCACTCCTCGAAAAAGTTACGGTCGACTATTACGGTACGCCGACGCCTGTCAACCAGCTGGCCAGCATCTCCGTGCCTGAGCCGCGCCTGCTTGTGATCCAACCCTGGGATCGCAACATGCTGCCGGCTATCGAAAAGGCCATTATGAAGTCCGACCTGGGGCTTACCCCGTCTTCGGATGGCGTAGTGATACGGCTCGTTATTCCTCAGCTCACCCAAGAGAGGCGGCGTGAGCTTACGCGGTTCGTGAAAAAAAAGGCGGAAGAAGCCAAGGTAGCCATCCGCAACATTAGACGGGAGGCCAACGACGGCCTAAAGCGCTTGGCCAAGGAGGGCAGCATTTCCGAAGACGAAGAGAAGAAGCGCCAAGAAGAAATTCAGAAGCTGACCGATACCTACAGCCGGGAAATCGATAGCGTGGCCGAGGCAAAAGAGAAAGAGATCATGAGCGTATGAATCCGAGTTCGCAGCCCGTCCCGGACGTTCTGGCTCTGCCGCTTGCCGAAGCTACGCAAAAGCTTGTTCAAGCAGGCTTGGAAGTGGTCGAGGTGCAGGAGACGCGAGGCCCAAAGGCAAAAGAAGATGAAGGCCTAGAGCTGCGCGTCGCCCGTATACTGGTAACCGGGGCGAAAGCTCAGCTTGTTGTTGTAAGGACTCGGCCTGAACCAGTACGGCGGGGAGCCCCCTAAGGAAGGGGGCGTTTGGCTTGCAGGGAGTGAACAGCTTGAAGCAGGGCGAGCGACAAGAAATGGTTGTTCAGGAAGCAGGGCCTAGGCCGGAGCATGTCGCCATTATCATGGATGGCAACGGCCGCTGGGCTCAGGCGCGTGGTCTGCCCCGTATTATGGGACACCGCGCCGGCATGGAGGCCGTGCGGCGGGTGGTTCAGTCTGCACCCGGCTTAGGTATTAAGTACCTTACCCTCTTTGCGTTTTCTACCGAAAACTGGCGGCGACCACGTCTGGAAGTGGAAGGCCTCTTCGCCCTTCTCCGGGAGTACGTAGAAAAGGAGACGAGCGATCTGAAGGCCCAGGGGGTACGGGTGCGCTTTTTGGGGGAACGGGAGAACCTGCCGCAGGCGGCGAAAAAGGTGATTGAACGCTGCGAAGCGGAAACGGCCGGCTGTACCCGGCTCATGCTGAACATCGCGCTCAATTACGGTGGGCGAGCAGAAATTGTGCGGGCGGCCAGGGCCCTCGCCTCCCGCGCAGCTGCCGGCCAGCTTGAGCCTGACGCCATTACCGCCGAGGTCCTGGCAGCGGAACTTTATACACGGGGTATGCCGGATCCAGATCTCCTTATTCGTACCAGCGGCGAAATGCGCCTGAGCAATTTCCTGCTCTGGCAGCTTGCCTATACAGAGCTGTATTTTACCGACGTGTTGTGGCCCGATTTTACCCAAGACGACTTGGCCCAGGCACTGGCTGCGTACCGGAAGCGGGAGCGCCGCTTTGGCGGCATACAAAATAGAGGGTGAGAATTGGTGCTGGCTCGCATCCTAACGGCTGTCTTGGGGGTTCCCGCAATCATCATCTTTATTAAGGCGGGTGGGGTGGCGTTTTTCTTCCTGGTTCTGGTTGTTTCTCTACTGGGGCTGTGGGAGTACTATCGCCTCACACATGCTCCTCAAGGACTTAGGATCTGGGGCTACGTGGCAGGAGCTCTCCTGCTCTTTGAGGTGTGGCGGGAAGCAGGCTACTTCGCCGACGGGACCGCATTTTTGCTCTTAGCTCTTCTTATTATGATATTGGGGGCATTTCCCCGCTTCACTTTTGAACAGGCAGGTTCAGCTCTCCTAGGGGTGCTCTACATCCCTTTCCTTTTTAGCTACATGTTGAAGCTGTATGCGCTTTCAGGGGGGGAAGAGTATACCCTTTTGACTTTTATTCTGACCTGGGTTTCCGACAGCTTGGCCTTTCTCGTCGGCACGCGTTGGGGTAAGCACCAGCTGGCCCTTAGGCTAAGTCCTAAGAAAACCTGGGAGGGGGCAGTCGCCGGCTGGTTCGGGTGTCTCCTGGTTATGCTTTTCGTACATACCTGGTTCGGGTTGAGCATGTGGCAGGCTTTGGCTTTAGGCACCTTTGTGGGCTTAGCAGCAGAGGTTGGCGATTTGGTAGAGTCTGCGCTAAAGCGTCAGGCACAGGTCAAGGACTCCGGAAATATTCTGCCTGGGCATGGCGGTATCCTGGACCGTTTTGATGCTCTTCTGTTCGTAGCCCCGGTTATGTACGCTGCCCGGTTCTGGCTTTGGCACTAGGCAAGGAGTGGTGGGCATGAACCGCACCAATAAGCTGGTTTTGGCGGCCGTGGGATTTCTCTTAGTCCTCTACCTCGGGCTGCGTTACCTCTTGCCGCTGGTTCTGCCGTTTGTCTTGGGGGCGTTTCTGGCCGTCGTGCTGGATCCGGCCGTTTCCTTTTTGCAGCGGCGGGTGCGCCTTCCGCGCGCCTGGGCAGCCGCCATTACCCTACTGGGAGCGATGAGCCTGTTTGGCGGCAGCGCTTTCTACCTAACGCTCCACGTGGCGGCTGACATCGCCGACCTAAGCCGCCAGCTTCCCGTTTACAGCAGTGGCATGATAAAGACGATCCAGGAGCTGGCCGCTGAGACCCAAGACTTCTACCTGCACCTGCCGGAGCCGCTCCTTAAAATGGCCGAAGAGGTCGTGCTCTGGCTATACGATCTTGCCGGCGTTGCGCTCAAGAGCCTTTTGGCAGCCTTGAGTTCGGTCCCTGAAATTTTGGTGGTGTTCATTCTAAGCTGTGTGGCGGCCTACTTCTTAAGCCGCGACAAAGCGGCGCTGTTTAGTTTGACTCTTAAGCTTCTGCCGCCCGGCAGTGAGGAGCGGCTCAGGACGCTGGAGCGCGAAGTGGTCAACAATTTGGTCGGTTTGTTGTGGGCCGAGCTTCTCCTCGTGGTCATCACTACCCTTACGGCCATATTAGGACTTTGGTTGCTCGGCATTCGCTATGCCGTTTTCCTTGGGCTTTTGAGCGGCCTGCTTGACGTTCTGCCTGTAGTGGGCCCGACATTGCTTTTCATCCCTTGGATCGCGGTGGCGTTTGTTACCGGTCAGAAGGTCTTGGCCTTGGGCCTCATTGCCGTATACGTGGCCATGAACATCGTGCGCCAGGTGCTGCAGGGGAAGGTGATCGGGGAAAAGACGGGCCTACATCCGCTACTGGTTCTGGTGTCCCTATACCTGGGGGTGAAACTGTTCGGGGCCAACGGGCTCATCATCGGACCGCTCACGCTCATAGTTTTGAAGGCACTACTTAAGGCCGGGGCCTTTGGGAATTTTATTCAAATGTAGGTGAGGTACCGTGCGCAAAGTTGCTGTCCTGGGTTCCACGGGTTCCATCGGACGCCAAGCCTTGGAAGTGGCGGCCGCCTTGTCCGATGAGATTCAGATAACGGCGCTGGCGGCCGGGAGTAATGTGGAACTTCTGGCCGAACAGGTGCGCCGCTTTCATCCTCCGCTGGTGGCGGTGGCGGCCAAAGAGCGCTGGCGCGAGCTGAAAGAGCTTCTCGCTGGAGAGAAGGTAACGATACTGGCCGGCGAGGAGGGTGTGCTGGCGGTGGCCGAAAGCGAAGGCGACCTGGTCCTGGCGGCCATTGTGGGCATTGCCGGCCTTAAACCCACCCTCGCCGCGGTACGCCGAGGTAAAGACATCGCCCTCGCCAATAAAGAAGCCTTGGTTACAGCCGGGCACCTCGTGCAGGCGGAGTCTCGGCGCCGGGGGGTCAAGATTATCCCGGTGGACAGCGAGCATTCGGCGATTTTCCAGTCCCTCCATGCCGGTAGGCCTGCGGAGGTCAAACGCCTACTCCTCACGGCTTCCGGTGGACCCTTCCGCACTTGGCCGAAAGAGGCACTTCAACACGTGACGGCAGAAGAAGCGCTGCAGCATCCCAACTGGCGTATGGGTGCCAAGATCACCGTGGACTCGGCCACGCTGATGAACAAAGGGCTAGAGGTAATCGAGGCCCGCTGGCTCTTTGATGTTAAGCTCGAAAGGATTGAGGTTCTAGTCCACCCCGAGAGTATAGTGCACTCGCTGGTGGAGTTTGTGGATGGAGCAGTGGTGGCCCAATTGGGGCTCCCGGACATGCGCCTACCCATCCAGTATGCCCTGACTTACCCCAGGCGATTGCCGGCTCCGTGGCCGCGGCTCGACCTCATTGGGCGCACGCTTACCTTCGCGGCGCCGGACACCGACCGTTTCCCCTGCCTGGCGCTGGCTCGAGCTGCGGCGGAAGAAGGGGGTACCTGTCCTACGGTGCTCAACGGGGCCAACGAGGTGGCAGTAGGGGAGTTCCTGAAGGGCCGGCTGAGCTTCCTGGGGATACCGGCGCTCGTGGAGCGGGTGCTGGTTAGCCACACGCCGGTACCCGATCCCGATCTCGAAGCGGTCCTGGCGGCCGATGCTTGGGCCCGGGCGAAGGCCCGGGCGCTTATCCGGGAAGGAGTGGTAGGTGCGTGACCACGGCCCTGGCCTTCGTTTTCGTCTTTGGCCTCCTCACTATTTTTCACGAACTAGGGCATTTCCTCATGGCCAAGCGGTTGGGGATTCTGGTGGAGGAATTTGGCGTCGGTTTTGGCCCGCAGCTTCTCAGCCGGCGCTGGGGTGAAACTCGCTACTCTTTGCGCCTTTTCCCTCTGGGAGGGTTTGTGCGCATGCTTGGCGAAGAAGAAGAGGCGGTCCCTTCAGAGCGCTCTTTTCGCTGCCAGCCGGTGCGGAACCGGCTGCTGGTGATCGGCGCCGGGCCGCTCATGAACTTCGTCTTAGCCGTCCTATTGTTTGCGGTTATCTTTTTCGTAGTCGGCGTGCCAGCCAAGGAGGCCAAGATCGGAGGCGTTATCCCGGGTGGGCCTGCCGCTCAGGCCGGGCTCAAAGCGGGTGATAAGATCATAAGCATCGACGGCCGGCCGGTGCACAGTTGGGAGGAGGTAGTGGCCCTGGTGTCGCGGCGCGCCGGGCAGGAGACGGTAATCCGGGTTGAGAGAGGGAAAAGCACGCTCACCTTCCACCTGGTCCCTCGCGCGGCGGATGCCAGCGGGCGCGGCGTAATCGGCATTCAAAGGGTGATGCGACGCCATAACCCCTTTATCTCCCTTTATTGGGGGGTGCGCCAAACGCTCGGTACAACCGTATTTATCTTGGTGCGGCTGGGGCAGATGATCATGCAACAGGCTCCGGCCGACGTGGCCGGTCCCTTGGGCATTGTCCAGGCGGTGGGCGAAGTGGCCCGTACCGGCTTTCTAAACCTGCTGTCGCTGGCTGCTCTGCTCAGCATTAACCTGGGTCTTTTTAACCTCTTCCCCATTCCCCTCCTCGACGGTGGACAACTGGTTGTGATCGGCTGGGAAGGGCTGCGGGGCGAGCCGCTGGGACCGGAGCGCGAGGGCTTTCTCAAGCTCATCGGCGTGATTCTGCTTCTGGCCATCTTGGCGCTGGCCACATACCAGGATCTCCTGCGCCTGGGGGTGTAATTGTGCAGAAAAAGCGACGCTACAGCCGGCCTGTGCAGGTGGGATCGGTTACAGTCGGTGGCCTGGCACCGGTCAGCGTCCAGTCCATGACGAACACCGACACGCGCGATGTTAAGGCCACCCTGCGCCAGATCGACGCGCTGAGAGAGGCCGGTTGTGAAATAGTGCGGGTGGCGGTGCCGGATCAGGAAGCAGCCAGCGCGCTCACGGAAATTTGCCGGCGCGCGCGGGTGCCGCTGGTGGCGGATATTCATTTTGATTATCGCCTGGCCCTGGCCGCCATCCGGGCCGGCGTGGCCGGACTGCGCCTCAACCCGGGCAACATCGGCGGGCCGGAGCGAGTCCGGGCCGTGGCCAAAGCGGCCAAAGAACGCGGCATTCCGATTCGCATTGGTGTCAATGCCGGTTCATTGGAAAAAGGCATCCGGGAACGGGAAGGCGGGGTGACGCCGGAGGGCATGGTGGAGAGCGCCCTGAGGCAGGCCGCACTCCTCGAAGAAGAAGGTCACTCGGCCATAGTTCTTTCGCTTAAAGCTTCCGACGTGCCCCTTACCATCCGGGCTTACGAGTTGGCCGCAGCCCGCTGTGATTACCCATTGCATCTGGGGATCACGGAAGCCGGTACGCCCTGGCGTGGGACCATCCGCTCGGCGGTTGGAATAGGGGCACTTCTTGCCCAAGGCATCGGGGATACCATTCGCGTCTCCCTTACGGGCGATCCGGTACAAGAGGTTCACGTGGGTTATGAGATCCTTAAGGCGCTCAACCTCCGCCAGCGCGGACCGGTGCTTATCTCTTGCCCTACGTGTGGCCGCTGCCAGATCGATCTTATCCGCCTGGCTGAGGAAGTGGAAAAGGCCTTGGCCGCGCTTAAGCTGCCTTTAAAGATCGCGGTTATGGGGTGCGCCGTCAACGGTCCCGGTGAAGCCGCTGACGCGGACTTCGGCATTGCCGGTGGGCGCGGCGGCGGGCTCATCTTTCGCCACGGCCGAATCGTAAAAAGGGTTCCCGAAACCGAACTGGTCCCGGCGCTTCTCAGCGAGATCAAGGCGGCTCATCCGGAAGCCTTCGCGGCGGAAAGCGACCAGGCGGGGCCGGACCCGGGCCTTGGGGGAAATTAGACGAAGTGAGGAGGATGCCAGCGTGCGGATGTCGAGATTATTTGCGCCTACTCTGCGCGAGGTTCCGGCCGAGGCTGAGGTGATCAGCCACCAGTATCTCCTTAGGGCCGGTTACATCAGAAAAACGGCGGCGGGAATTTACTCTTACCTGCCTTTGGGCTGGCGGGTGCTCAGAAAAATCGAGCAAGTCGTGCGCGAGGAAATGGACCGTGCCGGGGGGCAGGAAGTCCTCCTGCCGGCGCTGCAGCCGGCAGAGATTTGGCAGGAGTCCGGGCGTTGGGATGTCTACGGCAAGGAGCTCTTCCGGCTGAAGGACCGGCACGAGCGCGATTTTTGCCTGGGCCCCACGCACGAAGAGATCATCACCGACCTGGTGCGGCGGGAGATCAGCTCCTACCGCGACCTGCCCAAACGGCTCTATCAGATCCAGACCAAGGCGCGCGATGAAATTCGGCCGCGCCTGGGCCTTATCCGCTGCCGGGAGTTCATCATGAAGGACCTTTATAGTTTCGATCGGGACCAGGCCGGCTTAGAAGAGAGCTATCAGGCCATGTACCGGGCTTACGAACGCATTTTCCGGCGCCTGGGACTTAGGTTTAAAGTGGTAGAGGCGGACACCGGGGCCATCGGCGGCAAGGATTCGCACGAGTTTATGGTGCTGGCCGATACCGGCGAAGGGGTTATCGTCTACTGCGAAGCCTGCGACTACGCGGCCAACGTGGAACGTGCGGCAGCAGGAGAGGTAGCGTCCGACTTTCAGGAACCGGCCGAGGAGATGCAGGCCGTTCCCACGCCCGGCCGGCACAGCGTAGAGGAGGTAACCGCCTACCTGGGCGTTACGGCAAAGCGTCTGGTCAAGACTTTAATTTATCGCGCTGTTTACCGCGACCGCGAAGAGCCCGTAGCTGTCTTGGTGCGGGGCGACCGCGACGTTAACGAGACTAAGCTTAAAAACGCCCTCGACGCCCTCTTCGTCGAGCTTGCCGATGCAGGCCTTGTGGAAAGGGTTACGGGAGCACCGGTGGGGTTTGCCGGCCCGGTGGGCCTCAGAGGCGTACGCATCCTGGCCGACCTCGAGGTGCCCCGGGTGGTCAATGCCGTGGTGGGCGGCAACAAAGCCGACCTTCACCTGGTAAACGTCAATTACGGGCGCGACTATCAGGCCGAGGCGGTACTGGATCTGCGCAATGCGGCCGCGGGGGACCCATGCCCTCGCTGCGGGGCGCCGCTCAAACTCACCCGCGGCATTGAGGTAGGACATATCTTCAAACTCGGCACCAAGTACAGCGAAGCGCTGGGCGCCACGTACCTGGGCGAGGACGGGCAGGAACACTACATTGTCATGGGCTCTTACGGCATTGGGATTCCGCGGACCATGGCGGCCGCGGTGGAGCAGAACCACGACGCCGACGGCATCATTTGGCCCTTTCCGATAGCGCCGTACCACGTTATCATCGTGCCGGTAAACTACGACGTCCCGGAGCAGCAGGATTTGGCCGAGTCCCTCTACCGGGAACTTACGGCGGCGGGAGTAGAAACAATCATTGACGACCGCGACGAGCGTGCCGGAGTGAAATTTAAAGATGCCGACCTTATGGGTTTCCCGCTCCGTATCACCGTGGGGCCGCGGGCCTTGAAGGAGGGTAAAGTGGAACTCCGGCGCCGTGCCGACGGCTCTGTGCTGCTGCTGGAGCGAGCGGAAGTGGTGGCGCGGGTGAAATCTGAAATTGCGGCCGGGTACCCGGAGGTGGAGGACGAAAATACCGGGGCGGACGTTGGGGTAAGGTAACAATGAGAGTGGCCGCCATTATACCCGCCTACAACGAGGCCGAACGCATTGGCAAGGTGATAGCCGCCGTGGAAAAGGTGGACGAAGTAGACGAAATCGTCGTGGTGAGCGACGGTTCCACCGACGGCACGGCTGCGGCGGCGGCGAGTGCCGGAAGCAAAGTGAAAGTGGTAGAGCTCAGTACCAACATGGGCAAAGGCGCCGCTCTCCTCGCCGGAGTGCAGGCCACTACCGCCGACCTGCTCGTCTTCCTGGACGCCGACCTCCTAGGCCTTCAGCCGCACCACGTGCGCGAGCTGCTTAGGCCGGTGCTCAGCGGAGAAACGGAGATGGCCATGGCCGTTTTCTCGGGGGGGCGTTTGGCTACCGACCTGGCGCAAAAAATCGCCCCCTTTCTCTCCGGACAGCGCGCGCTTACGCGGCGGCTTTTGGAGCGCATACCGGCCCTGAGCGTCAGCCGCTTCGGGGTGGAGGTCGCTCTTACCCAGTACGTACACGAACAGGGTATTGCCGTGCGGCGCGTGCCCTGGCGCGACGTGACCCATGTGATGAAGGAGGAAAAACTGGGTTTTACTAAGGGGTTTCAAGCCCGGCTTAAGATGTATTGGGAGATACTGCGTAGCCTTAGACTCCCGCGGGGCAGGGGATAGACGTGTCGCTATTCATCAGCGAAAGTCAGTTGCTACTCCGGTTGGGCGCTGCTTTTATCTTGGGCGGTGCGGTAGGTTTAGAACGCGAAAGCGCCCAGCGACCGGCCGGCTTTCGCACCCACACTCTAGTAAGCGTAGGGGCGGCTTTGGTGATGGTGCTTTCAGAGTCCATCGCCGGCGCCGATCCGGCGCGTCTAGCGGCGCAGGTGGTGAGCGGGATCGGTTTTCTCGGCGCCGGCACTATCCTGCGCGAGGGCCCGACGGTTCGCGGCCTTACCACTGCCGCCAGCCTGTGGGTTGTGGCGGCCATTGGGCTCGCCTGCGGGGCCGGCTTTTTTGAGGGAGCAGGCCTGGCGGCCGCTTTGGTAATGATCGCGCTGGTGCCCCTAGTACGGCTTGAACGGTGGGTGGGCGGCAAACGCGAACGAAAGGTACTGGAACTGGATATTGAGGATCGCCCCGGGCAGCTCGGGCGTATAGGCCAAGTGCTCGGCAGGCTGGGGGTCAGCATCAAGGGTATACAAATGGAGGAAGCGACGGCGCGAGGGCGCCTTAACGTGGCGCTCACTGTCCGGTTTCCGCCGGGCATCAGCGTAGAAGCGGCCGTAGCTGAACTATCCGAGGTCGAAGGAGTACATGCGGTGATGGTCGATGAGTGAACACACCGAGTATAGCTGGCAGCGGTTGGTGGCCGGCCTCGGCCTGGCACCGGAGGTAAGAGAAGCTCTACGCTCCACCTGTTTAGAGAAAGTGGAGATTACCCCGGACGGCAGAGAGTGGGCCCTTTATCTAACCGGACCCCGCTGCCTTCCGGCTCCCGCCCTGGACGAGCTGGCCCGAGCGATTTCTGCTGCCACCGAAAGCCACCCCTCGGTGCGGGTGGAACATACGGTTTTAGCTTCCATGCCCGAGCTTAAAGATGTGTGGCCGGAGATCGCCGACGAGCTGAGCCGTGCGTTCCCGTTCCTCCGCGGCTGGCTCCCAAACGCCCGCTGGGAAATAAGCGGCGACGTCTTTACTTTGAACCTGGGGAACAGGTTCGCCGTCCACTTGTTTTCGGCTCGCGACGGTTTGACCTTTCTGCGCGATCTTATTGGTAAACGTACTGGAAGATTCTACCAAATAGAAGTGCTGGCTAGCGCTGAGGAGGAATTAGAAGAAGAGGCCTCGCTTCAAGCGCGGCGAGAAGAAGAAATACAGCAATACCTGGAGGAGATCCGGGAAGCTTCCCGTAAGGAAGAATCCCCACCTGCTCCGACCTCGACGCCGGAAATCATTGCCGGCGAGCCGATAAGAGAGGCTGCACAGCCGATCGCCAGCCTTAGGGAGCTCGGCAGCACGGCGGTGGTGGAAGGATGGGTTACGCGTGCCGAGGTGCAGAAGACAAAAAAAGGTAAAACTCTTCTTGAGTTCGACTTGGCGGACGAAGGAGACGCCATTTCGGTAAAAGCTCTCCTTAAGAAAAAGAACGAACAGGAAGCGGCAGCAAACGTGGTGCCGGGGCGGTGGCTTAGGGTAAAGGGTGAGCTTACTTTCGACCGCTTTGCCGGTGAGGAGATCATCTGGGCCGAAGCAATCCAGGTAATACCGCCGCGCGAGGACACAGATCCGGAAGAGGAAAAGCGGGTGGAACTTCACCTCCACACCCAGATGAGCGCCCTCGATGCGACCACCCGGCTGAGCGACCTCTTTGCTACGCTGGCCAGGTGGGGCCACCGGGCGGTGGCGATTACCGACCACGGGTCGGTTCAGGCTTTTCCGGAGGCTTATGAGCTGGGCCGGCAGTTTGGGATTAAGGTTATCTACGGCATGGAGGGCTATTTGGTAGAAGACGGGGTTCACCCTCTGGACGATAAAGCCAGGGTGTACCATATTATCATCTTGGTGCGCAATCAGGCGGGGCTGAAAAACCTCTACCGGTTGGTTACCTCTTCCCACCTCGATTACTTCCACCGGGTGCCGCGGCTTACCCGCGAGCTCCTGGAAAAGCACCGGGATGGCCTCATTTTCGGTTCGGCCTGCGAGGCCGGCGAAGTATTCCGAGCCCTGGCCGAACACGAGGATGAAGAAGAGGTGCGCCGGCGGGCGGCTTTTTACGATTATCTGGAGATCCAGCCCCGGGGCAACAATGCCTTTCTCGTGCGCGAGGGGAAGCTCAGCGAAGATGAGCTTTTGGAGTTAAACCGGCGCATTGTGGCTTTAGGCCGAGAACTGGGGAAGCCGGTAGTGGCTACGGGGGATGTGCACTTCCTCCGTCCGGGCGACGAGATACTGCGGCGCATACTTCTTGCCGGCCAGAAGTACGCCGATGCCGACCTGCAGCCGCCTCTCTACCTTAAGACTACCAGGGAGATGCTCGCCGAGTTCGGTTATTTAGGGGAAGATGCGGCCCGCGAAGTGGTGGTAAGGGCGCCGCAGTACGTGGCGTCCCTGGTGGAAGAGGTGCAGCCTGTGCCGTCGGACCTATCGGCTCCACGCATACCCGGTGCCGAAGAGGAGATTGAGACCATGGCCCGCAGGCGCGCCGTGGAGCTCTACGGC
Organism: Bacillota bacterium; assembly: GCA_030154105.1. GTDB lineage: Bacteria > Bacillota > DTU030 > DUMP01 > DUMP01 > DUMP01. The sequence goes on from JASKKP010000006.1 coordinate 13,151, forward strand.
GACCCGCTGCCGCCTTTGGTGGCCCGGCGCCTGGATAAGGAGCTTCAGGCCATCATAGCCAACGGCTACGCCGTAATCTACCTGATTGCTCAGCGCCTGGTGAAGAAATCCCTGGAAGACGGGTACCTGGTCGGCTCGCGCGGTTCGGTTGGTTCGTCCTTTGTCGCCACCCTGTGCGGTATCACCGAGGTCAACCCGCTGCCTCCCCACTACCGCTGCCCGCGCTGCCGTCACAGCGAGTTTATCGAAGACGGAAGTTACGGCTCCGGCTTCGACCTACCGGACAAAAACTGCCCCCGCTGCGGTGAACTTATGGTAAAAGACGGGCAGGACATCCCCTTTGAGACCTTCCTCGGCTTTAATGGCGATAAAGTGCCGGACATCGACCTGAACTTTTCCGGGGAGTACCAGAGCCGGATCCATCGTTACACGGAAGAACTCTTCGGCCGCGACCACGTCTTCCGCGCCGGGACTATCTCCACCATTGCCGAGCGCACGGCTTACGGTTTCGTTAAAGCCTATGCCGACGAGCACGGGCTGAAATGGCGGCGGGCGCAGGTGGAACGGCTGGTGGCGGGCTTAACCGGAGTGCGGCGCACTACCGGCCAGCACCCGGGAGGGCTGATGATCGTTCCAGACTACTGCGATATACTGGATTTTACGCCGGTCCAATACCCGGCCGATGCCAAAGACAGCGCCGTCGTAACTACCCATTTTGATTACCATTCGATTAGTAGCCGGCTTCTGAAGCTGGATCTCCTGGGACACGACGACCCGACCGTCCTAAAAATGCTGCAGGAGCTTACCGGGGTCAATCCGCGCTCCATACCTCTGGACGACCCGGAAACTCTGGCCCTCTTTTCGGGGATAGGGCCGCTGAAAGTGAAGGCGGAGGATATCCGCTCAGAGGTGGGTACTCTCGGCCTCCCCGAGTTCGGCACGCGCTTCGTTCGGCAGATGCTTGTGGAGACGCGCCCCAAGAGCTTCAGCGAGCTGGTGCGTATTTCCGGGCTGTCCCACGGTACAGATGTTTGGGTGGGCAACGCCCAGGACCTAATCCGCTCCGGCCGGGCCACCTTGTCCGAGGTCATCTCTACGCGCGACGACATTATGCTTTATCTGATCGCCAAAGGTTTGGAGCCATCGCTGGCCTTTAAGATCATGGAAAACGTGCGCAAAGGTAAGGGGCTCAAGCCGGAGATGGAAGAGGCTATGGCCCAGCACGGAGTTCCCGAGTGGTACATCGAATCCTGCCGCAAGATCAAGTACATGTTTCCCAAGGCCCACGCCGTAGCCTATGTCATGATGGCCTTCCGTATTGCTTATTTCAAAGTTCATTACCCGGCCGCTTTTTACGCCACCTACTTCTCCGTCCGCGCCGATGATTTTGACCTGGACCTTGCCCTAAAAGGACCGGCGGCCGTGGCCGCCAAGATTGCGGAACTGGAGGCGAAAGGAAGCGAGGCTTCGGCGAAAGAAAAGGGACTCCTCACCGTGCTGGAGGTGGCCCTGGAGATGTTTGCCCGGGGGCTAAGGTTTCTACCCTTAGACCTAACCCGTTCCGACCCAACGCGCTTCCTCATCACCCCAGAGGGGCTTCTGCCGCCTTTGGTCAGCCTGCCAGGCTTAGGTCAGGCGGCCGCGGAGAACATTGTGGCCGCCAGGAACGAGCGGCCGTTCTCCTCACAAGAAGACCTTAGAATTCGAGCGCGCCTGTCGCGCAGCCAGATCGCTCTCCTCGCCCAGGCTCACTGCCTGGACAACCTCCCGGTGAACGAACAGTTGGACCTATTTCAAGTTTTGCCCTAACCCCAGGGAGCCGAAGCTTGCCAACGCCTAACTCGACATGTTATACTGTTCTTGGTCGGTAGCGGTTACGGGTAGAAGCCGTTTTGGTACTAAGAGTGGGTGCTCACCCACTCTTTACTGTTACTGGTGGGTGTGGCGGGCTAAGTTCTCCCGGCCGAGGAAAAAATAGTGGCGGCTGCCCGGTGCCGGGCGCCACAAGGAGGGAATGGGATGAACAACGTCGTGGAAACGGTCAGTGCCCTGGTGGAACCCCTGGCCCGAAAAGAAGGTCTAGAAGTGGTAGACGTGACTTTTACCCGGGAAGGAGGGCGTTGGTTTCTTCGGATCTTCATCGACAAGCCGGGGGGAGTAGGGGTAGACGACTGCGAGCGCCTGAGCGAGCTTTTGAGTCCCATCCTTGATGCCGAGGACCCAATACCCCAGTCCTACTACCTAGAGGTATCGTCGCCCGGCCTGGACCGTCCTTTGAAACGCGACCAGGATTACGAGCGCTTCCGCGGGCGGCGGGTCACGATACGCACGCGCGCTCCGCTGGCCGGGCGCCGGCGCTTTACCGGTGTGCTCTTGGGCCTTAGCGAAGGGAAAGTTAAGCTGGATCTGGGAGCCGAGGGTGAAGTCCTCATTCCTAAAGAAGAGATTGCCCAAGCGAAGCTCGTGGCGGAGATTAGCTGGGAGGGAAGAAAGTGAACCAGGAGTTTTTGGAAGCACTAGATCAACTGGAAAAGGAACGGGGAATAAAAAAGGAAGTCTTGCTCGAGGCTCTTGAAGCGGCGCTTGTTTCGGCGTACAAGAAGAACTTCTCTTCGGCGCAGAACGTGCGGGTGCAGATTGACCGTACTACAGGCGAGGTTAAGGTGTTTGCGCGGAAGGTTGTGGTGGACAAGGTCGAAGACCCGCGGCTCGAGGTGTCTTTGGAAGAGGCTAAGGAGATCGACCCTCGGTACGAGATTGAGGACATAATGGAATTCGAAGTGACACCGCGCGAGTTCGGCCGCATTGCCGCGCAGAATGCCAAGCAGGTGGTGGTACAGCGGATTAGGGAGGCCGAACGGGGTATCATTTATGAGGAGTTTGCCGACCGCGAGGGGGACATCATAACCGGCGTTATTCAGAAATTCGAACAGAAAAACGTCCTTCTCGACTTAGGACGGGCGGAAGCCATCTTGGCCGCCAGCGAGCAGATGCCCAACGACGTCTACCGTCCTGGTGAAAGGCTTAAAGCGTACGTGTTGGAGGTAAATCGGACGACAAAAGGGCCCCAGATCCTCGTTTCGCGAACCCATCCCGGTTTCCTTAAGCGGCTCTTTGAACTCGAGGTGCCGGAGATCCACGACGGAACGGTGGAGATAAAATCCATCGCCCGCGAGGCCGGTTCCCGTTCAAAAATGGCCGTCTGGGCGCGGGACCCCAATGTAGACCCCGTGGGGGCCTGCGTCGGCCCCAAAGGCATGCGCGTCCAGGCGGTGGTAAATGAATTGCGGGGGGAGAAAATCGATATCATTAAGTGGAGCAGCGTGCCGGAAGAGTTTATCGCCAGCGCCCTCAGCCCGGCCCGGGTTCTCGGCGTTACGTTGGAAGAGGAAGGCCGGGTGGCGCGGGTCCGCGTGCCGGAAAACCAGCTTTCTCTGGCCATTGGGAAAGAAGGGCAAAACGCCCGCCTGGCTGCCAAGCTTACGGGTTGGAAGATAGACATTAAGAGCGAGCCGCAGGGAGCGGGTGAGGTGAAGGAGAGTGATGCACCGTGAAACAACGCCGCGTTCCCATGCGCCTCTGTGTAGGCTGTCAGGAAATGCGTCCCAAGAAAGAGTTGCTCCGGGTGGTGCGCACCCCGGAGAACAAGCTGGAAGTGGATCGGACCGGCAAGAAGCCGGGGCGGGGGGCCTACATCTGTCCGGTACGGGCGTGCTTGGACAAGGCCATCCAGGGCCGACGGCTGGAGAAGGCGCTAGAGATGGAAATTACGCCGCAGATCGTACGGGAACTCGAGGACCGGCTGATCGAGATTTAGAGCGCGTGCGGGGCATCCTGGGCCTCGCCCGCCGGGCGGGGCGGCTGGTCGTGGGCGATCAAAGCTGCCGTAAGGCGCTGGCGCGAGGCCGGGCGCGCCTTATCATCCTTGCCGCGGATGGCAGCGAGCGCACGCAGAAGACGTTCCGGGAACTGGGCGAAAGGGCCGGAGTCCCAACTTGCCGTGTAGCTTCAAAAGTAGAATTGGGCCGCTGGCTAGGGCGCGACCGGGTGGCCGTCGCCGTGATAACCGATGCCCAGCTGGTCCGTGGGCTAAAGGCAGTCCTTGCGGGAGCCGGGGATGAGAATAAACGGGGGTGAGCATAGATGGCGAAGTTGCGCGTTTATGAACTGGCCAAAGAGCTTAAGGTAAGCAGCAAAGACCTGATGGAACTCCTTCCGGAGTTCGGAGTTAAGGTAAAAAACCACATGAGTACCCTGGAAGACGACTTGGTGGAACAGGTGCGGGATAGCCTGGGCGTGAGCGAGGTTTCCGACTTGCCCGAGGTGGTTACAGAGCTGGAAATTGAGGAAGAAAAAGGGCGGCGCCGCCTGGAAAAAAGGCCGCGCCCTAAAGGGAAAGGGAAGGAAGGGCGTGCCGAACGTCCACCGCGGGCCGACAGGCCTAAAGAGCGGGCACCGAAAAAAGAACCTGAACCGGGCGAGGCCAAAGAGATAGAGCTCCCGGAACGCTTGACGGTGCAAGAGCTCGCCGCTCGCTTGGGGCGGCCGGGCAGCCAGGTGGTCAAACTGCTCTTCGCCCAGGGGATAATGGCCGGGCTCAACCAGACGATCGAATTTGATGTGGCCGCCCAGGTGGCGGGCAGCATGGGCTTTACGGTGAAGCGTGCACCCGAGCCCGAACCGGAAACGCCGCCGGCCGAAGAGGAGGACAGGCCCGAAGACCTGCGCGAGCGTCCGCCTGTAGTTACCGTTATGGGGCACGTCGATCATGGCAAAACTTCCCTCCTGGACGCCATTCGAAACACCCGCGTCACGGCGCAGGAAGCAGGGGGCATTACCCAGCACATCGGCGCTTCGGTGGTCGAGCATAACGGGCGTAAAATCGTCTTCCTGGACACGCCCGGCCACGAAGCATTTACCGCTATGCGCGCCCGGGGTGCCCAGGTTACCGATATCGCCGTCCTGGTGGTAGCCGCGGACGACGGCGTGATGCCGCAAACGGTGGAAGCCATCAACCACGCTAAAGCGGCCGGAGTACCCATCATCGTGGCCATCAACAAGATCGACAAACCGGGCGCGCGGCCCGATTTGGTAAAACAGCAGCTGACGGAGTACGGGCTGGTGGCCGAGGAGTGGGGCGGGGATACCATTTGCCTTCCCGTATCGGCCGTGCGCAAGGAGGGCATCGAGGACCTACTGGAGATGATCCTCCTCGTGGCCGATATGCAGGAGCTTAAGGCCAACCCCAACCGTCCGGCTGTGGGTACCATTATCGAAGCCCAGCTTGACCGCGGGCGCGGGCCGGTGGCGACCGTACTGGTGCAGAAAGGTACGCTCCGCGTAGGCGATGCGGTAGTAGCGGGAACGGCGGCCGGGCGTGTCCGCGCCATGATAAACGACAAAGGGCAGCGAGTCAGTACCGCCGGCCCTTCCGAACCGGTCTCCGTCCTCGGCTTCTCTGAGGTACCTCAGGCCGGTGACCTCTTAAAAGTCGTCCGGGATGAAAAGACGGCCCGGGCTTTGGCCGACCAAGCCAAGGAACGCCTGCGGGAAAAGGAGCTGAAGTTGAGCCCGCGCCTCACCCTCGATGAACTTTATCAACGCATCCAGGAGGGGAAGGTCAAGGAACTTAACCTGGTGGTTAAGGCCGACGTCCAGGGGTCGGTGGAGGCGGTCAGCCAGGCCCTGGAAAAACTTTCTAACCCGGAAGTCAAGGTTAAGGTTATCCACGGAGGCGTAGGGGCCATTACCGAAACCGACGTTATGCTGGCGGCTGCGTCAAGCGCCATCATTATCGGCTTCAACGTGCGTCCGGAAGGCAAGGCGGCCCAAGCGGCGGAGGAAGAAAAAGTGGATGTACGCCTCTACCGGGTTATTTACGACGCCATCGACGATGTCAAGGCTGCCATGCAGGGGCTTCTTGCCCCGAAACTGCGGGAGGTTTCGCTGGGGCGGGCTGAAGTGCGGGCCATCTTTCACGTGCCTAAGGCAGGCACCGTGGCCGGGTGCTATGTTCAGGAAGGCAAGTTTACCCGCGATGCTGCGGTGCGCCTAATTCGCGACGGCGTAGTAATATATGAAGGTAAGGTAGCTTCCCTGCGCCGCTTCAAGGACGATGTGCGGGAGGTGGCCGCCGGGTACGAGTGTGGTATTACGCTCGCGAATTTCCAAGACATTAAAGAAGGCGACGTCCTGGAAGCCTTCCGGATGGAGGAAGTCCCGGTTGCCTGAGGGATCGTACCGCAGATGGAGGTGGACGGGGTGGGCAGGCTGCGCGAAGCGAAGCTGCAGGAAGCTTTTCGCAAGGAAATGAGCGATCTTATCCAGCGCGAGCTGAAAGACCCGCGCATTGGCTTTGCCTCGATAACAAGGGTTGATATTTCCGGCGACCTACGCCACGTGACTTTTTACGTGAGCGTGCTCGGCAGTGATGAAGAGAAGAAGGCCACACTCGAGGGGCTGGAGCGGGCTTCCGGGTTCATCCGTTCGGAACTCGGTCGGCGCATTCGCCTGCGCTATACACCCGAGATAGCTTTTCGCCTTGATGAATCCATTGCCCGTGGGGTAGAACTGACCAACCTTATCAGCCGTATTCAAAAAGAGGAAGGAGCCGGGCAGAGTGACAGGGGAAGAAGCCCGGACGATCAGCGAGATCGTCCTGAAGGCGAGTGAGCTGGTGCTGCTTTGCCATGTTGACCCGGACGGCGATGCCATCGGCTCTCTCCTGGGATTGGGTTTGGCCCTTAAGGCCACCGGGCGCAAGGTTAGCATGGTGAGCCCGGACGGTGTTCCGGCGAGCTATACCTTTCTGCCTGGATCTCGGGAAGTTGAGCGGACTATCGGGGAACTGGGAGAGGTGACGGTGGTTATCGTGCTCGATTGCGGCGACCTCGAACGCTTGGGGGCGCTGCGGGAAAAGGTGGCCGGCCATCCGTTGCTCATCAATATCGACCACCATCCGACCAACGGGAGATTTGGACGCTACAACTTAGTCGATCCCCAGGCGGCGGCGACGGCTGAGTTGGTGCTTTCGCTTTTGGACCGGCTTGAGCTGCCTGTGTCTCTTCCGGTAGCCACCTGCCTGTATACGGGTCTACACACCGATACCGGCGGGTTTCGCTATGAAAATACCAGTCCCCGGGTTCACCGGGTTGCGGAACGCTTGCTGGAGCTCGGGGTTAAGCCTTGGGAGGTCGCCGATTTCGTTTACGATACGAAGCCGCTCCCGCAAGTGCTTCTCATTAGGGAGGCCCTCAGCCGCCTGAAACTGGGCTGCGCCGGACGTCTGGCCTGGGTAAGCCTGCCGCGTTCGGTGTTTCGGGCCTGTGGGACGGACGACACGAGCGGTCTCATCAATTACCCGCGCATGATCGCCGGAGTAGAGGTAGCCCTTTTGTTTAAGGAAACCGAGGAAGGTACCGTGCGCGTCGGCCTGCGCTCGCGGCATGTGGATGTGAGCCGGTTGGCCCTTCGCTTTGGAGGCGGCGGCCATGCCCGGGCTGCAGGCTGTACCTTGGCCGGGCCCTTAGAACGGGCAGAGGAGATAATGCTTAAGGCTGCCGAGCGGGCGCTCGAGGAGGAATTGGCCGGTGAGCGAAGGATTCATTAACGTCTTAAAACCTCCCGGAATGACCTCCCACGACGTGGTGGCTTGGGTACGGCGCCTCCTGGGAGTTAGGCGCGTAGGACATGCCGGTACGTTGGACCCGCCGGCGGCAGGGGTGCTGGTGGTGGCCTTGGGCCGGGCTACGCGCCTTGTGGGGTATCTTCCCGGCGTGAAAACGTATCGGGGCGAGATTACGTTCGGCGTGAGCACCACGACCCTGGATGGGGAAGGCGAGGTGGTGCGCCGGGCTCCATGCCGCTTAACCCAAGCTGACCTGGAGCAGGTGCTGCCTAAGTTTCGGGGCGATATCGAACAGATTCCACCCATGGTGTCGGCCGTTCATTACCGGGGGAGGCGCCTTTATGAACTCGCCCGCACTGGTCTTGATGTGGATCGGCCGCGGCGGCGGGTACACATCGCGCGCCTAGAGGTTTTAGCCTTCACCCCGCATCCGGAACACCCACGTGCGCTTATTGAGTGTGAATGTTCATCCGGAACCTACGTTCGGGCACTGGCTGCGGACATCGGGCGGGCGCTGGGTACGGAGGCGTACCTTTCTTTTCTCTTGCGCACGGCTAGCGGACCTTTTGCCATCAGCTCCAGCCTTACCCTTGAGGAGTTGGAGGAAGCTGTTCGTGGTGGCGACCGGGATTGGCTGTGCCCGCCGGAGGCGGGCTTGGGACACCTCCCGACGCTGGTGCTGGACCGAAAGGCAACCCGGCTTTTCCGCCACGGGAACGCGGTCGAAGTGCCAGCCGGCACGCAACCGGCTCCTGGGCTGCGGTTTGTGGTGCGCGACGACACATTGACCTTCCTTGGCGTAGGACGCCTCTCGCGGCAGGGCGAGGATTGGATGTTGCAACCCGAGGTAGTGTTCTCTTGAGGGAGTGTACAGGTAAAGTGGACGTCGTGAGGGGATTGGAAAACTGGACGGGCGGTGAAGTCGCGAGCAGCGTAGCTCTTGGTTTTTTCGATGGAGTGCACCGGGGCCACCAAGAAATTATTACCACCGCCGTGCAATATGCCCGGGAGCACGGCTTAAAAAGCATTGTCCTCACCTTTGAACCCCACCCTCTGTCTGTGCTGCAACCGGCGGCCGCGCCTTTAATCCTTACGCCTTTTCAGGAAAAGGCGCGGCTCATCAAGCGACTTGCTGCGGATGCGCTGCTGGTTCTAGATTTCACGCCTTCGCTTGCCGCGCTGGAGGCAAAGGATTTCGTGTGGGAGGTGCTGGTGCGCAAGCTCAAGGCACGGTATGTGACCGTGGGCTATAACTACACCTTCGGGCGGGGAGGACGGGGAACGCCCGAGACCCTGGCGGCCTGGGGAAAGGAGCTCGGCTTCGAAGTAAATCGAGTAGCGCCCGTTTGTGTAAACGGCGAGCCTATCTCTAGCAGCAGGATAAGAGAGCTTCTGGCCCAAGGGGAACTCCCCAAGGCGGCTTCCTTCTTAGGGAGGTTCCCGGCCGTAGCCGGCCGCGTCGTACCTGGGGCGCGGCGGGGGCACAGCCTCGGCTTTCCCACGGCCAACGTCGAACTTTCGCGGGGCCTGGCACTGCCTCGCTTCGGCGTTTATGCGGTGCACACGTGGCACCGGAAGCGTTGTTATGCTGGGGTAGCCAACATCGGGCGGGTTCCTACTTTCGGCGCGGGAGAGGTACGCCTGGAGGTTCACTTATTCGATTTTCACGATAACCTTTACGGAAAACGCCTGCGCGTGGAGTTTGTGGCCTTTCTGCGCCCGGAACAAGCCTTTGGCTCTGCCGCGGAGCTCAAGACACAGATAGAGAGCGATGCCCGGCGGGCGAAGGAGATTTTGCGCCGGCTCCAAGAGATGAAAAGTTCACCGGCTTTGTTTACAACTACCGGGGTTTGTGATAGAATCTAGCCGAGGCGACCAGAAGGAGCGAGGGCCATGCAGGGCAGTTGGGAACTGCCTGAGGAAGAGCTGAAGGACATGCTGGCCAGGATTGCCCGCATTTGCACGAGCCAGGAGTTCCAGGACCTGCGGCTGGAGCTGGAGGCCATTTACCGCCGGGAAAACGCGGAGAACGCGTACTTGGCCGCCTTCCAGGATGCGCTCTATGCCTTGTTTGTCCAGGGCGAAGAAGCGTTGGACAGCAGTTGAAGGCCGGGTAGGTGAGGATGGCGCCGCTTAAGGTCATCATCACCGAGCACGCATGTCGGCGGCTCCGCCAGGACAGGCAGGGCGGAATTACGCTGGAAGACATCATGAGCGCTGCCTACAGCATTCCCGGGTGGATCCCTACTGCGACCCGCTTCCGCAGTTTTGTAGCTGCCTCTGGGCGGTGCTTCGATCTGGTGGCCAAAGACACCAAGACGGGTCGCCTGGTGATAACCATCATCGGCAAATGAATGAACCATGGGCGCGGACAACCGCTACTCCAACGGTTATCTGGGACTATGGGGATCGGAAAAAAGTAGGAGGTGAAGAATGTGGCCCTTACCAGCCAGAAGAAGCAGGAGATCATCGAGAAGTTCAAACTACATGACGCGGACACGGGTTCGCCCGAGGTGCAGATTGCCATACTCACGGAGCGGATTAACTACCTGACGGAACACTTAAAGGAGCACAAAAAGGACTATCATTCTCGCCGCGGGCTGCTGAAAATGGTAGGACGGCGGCGGGGCCTGCTTAATTACCTCATGGAAAAGGACATCGAACGCTATCGCAAGTTGGTAGAGAAATTAGGTTTGCGGCACTGAGAGCGGGGCGACCCGCTCTTTTCCAATAGTTGAGGTCTTTCACCTGGAAAAAAGGAAATACTAACCTGAGTGGCGAAGACAGAAAAAGAAATGGACACAAGGAGGTTTGGTGATTTGTCGGAAATCTTTCAGACTACGCTGGCCGGCCGGCCGCTGAGCGTGGAAATCGGCCACGTGGCCAAACAGGCAGACGGGGCGGCACTGGTGCGTTACGGCGACACGGTGGTGCTGGTGACTGCCTGCTGTTCTGATACCCCGCGCGAAGGGATCGATTTTTTCCCGCTGACTGTGGATTACGAGGAACGGCTTTATGCCGTAGGTAAGATCCCGGGGGGCTTTATTAAACGCGAAGGACGGCCCAGCGAAAAGGCGATTCTTTCCGCACGCCTAATTGACCGCCCTATTCGCCCGCTTTTCCCGAAAGGGTTTCGCAACGACGTGCAGGTTGTAGCGTTGGTGCTGTCGGTAGACCAAGATAACTCACCGCAGATTGCCGCTCTTCTAGGGGCTTCGGTAGCCCTTTCGATTTCGGACATTCCCTTCGACGGTCCCATTGCCGGTGTGGTCGTGGGGCTTGTGGGGGACGAATTTGTGCTCAACCCAACCATAGCGCAGCAAGAAGCCAGCCGCCTGCACCTTACTCTGGCCGGGAAGAAGGATGCGGTGATGATGGTGGAGGCGGGGGCGAACGAGGTAGACGAGGAAACCATGCTGCGCGCCATTGCCTTTGGGCATGAGGCCATCAAGGAACTCGTGGCTTTTGAAGAAGAAATCGTCCGCAAAGTAGGGAAAGAGAAGCGCCAGGTGGTCCTCTACCAGGTTGATCCTGAGGTTGAAGCTAAGGTGCGCGCTTATGCCGAGCCCGAGCTTCGGAAGGCGCTGACCGAGCCTGAAAAGTTGCAGCGGGAAGAAGCGCTGGATAAAGTGGAGGAGGAGGCGGTCCTCAAGTTTATTGAAGAGTATCCGGATAAAGAAAAGGATATCCGGGAAGTAGTCCATCAGCTAACCAAAGAGTTGGTACGCAAAATGATTTTGGAAGAAGGGGTGAGGCCAGACGGGCGTGCCCTGGATGAAATTCGTCCCATCACGGTGGAAGTGGGCGTACTTCCGCGCGTCCACGGTTCCGGCCTCTTTACCCGTGGCCAAACCCAGGTTCTAACCACCCTGACGCTGGGAGCGGTGGGCGACGAGCAGATCCTGGACGGTCTGGGGGTTGAAGAATCGAAACGCTTTATGCACCATTACAACTTCCCGCCCTTCAGCACCGGCGAAACCAGGCCCATGCGCGGGCCGGGACGGCGCGAGATAGGTCATGGTGCCCTGGCCGAGCGAGCCCTGGAGCCCATGATCCCGGACGAAAGCGTGTTTCCGTATACCATCCGCCTGGTTTCCGAGGTCCTCGAATCTAACGGCTCTACGTCTATGGCCAGTGTCTGCGGCAGCACTTTGGCGCTAATGGACGGTGGGGTTCCCATCAAGGCGCCGGTGGCAGGAGTGGCCATGGGGCTTATCAAGGAGGAGGACAAGTTTGCCGTTCTCACCGATATCCAAGGCCTGGAAGATGCCATGGGGGATATGGATTTCAAGGTGGCGGGAACGAAGAACGGCATTAACGCCCTCCAGATGGACATCAAGGTCCATGGTATCACCTTAGATATCCTGCGCGTGGCCTTGGAGCAGGCCAGGCGGGGACGTTTATTCATCCTGGACAAGATGCTGGCCGTGATTGATAAGCCGCGTCCGAAGCTTTCCCCGTATGCCCCGCGGATGATTACCATGGAGATCGACCCGGACAAGATTCGCGATGTTATCGGCCCGGGCGGCAAGACGATCCGGAAGATCATCGAGGAGACGGGAGTGCAGATCGACATCGAGGACGACGGACGGGTCTTCATCACGGCTGTGGATGAGGAAGCTGCCCGTCGGGCCGAAGAAAAGATAAAGCTTCTCACACGCGACGTGGAGGTGGGCGGGATTTACGTGGGCCGCGTCACCCGCCTGGTGAACTTCGGAGCGTTCGTGGAAATTCTTCCCGGCAAAGAGGGCCTGGTGCACATATCGCAGCTCGCCCGTGAACGGGTGGCCAGGGTAGAGGATGTGGTGCACGTGGGCGACGAGATAGTAGTTAAGGTAACCGAGATCGACCGGCAAGGCAGAATCAATCTCTCGCGCAAAGAAGCCCTTAAGGCAGAACCAAAGAAAGACAAGGCGGGCCGCAGGTAGGGCGGCCGAAGCATAAACTCTTCCGGGTTTATGCTTTTTTCATTGTTGAGGGGTTAGCTCAACCCGTTTACAGGGCTATTCCTTTTCAGTATAATAACTTCGTGTTTAAAGGAACGGCGGGTGCCAGGACCGGCCGAGAGAGTGCCGGCAGGTAACCGACCAACAGGGGGAGTTGTCTTGTACAGGAGGAGTGAGCTGCCCGGCGGAGTACGCCTTGTGACCGAGGAGATTCCCGGAGTTTCTTCCGCTGCCCTAGGCTTGTGGGTCAGCGTCGGCTCCAAATGGGAAGCCGCAGAAGAAAGAGGGGTGTCCCACTTTCTGGAACACCTTTTATTTAAGGGAACGAAGAAGCGAAGCGCCCGGGACATCGCGGAAGCCCTAGATTCGGTCGGCGGTCAGTTAAACGCTTTTACCTCTAAGGAGTACACCTGTTACTATGCCAAGGTGCTGGGAGAACACCTCCCACTGGCCTTAGACGTGCTGGTTGACATGTTCCTTGAGCCCCTCTTGGACAGCGACGACATTACGCGGGAAAAGCAAGTCGTGCTGGAAGAGATCTCCATGTACGAAGATTCTCCCGACGAATTAGTCCACGATTTGCTCACCGAGGTGACCTGGCCTGATCACCCCCTTGGCCGCCCCACGTTGGGAACGCGAGAAAGCCTTAACGCACTTACGCCTGAGCAGATACGGGCGTTTTACGCCCGTTTTTACACTCCCGCAAACTTGGTGATAACGGCTGCCGGCAACCTTAAGCACGATGAGGTGGCCCGGCTGGTTGAGCGGTATTTTGCTGGTTGGGTGTCTACGCCTCAGACGTACGCGCTTCCGGTACCGAGCTTCTGGGCCGGGCGCAGAGTGTTTGAGCGCGATACGGAACAGGTGCATGTTTGCTTGGGCGCGCCCGGCGTCCCAGTAGAAGATGAAAGCAACTACGCGGTTGAAGTGGCCAACAGCATTTTAGGCGGGGGCCTCTCCTCGCGGCTTTTCCAGCACATTCGCGAGGAAAAAGGACTGGCTTACTCCGTCTATTCCTACCATACTGCCTATCAGGGCATAGGCCTGTTCACGATTTACCTGGGGCTAAGCAAGGAAAACCTGCAGGCCGGGCTAGAACTTGTAGAGCAAGAGCTGGCCAAGCTGCTTCAAGAACCCGTGCCGGCTGCCGAGCTCGACCGGGCCCGGCAACAGGTTTTAGGGACCTTCCGCCTCAGCCTCGAAAACACGACTAATAGGATGATCCGCCTGGGCAAGCAGGAGCTTAGTCTAGGGCGCTTCATCCCCGTGGAAGAGGTGGAAGAAAAACTTAAGGCGGTTACGGCGCAAGACGTACAGCGCCTATGCGCGCGGGCTTTCCGCCGGGAGCAGCTGACGACGGTGGTGCTCGGTCCGGTGGAGCCGCAGGAAGTGGAGTGAGAGCTGTGGAACGGCTGAAAGTGCCGATTCGCCGACTTCCCCACGGAGGGGGTTTGCCGCTTCCCGAGTACATGAGCCCCGGCGCCGCCGGGTTGGACTTGTACGCCGCCCTAACGGAAGAAATCACCCTTCCCCCGGGTGGGCGCGCGCTCATACCTACCGGGATCTCTGTGGCAGTTCCCCCGGGTTGGGAAGCTCAGGTGCGCCCGCGGAGTGGCCTCGCCTGGCGATACGGTCTTACGCTGCTCAACAGCCCCGGTACTGTGGACAGCGACTACCGTGGCGAGATTAAAGTGCTGCTCGTAAATCTCGGAACGGAGCCCTATACCGTCCGGCGCGGCGACCGCATTGCGCAGCTCGTTTTGAATTCCGTAGGCCGGGTGGAGTGGGAAGAGGTTGAGGAACTGCCGGCTTCCCGGCGCGGAACGGGCGGGTTCGGCCACACGGGAGCTTAGCATTTCCCCCTTCTTCGCCGCATAAATAAGATTAGGCAGGCGAGAAGGGGGTGTTTTCATGCTGGGGGTCGTTTTGGCCGTAGGGCTTATGGCGCTGACGTATTTATCGCTCGCCGAACGGGCCCGCGGGCGCGCACGCGCTCGGCGGCGGGGAGAAGAACTGCCGGTAGAGCCGCGGGCTTCTTCTTTTTCCCAGGCTCTAGTTGAGCTCGTAGGCACGGCCGGGGGGATTTACCTGGCCCTAGTGCTCGCGCGCAATTTTTTGAAGCTGGACTTACCTGAGCGGGTGGAAGTGCTGGGCTTTCAAGTGGAGCCCCTGGCAACGCTCTCTTTGCTCCTGGCGTTGGTTCAACCGTACGTAGCCCACTGGCTGGAGCGGAACGCGTAAGACGACGAGGAGGGTGATGGGATGCGGCTACGCGATTTGGAAGACAAAGAGCTCATTAACCTCCAGGACGGGCGCCGCATCGGTTACTTCGGGGACGCCGATCTGGTCTTCAACGGCGAGACCGGGGAAATCGTAGGCCTTGAGGTTAATACCCGAGGGAAGCTTTTCCAGCTCTTCAGCGAAAAGCGGGTTTCGCTTGTCCCGTGGCGGGCCATAAAGAAAATCGGCAGGGAAGTGGTTATTATCGATGCCGGCGCCGACACGGATATTGACACCTACCGGGATTTGTAGGAGAATATACGTAATACATTAAAAAAGGCAAACGCAATTGGAGGTGAAACGGCGTGGGAATTCGCGTCCTCGTCTCGGGTGCCAACGGCCGTATGGGCCGGGAGGTGGTCAAGGGAATCCTTGCCGACCCGGACCTGGACCTTGTCGGTGCCGTGGGACACGAGAACGGTATTGGCCAAGATGTTGGAGTCCTCCTAGGCCGAGAACCCTTGGGCCTTGAGTTGGCCGCCGACCTGGGAAGTACCATTTCCCGTACCGGTGCTGAAGTTGTTGTCGATTTTACCCGTCCTGCCGTGGTAAAGAAAAACTTGGAGACCATAGCTAAACGGGGGGCCCACGCCGTCATTGGGACAACCGGCATAACCGAAGCCGACATCCCGGAGATTGCCGCGCTTTATCGTGAGTACGGGGTCAACGCGGTTATTGCACCCAATTTCGCCGTGGGCGCTGTTTTACTTCTTAAGTTTGCCGCCCAGGCGGCGCGGTTTTTCCCTCAGGTGGAGATTATTGAAACCCACCACGACCAAAAACTAGACGCTCCGTCCGGGACGGCGATCAAGTACGCGGAGGCAATTGCCCGGGCGGCCGGGAGCGTTACGCCGGCCGCGACGAAGGTGGAAAAGGTGCCGGGAGTGCGAGGAGGAGAGCTCGCGGGCATCAAAATCCATAGCCTGCGCCTGCCCGGTTTTGTGGCCCACCATACCATCGTTTTTGGTGGCCTGGGCCAAAGTTTGACCTTAAGGCACGATTCCATCAGCCGGGAATCCTTCATCCCCGGGGTTATCTTGGCGGTAAAAAAGGTGTCCAACCTCGACGGGGTCGTCTACGGGCTCGAAAACCTACTCGACATTTAACACTTCTGCCTTGAAAATACTGAGGCCGAGGGCCATCCCCTGCAAGGCGCGTTACGTACCGCCATTAGAAGAACGCAGGCGGGCGAGGGAAAGCGCGGGCGGTGTTTGAGGCCCGAAGGGCCGAGTTCTGCCCGCGCCCGAGCGAGCCGAGTTCGTTCGTCCTGAGGTCGTTCGCGCCGCCGGGGGATGCCCGAGGCCCGCGGCATGAGCGTCTACTTTAAAACTAAATTCGGCTGGAGGTAAAAACGGTGAAGCAATACAACGTGGCTGTGGTAGGGGCGACCGGCGCCGTAGGGCAAACCATGCTGAAGGTGCTGGAGGAACGCGACTTCCCCGTGGGCAAGATCCTTCCTCTGGCGTCCGCCCGTTCTCAGGGGCAGGAGGTTTTTTTCCGCGGACAGGCACTGAAGGTAGAGGAGGCGCGTCCGGAGGCTTTCGCCGGAATTGACCTTGCCCTTTTCTCGGCGGGCAAAGACACCAGCCTGTCCTTGGCTCCCGAGGCAGTCAAGCGGGGAGCGGTGGTAGTGGACAACAGCAACGCCTTCCGCATGGAACCGGACGTCCCGCTCGTGGTGCCGGAAGTGAATCCCGAAGCGCTGAAGAAACATAAAGGGATCATTGCCAACCCGAACTGCTCGACGATTCAAATGGTGGTGGTGCTTAAGCCCTTGCACGACCGCGCTCGGGTAAAGCGCGTAGTGGTTTCCACCTATCAGGCGGTTTCCGGGACGGGGTTGGAAGCCATCGCTGAACTTAAAACCCAGACCGCGGAAATCTTAGAAGGAAAGCCGATAAAGCCTTCCGTTTATCCTTACCAAATCGCTTTTAACGTGCTACCGCATATTGATGTCTTTGACGAAACCGGCTATACGCTGGAAGAATGGAAAATGGTGCGCGAGACGAAAAAGATCATGGGGGACGACAGCATCGCTGTTACTGCCACGACGGTGCGCGTGCCGGTCTTTTACGGTCATTCGGAGGCCGTAAACATTGAGACCGAAGAGAAGCTCACCCCGGCGGAAGCCCGCGAGATCCTGGCGCAGGCGCCGGGCGTCGTAGTGGTGGATGACCCGGCCAAGCTGGCCTACCCGCTTCCGGTACAGGTGGCAGGCCGCAACGAGGTGTATGTAGGCCGCATCCGGGAAGATTTCAGCATACCTAAAGGGCTGAACATGTGGATCGTGGCCGATAACGTCCGCAAGGGCGCTGCTTTTAACGCCGTTCAGATCGCGGAGCGTTTGGTGCAGGACGGCCTGTTGTGAGGAGAGGCGGAGTATGCGGATTGTCGTGCAGAAGTTTGGCGGAACTTCCGTGGCCACGCCGGCGGCCCGCGAACAGGTGGTGAACCGCGTCCTCCAGGCTAAAGCGGAGGGATTGGCTCCGGTGGTCGTGGTTTCAGCCATCGGCCGCAAGGGCGATCCCTACGCCACCGATACCCTGCTCGGACTCTTGGCGGAGGCCGGACCGGAAGTTCCGAAGCGCGAACGGGATTTGCTCCTCTCTTGCGGCGAGATCATCACCTGCTCCGTCATGGCGGCGCTCCTTACCAAAAAAGGCCATCCGGCGCGGGCGCTTACAGGGGGGCAGGCGGGGATCATCACCGATGAGTCCTTCGGCGATGCCCGAATCTTGGAGGTGAGGCCGGAGCCCATTCTTAAGGTGCTTGAGGCAGGATATATCCCGGTGGTAGCCGGCTTTCAAGGGGAAACACAGACAGGGGAGGTTACAACTTTAGGGCGGGGCGGGAGCGACACCACGGCAGCTGCCCTAGGTGCGGCCCTGGGTGCCGAAAGAGTGGAGATCTTTACCGACGTCGAAGGGGTTATGACGGCCGATCCGAGGATCGTGGACGAAGCGCACACCCTGGATGTGGTCACCTACCAGGAGATCACCCAGATGGCTTACCAGGGCGCGAAGGTGATTCACCCTCGGGCGGTAGAAATCGCCATGCAGTACAACATCCCGCTGCGGGTACGTTCTACCTTTTCCGATGCCCCTGGTACCCTGGTGACGCGGGGAGTTCCTTATCCGGGAAGGCTGGCCCTGGGCCCGGAAAGGCTGATCACGGGCATTGCCCACCTGCCCCATGTGGCTCAGTTTAAGGTTAAGCTTCCCCCCGACGATAAGGCGCGGGAGGTGGAGCTCTTTCAGAGCTTGGCAGCGGCCGGTATCAGCATCGACCTCATCAATGTCTTCCCTGAGCTAAAGGCTTTCATCGTAGCCGAAGATGATACACCCAAGGCGAAGGCAGTTCTGGAGGCTGCCGGATTCGCGCCTGACGTAACTACCGGCCTGGCCAAGGTTTCCGTCGTCGGAGCAGGAATGCGCGGTGTGCCTGGGGTAATGGCCAAAGTGGTGGCGGCCCTGCACGCCGTCGGTGTGGAGATCCTGCAGACCGCGGATTCCCACGCCACTATCTCTTGTTTGGTGCGGGGCGAGGATACGGAAAAAGCGATCTGCGCGTTGCATGAGGCTTTTGAGCTGGGCAAATAAAAGCTTATCTTAATGGAGGTGCCGGGGATGGCCGAATTAGGTACCGTCATTACCGCTATGGTGACGCCGTTTACCGAAGACCTCAAGGTGGACCTCAAGCGCACGGCAGAGCTTACGGAGCACTTGATCGAACTCGGTTCAGATGGGCTTTTGGTAACTGGAACTACAGGCGAGTCGCCGACTCTATCCGTGGAAGAAAAGGTGGCCCTTTGGGAAACGGTTATCAAAGCAGCGCGTGGCCGGGTGCCGGTGATGCTGGGGACGGGCACCAACAACACAGAGCAGAGCATTGCCCTCACTAAGAAGGCCGAAGAGGTGGGAGGGGATGCCGTCCTCTTGGTCACGCCTTACTACAACAAGCCGCCGCAAAATGCCCTCTACGCCCACTTTAAAGCCGTCGCCGAGGCTACGAAACTTCCGGTGATGATTTACAACGTACCCGGCCGGACCAGCCGTAACATCGATCCGCCCACCGTGATTCGCCTGGCTCAGGATGTTCCTAACATTGTGGCGCTGAAGGAGGCCGGTGGAAACCTGGACCAAGTGTCGGAGATCTACCGCCAAGCACCGCCCGGCTTCGCCGTTTACAGCGGCGACGACAGCCTGACTTTGCCCATGCTGTCGCTCGGCGCAAAAGGCGTCGTCTCGGTGGCCTCGCACCTGATTGCCGGTGAACTTAGGGAAATGATTACAAGCTTCACGGCCGGCAATTGGCAAAAGGCGCGCGACATCCACCTTAAGTACTTCCCACTCTTTAAGGGCCTTTTCTTCACCACCAGCCCGAGCCCGGTGAAGGCGGCTATGAAGATGACCGGCTTCCCCGTGGGCGGGCTGAGGTTGCCGCTTTTGCCGCTTACGGAAAAAGAAGAAGAATACCTGCGCGGAATTCTGGCTGAGGTCGGCCTCATCTGACTTTGGCCGTAGCAGTGGATAGAGGGCGCTTCTCATGCCCTCTTTTTTCTTTCGCTTCGGCGGGCAGACCGCCCTTGTGAAGCGGTGGGAAGTAGGGTATAATAACAAAAGAGGTTTGCGAGCGGATGCGGTTTGACTGGAGCTGGCCGGCTTCCCTGGTTGCGGAAGGGAGTCTTTTTTTGTGTTTTCTGACTGAAGGAGGTGGACTTTTGAACGGAGGTAGCAAGAACAGGCTCACCCTGATTCCCCTGGGCGGCGTGGGGGAACGGGGCAAAAACATGCTGCTTCTGGAAACGGACCGGGACATCTTGGTGATCGACTGCGGCTTGATGATCCCCGAAGAGGAACTCCTCGGCATCGACTTCGTCATTCCCGATATTAACTATCTTTTAGAGAACAGGGATAAGATACGCGGGATCGTGCTGACCCACGGCCATGACGGCCATATCGGGGCCCTACCCTACTTCTTGAAAGAGTTGAACGTACCGGTGTTTGGAACCCCCATGACGTTGGGGATAGCGGCGCTGAAGCTTAAGCGAGCCGGCCTCCACACCACAGAGTTGAAAGCCATCAACCCGGGGGAAACTTATTCCCTGGGTTCGTTTAAGGTGGAGCTCATTACGGTTAGTCATACCCTCCCAGGTTCCGTCGCCGTACTTGTTTCCACGCCGCTCGGCCGTGTTCTGCACACCGGCGACTTCCATTTTGACCAGACCCCGCCGAACGGCAACTTCACCGACATCCACCGCTTGGCCGAAGTGGGGCGTGCCGGCGTCCTGCTACTTCTCTCGGACAGCACAAACGCCGAGGTACCGGGTTTTTCGCCTTCCGAAAAAGAACCGTCGAGCGCCATTACCGGTATCATGCGTAATGCCCGGGGACGGGTGATCGTGATCGGTTATGGCGCCAGCCTCTACCGCTTAGAACAGGTAGTGGCCGCAGCTTTAAGCTTCGGGCGGCGCACCCAGGTGGCGTGGTCGGAAGGCCTCGAGCTTCTGAAGCTTGCCCGCCGAGTAGGTCATTTGCGTTTTCCGCCCGAGGCCCTCTTTGATCCGGGCGTAGAGAACCTACCGCCCGAAAAACAGGTCATTATTGTTCCTAGTTTCGATAGCCTGGAGCCAGTGGCTGGAATGCGGGCCAACGGGAGACCGGCCGTTTCAGTTCAAAGCGGCGACGTGGTGGTGTTGGTGGCTCCGCCGGGGCCGGGCAGTGAGAAATTGGTAGCCCGTAATATTGACAACCTGTTCAAGGTGGGGGCTGAAGTCTACCCTGAGCTGACTTCTTGGCGCCACGCCTTTGGCCATGCCAGCCGGGAAGAGCTTAAGCTTATGCTTAACTTAATTCGGCCCCGTTACTTCATTCCCATCCACGGCGAGTTTCGCCAGCTGGTATGGCACGCCCGCATTGCCCGTCAGGTGGGCATGCCAGAGGAGAATATCTTCGTGGTGGAAAACGGCACCAGCGTAGAGTTCACACCGGAAAGGGCTAGGGTGGCCAACCGGATAACCGCGGGCAAGGTGCTGGTGGACGGGCTAGGAGTAGGGGACGTGGGCAATATTGTGCTTAGGGATAGGAAGCAGCTGTCCCAGGACGGCATAATAATCGTAGTGGTGACGATGGATAAGCAAAAGGGGCAAATAGTGGCCGGGCCGGACATCGTCTCGCGGGGGTTTGTCTATGTCCGGGAAGCCGAGGAGTTGGTAGAGGAAGCCAAAGACCGCGTGCGCCAGGCCTTAGAGAAGTGTGAGGCCTCCCGCGCCACCGATTGGTCGACGATCAAAAGTCAGGTTCGGGATGCCCTGGGGAAGTTCCTTTTTGAACGTACCCGCCGTCGTCCGATGATACTTCCCATCATCATGGAAGTGTAAGGGGGAATCAACTTAATAAAGAAGTAACTTTGTTGTCACGTCTCTGTAACAAAGACGGGGTATGATAAAAACGTGACAAGAGTTACCCCCTCCTGATTAATATATATAGTAACCCCGGCTCCGGCCGGGGATTTTTTTTCTCCCGGCGGCGCAAGTATAGTCGGCCGAACTTGACGTTATACTAGCGCCAGGATCAACAGGCTCAGGGAAGAGAGTTGAGGGAGGACAGGCAAATGTTTACCGGTTTCTTTCCCAAACTTGGTTCGCCGCAGCCGACCCCAACGGTGGTGCCGCCGCCAGGCCCTCGGCCAAATCCTCCGGGCAGGCCGGAAAATCCTGGAACAGAGCCGCTGCCGCCGGGTACAGTTGCCGGTAATATTCAAGAACTGGGCCAGATGGCCCTGCCTGAGCAGCCGGAGAGCAACATCCACTGCCTTACCGTCGTCGGACAAATCGAAGGGCACTTAGTGCTGCCGCCCCAGAATAAGACTACCAAATACGAACACATTATCCCCCAATTGGTGGCCATAGAACAAAATCCCAAAATTGCCGGGCTACTCCTCGTTTTAAACACGGTAGGCGGGGATGTGGAGGCGGGGTTGGCCATTGCCGAAATGATCGTCAGCATGAGTAAGCCGACAGTTTCTCTAGTTCTGGGCGGCGGTCACTCAATCGGCGTGCCTATCGCCGTGAGCGCCGATTACTCTTTTATTGCCGAAACCGCCACCATGACGGTGCACCCCATCCGGTTGAACGGCTTGGTCATCGGTGTGCCGCAGACGTACGAATACCTGGACAAAATGCAGGACCGGGTCGTCCGCTTTGTTACGGAGCATTCGCGTATTTCCGAACCTAAATTTCGGGAACTCATGTTCCGAACCGGCGAGCTTGCCCGCGACATTGGTACGGTACTGGTTGGAAAAGAAGCTGTAGATGTGGGCCTGGTGGATGCCGTGGGAGGAATAAACTCGGCTCTGGCCAAATTGAACGAGCTTATTGCCGCCCAAAAAAGTGCAAAGGGGCCGGTGCAATGATCCTCTACACGCCCCTGCCCCTTGAGCTTGTGCTGGAGGGCATAGAAGATTACCGCCCTCAGTACGAAGAGGTAGTCGTCCGGGGGCATAAGCTCTTGGTTGAACGAACCGGTGTCAACCAGGCCAAGTTGGTGCGCCTTTTGAGCACCAACCCCAATGATTTCCTGGATCCTTCCCTTTTTCCCGGCTCCATTGTTACGTTCCCGGCCGAATAAAGTTTCTCCGGGCGGTGGTTAGTCTAGCCACCGCTTCTTTCACATTTTATATGTAATAGGTAAGGCTGAGGGGGAGGGGAGGACGCTGAGTTTTTTGGCTGGCGTAGGCGGAGGAGTGGCTCTCTTTCTTGTCGGCGTTCAGCTTGTTGGAGAAGGGCTGGAGAAGGCGGCTGGCAAAAGGTTACGCTGGTTGCTTGAACATCTCACCGGATCAGTCGGGCGGGGAGTGTTTATAGGTTGCCTCATTACTGCCCTGGTTCAAAGCAGCAGCGCCACCACCGTTCTTACCGTTACCTTTGTGGATGCAGGCCTCCTCACCCTGCGGCAGGCCATTGGGGTGATCTTAGGGGCCAACATAGGCACCACCGTAACCGCCCAGCTGGTGGCGCTCGACCTTGATTTCCTGGCCGGCCCGGCCGTGTTTTTGGGCGCTTTCTTGTTCTTTTCCAGCAGGTTCGGCCCGACACACGAGCTGGGGCGCGTTATTTTGGGATTCGGCCTTCTTTTTACCGGTATGGCTTTGATGTCCCGTTACCTTTCTTTCCTGAGCGCGTACCCCTTTTTCCCTGCGCTTATACTTACGCTGGGCCGCTTTCCATGCACGGCCGTTCTCGCCGGGGCCTGCGTAACAGGTATCCTTCAGTCGAGCAGCGTTGTTATAGCCATGGTTATCGCCCTTGCGGACCAGGGCACTATCGATCTTCAGGGAGCAATAGGTTTCGTTCTGGGCAGCAATATCGGGACCACGGTGACCGCCCTCTTGGCGAGTGTCGGTACGAGCGTGAACGCCCGGCGGGCGGCCGCGGTGCATTTTCTTTTCAACGTGCTCGGCGTCCTGGCCTTTTTTCCCTTTCTTTCGGCTTTCGGGCGGCTGGTGGCTTGTACCTCACCCGACCTGCCCCACCAGATCGCCAATGCCCATACCCTTTTCAATGTGTTGACCACCATTTTGTGCCTGCCTTTCGTTGGGGCTCTAGAGCGCCTGGTAATAACTCTGGTGCCGGGGGTGTAGCCGGAGCAAGCGGCTGACCGGTTAGTCTTGGGGAGGATTCCTCGGGTGCGATGTAGAATAGTGCCTGGTGAAGCAGGATGCACGGGGAGGTGAGCCAATGCCGCAGGCAGAAAAGAAACCGAAGCGTGAGCAGAAACCGGCAGCGATAGGCGGCATTCTGGTTACAGCCCTCTCCTTACTGGTGATGGTTAGCCTTTTTTCCGAGCGCGCCGGTGTGGTAGGCGGGTTTCTGCATCGCGTGCTTCTGGCCCTTTTCGGCTGGGGCGCGTATCCGTTGCCGGTCATTTCCCTGGGCGGGGCTCTTTTCACCCTTTCCGGGAGGTCCATAGAGAATATCCAGGTGATCGGCGCCTCGCTCCTGTTCCTGGCTACAGTAGGAGCAATGCAACTCGTCATCGCCCCGGAGGCATTCCCTGCTGCCGGGGAACTGGGCCGGGGCGGAGGAATTGCCGGGGCGGTGATTGCTACTTTTCTGCTGCGCCTTTTCGGCCGCCCGGGTGCCTGGATCATCCTGGTCGCTACCGCCCTTTCCGGCCTTGTTTTGATTAACGAAAAATCACTTGTGGCCTTGGCAAACTGCACGCGCTTCAGACGGGTACTGCGCGCGCGCACGCCGCAGGCGCGAGTTGCGCAGGAAGAAGGAGGGAGCGGCCGCCTGCCGGAAGAGCCGCCAGAAAAGAAAGAAGTTCCTCCTCCACCTTCCGGCTCCCCGCTCCGGGCGGAGGCTGCGCCTACGGCCGGCCTAGTGGTGAAAACAGGGGCGGCTGAACCGGTCGGAACGCCGGTGCAGCTTGCGATTCCGCAGGTTGTCGGTCCCTACCAGCTGCCCCCGGTGACCCTGCTCCGCAAACCGGTACGGCTCAAGAACTACCGCCTGGAAAAGGACATTGCCGAAAATGTGCGCCTGCTGGAGGAAACACTGAGCAACTTCGGTATCAGCGCTAAGGTTACTGAGGTAAGTCGGGGCCCGGCCATCACCAGGTACGAGATCCACCCCGCACCCGGTACCAAGGTCAGCAGAATTGTCGGGCTGGCCGATGACATTGCCTTGAGCCTGGCAGCTACCGACGTGCGCATCGAGGCACCCATCCCGGGTAAGGCGGCCATTGGGATTGAGGTTCCGAATAAAGAGATTACCCCCGTTTACCTGCGCGAGGTGATCGATACACCGATATTTGCCCGGGAAACCTCGCCTCTCACCATCGCTTTGGGCAAAGACATTAGCGGTACGCCTGTGGTGGCCGATCTGGCCAAAATGCCTCACCTCCTGATTGCCGGCGCTACCGGTTCCGGCAAGAGCGTATGCATCAATGCGCTCATCAGCAGCATTCTTTTTAAGGCCACCCCGGCCCAGGTTAAGCTCCTTCTCATCGACCCGAAAATGGTCGAACTCACCGCCTACAACGGCATTCCCCACCTAATCTCGCCTGTGGTCACCGATGTCCGGAAGGCGGCAGGGGTGCTGAATTGGGCGGTAACGGAGATGGAGAACCGCTACAGCCTTTTCGCCGCCGCGGGTGTGCGCGATATCAAGCGGTATAACGAAACACGGCCGCCCGCCAACGCGCTACCTTATATTGTCATCGTCATCGACGAACTGGCCGACTTAATGATGGTCTCGCCGGCCGAAGTAGAGGAGGCCATTTGCCGGTTGGCCCAGATGGCCCGCGCTGCCGGTTTACACCTGGTGGTAGCCACGCAACGGCCGTCCGTGGACGTAATCACCGGCCTCATTAAGGCCAATATTCCTTCCCGGCTCTCGTTTGCCGTTTCGTCGCAAACAGACTCGCGCACCATTTTAGACATGAACGGAGCCGAGAAACTCCTCGGGCGGGGGGACATGCTCTTCTTACCCGTCGGGGCGAGTAAGCCCCAGCGCGTGCAGGGGGCCTTTATCTCCGACAGCGAAGTGGAGGAACTGGTGAACTTCTGGCGCGGGCAAGGGGAACCGGAGTTTCAAGAGGCCATTTTGACCGTTCAGCCGAAGGAAAAAGAGCCTGCCGACGAAGCTGAGGACGAACTTTTCGGCAAAGCTTTGGAGCTGGTTATCGAGGCCGGTCATGCCTCGGCGTCCTACCTGCAAAGGCGTTTGCGGATTGGTTATACTAGAGCCGCGCGCATAATCGACCAAATGGCCGAAAAAGGCTACGTGGGTCCGGCCGAGGGAAGCAAGCCGCGACCGGTCCTCATCAGTAAGGAAAGATACCAACACCTGATGAGCTCGGATGCGCGCGCCAGTGCGACAAAGGGGTGAATCTCTGGTGGCTGAGAACAACGAAAACCAGGGACGGCAGGACGTGTTGGCAGAAATTGGAGCACTGCTGCGCGAGACCCGGCTTAAGAAGGGCATTACCCTAGATAAAGTACAGGAAGAAACCAAGATCCGGCGCCGGTACTTAGAAGCATTAGAAGAAGGCGACAGCCGGGTGTTTCCGGCCGAGGTGTACTTAAAGGGCTTTCTGAAAAACTATGCCCATTTCCTGGGCCTTCCAGGGGACGAGCTCGTAAAGCGTTACGCCAAGACGCGCGCAGTAGTTGATGAGGAAAAGACCAGCGCGCGGCGACCGACCGAGCGGATGGGGCCGAGCCTCCCACGAGGCCTGGCGACGGTGGCCGTGCTCCTCGTGGTTTTTTTAGCGGTGGGAGGCTTCTTCCTGGCTCGCCACCCGGGTCCGGAACGTGGGGCGTCTCCACCGGAAAAAGGAACGCCAGCGGAGGTGTCTACCCCTCCGCTACCTACTAGCTCCTCGCCTTCCGGCCCGGAAGCTGAAGCCGGCCAAACTGTTGCCGAGGTGCGGACGGTGAAAAATCTTCCGAAAGAAGCCGTCTTCCAGGTAGGAGGGAACGAAATTCGCGTGGAACTTAAGGTGACGGGTGAGCGGTGCTGGGTTGCCGTGCGCGCAGACGATGGGAGCGAAAGGTCAGAAATGCTGAAGCGCGGCGACACCAGGGTTATTCGAGGAGTAAAGCGAGTTTGGCTGCGGGTGGGGGAACCGGGAGCGCTAGAAATTACGGTAAACGGCGTTTTTCTTGGAGCGGCAGGGACCCCTGGGCAGCCGCGCAATATCACTATTGAACGGCTGCCATAAAGTAAAGGCAAAAAATAAAAAGAAAAGGAGTTCTAGGGTGCAGGGAAAGAAAGTAGGGCTTGTGTCGCTTGGTTGCCCTAAGAACCTGGTCGACTCCGAGGGGCTGCTGGCGCGCTTGGTGGAGCACGGTTACGAGCTGACGGCGGACCCGGCGGAGGCCGACATCATTATCGTCAATACCTGTGGCTTTATCGATGCGGCCAAAGAGGAATCCATCGACACCATTCTCGAGATGGCCGCTTACAAGGAGAAAGGCCGCTGCCGTAAGCTAATTGTTACCGGTTGCCTAAGCCAGCGCTACCCCCAGGAGATCGCGGCCGAAATCCCCGAGGTAGACGCCGTTATCGGTACTGGTTCCTTAGAGCGCCTACCTGCCCTCTTGGATGAGATCGAATCCGGGAAGCAGGTAGTAGCGGTCGGTGCACCGGGCGGGTTCCGGGGAGGGGCACGCATTTTGGCCACGCGCCCCGGTACTGCCTACCTCAAGATCGCCGAGGGTTGTAACCATCGCTGTAGCTATTGCGTGATACCTGAGTTACGGGGACCGCTTAAAAGCCGCCCTGAGGAAGAGCTCGTAGCGGAAGCTTCCTCGCTGGCCAGGCAGGGAGTTAAGGAACTTATACTTGTGGCCCAGGACACTACGAGCTACGGGCTGGATTTATACCATGAGCTGCGCTTGCCCTCCCTTTTGCGCAAATTGGCGGCTATCCCCGAGATTAGGTGGCTGCGCCTGCTTTATATGTACCCCGAGCGCATAACTTCAGAGCTTCTTGCCACCATAGCAGAAGAGCCTAAGGTATGTCGTTATTTCGATATTCCCCTCCAACACGCCAGCGACCGCATTCTTAAAGCGATGGGTCGTGCCAGCCGGCAGAGTTCGGTGAGGCGGCTCGTGGAGGAAATCAGGAGGGTATTTCCAGAGGCTGCCCTGCGCACGACGTTCATCGTGGGCTTTCCGGGGGAGACGGAGGCGGAGTACGAAGAGCTCTTGGCTTTCGTTGAAGAGCAAGAATTCGACTGGGTAGGAGTTTTTTCTTATTCGCCTCAAGAAGGAACCCCGGCAGCGGATTTGCCCGGCCAGGTGGCGGATGAGATAAAAGAGGAGCGGCGAGAGCGTCTCCTTAAGGTGCAGCGGCGGATTTCCCTTAAGCGGAACCGGGCTTGGCTGGGCAAACGGCTCGAGGTCTTGATCGAGCGGGTAGGAGAGGGCACGGGGAGCGGCCGGTGCTTTCGCCAGGCGCCTGAGGTGGACGGGATCACGCGCATCCGCGGTCAGGGCCTGAAAGTTGGAGAGTTTGCCCGAGTGGAGATTAAACACGCGGGCATTTATGACCTAGGGGGGAGGGTGGTGGATGAACCTGCCCACTAAATTGACCCTGACCAGGATTGTCCTCGTCCCGGTGTTTATGGCTATTGCCTGGCTGCACTGGCCTTACGCGGACTATGCGGCGAGCGCCGTCTTCATTGTTGCGGCCCTCACGGATACCCTGGACGGTTACCTCGCCCGGCGGCGGCAGGAGATTACGCGTTTGGGCAAGCTTTTAGATCCTTTGGCGGACAAGCTTCTCGTCAGCTCGGCCCTGCTGGTGCTCGTCGAAGGGGGTCGCCTGGGAGCTTGGGTGGCGATGATCATCATCGGGCGCGAGTTCGCCGTAACCGGCCTGCGCGCCGTGGCAGCCGCCGACGGTGTGATCATTGCCGCCAGCCCGTTCGGCAAGCTGAAAACGGTGTTTCAAACCGTTGCCATTACCGCCCTGCTTCTTAGGGATTATCCCTTCCGCCTTTGGAACATTCCTTTCGGCAGCATCACCATGGGGCTGGCAGTTATTTTTACGCTGGTTTCAGGATTAGACTATTTTCTCAAAGGACGCGAACTTTGGCTTCCGTCTAATTAGAAACGACAATCATTTCCCCTACCTCCAGGCTTTGCCTGCCGAGAGGTAGGGGTTTTTATGCTATAATAAAGGGCAGGTACGTCGAGGGGGAGAAACCGAAGGATGAAGTATAGGGGTTACAGGGTAGACGTAACGCTGGCCGTTGCCCTTCTTACGCTGGCCGTGCTCCTCGGCGGTCGGCTGGCCTATGCGCGCTTTTTGGTGGAAAGGCCGCTGGTGGCCGAGCTAGAAGCGCTGAGTGGAGTACAAAGCGTCACCCTTGAACGCTCGGACGCCGGTTATGTGCTGCACCTGAAACTGGCCGAGGTGAAAGACCTGCCCGGGCTTTACCGGCAAATAGAGAAGCTGGGTGCGGAGCGCCTGGGGGCGGGCAACTTTGTCGTTAAAATCCAGGATGAGCGTACGCCGGCTCTCGAAAGCGTCTATTACCGCATCCACTACTATCTGGAAGAAGCCCTGGTGCAGGGTAACTTCAGCACTGCAGCGGCCAAAATCCAAAGCGAGGCCCGTGCGGCAGGTGTAGAAGAGAGGTTTTATGTGGATGAAGGCCACATCTACCTCGAACTGAAACATGGCCGCCAATACCTGTACGAAGTGCGCCACCGACCTCAGGTTTTGGCCGGAGGGAGGATGGGGCCGGTATGAAACGCGAAGTGGCTGCCGGAATCCTAGCGGGCGTGTTTTTCTTCGCTTTTCTTTCCGGCCTCAATCCGCTGCCCGTTCTGCTCTTCAGCCTGCTGGCTTACTTTCTCTATGAAACGGGCGGCCTGCGGGTCATCCGCCGCCAGCTCGGTGGCGGTGACGGCCAGATTATAAGCAACGTTACCTTCCAGCAAATCGGCGGCCAGGCTGCGGCAAAGAAAGAGCTTATGGAAGCCCTAGAATTTATGAAAGCCGGAAGCAAAGCAGAAGCCCTAGGCATCCGGCCTCTAAAAGGGATCCTTTTAGTGGGCCCCCCGGGTACAGGCAAAACCTTGTTGGCCAAGGCTGCCGCCACATATACCGACGCCGTCTTTCTTACCGCTGCCGGTAGTGAATTCATCGAGATGTATGCCGGCGTGGGCGCCCAGCGCGTGCGCTCGCTCTTCCAACGCGCCCGGGATGCAGCCCGCCGTGAGGGCCGTACCAATGCCATCATCTTCATCGATGAAATAGACGTGCTGGGCGGGAGGCGTGGCCAGTACCAGGGTCATATGGAATACGACCAGACTTTAAACCAGCTTCTTACCGAAATGGACGGGATAAAAACAACGGACGGTATTCGCATCCTTGTCGTCGGGGCTACCAACCGGGAGGACATGCTTGACCCGGCCTTGCTGCGGCCGGGGCGATTTGACCGCGTGGTGCGCGTAGACCTTCCGGATCAGGAAGGCCGGCTGCAGATCCTTCAGCTGCACACGGCGAACAAACCTTTAGCTCCCGACGTGGATCTTAAACAGATCGCGCGGGAAACCTTCGGCTTTTCCGGAGCACACCTGGAAAGCCTGGCCAACGAGGCGGCCATTCTGGCCCTGCGCGAGGACAAGAAGCAAATTGAGCAGCGCCACTTCCTAGAAGCCATTGACAAGGTAAGCCTGGGTGAAAAGCTGGACCGGCGGCCGCAGAAAGAAGAACTTAAGCGTGTGGCAGTGCACGAAGTTGGACATGCGGTGATTAGTGAAACTCTCCGCCCCGGTTCAGTTGCCGCCGTTACCATTACCTCGCGCGGCCAGGCGCTCGGCTACATGCGCCAGGTTCCGGAAGACGATTATTACCTTTACACCGAAGACCAGCTGCGTGGGCAGCTGCGCATCTCACTGGGCGGCATGGCGGCAGAGGAAGTGCTTTTGGGGACCCGCAGTACGGGGGCTCAGGGAGATCTGGAGCAGGCCATAAATACCGCCAAAAGAATGGTAGGAGCCGGTATGTCTCATCTGGGTATCGTCTCCCTTTCCGACCTACCGGAAATAGAACTTCAGGCGGCCGTAAGGGAAATCTTGAATGAAGAAAAAGCCGAGGCCAGGCGAATCATCGCCGAAAAGAAGGAACTTATCGCCGATCTTGCCTGCGAACTTATGGAGAAAGAACGCCTGGAAGGCGACGAACTAAGGGCCAGGTTGCGGGGTGGCGAGGCGGTGGGCATGGCGGCCCGGCGGGAAACTACGGGAGTGCTGGCAAGTTAGCCAGCACTTTTTTTCCCGGCAGGAGAAACGAGAGGCGTAGCGAAGAATAAAGACAACGGGAAGTTAGGAACGAGCGGCCAGAAAAATCAGGGGAAAGACGGTGAAAAGATGGAAGCAGAAATTATTTCTGTAGGAACGGAACTTTTGTTGGGCCAGATTGCCAACACCAACGCCCAGTATTTGGGCGAGCGCCTGGCTGAGCTGGGGATCGATTTACACCGCGTGACCACAGTTGGGGACAACGCAGAGCGCCTGCGCTCGGCCTTGGAAGGCGCGTGGGAGCGGGCCGATCTTATCATCCTAACCGGCGGACTGGGACCCACAGAGGACGATCTTACCAAGGAAACGGTTGCCGAGTTCCTGGGGCTGGAGCTCGTCTTGGATGAAGCGGCGCTGGAGCATATCCGCTGTTTCTTTGCTCGCACCGGCCGGACAATGCCTCCTGCCAACGCCAAACAGGCCCTCATCCCGGTAGGTGGGGAGGTGTTGCCCAACCAGTACGGGACAGCTCCAGGTGTATGGGTGGAAAAGGACGGCCGTATCGTAGTCATCCTGCCGGGACCGCCTTTTGAACTCAAGCCCATGTTTGAAAACACGGTGGCCGACAAACTACGACGGCGGCTGGCAGGCGAACGCAAGGTGATCAAATCGCGCGTGTTGAAACTTTACGGCATTGGCGAGTCGCATGCGGAGGAGCTGGTCCGGGACCTTATTGCTTCCCAGACGAATCCGACTCTGGCTCCTTACGCCAAGGAGACCGAAATCCAGTTTAGGCTTACGGCAAAGGCCGCAAGCGAAGAGGAAGCAGAGGCTATGTTGGCGCGCCTGGAAGAGAAAGTACGAGAACGGCTCGGCCGGTACATTTTCGCCCGGGATGCGGAAACCATGCAGGAGGTCGTGGGCAAGCTGCTTTCGGTGCGCGGAGAATCCTTGGCGGTGGCGGAGTCCTGCACCGGCGGGCTGGTTGCAGATTGGATAACCAACGTCCCGGGAAGCTCGGCCTATTTTTTAGGCGGCGTGGTGGCATACAGCAATGCCTTAAAGGAAAAGCTCTTGGGCGTGCCGGCGTCGATCCTGCAGGAGGAAGGGCCGGTGTCGAGCGCCGTGGCCGAAGCCATGGCCCGAGGTGTGCGGGCCCTGGCAGGGGCGGATTACGGAGCTGCGGTTACGGGCCTCGCCGGTCCGGACGGCGGGACGCCCGAGAAGCCGGTGGGGCTGGTTTTTGTGGCGGCGGCCAACGGCCAGAAGACGGTTTCAGAACGCTATGAATGGCGCGGTAGTCGTTTGGTGATCAAGCGCCGGGCTGCCCAGGCGACTTTAAATCTGGTCCGCAAACTTATTCTAGGCCTGCAGGATTAAGGAGGCCAAAGGCGGCGGGGGTTCTTTTCGCCCAACCCGGTGGGAATAGGGATCATTCGCCATATCTGCAGCGCGGAGTTCGAATTGCTCAAACGGCTTTAAAGGGGCCGGGCCGTAACAAGGAGGGAAAAGCAGAGTGCGCACTTTTCTGGCCCTGCCGCTCGAGCCCGCAGTTCGGCAGGAGTTGGTTCGCTATCAGCAGGCATGCGCCAGAATGATTGCCAATGTGAAATGGGTAGAGGAGGAAAACCTGCACCTGACGCTGAAGTTTCTCGGCGAGGTTCCGGAAGAGAAGCTTGCGGAGGTTATAAGCGTTGCCGGGAAGGTGGCGGCTCGTTTTCCCGCTCTTACTCTTCCCTTAGGGAGGCCGGGAGCTTTTCCCAATCTCGGCCGGGCTCGCGTTCTTTGGGTGGGGCTTGCCGACGACGGGGACAAGCTTAGGCTTCTGGCCCGCCAGCTCGAACAAGAACTGGCTCTCCTGGGTTTCCCCCAGGAAGAAAGAGCGTTCGTAGCCCATCTTACCTTAGGCCGCCTGCGCAAGCCGGCCAGAGTGGTACTCCCGCCTTTTTCCGGGGAAGGGATGCCGGTCCGGCTGCTTAAAGTCGTGTTCTACCGGAGCGTTCTCACGCCGCGCGGCCCGTTGTATCAGACCTTAAGTGAATTTGAACTGAGCAGGCTGAATAAGGGGGCAAGAAATTATGGAAAAGCAGAAGGCTTTAGAAATGGCGCTCCTTCAGATTGAAAAGCAGTTTGGTAAAGGGTCGATCATGCGGCTAGGCGAAGCCGCCAGCCGCATGAACATCGAGGTGATTCCCACCGGCGCGCTGAGCTTGGATATTGCCTTGGGGGTAGGCGGCATCCCCCGCGGGCGCATCGTTGAGATTTTTGGACCTGAGTCGTCGGGTAAGACTACGGTGGCCCTCCATATGGTTGCGGAAGCACAAAAGATGGGCGGCACGGCGGCCTTCATCGATGCTGAGCATGCTCTGGACCCTGTGTATGCGCGCAATTTGGGAGTCAACACGGACGATCTTTTGATTTCACAACCCGACACAGGCGAGCAGGCCCTCGATATTGCCGAAGCGCTGGTGCGGAGCGGGGCGGTAGATATAATCGTCGTGGACTCTGTAGCTGCTCTGGTGCCCCGCGCCGAGATCGAAGGCGAGATGGGCGATGCCCATGTTGGCCTTCAGGCCCGCCTTATGTCCCAGGCACTGCGCAAACTGGCCGGGGCCATCAGTAAATCGCGTACGGTGGCCATCTTCATCAACCAGATCCGGGAAAAGGTGGGAGTGATGTTCGGCAATCCCGAAGTAACACCGGGCGGCCGGGCGCTCAAGTTTTATGCCTCCATTCGCTTGGACGTGCGCAAACAGGAGGCGCTAAAGCAAGGTAACGACGTGATCGGGACGCGGACGAAGGTGAAGGTGGTTAAGAACAAGGTGGCCCCTCCCTTCAAGCAGGCCGAGTTTGATATCATCTACGGCAAGGGTATTTCCCGGGAGGGCAATATCCTTGAACTGGCCACGGAGCTGGATATTGTTACCAAGAGCGGCGCATGGTTTTCCTATGGTGGTGAACGGCTTGGCCAGGGGAAGGAAAACGCGCGCGACTACCTGATCACTCACCCCGAGCTCTGCCGGGAAATCGAGGCCAAGGTGCGCGAGGCGTTTAACCTGGGGAATGTTAAAGCCCAGCCGGCGTCGGATTTAGAGCCGTTGGAGGAGTAAGCGGTGACGATTAGCATGCCGCCCGGCGATGTATACCAGTCGGCGTGGCAATACGCGCTCTCGCTTCTCGGACGCCGGGCGTACAGCCGGGCCGAGCTTCTGGCGAAGCTTGAGGAAAAGGGCTTTCCGGGCGATGTCGGGCGGCACGTGGCCGCCCGCCTGGTAGATTACGGGTATCTCGCCGATGAAGAAATTGCCCGGCGGGAGGCGGAGCGCTGTTTCCTGGGCAAAGGCCTGGGACCATATCGGGTGGAGCTGCGCCTCCGGCAGCGCGGGATATCGCCGGAGCTCATCGCCGGGACCTTGGCCAAGTACCGGGCAGCGGAAAAGGAGCTTTGCCTTAAACAGGCCCGGAAGAAATTGGCCGCCCTTCCTTCGGGTCTGGCGCCCGCTCAGGTGAAGGCGCGAGTAGGGGGGTATTTGGCCCGGAAAGGGTTCTCGACGGCGACCATCGAGTGGTGCTTGGAGCAGGTGGTTGGGCCTGAGGGAGTAACTGGTACTCCTTGACAAGTCCTAATTGGTGACTTAGAATTAAAAATGGGCCATACCCATCGAATGAGGTAAGCTGTGGGGTACGCCTTGGTGACCAGCGCATGTCTGCAGCCGAGTTCTCACTCGGCTTCTTTGCATAAAGGAGGTGAAAAGTATTAGCACAGATCTGGTTATAGCCATCAGCGTTGGCGTAGCGGTGCTGATGTTTTTCTTTGGCTATGTGGCGCGAAAATATATCGCTGAAGCTAAAATTGCGTCGGCAGAAGAAGAAGCGCGCCGTATCCTTGAAGAGGCCAGAAAGGACGGCGAGGCAAAAAAACGCGAGGCCCTGCTTGAGGCGAAGGAAGAAGTGCACCGGCTGCGCAGTGAGCTGGAACGGGAAAACCGCGAACGGCGCGCCGAACTCCAACGCCTTGAGCGGCGGTTGGTTCAGCGAGAAGAAAGCCTAGACCGCAAGCTGGAAAGCCTGGAAAAGAAAGAAGAACTCCTGGAGAAAAAAGAGAAGGCCATTCAGGCTACCCAGGAGAAACTTGAAGAAGCTTATCAGGCCCAGTTGCGGGAGTTGGAACGCATTTCCGGGTTGACCTGTGAGGAAGCCCGGGCGTTGCTCTTGTCCAACGTCGAAAACGAGATCCGTTACGAAACGGCTCAGATGATCAAGAATATCGAAGCCGAGGCCAAAGAAGAAGCGGAAAAGCGTGCTCGGGATATTATCGCGCAGGCTATCCAACGGTGCGCTGCGGACCACGTAGCGGAGACGACCGTATCGGTGGTGGCCTTGCCCAACGACGAAATGAAGGGGCGTATCATTGGGCGAGAAGGGCGAAATATCCGTGCGCTGGAAACCATGACGGGGATCGACCTCATCATCGATGACACGCCGGAGGCGGTGATCATCTCGGGGTTTGACCCGGTGCGCCGGGAAGTGGCGCGCGTCGCTTTGGAGAAGCTCATTGCCGACGGCCGCATTCACCCGGCGCGCATTGAAGAGATGGTGGAGAAAGCCAAAAAAGAGGTTGAGACCCGGATCCGGGAAGAAGGCGAGCAGGCCACCTTCGAGACGGGAGTCAACGGCGTCAATCCCGAGCTTATCAAGTTGCTCGGCCGGCTTCGGTTCCGTACCAGCTACGGCCAGAATGTACTCAAGCATTCCATCGAAGTAAGCCATTTGGCTGGAATTATGGCGGCCGAATTGGGTGCTGACGTGGCGCTCTGCAAACGCGCCGGCCTCCTACACGACATCGGTAAGGCTGTGGACCACCAGGTGGAAGGACCGCATGTGGCCATCGGTGCCGACCTGGCGAAAAAGTACGGAGAGTCACCTGAGGTCATTCATGCCATAGCCGCTCACCATAATGATATTGAACCTAAAACCGTGGAAGCCATCTTAGTACAGGCAGCGGATGCGCTTTCTGCGGCTCGCCCAGGTGCCAGGCGCGAAACGCTAGAGGCGTATATCAAGCGCTTGGAAAAACTGGAAGAGATAGCTGACTCTTTCGATGGCGTCGAAAAGGCCTACGCAATCCAGGCGGGCCGTGAGGTGCGCATCATGGTCAAGCCGGAGAAGATTGACGACTTAGCGGCGGTGCGCCTGGCACGCGATATCGCGCGGCGCATCGAAAACGAACTCGAGTATCCTGGTCAGATTAAGGTGAACGTGATCCGCGAAACGCGGGCGGTGGAATACGCAAAATAGAGGCGGCGAAAACCGCCTCTTTTTGGTTATCTGGGATTGTTTTTTCTGCGGCAGGGATAGCTTCGGCGCATGGCGAATAGCACACAGGAAATGCTTTTCATGAGACCAAATAAAGAAGGCCGAATAGGGAGGACTAGATGGTGCGGGTCCTGGCATTGGGCGACATTGTGGGGAAACCAGGGCGCCAGGCGGTCCGGGCGTTGCTCCCCGAACTAAAAAAAGAGCTGGGCGTTGACTTGGTAATCGCCAACGGTGAAAACGCCGCAGGAGGATTTGGCCTTACCCCTGAGGTGGCTAATGAGCTTTGGGAAGCAGGCATCGATGTCCTGACCAGCGGGAACCATATTTGGAACAAGCGTGAGATCTATCCCCTACTGGACAGGGAAGAACGTCTACTACGACCGGCCAATTACCCACCTGGGGCACCGGGAAAGGGTTGGACCTTTTGGCGAGGAGAGGGCACGTCTGCGGCCATTGTGAACCTGGCTGGCCGCGTCTTTCTGGAACCGCTCGACTGCCCCTTTCGCTTGATCCAAGAGCTTTTGCCGGAGCTCAAAAGGGAGACGCCGGTGGTTATTATCGATTTCCATGCAGAAGCGACTTCGGAAAAGGTGGCCTTCGCCTGGCTAGTGGACGGAGCGGCCAGTCTAGTCTTTGGAACCCACACCCATGTGCAGACGGCCGATGAACGCATACTGCCACAAGGGACGGGATACATAACCGATCTGGGCATGACCGGTCCCCGCGACGGCGTTCTTGGAGTGGAGCGAGACATCATTATCAGGCGCTTTTTGGATCAACTCCCGAGTCGTTTCGCCGTGGCTAAAGGAGACGTAGAGCTTATGGGCATCCTCGCCGATATCGATCCTATTTCCGGGCGCACGGTGAGCATTGAACGCGTGCGCCGGGTGTTTTCTCGCTCTTAAGGGAGGATGCAAGGTGGAATTTTTGGCCGATCTTCACGTGCACAGCACCGCATCAGATGGGATGCTTACGCCCGAGCAAGTGGTGGCCGCCGCAGGGCGGCAGCAGCTTAAAGCCGTGGCCCTTACCGATCACGATACCCTGGAAGGTCTTGGGCCGGCACAAGCTGCGGGACGGGCGCTGGGTATAGAGGTTATCGGCGGCGTAGAGCTGAGCACGGAGTGGGCCCACGAGGAGGTGCATGTGCTCGGGTACTTCTTATCGCCTGGCGACGGCGACCTTGCGCGCGTCCTGGCCCGCCTCCGACGGGCGCGGGTCGAGCGGGCGCAAGAGATGGTAAAGCGGTTGGCACGCCTCGGACTTCACCTCAGCTGGGAAGAGGTTCAAGCACAGGCGGAAACAGAGGCGGTTGGCCGTCCCCACATCGCCCGGGCCCTCGTACGGGCAGGCCACGTACCTTCGGTGAAGGTGGCATTTGAGCGCTATCTTAATCGTGGCTGCCCGGCCTATGTACCGCGCATGAAGCTGACGCCGGCTGAAGCCATTGCCCTGGTGCAGAGAAACGGCGGTGTAGCCGTGCTCGCCCACCCGGGTCTTCTTTCCCGCCCTGAGGTCCTGGAGGAACTTCTGCCCCTTGACTGGCAGGGGATTGAGGTTTTTTATCCCGAGCATTCAGAGCAGGTGACGGCCGCGCTGCTTACCATTGCCCGCGAGAGAGGATTGGTGCCGACGGGAGGGAGCGACTTTCACGGGGAGGGACATGCCGGCCCGTCTCTAGGAGCGTGTGCGGTTTCGACCCGGCTGCTGTTAGAGTTAAAAAGGCGGCGCAGGTTCTAAACCCTTTTGCTGCGGCCATAAAGTGGTTGCAGGGAGAAAAGGGGGGAAGAACATGCGCCTATTTTTAACCCTGCGCCCCCGGCGGCTCATCTGGTCGTTGGCGGCAATCCTCTTTTTGTTCGCCCTGTTTCTGGCGCGCGGGCCGGGAAGAAGGGGCTTGACGGGGGCAGAAATTGGGCAGCGAGCCCAACAGGAACTCCAACGCACCGCGAGCTACCGGTTTGAACTTGCCGTCCGCACCGTAATCGATGGCCAGGAAGCGACGGTAAGCCAGGTAGAAGGAGAATTTGTCCGGCCTGATTTGTACCATATTAAGGGGAGGAGTTACGACTATCCCCTGGAGATGTACCAGTTGGGGGAAAAGATTTACTTCAAGGACCCGGCAGACGGCAAGTGGAAAGAAGCCCGGGGCGGACCGAATCTGGTCGCCGAGGCGGTCAACCTGGGAACGAGCCCGCTCGTTGATTTCCTGCGGGTTGGGGCTTTTGAGCTTGTGGGGCGGGAGCGCCTTGAGGGGAGGGAGTGTTATCACCTCCGCACGCCGTTAGGTGAGGTGGCCAATGATTACTGGCGCGTCTTTTTTTCCGATTTCGTATTAGAAGCCTGGGTCGGGCGTTCTACCTTTAAGATAGAGCGGGTAAGGCTTCTGGGCAGTAACCGCAGCGTGCCGGGGGATAAGCTGGAAATAGAGCTCAAACTTTTCGACCACGATGCGCCTATCGTGATTACGCCACCCTCCGTGGATGAAGGAACTTCTATTGAAAAACATTAAGAAGATGCAAAAGAAAAGTTTTCTAAACGAGGAGGAGTTTTGGCGTGGAAAGAGAATATAATCCTTTGGATGAAGGCGCCATTGACTAATCCTTTAAGCCAATGAAGGAGGTGAGAAGGGCTAAGCTGCCGATGGGTCTGTAGTTTCTACCGATCTAGCTCAAGGGGGGCTTAGTGTAGTTTATGGAAGAAAAATTGAATGTGCTGGACATCGTCCGGGACCAAATTAAGACTGTGTGCGACAAGTTGGGGCTTGAGCCGGTAGTGTACGAGCTTCTAAAGGACCCGGTCCGCTTCCATGAGGTCACTTTCCCCGTGCGCATGGACGATGGGAGCGTTCGGGTATTCAAAGGTTACCGCTCCCAACACAACGATGCCCTCGGCCCCACCAAGGGTGGAATCCGCTTCCATCCGGATGTGTATGCCGACGAGGTCAAGGCCCTTTCCATGTGGATGACCTTCAAATGCGCCACTGTTGGCCTGCCGTATGGCGGCGCTAAGGGGGGCCTTATTGTCAACACCAAGGAATTATCCGAGGGCGAGCTTGAACGGGTTTCACGCGGCTTCATCCGGGCCCTGGCGCCGTACATTGGTCCTGAGAAGGACATTCCCGCCCCGGACATGTACACCACGCCCCAGATTATGGCCTGGATGATGGATGAGTACGACAAGATCATGGGTTACCCCAACCCCGGCATGATTACCGGCAAACCCATTGCTGTAGGTGGCTCTTTGGGTAGGTCCTCGGCAACTTCGCGCGGTTGCCTGTTTGTAGCCCGGGAAGCGGCGCGCAAACTGGGATTTGATGTCAAGGGGTCTCGGGTGGTAATCCAGGGGTTCGGCAACGTGGGCGGCTTTGCAGCCCAACTGTTTGCCGAAGCAGGTGCCAAGGTTATCGCCATCAGCGACACCAAGGGTTGTGCTTACGATCCTAACGGCCTCGACATCAAAGCGCTCGAGGCGTACAAGCGCGAACACGGTTCGGTCGCAGGCTTTACTGCTTCGAATCTGAGTAAGGAAGAAATGTTTGCCCTCGACTGCGATATTCTGGTTCCTGCGGCCATGGAAAACCAGATCACGCCCGAAATTGCGGCCAACATCAAGGCTAAGCTTGTGGTCGAGGCGGCCAACGGCCCCACCACGCCGGAGGCGGACAAAGTCCTGGGCGAGAGAGGCATACTGGTCCTGCCAGACATCTTGGCCAACGCCGGCGGCGTGACGGTTTCTTACTTCGAGTGGGTGCAGAACCTCCAGAATTACTACTGGACCGAAGAAGAAGTCAACGCCAAACTCGAGGTCAAGATGGTACAGGCGTTTAACGACGTCTGGGCCATGCATGAGAAGTACGGTGTGAGCATGCGCGATGCCGCCTACATGACGGCTATCGACAAAGTGGCCAAAGCCATGAAGCTGCGCGGCTGGTACTAAGGCACGGGTTCGGTAGCGGCCCTGCCCCTGCCGGGCTGGGCCGCTTTTCTGAGGCCAATTGGAACCATCCATTGTTCCTAGTTAGGACCGTTCCACCATTTTGAAAGGAGGTGAGAAAATGGCAGCCAACAATCCGGGCCTCCTGATTAACCCCAAGAGCGGCATCCCCCTCTACGTGCAACTCAAAAGCCAAATAAAACATTTCATCAGCGCTGGTGTATGGGAGCCCGGTTTGAAGCTGCCGACAGAACGAGAACTTGCTGAAATGTTGGGAGTCAGCCGGAATACAGTAAGTGCAGCGTACAAAGAACTGGAGGCCGAAGGTTTTCTCGTGTCGCTTCAGGGCCGTGGAACCTTCGTCGCCGGAGAAAGCTCAGACAAAAAAAGGACTAGCCGTAAGGAACGCCTACTGAGAATTATTGACTTGGCGTTAGAAGAAGCCGCCGAGCTAGGTTTTAACCCGGACGATTTTCTGGCGTTGGCAGTAAGCCGGGCCCGGGAACAAAAGCAGCTTTTAAGCACGTTTCGCCTGGCCTTTGTTGCTCCTACCCGCGAGCAAGCCGAGTATTTCAAAGAGGAACTTCTTTCCGAGACCGGGGTTCAAGTTGTGCCATTTTTGCTGGCGGAGGTACGAGAGCGGCCGGAGGAGGCGTGCCAGCGCTGCTTAGGAGCCGATCTCATCGTTACTACCCTGGGCGAAGTAGAAGAGGTAAAAAGGCTGCTCGAGGCCGTAGATAGGCCGGTAGCAGGGGTCTCCCTTGGGCTAGAACTAGGAACCATCGTGCGGATCGCCCGTATGCCGGCAGGGAGCACCTTAGTTTTACTGTGCAGTGAAGAAGCGTTTGCCGAAAAGGTGATGCAATCCCTGCGCGGCGCCGGAATAGGCGGCATCAAGGTGAAGGTTAGCACCGACAAGGGCGAGGGCTTCCGAAGCCTGCTCGGTGAAGCTGATGCCGTTGCCGTTTCCATCGACCGCTTGGGAGAAGTTAAGGACCTTACAGGTAAGGAGGTCATACCGCTTCGGTACCGGCTGGATGCCGGTTCGCTGAATATGCTGCGGTGTTTGCTCCTCGACCTGAAGAAAAAAACCGGTAGCACGCAATAAACGAGGTGAAGGCAATGGAAAAAGCGCCGGGGGTAATTACGGTAAACGAAAAATGGTGCAAGGGATGCGGTATTTGCATCGCCTTTTGCCCGGCTAAGGTCTTTACGGCGCGGGAAGACGGGAAACCGGTAGTGACCAACCCGGATGCCTGCACCCGTTGTGGCCTGTGCGAGCTTAGGTGTCCCGACTTTGCCATAAGTTTAGGAGGTAAGAGCCATGGCGAATGACCGGCGTGCCCAGCTCCTCTCCGGCAATGAGGCCTGCGTACGCGGCGCCCTGGCGGCAGGTGTACGTTTCTTTGCCGGGTATCCTATAACTCCTTCGACGGAAATAGCCGAGGGCCTCGCGGCGGCCCTTCCCAAGGTCGGCGGGACGTTTATCCAAATGGAAGACGAGATTGCCAGCATGGGCGCCGTTATCGGCGCGTCGTTGGCCGGCGTTAAGGCCATGACGGCAACTTCCGGACCCGGATTTTCTTTGAAACAGGAGAACATCGGCTTCGCCGCCATGGCGGAAGTGCCCTGTGTGATCGTCGACGTGCAGCGTTATGGACCGAGCACCGGCCTTCCGACTTCGCCGGCCCAGGGCGACATCATGCAGGCCCGCTGGGGAACGCACGGCGACCATCCGATAATTGCCCTTATGCCTGCTTCGGTGCGCGAAACGTTCGATCTGACCGTTGAAGCTTTTAACCTGGCGGAAGAGCTAAGGACGCCTGTGATTTTGCTCTTGGATGAGATTGTAGGGCACATGCGGGAAAGAGTAGAGCTTCCGCCGGACGAAAGCGTGCACGTGGTTAACAGGACTAAGCCGGTTGAAGACCCGGAAACTTTTCAGCCGTACAAACCCGGCCCCAATCTTGTTCCGCCCATGCCTGCCTTTGGGGACGGTTATCACTTCCACGTTACCGGCCTGGCCCACGACGAGAGCGGTTTCCCCACTGGCCGCGGCCAGGACGCCGATCGCCTGGTCCGGCGGCTACACGCGAAGATTCAGAACCGTAAGCCGCCGGTGGCGCGGGCAGAGGAGTGGCAACTCGAGGATGCCGAGATAGTGGTGGTGGCAGCCGGTTCTGTGGCGCGTTCGGCACGGGCGGCGGTACGCGAGGCCCGAGTACGGGGTATCAAAGCCGGCCTGCTGCGCCCGATTACGGCCTGGCCCTTCCCGGAGAATGAGGTACGGGAAGCTGCGCGCCGAGCAGCGGCGATGATTGTGCCCGAGCTCAACCTCGGCCAAATTGTGCGGGAAGTGGAACGCGTGAGCGGCGGTGAAACGAAGATCGTTCCCCTCAACAGGATAGATGCCGAGCTCATCACCCCCGCAGAAATCCTCGAGCGGATTCAGGAGGTGGCGGCCCATGTCGATTGAAGAACTCCTGGAGCGGTATACGCGCCGCGACAAGCTGCCGCACATTTGGTGCCCCGGTTGCGGCAACGGGATCATTATGGGAGCGGTT
Organism: Bacillota bacterium; assembly: GCA_030154105.1. GTDB lineage: Bacteria > Bacillota > DTU030 > DUMP01 > DUMP01 > DUMP01. The sequence goes on from JASKKP010000006.1 coordinate 55,588, forward strand.
ATCCGGGCCTTGGATCAGGCCGGGGTGGACCAAAAGAAGACGGTGATCGTATCCGGCATCGGTTGCTCTTCCCGGGCGCCGGGGTATATGAAGTTCGACACCCTGCATACGACCCATGGACGCGCCCTGGCGTATGCCACCGGCGTTAAGCTTGCCCGGCCCGAGCTTAAAGTCGTCGTGCTTACTGGCGACGGCGACTGTGCCGCCATCGGCGGCAACCATTTGATTCATGCTGCCCGTAGAAACATCGACCTTACCGTGGTAGTTTTCAATAACGACATTTACGGCATGACCGGCGGGCAGTATTCTCCGCTTACGCCCCAAGGAAGTTATGCCACAACGGCCCCGTACGGCACGGTAGACCGCAACTTCGATCTCTGCGAACTGGTAAAGGCCGCCGGCGGCACGTACGTTGCGCGCGGCACCACGTACCACACGCGCATGCTGATCGATCTCATCAGCGCCGGACTCGGGCACAAAGGTTTTTCCTTCATCGAAGTGGTTAGCCAATGCCCGATGTATTACGGACGCAAGAATAAACTCGCTTCCGCCGTAGCCATGCTGGAATGGCAAAAGGAACATGCCGTGCCGGTGAAGGCGGCGGCCAAACTTACGCCGGAGCAGCTAAAAGGTAAGTTTGTAATTGGGGAACTCCATCGTGAGGAGGCGCCGGAGTACACCGAGGTTTACGCAGAAGTAGTTGCCAGGGCCAGGGGGGAAGAAAAGTGAGCACCACCGAAGTGCGTCTTAGCGGGTTTGGCGGCCAGGGCCTAATCACGGCCGGCATCATCCTCGCGGAGGCCGCTATTTTGGACGGAAAAAATGCCGTCCAAAGCCAATCCTACGGCCCTGAGGCCCGCGGCGGCGCGAGCAAAGCGGAGGTTATCATCAGCGACGGGGATATCGAGTACCCTAAAGTAGGCGACGCAGATGTGTTCCTGGCCATGAGCCAGGCGGCCTGTGACAAATATGCTAAAGCGCTGCGCCCGAGTGGAGTCCTAATTGTCGATACGGATCACGTAAAGAACGTGCCGGCTTTTTCCGGCAAGACTTACTCCGTTCCCATTACGAAAATCGCCGTCCGGGAAACGGGCAAGGAACTTGTGGCGAATATCGTCGCTCTGGGGGTGCTCGTCGGGCTTACCGGGCTCGTGAGCCGGGAGGCTCTCGAGACTGCAGTGCTGGACCGCGTACCTCCAAAAACGAAAGACTTGAACAAGCAGGCACTTGCGGCCGGCTTTGCTGCTGCGGAGGAGATTCTGGGTAAGGAGGGTGAGTGAAGGTGGCCGAGGAGAAAGACTTAAGGAAGGCCAAAGAGGCTTGGGAGCAGGGCCCGCTGGCTAAGGTTACGGCCCGCTTCCCGGAACGAAAGGCCGAGTTTACCACTCTCTCCGGGATGCCGTTGGAGCGGCTCTATACACCCCTTGATATTGCCGACCTCGACTACGAGCGCGACCTGGGCTTCCCGGGACAGTACCCTTATACCCGCGGGGTCCAGCCCACCATGTACCGTGGGCGCCTGTGGACCATGCGCCAATATGCCGGCTTTGGCACGGCTGAAGAGTCTAACGAACGGTACAAGTACCTTCTTGAACAGGGGCAGACCGGCCTTTCAGTTGCCTTTGACCTCCCTACCCAGATTGGCTACGACTCGGACCACCCGCTGGCGCAGGGCGAGGTGGGCAAGGTAGGGGTGGCTATCGACTCCTTGGCCGACATGGAAACGCTTTTTGCCGGGATTCCTTTGGATAAGGTCAGCACTTCCATGACCATTAATGCTCCGGCGGCGGTACTCTTGGCCATGTACATCGCCGTGGCCGAAAAACAGGGAGTACCTTCGCACAAGCTTTCTGGTACCATTCAAAACGACATCCTTAAGGAATATGCCGCCCGCGGTACCTACATCTTCCCGCCGAAACCCAGCATGCGGCTCATCACCGACATCTTTGCCTACTGTTCCAAACACCTGCCGGAGTGGAACACCATCTCCATCAGCGGCTACCACATCCGGGAAGCCGGTTGCACCGCCGTCCAAGAAGTGGCCTTCACCTTGGCCAACGGCATCGCCTACGTGGAGGCGGCCATACGGGCGGGCCTCAACGTGGACTCCTTTGCTCCGCGCCTCTCCTTCTTCTTCAACGCGCAGATGGACCTCTTGGAGGAAGTAGCCAAGTTCCGGGCGGCGCGCCGTCTATGGGCCCGCATCATGAAAGAGCGTTTCGGTGCCCAAGATCCGCGGTCGATGATGCTGCGCTTCCACACGCAAACGGCAGGTTGCGCCCTTACCGCGCAGCAGCCGGACAACAACATCATCCGCGTTACCATTCAGGCTCTAGCGGCGGTGCTGGGAGGCACGCAGTCGCTGCATACCAACTCCCGGGACGAAGCCCTTTCGCTGCCCACGGAAGAGTCGGTGCGCATAGCTCTTAGAACCCAGCAGATCATTGCCTACGAGAGCGGCGTAACCAACACCATCGATCCGCTGGCCGGTTCGTACGTCATCGAAAGTTTGACCAACCGTATTGAGCGCGAGGCCCAGGAGTACCTGGAGAAAATCGATAAGCTGGGCGGGGCCGTAGCGGCCATTGAGCAGGGGTTCATCCAGCGGGAAATCCAAGAAAGTGCCTACGCCTATCAGAAGGCGGTAGAATCCGGCGAGCGGATCGTGGTGGGCGTCAACAAGTTCCAGGTGGAAAATGAACGGTTGCCGGAAATCCATAAGGTCGATCCGGAAGTGGAACGCCGCCAATGTGCTAAACTGCGCGAGCTGCGTGCCAACCGGGACAACGGCAAGGTCAAGCAGGTATTGGCCGAGCTAAAGGAAGCGGCGAAGGGCGACGAGAACCTTATGCCGTACATTCTGGAGTGCGTACGGGCGTATGCTACGCTCGGCGAAATCTGTGGGGTCCTGCGCGAGGTATTCGGTGAATACCAACCCGCGGTGATCTTTTAGGAGGTGTGGGTATGGAACGGCCGATCAGGGTTTTGATCGCCAAGCCGGGCTTGGACGGGCATGACCGCGGTGCCAAAGTATTGGCGCGCGCTCTGCGCGATGCCGGTATGGAGGTTATCTACACCGGGCTGAGGCAGACACCCGAGCAAATCGTTGAGGCAGCGCTGCAAGAAGACGTGGATGTCATTGGGCTCTCTTGCCTCTCTGGGGCTCACAACCACCTCTTCCCGCGGGTTACCCAGCTACTTAAAGAAAAACAGGCTGAGGACATTTTGGTGCTGGGCGGAGGCATCATCCCCGAAGAAGATATTCCCGGCCTGCTGGCGGCCGGCATCAGTGCGGTCTTTACCCCGGGTACTCCCACTTCGGCAGTGATCGATTACATCAAGGAGCATGTGAAGCGGTGATCAAGGAGAAAGAAGTAAGTAACCCGAACGAATGGGCAGAACGTGTGGCCGGAGGCGACCGCCGCGCCTTGGCCCGCGTCATCAGTTTCCTCGAGAACGACGATGACCGGGGCGTGGCGGTACTCAAGGAGCTTTACGCGCGCACCGGGCGGGCCCACGTCATCGGTATTACCGGCCCGCCTGGTGCGGGAAAAAGCAGCCTGGCCGACAAGATCATCCGCGAACTGCGTTCCCAAGGTAAGACGGTGGGCGTCGTGGCCGTCGATCCTACCAGCCCGTTTAGCGGCGGCGCCATCCTCGGAGATAGGGTGCGGATGCAGGGCTGGACGGGCGATGCCGGCGTTTATATCCGGAGCATGGGTACCCGGGGAAGCTTAGGGGGCTTGGCCCGGGCTACTTACGGTACCATCCAGCTACTCGACGCAGCCGGATTCGACTGTGTGCTGGTGGAAACCGTCGGCGTGGGGCAATCCGAAGTAGACATTGTGCGCGTAGCGGACACGGTGGTAGTTGTAGCGGTACCCGGACTAGGGGACGATATCCAGGTCAGCAAAGCCGGCATTACCGAGATCGGCGATGTTTTTGCCGTCAACAAGGCCGACCTACCTGGGAGCGAGCGGGTCGCTACCGAACTTGAGCTCATGCTGGACCTGGGAAGTCACCCCATCTGGCGGCCGCCGGTAGTGCTTACCGTTGCCGCTACGGGGCAGGGCGTTTCTGAATTAGTGCAGGCGGTTCAGCAGCATTACCAGACGCTTCAAGAAGAGGGTAAACTTGCGGAACGCCGGCTGGCGCGGGAAAAAGAGGCCCTGCTCCTTAGGCTGGTGGAACGCGTACGGCGGGAGATCCTGTCCAGTTGGGCGGAAAGGGAGCTTACCGAGCTGTGGGCGGCCCTTTCTGCCCGGCGCCTCGATCCTTATACCCTGGAGGAAAAGCTATACAATGCCTGGAAGGGGGCGAGGGACGAATGATCAAAAAGGTCGACCATATTGGAATTGCCGTGGCGGACCTCCAGAAGGCGCTTAAGCTTTACGAGGAAACGCTCGGAATTAAGTGTGCGGGTGTGGAAGAAGTGGCGGAGCAGAAGGTTCGTACCGCCTTTCTCCCCGTCGGGGATACCGAGATTGAGCTTTTAGAGTCCACCGACCCGACGAGCACGGTAGCCCGTTTCATTGAAAAACGGGGCGAAGGTATCCACCACATCGCGCTCAGAGTGGATGACATTAAAACCGCTCTAGAAAAAATGAAGGCGGCCGGGATACGCCTCTTGGACGAGGTCCCACGGCCGGGAGCCGGCGGGGCTAGGATTGCCTTCCTGCACCCTAAGGACACCGGCGGCGTACTGATCGAGCTTATCGAACGGGGTTAGACCGCTCTTGACCCTCTATGTGGGACAAGATACAATGAAAACAAAATGTGCCAGGAGGTGCCTAATTTGCCCAAAGATGTCTTGGCCGATTTGGCTGAGCGGCGGTCTAAAATCCTGGCAGCCGGGGGAGAGAAGCGCGTTGCCAAGCAGCACGAAATGGGAAGGCTTACAGCGCGCGAGCGCATACTCCGGTTGCTAGACGAAAATAGCTTCGTGGAATTAGACATGCACGTGCGACACCGCTGTACCGAGTTCGGTATGGCGGAAGTGGAGGCGCCGGCCGAAGGGGTAATCACGGGATACGGAACGATCGATGGACGGCTGGTATACGTTTTTGCCCAGGACTTTACGGTCATCGGCGGTTCGCTGGGGGAGATGCATGCCAAAAAGATTACGAAGGTTATGGATCTGGCGCTGAAGACTGGGGCTCCGCTCATCGGCATCAACGATTCCGGCGGCGCCCGCATTCAAGAAGGGGTGGACGCGCTCTCCGGTTACGGTCAGATCTTCTTTCGGAACACCATCGCCTCAGGAGTAATCCCCCAGCTGTCCATCATCATGGGGCCGTGCGCAGGGGGCGCAGTGTACTCGCCGGCGCTCACCGACTTTATCTTCATGGTGCAGGGCGCGAATATGTTCATCACCGGGCCCCAAGTCATTAAGGCCGTAACGGGGGAGGAAGTATCTGCCGAGGAATTGGGCGGGGCGCTGACGCACAACCGTACCAGCGGCGTGGCGCACTTTATGGCGGCAAATGAGGACGAGTGCTTTCACCAGGTCCGGACCTTGCTCTCCTATCTTCCCAGCAACAATCTGGAGGCGCCGCCGCGGGTGGAAAGCGGGGACCCGGTAACCAGGGCCGACCTTAGCCTACGAGAAATCGTACCGCCGGAAGCCAACCGCGCCTACGACATGCGCGATGTGATCACCCGCGTGGTAGACAACGGCATTTTCTTTGAAACCCAGAGCCAGTACGCTCCCAACATCCTTACCGGCTTTGCGCGTATTAACGGGTACAGCATCGGGATTATCGCCAATCAGCCGCGCGTGCTGGCCGGCTGCCTGGACATCAACGCTTCCGACAAAGCGGCCCGTTTCATCCGTTTTTGCGATGCCTTCAATATTCCTGTGGTAAATTTCGTCGACGTTCCTGGATTTCTGCCGGGAACGAATCAAGAGTACGGCGGTATCATTCGCCACGGGGCGAAGATGCTCTATGCCTACTCCGAGGCCACCGTGCCGAAAATTACCGTTATCGTGCGCAAGGCCTACGGCGGAGCGTACCTCGCCATGTGCAGCCGGGATTTGGGAGCAGACCAAGTATTTGCCTGGCCCGGGGCCGAGATTGCGGTAATGGGCCCGGAAGGTGCCGCCAACATCATCTTCCGTAAAGAGATTGAGAATTCGGCCGACCCACAGGCAACGCGTGAGGAGAAAATCAACGAGTACCGGGAGCGTTTTGCCAATCCCTATATCGCGGCAGCGCGCGGATACCTGGACGATGTGATCGATCCGGCCGAGACCCGCCCGCGCCTGGCCTGTGCGCTCGAAGCACTGGCCAGTAAACGGGAAAGCCGGCCAGCGAAAAAGCACGGGAACATCCCGGTATAGGGGCGAGGTGAAGGGATTTGGAACCGAAAATCGGCGCTTTAACCCTCACCATCATCGACATGGCTGTCGTCTTCGCCGTGCTGTGGGGGCTGGCGCTGCTCATCAATCTAACCAAGTGGCTCGTCGCGCGAGAAAAGAAAGGGGAAGCCGTGGCGGTCGTCGTAACGGAAGGCGAAGAAAAGGCGGGAGAGGAGGCTGCCTCTCAGCCATGCATTGCTCCGGCTGTTCTCGCGGCCATCACGGCAGCCATAACCGCCTACCTGGGCGATGAGGGGGTTAACCTGCGCCTTAGCTCCTTCCGGCGAGTCGACCGGGCAGAAAATTGGACGGCGGCAGGGCGAATGGAAAACGTAGGTAAAGCAGGCAACATGCGGACAGGAGGTATACTTAAGTGAGAAAGTTTCGCGTAACCGTGAACGGAGAAACTTACGAAGTTGAAGTGGAAGAAACAAGTGCGCCTGCGGCGGCGATGCCGGCTACACGGGTTGCCGCGCCGGCGCCTAAACCTGAGGCAACGCCGGCTCCATCTCCCCAACCGGCAGCTCCCGCCAAACCTGCCTCAAAGCCTGCTGCCGGTGCCGGCAGTATCAAGGCGCCTATGCCGGGTAATATCCTTTCGGTGAAAGTGAAACCCGGCGATCAGGTGAAGAGCGGTCAAGTGCTTCTTACCCTGGAAGCAATGAAGATGGAGAACGAGATATTGGCCCCACGCGACGGCATAGTGCGGAACGTTTTCGTCAGCGCCGGCCAATCTGTCAACACCGGTGATGTACTGGTCGATCTTGAGTAATGGGCCCGCGGGGGGAGTGGGAAATGAGCATCTTAGGAAACCTTGCGACCTTAGCCCAAACCACCGGCCTAGCAGGACTAACTTGGGGCAACGTGGTCATGATCTTAGTGGGGTGCACTCTCCTCTATCTGGCCATTGCCAAGGGGTTTGAACCCCTCCTCTTAATGCCCATCGGTTTTGGTTGCGTTCTGGCCAATCTTCCCCTTACCGGGATTATGGAAGAAGGCGGGCTCCTTAGGTATCTATATTTTGGAGTCGAGCACGAGATCTTCCCACCGCTCATCTTTCTTGGAGTGGGGGCCATGACCGACTTCGGCCCCCTGCTGGCCAACCCCAGTACCATCTTGTTGGGTGCAGCGGCGCAAATCGGCGTTTTTATCGCCCTTATGGGGGCGGAGCTTTTAGGCTTCAACATTCGCGAAGCCGCTTCTATCGGCATTATCGGTGGTGCGGATGGCCCTACGGCGATTTACCTTACTATGAAACTTGCTCCGCACCTTCTCGGCCCAATTGCTGTTGCTGCCTACTCTTACATGTCGCTCGTTCCACTCATCCAGCCGCCCATTATGCGGGCCTTAACCACGCCCCAAGAACGCCAGGTGGTTATGCAGCAGCTTCGGCCGGTATCGAAAACGGAAAGAATTCTCTTCCCTATTGTTTCTACGATTGCCGTCACTCTGCTTCTTCCAGCTATAGCCCCGCTTCTAGGAATGCTGATGTTGGGAAACCTTCTCCGGGAGAGCGGCGTAACGGAGCGCTTGTCCAAGACGGCCCAGAATGAGCTAATCAATATCATCACCATCTTCCTGGCAACGTCAGTGGGCGCTACTATGAGCGCCGAAAGTTTCCTTAGCGCTCAGACCATCGAGATTATTTTTCTAGGCCTTCTTGCCTTTGCCGGGGGGACGGCAGGCGGTGTACTGCTCGGTAAACTTATGTATGTTCTTTCCGGCGGCAAGGTCAACCCGCTCATCGGTTCAGCCGGGGTGTCGGCCGTGCCTATGGCCGCACGCGTTGCGCAGATGGTGGGGCAGCGAGAGAACCCGAGTAACTTCCTCCTGATGCATGCCATGGGGCCGAACGTAGCCGGCGTAATTGGAACGGCTGTGGCGGCCGGGGTGATGCTGACGCTGTTACAGTAGCGCTGGCCGGGCTTTTCTGGCCTGAATATAGAGTCCACTGCCCGCATATCATATGGCGATGAGATGCAAGCAGGGCAGGTGGTGGCGAATGAATCAGGCCAGACTGGAGTTGGTGGAGTCGCTCAAGGCCGAGATCACCGGGCTTGAGGCAAAAGTTGCGAGGCTGCGCCTCGGCCGGCGCGTGCTAATGAACTTGTTGGAGCTTCTAGAGAACAGGCGCCGGGCTGAAACGGAACAGCTCACGCGGGAAGTTGCTCGCCTGAAAGAAGAGAACAGGCAACTCTCCCGGCTCCTAAGGGAAAAGAACCGGGCGCTGACCGGGTTCTAGACCTCGGCCGGCGCAGGCCGGTGCTGTTTTCTAGGTGATTTCTTGACCTCCACGCCTCAGGGTGGAGGTGTTTTTTTACGTCATGGTGGCAAATCTAGCTCTAATCCCGTGCCAACATTTTTTATGCACAACAGGCCCGTTCTATCTTGCATTTAGATATGGTTTATGCTTAAATAGACGTGTTGTCAGGGAAAGGAGTGACGCTGGTTGGCGACTGCCGCACAGGAAGAGACCCCTCTTTTCACGGCCTTGAAGAACTACGTGGAAGCGGGCGTGCTACCATTTCACGTACCCGGTCACAAACAGGGACGCGGCCTGCCGGAATTTACGCGCTTTGTCGGACGCAATGTCATGGCTATCGATCTCACCTGCATGGACGATTTGGACAATATCTGTAACCCACAGGGGGCCATCCGGCACGCCGAGGAGCTGGCGGCGGAGGTTTGGGGAGCAGACCATGCCCATTTCTTGGTTAACGGAACTACCTCCGGCATTCAAACCATGATCATGAGCGTTTGTGCGCCTGGGGATGAAATTATTCTGCCGCGGAACGCCCACAAGTCGGCCATCAGCGGTATCATCTTGAGCGGAGCACGGCCCATCTATATAGAACCGGAAATTGATGACTACTTCGGCATTGCTATGGGCATCAGCACGGAGAAGGTTGTCCGGGCGCTCAAGCAGCACCCCGAGGCCAAAGCGGTATTTGTCATCAATCCCACTTACTACGGGGTGGCTTCCCCTCTGGAAGAAATAGTGCGGGTGGCGCACGCTCATGGAGCGGCAGTCATCGTCGATGAAGCTCATGGAGCGCACTTCAACTTTCACCCTGAGCTGCCGGTAAGCGGGGCCCAGGCTAAGGCCGACCTCATTGCCACCAGCGTTCATAAGCTGGCCGGTTCCATGACGCAAAGTTCACTACTTCTGGTCAATGAAGGGTTGGTCGATCCCAAGCGAGTCAAGGCTGTGCTCAACCTGACTCAGACCACCAGCCCTTCGTATGTACTCCTGGCGTCGCTCGATATGGCCCGCAAACAAATGGCCCTAAAGGGCACCGAGTTGGTGGCCAAGGCCCTGCGGCTGGCGCGCTGGGTACGGGCGGAACTGGCTCAGGTACCCGGCCTAACCCTCCTGGATGAAACGGTGCTGAACGGTGCCGGCTGTTACGCCTTCGACCCGACAAAAATCGTCGTTAACGCGCGTGAACTGGGCCTTTCGGGCTACGAGTTGGAAAAGCTGATGCGCGAGCACTTCGGCATCCAGGCCGAGCTTTCGGACCTTTACAACGTGCTGTTTCTTATCACCTTTGGCGACAACTGGTATTTAGTGCGGCGCTTAGTGGAAGCCCTTAAGGCCATTGCGGCGGAACGGGAGCGCCTAAACGTGGTAAAATATCCCACCAAACTTCCCGAGCTGCCGGAACAGGTGTTGTCGCCGGAAGAGGCTTTTTACAGCGAAACGCGGGTGGTGCCCCTTGAGGAGGCCGAAGGCGAGATCAGCGCCGAGATGATCATGGCCTACCCGCCGGGTATCCCTTTGATTTGCCCGGGCGAGCGGCTGAACAGGGAGATAATCGACTACATCAACATTCTGAAGCGCGAACAACTGAACCTGCAAGGTACGGAGGATCCGACGGTTTCTCAGATCAAGGTGGTCAAGAGCTGCTTAACGCTCGCCAGGCCCCGTGTTAATCTGGCGCAACACGTGGGTTAGAGAACGGGGCACTCGGTCGGCATTTTGTCTGCCGGCCGGCTTTTTGTTATAATAGGAATAGGTTTCGGGAAGGATGGTCTGAAGTGGTACAAGGCAAGTACCTACTTAAAGTCGCAGGTTGCCAGATGAGCTTTCACGATGCCGAGGTATTGGCCGGCCTCCTGACCCGGGCCGGTTATACGGAGACGACTGATCCTGCTGAGGCCGATGTAATTATCTTCCAGACCTGCTGCGTCCGGGAAAGGGCCGAACGTAAGATCTACGGGAAACTCGACGAACTGCGCAGGCTAAAACGGATTAAGCCGGACCTGATCATAGGGATGGCGGGTTGTTTGGCCCAAAAGGACAAGGAGAAGGTCTTTGAACGGTGCCCGCACGTGGATTTCGTTTTAGGGACGCAGCGTTTGGGAGACCTGCCGGAGATATTGGCCGCCTTGCGCGAGGGTTCGAGCGGCATAGTAGCTGTTGATGAAGAAGCGAACCTTGAAGGCCTGCCGATGCGGCGGGCAGACGGGGTACGGGCCTACGTGAACGTGAGCTACGGCTGTAATAATTTCTGCACTTACTGCATTGTGCCTTACGTGCGCGGCCCGGAGCGGAGCCGCCAGCCGGAAGCAATTCTCGCCGAAGTTGAGGAAGCTGTGCGCGAAGGTTACCCGGAGGTCATGCTGCTCGGGCAGAATGTGAACACTTATGGCCGCGATCTCGCCGAGCCTGTGTCCTTTGCCTGGCTGCTGCGAGCGGTGGACAAGGTGGACGGCTTGGTGCGGGTACGGTATACGACTTCGCACCCGCGCGATTTCACGGAAGACATCATCCGGGCCGTTAAAGATACGAGAAAAGTGTGCGAACACTTTCACCTCCCGCTGCAGGCAGGCAGCGATAGAATCCTCGCCCGCATGAACCGCGGCTATACCGCCGAGCATTACCTTAGGCTCATCGAAAAAATCCGCTCCCTCATCCCCGAGGCCAGCATAACCACTGATCTTATTGTGGGTTTCCCCGGGGAAACGGAGGAGGACTTTCAGGCCACGCTCGAGATGGTGGAGAAAGTGCGCTTCGATGCCGCCTATACTTTCATGTTTTCCCCCCGCGAAGGAACGGCTGCGGCCGCCTTACCGGAACAGGTTCCGGTGGCGACGAAGAAGGAGCGCTTAAGCCGCTTAAACGAGCTGCAGGAGCGCATCAGCCGGGAGCAAAACGAACCTTTGGTGGGGAAAACCTTGGAAGTTTTGGTTGAAGGTCCGAGCAAGAATAACCCGTGCATGCTGGCCGGACGCACGCGCACCAATAAGCTTGTTCACTTTCCCGGGCCAGAAAACCTGCGCGGTAAACTGGCTTTGGTGCATATTGAGCGCGCTTCCAGCTGGACGCTACAGGGAGTGCTGGCTGATGATGACCGAGACCAGGGCTGATCGGGAGAAGGAGGCGTGACTGGTGCCAGAGCAAACCCCGATGATGCAGCAGTACTGGGAAATTAAGAACCAGTACCCAGATACGCTTCTCTTCTTTCGCCTGGGCGATTTTTATGAACTTTTCTTCGGCGATGCGGAAACCGCAGCGGCTGAGCTTGGCTTAACTTTAACCTCCCGTGAGGCGGGGAAAGGCCACCGCGTGCCCATGTGCGGTGTGCCCTACCATGCTGCGGACGGCTACATTGCGCGGTTGCTCCAAAAAGGCTACACCGTGGCCATCTGTGAGCAAGTGGAAGATCCGCGTTTGGCCAAGGGGCTGGTTGAGCGAAAAGTTGTTCGCGTAATCACCGCCGGCACCTTTCTCGACGAGCATGTTCTGGAAGAAAAGCGCAATAACTTTTTAGTGGCCGTAGCCAGAGATGAGAAGAGCTGGGGTCTTGCCGTTCTGGATGCCGGCACGGGGGAACTTAAGGTAACGGAGATGGCCCGGGACGGCGAGGAACAGCTCTTGGAAGAAATTGCCCGCCTGCAGCCGGCGGAAGGCCTTTTGGAACCGGCCCTCCTTGCGGATGAGGCCTTTCTCTCACGTCTCCAGCAGAGCGCAGTTTTCCCTTTGGGAAAACTCGAGCCGTCCGCCTGGGAAAGAGCCAGTGCGGAGGCAACACTGGCCAAAGTTTTTGGTGAAGACTTCCGCAGCCGTTTTGCCTGCGAAAGATTTAGTGCGGCCCTTACGGCCGCCGGCGCGGCACTGACTTACCTGGGGACGACCCAGCAAACATTGCCTGTACATGTTACCGAGCTTATACCTTATACCATAGACGCGTACATGCAGCTCGATACCTACACGCGGCGGAACCTGGAGCTTACGCGCTCACTGCGCGAAGGAAAAGTCCAGGGTTCCCTTTTGGCCGTACTTGACGTTACGGTTACGGCCATGGGCGGACGCCTGCTCCGGCAGTGGCTGGAGCAACCGCTGCGATCGCCGGCGGCCATCAACCAGCGGCTGGACGCCGTTTCCGAGCTCTTCGAGCGCGATGCCGTGCGGCAAGAGGTACGGCGCCTGCTGCGGCGGGTGCCGGACATGGAGCGGCTGTTGGGAAAAGTGGTGTACGGCACAGCCACGCCGAAAGACCTGGCTTCACTCCGCTCCGGTTTGGCCATTGTGCCTGACGTACTGAAGTGCCTAGAAGAGCTGCCCGCTACTCAGGAGCTCGCTGCCGGTCTCGACCCGTTGGAAGAACTTTACAGTAAGCTGGCCAGAGCGCTGGTCGATGATCCGCCCACGCAAACCCGCGAAGGCAGGCTCGTGCGGGAAGGATACGACGCCGAGATCGATCGTCTGCGCGAGTTGGCCCAGGGCGGCAAACAGTGGATGGCCACCTTAGAAGCGCGGGAGCGCGAGCGAACGGGTATTAAGTCCCTCAAAGTGGGATACAACAAGGTTTTCGGCTACTACATAGAGGTAACGCGCGCCAACCTCGGAAGCGTGCCGCCGGACTACATCCGGCGGCAAACCTTGGCCGGCGCAGAGCGGTTTATCACGCCGGAGCTTAAGGAATACGAAGCCAACATTTTGAGTGCGGAGGAGCGCCTGGTCGAGCTGGAGTACCAAGTGTTCACCGAACTCTGCCGGGAGGTGGCGGACAAGGCAGGGGCGCTGAGAAGGACGGCCGGGGCGCTGGCACGCCTGGATGCGCTGGCCGCGCTGGCGGAGGTGGCGGCGCGCTATAACTATGTACGCCCAGAAGTAGATGCTGGTGACAAGATCTGGTTGGTAGAAAGCCGGCATCCTGTGGTAGAGAGGCTCCGCCCTGAGGAGCCTTTCGTTCCTAACGATGTGTTTCTGGACGGCGGAGATAATCGCTTTATTTTACTTACCGGCCCCAATATGGCCGGCAAATCCACCTACATCCGGCAGATAGCCTTAAACGTGCTTCTAGCCCAAATGGGCAGCTTTGTGCCGGCGCGCCGGGCGCACATCGGCGTGGTGGATCGGATCTTTACCCGCGTCGGGGCTACCGACGACCTTGCGGCGGGGGATAGTACCTTCATGGTGGAAATGCGGGAGTGCGAGGTAATCCTGCGCGAGGCTACGGCGAGGAGCCTGGTCATTCTCGACGAAGTAGGAAGAGGAACCAGTACCCTTGACGGCCTGAGCCTCGCCCAGGCAATCGCCGAGCACCTGGCCACAAAGGTGGGTTGCCGGACCCTTTTTTCCACCCACTACCACGAACTCACCTCCCTGGCCGAACGGGTACCGGGCATCAAAAATTTCACCATGGCTGTAGCCGAGAAAGGGCAGGACCTCCTTTTCCTGCGCCGGGTTGTGCCAGGGGGAAGCGACCGCAGCTACGGGATTCAGGTGGCGCGACTGGCCGGGCTGCCGCCTGAGGTTTTAAACCGGGCCCAGGAAATCCTAGACCACTTGAGCGCTAAAGGGAGTGCCGGGGAAGAAGTGGCCGCCGGCCGGGAAGACGGGAACTCCGTGTGGGAAGTTGTGGGACGCAAGCTCCTCGGGTTGGACCTGGCTCATCTACCCCCCTTGGAACTCATGCTGATTATAGCCGGGCTTCAGGAGGAGCTTAGGCGCGGGGGTGCAAGCAGTGGGAAAGATTAGAGTGCTGCCACCGGAGGTCGTAGAACGGATCGCAGCAGGTGAAGTGATAGAAAGGCCGGCCTCGGTAGTCAAGGAACTCGTTGAGAATTCGCTCGACGCCGGTGCAACGCGCGTAGAAGTTACCCTTCAACGGGCCGGCTTAGACCTTATTGCCGTACGGGATGACGGCGAGGGTATGACGCCCGAGGACGCGCGGCTTGCTCTTGTCCGGCATGCTACGAGTAAAATCAGCAAAGCTGAAGATCTTATCGCGGTGCAAAGCTTTGGCTTTCGCGGGGAAGCCTTGCCCAGTATTGCGGCCGTAGCGCACCTTAAGCTGGTGTCGGCTGTGCCGGGAGCCGTGGAGGGTGTTCAAGTGGAGTGCGCGGGCGGCTCGGAGCCGGAGGTAACGCCCTGTGCCGCAGCTCCCGGCACTTTGGTAGAAGTCCGGCGGCTTTTCTTTAACACGCCGGCCCGCTTTAAATTCCTAAAGAGCGAGCACACCGAACTCAAGCATATCGTGGAAGTGCTTACCCGCCTGGCCGTGCTGCGCCCGGACGTTTCTTTCCGGGCCACCAGCGACGGCCGCGACCTGTTCACCACCTCTGGTTCCGGAAGCCGCCGCGCGGTGCTGGAGCTGGTTCTCGGGCGCGGCGAGGATATAGGCTGGATACCGTTTGAGGCAGAAAACCGTCACTTTCGGTTGGCGGGTTGGTTGGCACCGCCGGAATTTGCCCGCGCCACTCGGAGCCAGCAGGTGCTGATCGTTAACGGCCGCTGGGTCAAAAGCTCTTTTCTCGCCTTGGCCGTAGAGGCCGGCTACGGGCCGCACTTGGTGAACAGCCGTCACCCCGTGTTCTGCCTGGAGGTAAACACCGCGCCTGGCCTGGTCGATGTCAATGTCCACCCGGCCAAGCTGGAGGTACGGCTCAGCCATGAAAAGGAGCTGAGAGCCCTCATTCAGGACGCGGTGCGCCGGGCGCTCGGACAGAAAGACGTGCTGCTTAAGGCACCGGCCCGAATGCCGCTTCCGGCTTCGGGGGACAATAGCGGCGG
The DNA here is from genome assembly GCA_030154105.1 of Bacillota bacterium. Taxonomy (GTDB): domain Bacteria; phylum Bacillota; class DTU030; order DUMP01; family DUMP01; genus DUMP01. The sequence goes on from JASKKP010000006.1 coordinate 70,968, forward strand.
AACGGGGACCTTCGTCAAGGAGGAATCGGCCGCCTATCGGGAAGAAGGGCTATTTTCCTTTGCTTGTCCCCATGCGCCGGCGAGCGTCGGCCATTCTGCCCGCCCGCTTGCGGCGGGAACTGCGGAACCGCTACCCGAAGGCCCTCCAAATACCGAGGGTGCCCTCTGGCCCGGCTTTGTTTCGGCAGAGTACTTGGGGCAGGCCTTAGGAACGTATCTGGTGACCGCCGGGCCAGACGGTATTTACCTGGTAGACCAGCATGCGGCGCACGAACGGGTATTGTTTGAAAAGCTGGGGCAAAACCTCGATCGGGAAGGCATACCCGTTCAACCTCTCGTTGTGCCGCAAACCATCGTTGTAACCGAGCCGGAGCATGCTGCCTGGGCTTCGAGAAAAGAATACTGGAACCGTATCGGCCTCCAGCTGGAGGAATTTGGCACCAACACCCTCATTTTGCGGGCTGTGCCGCAAATCCTTCCCGTAAGTCAGGCGCTTAATTTTGTGCGCGACCTCCTAGAGGAAACTCAGGAAATCGAAGGAGAAGCGGTTTGGGAAAAGGAACGACGGCATTTCCTGTCCTTATTGGCCTGCCATGCGGCCATCCGCGCCGGCCAGGTTCTTTCGCCCCAAGAGGCAACCCACCTGCTTGCGGAGCTCGGCCGCTGTAGGCATCCCTTTAACTGTCCCCACGGCCGTCCCACCGTAATTTGCCTTAGCCGGCGCGAGCTCGAGAAACGCTTCCTCAGGCTATTGGGTTAAAAATAGGGTAGACCCCATTTCATCTCCCGCGAAGGGTGAGTTAAAATGTATCCCCTACTCGTCTTACTGGGACCGACGGCTGTGGGCAAAACTGCGGTGGCCATTAAAGTAGCCAAACGGCTGAAGGGAGAAATAATATCGGCCGATTCCATGCAGGTATATCGTCACCTGGATGTAGGGACGGCCAAGCCAACTCAGGCCGAGCGTGCCGGCGTTCCTCACCACTTGATTGATGTGGTTGAGCCGAATGAGGAATTTAATGTCGTGCGTTTCCAAACTGAGGTAAAACGCTTGGTCCCGGAGATCGCGGGCCGCGGTCATCTTCCCATGCTGGTCGGCGGGACCGGCCTTTACATTCGGGCGGTAGTGGATAATTACAATTTCAGCCCCGGCGGTCCTAACCCCCTCTTGCGGGCAACTCTTAGAGAACGTGCGGAAAGGGAAGGGGCCGCCGCTCTGTACGCCGAACTAAAAGAATTAGATCCTTTGGCTGCGGCCAGAATTCAGCCTACGGACGTCCGCCGAATCATCAGGGCCCTTGAGGTAAAGAAGCTGACCGGTCAGAGGATATCCGAGCGGGGTAAAGGCCCACCGCTTTATCGTACCCTGCAGATCGGCCTTATTCGCGAACGACAGCGCCTGTATGCCGCCATCGACGCGCGGGTGGACGAAATGATCGAGCAGGGGCTTATTGAGGAAACCAGGTGGCTACTCGCTCAAGGGTACCCGGAAACTCTGCCCGTTTTCCAAGCGTTGGGTTATAAAGAGATGATCCCCTATCTCCGCGGCGAAGCCACCCTAGAGGAAGCGCGAAGAATCCTTAAGCGGGAAACGCGCCACTTTGCCAAACGCCAGCTTACCTGGTTTCGGCGGGACAAACGAATAATCTGGTTGGACCGCGATGCCTTTTCACGGGAAGAGGACCTAGTTGAGGAAATTGCCCGGTTGGCAGAAGGAAAACTTCTAGGCGATCACGAATGTAACCAATAGAAGAGAAAGAAAACGCTGGAGGCGATGAGGATGACAAAGCCGCAGCCGAACCTGCAGGATTTCTTCTTGAACCAAATCCGCAAGGAGAATGTACCCGCCACCGTTTATCTTGTGAACGGATTCCAAATCCGCGGCCTGGTGCGCGGATTTGATAACTTCACCGTTGTCTTGGAATCGGACGGGAAGCAGATGCTCGTTTACAAGCACGCAATTTCTACTATTACTCCCATGCGCCCGGTAAATTACAACCCGCCCCCGGAAAATACAGGGGCGTAGCAAGAAGCGGAGATCTGAGGCCAGCCTAGGGGCTGGCCTTTAGTTTTGCACACCTTAGCCCTCGCCGGCGTATATTATAGTGACACATAGGGCTCGGAGGTGACGGCTTTGGCGAGACGCGGCGAGAGGCGACCACCAGTTCAGGTAGAACGCATAAGCATGCTCGTGGAAAAAGGAGAACTGGCTCCTCCCGCGGCGCTGGCCAGTTTCCGGCAAACGGGTACCCCGTTGGCCGTTTCATCCACCGCCGGTACGGATTCCCCTTTGGAAAAGGCCCTGGCCAACCTTGACAGGCTGGTGGGGCTTAAGGAGGTTAAACAGCTGGTCCATGAAATTAAGGCCTTTATTGAGATCCAACAGCGGCGGGCGCAGGAAGGTTTGGCCACCGAGCCATTGACTCTCCATATGATCTTTAAAGGCAATCCTGGAACAGGCAAGACCACGGTGGCCCGTATCCTCGGATGCATCTTTAAGGAGTTGGGAGTCCTTTCCAAAGGCCACCTGGTGGAGGTAGAACGGGCCGACTTGGTTGGGGAGTACATCGGACATACCGCGCAGAAGACGCGCGAACAGATTAGAAAGGCACTAGGAGGAATCCTCTTCGTCGACGAGGCTTACTCTCTGGCCCGGGGTGGCGAAAAGGATTTCGGCAAGGAATCGATTGACTGTTTGGTCAAAGCTATGGAAGATCACCGGGATGACCTGGTGCTCATTCTGGCCGGGTATCGGGAAGAGATGGACTATTTCCTTCAGACTAACCCGGGCCTGCGCTCCCGTTTTCCCATTCGCATCGACTTTCCCGATTACACGCTGGATGAACTCCTCGAAATTGCCCAGATCTTTCTGGCGGAAAGAGACTATTACCTCAGCGTAAGCGCACGCGAAGAACTTATGCGCCAGCTTCAGGTGGCCCACAACCTCCGTCACAGCGGCAACGCGCGCCTGGTGCGCAATATCATCGAACGGGCCATCCGCCGCCAAGCCGTACGCCTCTCCGGTCAAAAGAATTTAAGCCGGGACCAACTTATGATTATTGAGCGGGTCGACCTGGAAGGAGGGGCGGCAGCTTGAAGGAATGCCTTATCGTCGGGAAAACGCACGCGGGCAAGACTATGTTTGCCCTCAACTTTGCCCATTACTTGGGGGTGACGAACCTCGAGATTACCTTTCGCCATCCCAGCGGGTTGGTGGGCAGCAAGACGTATAGCATTAGCGCAGCCAGGCGGGAACTGGTCGGGGCCGCACCGCACACGACGCGCGCCCTTCAAAGCATTACTTTGGATCTTCCTGTCGGCAAGGGCAGCAAACGTTGCCTTTTTACCGACACCAGCGGCCTGGTCGACCATATTCATGCCGACGTGGAAATACGCCGAGCGATAGCCCAGACCCTTGGTGCCATCCGGGAAGCGGACTTGATTCTTCACCTCATAGACGCTGCGGCGGTAGGCTTACAGGACGCGCCCTCCGCGCTGGGGGAGGTAGATTACCAGGTAGCGCAATTTGCCCAGATGCGGACCGGCTATGCCATGCTCGCCAACAAAATGGACCTGCCGGGAGCTTCGGTCGGCCTAGCCAGGCTGCGCCAGGAATTTCCCGGCCACACCATCCTCCCCATTTCGGCGCTCTACAAGCGCGGTTTCCGGGAGGTGAAGGCGTTTGTCCAGCGCTATCTTTGACGTAATCAGGGATCTGGCGGCTCTCTTTGCCACCGGCCTGGCGATAAAACTCCTGGACGATCATCTAGACCGGGAGGAAACTTTTTTCTCCCGGCCTGTTTTGGCCACCCTCTTAGACCGAGGTACCGGTGCCTACTCCTTGCTTTCTTACGCTCTGGCCGCGCGGCTCAAGCCGGACTGGGCCCTAACTCTGTTTCTGGCCAGCTACGGTTGCGGCATGCTTGGGGACAGCCCTTGGCGTCTGCCCACCCGCTTGCCGGCTTACGGCGAAACTTGCTTAGTGTTTGCGTTGGGGGTGCTAGCAACCGATTGGCAGGAAATGACTTCTTCAGCAGCTTTTATCCTTGGCGTGCAACTCATCGACGACGTCCTTGACTTAGCGCAAGACCGGCACGCCCTGCGCCCCAACTTGGCGGCGAAGTGGGGTAGGGTGGAGTCCGCCCTGGCCGGCATTGCTTTTGTTCTCATCGGCCTACTTTTGGACCTGCGAAAAATCATCCTGGGGCTCGCCGTCCTGCCGGCAGTTTTATACGTGGCCCGAGCCCCGTGGTTGAAGGGAGCTGGAAAACCATGACATTCTTTGCCTTGGGCGCGCTCGTTCTTTCCTGGCTGTTCTTCTTTCTGGCCGGTTTTGCTTGGGGCCGCCGGCGCGGAAAGATAGAAGGACGGCGCCTGGGCCTAAAGGAGGCCCCGCTGGCCTGGCGCCAGGAATCGCTCATTGCGGGCCGTTGCGTTCTCTGCCAGACCTCCTCCGGAGGGCAGGGCTTTTCTTACCTAACCAAAGAGGTATAATTAGGGAAGCAAAATGAATTAATTCTAGGAGGTAACGGTTTGACCTGGCTGGCAGATATGAACGTGGAAAAAGAATTGGATCCCCGGCTTACGCGCCTAGCAGAGGAAGTTAGATCCAGCGCGGCTGTTGAAAAAGGGTTACGGCAGATTGAAAAGATTGTTCGCCACAATCAAATGCGCGTGCTGGCGGCATTCCGCACCGCGCAAGTAAGCGAGTTTCACTTTGCGCCTAGTACCGGTTACGGTTACGACGACAGCGGCCGGACGAAGCTGGAGGAGGTATTTGCCGCGGTATTTGGAGCCGAGGCGGCCTTGGTGCGCTGTCAGATCGTTTCTGGCACTCATGCGCTGGCGCTAGCTCTTTTCGGAGTGTTGCGCCCGGGAGGGGAACTGGTCGCCGTAACCGGCAAGCCTTATGATACACTAAGCGAAATTATTGCGGGACCGCCTGGAAGCGGTTCGCTGAGCGACTTCCAGGTGGAATACAAGGAAGTGCCTTGGCACAAGGGCGAAATCGACCTTGGAGCGATCGAAGCTGCCATCAGCCGGCGTACGAGCGCCGTCTTGATTCAGCGCTCGCGCGGCTACAGCCTACGGCCCTCCCTAAGTGTTTCCCAAATTGGAGAAATCGTCCGGGCGGTGAAGGCAATCAACCCGCGCACGGTGGTCATTGTCGACAACTGCTACGGGGAGTTTGTGGAGCTCAGCGAGCCGCCGGCGGTAGGCGCCGATCTAACGGCGGGTTCGCTTATAAAAAACCCGGGCGGGGGACTAGCTCCTTGTGGCGGGTACGTCGTAGGGAAAAGCGAGTTTGTCCAACGCGCCGCCAACCGGCTGACAGCGCCCGGGTTGGGCGGCGCGTGCGGCCCAAGTCTGGGCCTTAACCGCCTCCTTTTCCAGGGGTTTTATCTGGCTCCGACGGCAGTAGGCGAAGCGTTGGCCGGAGCAGTATTTGCCGCCGGGTTGTTCCGGAGGCTGGGATTTGCCGTTTCTCCGGCGCCGGAGGAGGTTCGCTCCGATATCGTTCAGGCTATTTCACTCGGGCAACCCGAGGCGGTTCTCACCTTTTGCCGAGCGATTCAAGAGAGTTCGCCCGTTAATTCCTTTGTCCGCCCCGAAGCCGCTCCTCTTCCCGGTTACAAGACGCCAATCGTCATGGCGGCGGGAACATTCATTCAAGGTTCGTCCTTAGAACTTTCCGCCGATGCCCCGTTGCGTCCGCCGTATACGGTTTTCCTGCAGGGTGGTCTATCGCGTTTCCAAGTGGAATTTGCAGCTCTGCGGGCTGCCCAGGCGTTGCTAGAACGAGGCCTGATAACCTTGTAGGCCTCTTTTATCAACTACTACAGGCCATCGTCGAGCAGCGCCTTTTGCCCGCCGTGGCGAGGTTTGACGGACTTTTTGAGCAGGAGTATATTGTGTCTGAATCCGGGAGACGTGGCAGAACTTGGGAGGGTTGAGCCGTGAAACGGGTCGGCATCCCACGGTCTCTCTTCTTCTTCACGTATTTACCGTTTTGGTACACATTTTGGGCCGAGCTGGGTTATGAAGTGGTTGTTTCGCCGCTTACCAACAAGGGGATTCTCGATAAAGGGGTAGAGGAAGCTTCCACCGACCTGTGTGTGCCGGTTAAAGTTTTCCACGGCCACGTTGCGTATTTAGCTGGTCAACAGGTGGATGCTATTTTTTTGCCCCGCATGGTGAACGCGGGTTCACAAGCTACCTTCTGCCCCAAGTTTCTGGCCTTGCCGGAGATGGTCAAGTGCTCCATGACTGACCTGCCCCCGCTGGTTGAGGTGCGGGTTGATCTGACATCACCTTGGAGCCTGCGCAGCCTTTGTCATAAAATACAGCAAGAGTGGGCCCCGGGAAAGGACTTCGGAGCTGCATATCGTCGGGCCGTGTTGGCGCAAGAGGCTTTTCAGGCAGCTCTTACCCGCGGAGAGCTGGTAGGGTCAGCCCTAAAACCTTATACCGGCGATGAAGGTGATAAGCCCAAGGCCGAGGAGGCGCTGAAGTCCGAGCTGGACATTGCAGTTTTGGGTTATCCCTATACCGTTCATGATGCCTTTTTAAACGGCGGACTCCTAAGAAAGCTTCGACGTTTAGGCGCCCGCGTGCATACGGCCGACATGGTACCTATAAGGGAACTCAGACGTTACCGGATGCATAAGGACCTTTTCTGGCATTACAGTAACATGGTTTTTAAGGCCGGTAAGTTCTGGCTGCAGCCGGAGAGGCGGGTAGACGGCATTATTCATGTGAGCACCTTTGCCTGTGGACCGGACGCCATGGTAGGGAAAATGCTGGAGCTGGAAGCAAAAGCACGAGGTGTTCCTCTTATTGCCCTAACCCTGGATGAGCAAACCGGGCAGGCAGGGCTTGACACGCGCATAGAAGCCTTCGTCGATATGCTGGCGAGGAGGAAGACAGGTGCGTATAACATTTCCGTACATGGGTAGTTCTCCGCTCGTCTTCAAACAGCTCCTGAGTGAGCTGGGCCACGAGGTGGTGGTTCCCCCTCCTCCCAGCAAGCGCACTTTAGATCTGGGCACCAAGTACGCGCCGGAATTCGCCTGCATCCCTTTTAAGATTCTCCTCGGTACCTACCTTGAGGCAATTGCCCTCGGTGCCGACACCATCGTCAGCACCGGCGGTGTCGGGCCATGCCGGGCCGGCTATTACGGCGAGTTACACCGGCGCATTCTGCACGATCTTGGCTATGAAGTGCGTCTTCTTATCCTTGAACCACCGCTTAGGCGGCCAGGAGACTTTCTGCGGGCGCTATCCGCTCTGGTGGGAAGCCCGCTTACCTGGTTGAGGCTGCCGGGAATTTTGAGGCGGGTTTGGACAAAACTTAATGTTCTCGACCGGGTAGAGAAGGCCGCACATGCCATCCGTCCTTACGAGGTAACGCCGGGAGAGACCAGCCGGGTTTACAACGACTGCCTGAAGGCTATCGATGCGGCAACTACCGTGGCGGAAATCCGGGCGGCGGAAGCGGAATCTCTGGCCCGCCTGGCCAAGGTTCCTCAGGACCGAACGCGGCAACCGCTCAAGGTAGCTCTGGTTGGCGAGATCTACGTGGTACTCGAACCCTTTGCCAACCACAACGTACAGATAATGTTGGAAGAGATGGGCGTAATCGCCGAACGGTCTATTTATCTAGCTGAATGGACCCGCGGGAACGCCATCGTGGCGGGAGAAAAAAATATCAAAGGAGCAGCGCGACCATACTTGAGCGAGCTGGTGGGAGGGCACGGGCTCAACAGTATCGGTGAGACGGTCATTTACGCCCGCCGGGGCTTTGACGGCGTTATTCAGCTGGCACCGTTTGCCTGTATTCCTGAGATTGTAGCCAAGAGCATTCTGCCCCGTGTCAGCCGGGAACTTGACATTCCGGTGCTTACGCTCTTTCTGGACGAGCAAACCGGTGAGGCTGGAATCAGAACGCGACTCGAAGCCTTTATTGATTTACTGGCTGCACGGCGCAAGAAAAGAGAGGGGCAAGTAGCGTGGGCGGCTATCTAGGCGTCGATGTAGGTTCGGTAAGCACAAACCTGGTGGTAACGGATGAAGAGGGGGAGATTGTAGCCAGCCTGTATATCCGAACGCAGGGCCAACCCATTGCAGCCGTGCAAGAGGGTTTGGCTCAGCTGGAAAAGAAGGTGCCTGCCGGGTTGACCATCGAAGGAGTTGGGACTACAGGTAGTGGCCGCACCCTGGCCGGTGTTGTGGTGGGAGCCGATCTCGTCAAAAACGAGATAACCTGCCACGCTGTGGCGGCTGCGCGTTTGGTGCCGGATGTACAGACGGTGCTTGAGATAGGCGGGCAGGACTCAAAAATCATTATCCTGCGCGATGGGGTGGTAACGGACTTTGCCATGAACACGGTTTGTGCGGCGGGGACCGGCTCTTTTTTGGACCACCAGGCAGAGCGCCTCAATGTACCCATTGAAGAATTCGGTAGCTACGCCCTGCGGGCGAAGAATCCGGTCCGTATAGCCGGGCGTTGCACCGTTTTCGCCGAATCCGATATGATACACAAGCAGCAGATGGGGCACAGTGTGGAGGACATCATTGCCGGGCTGTGCGAAGCTCTAGTCCGTAACTACTTGAATAATGTGGGTAAAGGCAAAGAGATCCTTCCGCCGGTGGTTTTCCAGGGCGGAGTAGCGGCCAATGTGGGCATCAAGGCTGCCTTTGAGAAGGCGTTGGGACTCCCTGTATATGTGCCGGAACATTTCGGCGTGATGGGTGCCTGGGGAGCTGCTCTTCTGGCCCGGGAAAAGATGCGGACCAATCCTCAGCCTACCCGGTTCCGCGGTTTTCAAGCGGCCTGCCTGGAGTACAAGACCAGCAGCTTCGACTGTACAGGCTGCTCTAACCAGTGTGAAGTCATCAGCATTAGCATGGAGGGAAAGGTGATAGCGCGCTGGGGAGACCGCTGCGGCCGGTGGGAAAACCTTTTATGAAAAAGAATAATCCCCCTTGCCGGGGGGTTTATTGCTTCCTAGAACAACCGGAAAACGCCTATCACCTTGCCCAAAACTTGAGCCGAGCGCACAATAATGGGATCGTAGTTAGGGTTTTCCGGCTGCAGCCGGATATGGTCGTTTTCTCTGTAAAACCGCTTTACCGTGGCTTCTTCGTCCAAAAGGACTACGGCAATTTCGCCGTTTTCCACCGTCGGCTGCTGGCGCACTAAGACCAAGTCGCCGTCCAGTATGCCGGCCTCCCGCATGCTGTCACCACGGATACGGAGAAGAAAGGTGGTCCCACGCTGGGCCAGGGAAACGGGTAGAGGAAAGGAGCCTTCGCGGTTCTCCTGGGCGAGGATGGGCCGTCCGGCGGCTACGCGGCCTAATACAGGAACTTCCACTACGTTATCTGCCACAACTGGCCGGTTAGCGGTAACCTCAATGGCCCGCGGTTTGCTTGGGTTGCGCTTAAGGTAGCCTTTGGCCTCCAGTTGCTTCAAGTGCATGTGTACCGTTGAGCTAGAACGTAAACCTAACGCCCGCCCTATCTCCCGAACAGCCGGGGGATATCCGTGCTTCTTTATCCAATCCTGGATAAAGCCTAGCATTTGTTCCTGGCGGGGGCTTAGCCCCAAGCTTTTTTTCCTCATCCCTTACCACCCCTCTTAAGCTCCTTCTCCGTCCAAACAATGGCCTTGCCTTAAGTATAACACATGAGGTCGCAGTTGCAAACTATTGTTTGGCTAAGGAAGAAGAGGGGAGGAGGAAGCGCGCCCTTACTCGGCCGGTGCAAAACAGGCTAAAAGGAGAAGCGGTTCGGATGTGGCGTTACGCAGAGCATGTTCATCACCAGGAGGCGCGTACACGCTCATGCCCGGCGTAAGCCTAACTTCGGACCCGTTAACCAGCGCCATGGCTTCTCCTTGCAGAACGGTAAAAAACTCGAGCGTGGTATGTGTGTGGGGGGCGATTTTTCCGCCGGGCTCTACCTTAACTAGCGAGGTTCGCAGGTGAGGGTCCAGGCCGCCGGCAAGGAGAGGTTTGAGGAAGACGCCGGCATTGGCTTGGTTGGGGTGCGGCTCCCACTTCAGCTCCTCAGGCGAAAAAACGGTACAGGCCACAATAAAACCTCCCTGTAGTTGGTTTCGGGCACGGCAGCGAAAGTGCCGTGCTTTTTTCTATTAAAACTTCGCTGATCTGGCGCCCTTTTCCTTCCTTTGGCGTAAACTGAATGTCCCATAATAAATATTATGTAAAGTAAACGAGAAGCCAGTTCTTTCGAGGCCTCCACTTCCCCATGGCACGGCTAACGATGGCTTTCGCTTTCCATCGCGGCCAACTTGGCGGCTATGGCCTGATAGGCCTCTTTAGGGTCCTGGATGGGCAAAGTAAGAGTTTCCAGGGGGCAAAAGCCGGTCTTATCGCGGTTTAGAATGTGAGGTACCAGATTTTCGTACGCGATATCTAAGCCGTGTTCTACGAGGACGCCCAAAGCCGGTTTACTCAACGTCCGGGCATAGACGGAGCGAAATCCGGCAAACACGGCGAGCAAGGCAGCGGCTTTGCCCACGACGATGTCCGCCAGCGATGCGCCGAAAAGTTCCGCCCCGGCCTCTTCGATGAGCGTAAAGAGGGGCCGGATTCCCCGCCCTTCTTTGCGCCATACACGTTCTCCGTTTACCGCCACCAACGAAGAAGAACCCAAGAGGGCCCGCGCCCTGGAGAGGTCGTCGGTGCGATCAGCGGGGTTTACGGACTCTATCGTCGGCTGCATGGAGGGGATCATTCCTTTCTAGGGTAGTTTTGAGATTCATTATCATTACGAAAAAGGATCGGCTTTTCCTGCCGGCAGGAAAAGCTCTGGGGAAGCCGGCGGCTTAGCCAAATCGGGTTCCGGAAGGAAGTAGGCAGCAAAAAGCAAACGGGCCTCCAAGACGCCGCCGGTCGTACCCTCCGGCCGAACAAGCTCGAGCGATTTCAGGGCCAAGTAACGTTCCCCCGAAAGTAGCGCCGCCAGGTAGTTTTTTACGTTTGCGTAGGTGCCGTGTACCACTGCCTCGAACTCAACCTCCTGCCCTACCCCGTTGGCTGGATTGGTGGGCGGATGAACGATCAGCTTGGCCACGCTTACCTTGTTTTCTGCGGCATGGCGGTTGAGCTCGGCCAGGAGGGCCGGCTGTTCCTCTTCGGGCGGTAACGCCTCGAGCGTGCGCCTGGTTTTCTCCTTCTGCTGGAGCAGTCGGCGTTCGAGGTCGGCTTGCTCCCTAACTACTGCGTCTTTTTGGACCAGGTATCCTCTCTCCTGGGCCAGTTCTTCCGAGAGCCGTTTCACCGCCAGCCATTCATAGCCGGTGTAAATACTTGTCGCTAGGAGAATTAAGGCCGCAGCGGTCGGCAAAAACAACGCGCGCCAGCGGATACGGGTTAAGACGGGGGGCATCACTTGAACCGCGCCTCCCCGCCTAGCTCAAAGTGGTACCGGCCGTCTTCCCGCTTCTCCCAACCTTTAAGGCGCACGCCGGGACCGAAAGCCGCTTGGATGTTGGCGAGCAAAACGGCGATTTCCCTGGGCTCCAAGGTAACCCCGGTCAGGGAAAGCGTGCTTTTCTTGAGGGAAAGGGAGGTTAGGGTTACTCCTTGAGGCACGATGGACTCGAGAGTCGCCAGGTAGGAAAGCGGGTTTAACCCCTCGCCTCTTTTCTGGGTTAGGAAGGCCTCGCGCTTCTCCGTCCGTTCTACCTCTTCCTTTAGCTTTTGACGCGCGGCCTCTAGGGCGCGCAGGGGCGCCAGCTCACCGGCCAGCGCTTCTTTCTCCAGCTTCAGTTGGGCCAGTTCCCAGTGAAGCCTGACTGCCGGAACGGCAAGAGCGGCGGCCGCGAGCAAAGAAAACAGAAAAAAGGCCCTCAGCTTTCTTTTGCGGCGGCGGTCCAGCGCATAGGCTTGCGGCAGGAGATTAATTCTCGGTACGGCGTGTTGGCTCATGGTCTTATACCTCACCTAAAGCTAATCCTGCTGCAGTAGCTAAGAGATGCCCGGCGGCCTGGTTCGACTCGCTCAGCCCAACTACGCGGACGGGAATTCCCAGGCCGGCCTCCAGCTGGCCGAGAAAGGCCCTCTCCTCTACCAACCCGCCGGCGCACAGACAAGTGCTGAAGTGCGGGGTACCCAGGCGGTGTTGGAGAAAAAAGTAATCGGCACTACGCCGGATCTCCCCCACTACCCTTTCCCAGGCCCCTTCACCGGTGCCGAATTCTCCCAGGAGAATAGTCCGCGCAAACTCCAATCTTCCCTTATTTTGAACGAGGACCTTTACGCTAAATGCTCCGAGGTCTAAGACGAGGACCGGATCGGCGCCGGCAGCCGATGAGAGGTGGGAACGGATAAAACGCAGCAGCGCCAGCGGTCCCGGCTCCAGCACTTCGGGAATCAGGCGTGCTCGTTCGAGCGTGGTCAGGAGGGAGACTATGGTGGCTCGAGGAGCTGTAGCAAGGAGGGCTACTACTTTATCCGGCAGCATATCTAAGGGCTGCACGTCGTATTCTACCGCCTCGGCCGAGTAAGGAACATACCGCTCTAATTCCCAGCGTAAAGAGCTTTTAAGCTGCGTTGGAGGGAGCGGCGGCAGTTCTACCAAACGTAAAAGAAGACTGGAACCATTTACAGCGCAGGCCGCGCGCTGAGTTCGGCAGCCGGCGCGGCGCAGGGCGTCTTGGATGACGCGCCCGAGTTCGTCGGGTTTAACTATCTGCCCGTCGACCACCGTTCCGGCAGGGGTGGCAATTACGCCGCTTCTTAGCAGCACCGGGCCATGTCGCCCAGACGCTAACTCCACGAATTTTACTGCAGCGCTGCCGATATCGAGACCTAGCATTCTTTTCCCTCAGCCTTCCTCTTCGTCTTTTTGGTGGCGCGGCGCCGCCATTACCTGAGTGAAGGCGTGCGTAAGGGCAATGGTAATGTCGGCATTATACTGCTGGCCCAGCTGTTCTGTGCGCGCGTATACCTCTCCCTCTTCGCTGACCACGTAGCGTGGGGGCAGGGCGTTTAGCGCCAGAGCCATTACGTCCAGACGGCAACGCGGGCAGAGGCAGGCTCCAGGGAAGCGCTGGGCCACCTCAGAAAAATGTGCCGCAACGGCAGCTTCCATGCAGTTTACGAGCTGCAAATCGCTCCCTCCTTGTTTATTCGGTAGTAATGGTGGCGAAGTTCTCATACCAGATGGACCTTTTAACTACGAGCCCGGGCAACGGGACGGGCAGCCCGCCGGTTACCGGTTTGACATAGGTAAAGCTCGAATGCCCGGTGAGGCGCATGGTTCCGGCTACCGCCGTACCCGTTAAGGAAACGCGGCCGGTAAGGGTTAAGGTGCCAGGGGTGTAAAGGACGGCTCGGAGGGCATCGTGACCGTGGGCTAAGATTTCCTCTTTGGCGGCTAGAAAAAGCAACCCCCCGCCCGTAGCCTCCACATCGCCCTTGATGGTAAGCCTTCCCGTGGCCACCACTGCCGTTTCGGCGGGAAAGGTGCCCGTAACCGTTGCATCTCCTTCCACGAAGATGAGACCAGGCGAAACCGACTCGCCCCGTACGGTTGCACCTCCCGGCAGTACCGTCGTGGCCAGCCTTCGGTAAAAGGCGAACCCTTCTTCCGCCGCTCCGCTCCACGGCGGCACAATGGGGCTCACCCCCGAAAACACGCCGCCCCCTACCCTATTTTCTTTCTTGGCGAACACCTCCCCGGCCGCGCTCACGCTTCCCGTGACTTCTGCTGAGCCCCGGAGCTCGATGTCTCCGTTGGCGAAGACGTCGCCGTATACCGTAATGCTGCCGCTCAAGTCCAGGGTACCTTCATCTCCCATGTAGAGGGCATAGTCGAAGGCAGGGTGCTCAGGATATGGCTCAAGGGTAAAAATGCCGGTGAGGGTTTTGTGCGCGTTGCCCGCATGCCCCTTGGCCGTGACCCGTACGGTGCGGCGGTTACCGGAAGCCCGTTCTTCCTCAAACCTGACTTCATAGGACCCGGTACTTAACGCCCCGGTAAAGGGCGAACGGCCGTAAGGGCTCACCCGGAGCCGCGCTTCGGCCGCCGCCAAGCCGGCTTCCGCCAGGTAAAAGGCCTGGGCCTCGCGCAGGCGGTTGGCGGCCAGGTGGGCATTGATGCGGGCCACCGAAGCGAGGGCCAGCCCCAAAAGGAACAGAATGCTTGTGAGCACCAAAATGGTGATCAGGCTGGCCCCTTTTTCCGCTTCCCTCGCCATGGATTCACCCTTTCTTGTTGCGCAGCCACACTTTGGTGGCTAGCTCCACCGGTCGGTCAGATGCCGTGGCCGCGAGGCGTACGACAACTACCTGCCCGTTTTCTTCGAAGGAGCACCTGAAGTCGGCAATACCTTCAGCTACGGGATTATGCGAACCGTGGATGGAACGCTGCAGCTGGCCACCTCCCAGGGAGTAGGTCACCACTTCCCAGTGGGGCTCAAGGTAACTTTCCGCAGGCCGCCGTACCTCCGGCACCTCCAGATAGACCCTCGTGCCGCCTGCGGCCAGGGTTACCGAGCGCGCCGCCCTGAGATCCCGTTCGAGCCAGCCGAGCGCCACCCACGCGTTTTGTAGGGCATCGCTTCGTGTGTTTTCCTTCCGGGCGGATTTAAGCTGTGCCTGAAAAAGGGCGGTTAGGCTCGAGATGAGAAGAACCGTTAAGGAAACGGCCACCAACACCTCGACCAACGTAAAACCGTTTGGGGCCCTACTCTCGCGGTAGGGCGAGGGTAGCGAGCTCGATCTTTTTCTCATTTTCACCCCGCCCCCACTTTATGCTGACCCTGATCTCGCGCAAACCACCCGGCTGGGGCGTTACGGCCACTCTACGTTCAAAGAGCGGCTCCTCCGGCACCGGCGCAAAACCGTCATCATTCCAAGCTGCCGGCCCGCGGGCGAGGAGCTCTTCCAAGTAGCTTTTGGCCAAGGATACGGCGCGAACGGTATCCTCGGCTGCAGCGGCAGTCTGCCGGCTGGTAAGGGTAAGGGCGGTAAGCGGGGTTAGGAGCAGGCCCAAGACCGCCGTCGCGAGGAGTACCTCCACGAGTACGGCGCCGCTTTGCCTTGTCCGTTTCTCCTCAGCCATCTAATCCCTTCACCACCCGTACCCGGCCTGTGGCCACCATGACTTTAACCGTAAGTAAGTCGCCCAACTTGTTTTCGAGCGGTATGCTCGCCCCAACATTGGGAGAACCGCTCGGGTAAAACAAAAGGGGCGTTTTAGGTTGCAGGTAGTTGTAGGCGATGCTAATTCCTCGGGGAAGTGCGCGGAAGGACCCGCTTTCGCCAAAGGGCCCGGTCCTGTACCCGTCACGGGTATGGTCGGGGGAATAGATGAACTGTATGTAGTACGCACGCTCCTCGACTACAGCCCGATTTTGCACCTCGCGAATGGTGGCGGCAAGTTCGCGCGCCGCCCGCTGCAGATTGAAACTGGCCTGGAGCCGGCTTGCCTGCGGGACGGCTACCAGCGACAAAATGCCGACCAATGCCAGCACCAAAAGCAGCTCGATCAGCGTAAAACCCGCCTTTGCCTTCGGGCGCATAGTTACCTCCACACGTGCTCTAGATAAAATTGAAGGAGCTTCGTTCCCCATAGGGAGGTGCCCAGGCTGCCAACGACCAGGAACGGGCCGAAAGGGACAGGGTCCGATCTTCTTTTCCTCTTCGCGAGGATAAGCGCGATTCCTGCTGCCGCGCCTAGAAAGAAGGCAAGAAAGAGCGCGACGAAAACGTTCGGCCAGCCGAGAAAAGCTCCCAGGGCGAGGCCCAGCTTTGCATCTCCTCCTCCCATGCCGCCTCGGCTGGCCCAGGCGATAAAAAGTAATAGGCCAAAGCCGACTAATGCTCCTCCAAGATAGGTCAGGCGCGGGCCGGGCGGCAAAAGCAAAGCCAGGGCCGCACCTCCTAAAGTAAAGGCGTCCGGGAGAATCATGGTGTCGAGATCGATTAGGGCAGCGGCAATGAACAGGCTGCCCAAAACCAGGGTCCTAAGGAGCTGCCACGTTGGGCCAAACACCAGCCCGGCCGCGACAAAAAAACTCCCTGTGCCAAGCTCCACTGCCGGATAGCGTAGAGGAATGGGGGCGCGGCAAAAACGGCAGCGCCCCCTAAGCCAGAGAAAACTCAGGATCGGTATCAGGTCTCCGGCTGCCAGCGTATGCCCGCACTTTGGACAGTGCGAGCGCGGCGAAAGGAGCGACTCCCCACGCGGCAGGCGGTAGGCCACCACGTTGAGAAAACTACCTACTGAAAGGCCAAGGAGGGCGAGAAGGAAAGTGAAGGGAAGCGTAGGTGAGGCCAAAGTATTCCTAATCTCCTTTGTCTTATAGGTATAGCGTAGACGTGCGGAAGAGAGGCTAGAGCTTTTCACCACTATCACTGCTGCCCATTTACTCCCTTAAAGTCTTCGGAGTCCTCCGTTATCTCAAATTCGTGGTTAGGGCAAACTAGCTTGAAACCACTGGTGCCTTCTTGGGTGTATTCATAGTCGGTACTGCCTTTATTGTCTTTGTCATTCCCAGGGCACTTCGGAAAAGCTTTTAGATACGTTCCCTCGAGGGCATTCTTCAACTCGTCGTCGTCATCGGGGTACCTACCATGATCAATGTAATAAGCCTCCAGAGCCGTGGCAATCTGCTTCATGTTGGCCTGGCAGGCACGTTTTTTGGCTGCATCGCTGTACCCGGCGACTTTAGGCACCGCAATTCCGGCCAGCACGCCGATGATCAGAACGACGATAAGGAGTTCGATCAGGGTAAACCCGCCCTGGTTTTTGAGCAGTCGGCGCATCTTTTTCACCTCCTTTCAAATCAAATCCAAATAAGAACGGCTAAGCGACCGTTCCCAGCACGGAAAGAAGCGGAAGCATGATGGAGAGAACGATAAAACCTACGACACCACCCACAAGGAGGATTAAGGCCGGTTCGGATACAGCGCTGAGCATGGCCAGGGAGTAGTCGAGCTCGCGCTCGTAAAACTCTGCCACCTGCTCCAACATCTCTTCCAGATTTCCGGCTTCCTCCCCTACCCTTACCATCTGCACCAGCAGCTTTGGAAAAGCTCGGCTGCTGGCCATTAGTTCCGCAAGCCCCGCCCCTCGCTGGATACCCGCTTGCACGCGCTCCAGTTCGTCCACGAAGACCCGATTGAGGGCTGTCTGCTTCACCAGATCCAGCGCAGAGATCAATGGGATGCCGCTTCTTAGACAGAGGCTCAGGCTATGGCAGAAACGGGCGAGATGGGCACGGGCCACCACCGGGCCGATGAGCGGAAGCTTCAAGATCTGGCGGTCGCGAAAACGCGCGCCCCGGCGCGTCCGCAAGAGGATGTAGTTGGCTGCAGCCAAAACCCCGATTACCAACGCCAGCCAGAGTTGCTCCCTGGGCCGCCCTAGGGCCAAGAGGAGCCGCGTGGGTGCAGGGAGCGCCACCTGGATGTCGCCCAAAAGGCTCAGGAACTGGGGTAGGACTAGCCGCACCATGAGCACCGAAACCACAGCGGCCAAGCAGAGAACAAAGAGCGGGTAAGCAGCGGCGCTCCAAAGTTTCTCCCGGAGGCGCACTTCGCGCTCGTAATTTGCCGCCAGGCGGCTAAAAACCTTATCCAGGTTCCCTGTAGCTTCTGCCGCTTCGGTCATGTAAATCAGCAATGCCGGAAAAAGGCGGCCTTGGCTTCTCAGGGCCTGGCTGAGGGATCTCCCGCGCGTAATCTCCTCGCGGAGCGAGCGACAGGCGTCGCGGAGCGCCGGATAGGTAGATTCTTGCTCTAGAATGGTAAGACAGGAAAGCAAAGGCAGGCCAGCGCTGAACAGCGAGCTGAACTGGCGCAGGAAAATGGCTAAGCCCTTCAAAGGCACGCTGCGGCGCGGCGGGCGCCGAGCTAACGACCCGAACTGCGCCGGCATCGGAACTTCTTCAATGTTCACTATAAATAGGCCTTGATTATGGAGCTGAGTCACTGCTTCCCTCACTGTTTCCACAGCGAGGTCGCCTTGCACCGGTTCTCCGGCGGCGGTGTAAGCCTGGTAGCGGACGCGCACGCTTACGCGCCTCCCCCGGCCAGCTGCGTGAAGAGGGCCTGGTCTGTAGCCGCTGCCATGGCTTGTTCGTAGCTTATCTGGCCGGCCCGGTAGAGGCGGGCCAGGTTGTACTCCAGCGATTGCATACCTGCCTGACGGCCGGATTGAATAACGGAGGGTAATTGGAAGGTTTTTCCTTCCCGGATGAGGTTGCGTACTGCCGGCGTGGCTACGAGAATTTCCAGGGCGGCGACGCGGCCGCCGCCGGCACGGCGGGGGAGCAGGCGCTGCGCAACAATGCCCACGAGCACCCCGGCCAGCTGGCTGCGCACCTGTGGCTGCTGGTGGGCGGGAAAAACGTCGATAATCCTATCCACCGTTTGGGCTGCGCTGGCCGTGTGCAGCGTTGAGAGCACCAGATGCCCGGTTTCCGCAGCAGTAAGGGCCGTAGCGATGGTGGTAAGATCCCGCATCTCCCCTACCAGAATTACATCGGGATCTTGACGCAAGGCAGCACGCAAACCACTGGCAAAGCTTTCGGTATCGCGCCCTACCTCGCGCTGGTTAATCAGGGCCCGGCGATTCACATGCTGGTATTCCACCGGGTCTTCAATGGTGATGATATGTAGGTCCTGCGTTCGGTTAAGGTGCTCAATGCAGGCCGCCAAGGTCGTAGATTTACCCGACCCCGTAGGCCCCGTGACCAAGACCAATCCCTGGCGGTGTTCGACTAAAACCTTGAGATCAGCCGGAAGGCCCAATTCTTCTAAAGTGGGAACTCGCTGGGGCAAAATACGGATGGCGCCGGCCAGGGCACCCAGGCGTCGATAGATATTGAGGCGCAGGCGGAGACCCTCGGCCGAGGCGGCTGCATCTATTTCACCCGTGCGCTCCAGTGCTTCAAGCTGGTCGGCCGGAACGAGGGTAGCCAGCCACTCGCGGAAACCTTCCTCCGTAAGTGCCGGCAAATTAGTGCGCGTTAGGCGTCCGTCTATTCTAAGAAGCGGGGATTCCCCCGTTACGAGATGGATGTCGGAGGCACCTTTGTGGGCGGCGAGCTCGAGAAGTTGTCTGAACATGCTGTCTCCTCATTCCTTTAGAGTGCGGCGCGAATAACTTCGCTTATTGTTGTTTGCCCGGCCAGGACCTTGGCTACTCCGTCTTGAAAGAGGGGGGTCATCCCCTCCTGGATGGCGACGGCCCGGATTTCCTCTGCGCTCTTTTTGGCCAGGATAAGCTCTTTAAGTGCCGGGGTGAGAACCATACTCTCCTGAATCGCCGTACGGCCGTAGTAGCCGGTATAGCGGCAAGCCGGACAGCCCCGCCCGCGTTTCAGGGGTGCGGGAGGCTGTGCCGGGCTGAGTTGCAGCAGGGCCCACTCCCCCGGCTCCGGTATGTATTCCTCAGCGCAGCGCGGGCAGATGCAACGAACCAGCCGTTGAGCCACTACCCCTGCTAGAGCGGAAGCAACGAGATACGGTTCAATACCCATATCAAGGAGCCTGGTAATAGTTCCGGCAGCGTCATTGGTATGGAGCGTTGAGAGCACCAGATGGCCGGTGAGAGCCGAGCGGATGGCGATGTCTGCCGTTTCCGTGTCCCGGATTTCTCCAACCATAATGATGTTGGGATCCTGGCGCAGGATTGCCCGTAACCCATTGGCAAAGTCGAGGCCGGCTTTGGGGTTGACCTGTACCTGATTAATACCGGGTATCTGGTACTCTACCGGATCCTCAATGGTGATGATATTTTGTTGCGGTGTATTTAGGCTGCTTAAGGCGGCGTACAGGGTGGTAGTTTTGCCGCAGCCGGTGGGGCCGGTTACTAGCACCATGCCGTACGGCCGGGTAATTAACTGGCGGAAACGCTCTAAGGCCGGTGCGGCAAACCCCAAGGCAGCTAGGTTCTTTATGCGCGCAGTTTTATCGAGGAGTCTTAAGACGACCTTCTCGCCCCGGATGGTAGGAAGGGTAGACACCCGCACATCGATTTCATGCCCGCTTTGATTAAGTTCAATGCGCCCGTCTTGTGGTACCCGGCGTTCGGCGATGTCCATCCCGGCCATAACCTTGATGCGGGAGATGAGAGGGCCCAGCACGCCAGAACTTAAGTTGATCACCGGCTGAAGGACCCCGTCGATGCGGAAACGGACGCGTGCCCCGTCGTCAAAAGGTTCGATATGAATGTCGCTGGCGCGCGCTTCCACAGCTTGAGCGAAAAGCGAATCCACGATGTTTACTACGTCTGCCGTTGCCGTCGCGGCAAGGTCTCCTGTCGTGGAGTCTCCTCCTCCTCGGCCTAGGCGACGCGATTCCTGTACCACGTTTTCCAGGGCACCGTAACGATTTTTGATCTCTTGGGCAATCTCTTCCTCCGTTGCTACTGCCGGCCGTACCTCATACCCCGAAGCTAAACGAACCTCATCGATGGCTACGACGTTTAGCGGGTCCGCCATGGCGAGAAGAAGCGCCGAGCCCCTTATCCTTAGGGGCAAAACTTGGTGGCGACGGGCAAGGGCTCCAGGAATGCTCCGGAGGGCTTCCTCTTCGGGCGGAAAATCGGCAAGGGTTACGTGAGGGATACCGAGCTGAAACTCTAGGACTTCGGCAATCTGCTGGGGTGTGACATAACCGAGGCTCACCAAGGCCTGCCCCAGGCGTTCGCCGGTTTCCTGCTGGCGCTTCAGCGCCTGGGCGAGTTGCTCTTTCGTGAGAAGCCCTTGCTCTACGAGTAGATCTCCCAGCCTTGGCGGCTGGATGCGCCAACCAGCTTCAGCCATCCCGCCCACCTCCCTCCTAAAGTCTTATTCGGCGTATGAGACCAAAATCCTCCATTTACATTCACGATTGCCGCCGCGCAGCCTAACGGCCCGGCGGTGGGAATCCTAAACAAACACAAAAAGCTGCGCCATAAAGCGCAGCTTTATGTTCATTGGTGCGCCCGGAGGGAATCGAACCCCCGCACCCAGATCCGGAGTCTGGTGCTCTATCCACTGAGCTACGGGCGCACATCCCAGACATATACTATTATACACCAGACGTAGAGAAATTTCTACCCCTATTTTTTGTGCATCAACTTCGTCCACGTATGAACCACTTCGCGCACGCGGCGTGCCCGTTCTTCTTCCGAAAGGCGCGCCGTTTCTCTCAGGCAACTCTCCAACTGCTCTTCCAAAAGGTAATCGCGGATATGCTCCAGTATGGCGCTAAGAGCGGCGATCTGCACGAGGATGGCACTGCAGTCTGCCCCTTCCTCGATCATCTTCTCTACGCCGCTCAAGTGGCCTTTAAGGGTACGCAGGCGTTGGAGGATTTGTTTACACGACGTGGGGCTAGGAGTGCTCACGCTTTCTTCACCCCACCCGCATTTTTACCCTGGCATTCCCGGCAATAACCATAAAAGCGCAGCGAGTGGTTGACGATCTTAAACCCTGTCTTCTCCGCCACCTGCTCTTCCAAATCTTCCAGCAGGTCCTGGCTGAACTCGATGATACGGTTGCAGCCCAGGCAGAGGAGGTGGTGGTGATAATGGAGGGCATCGTCGGCTACCACCTCGAAGCGCCGGCAACCATCTCCAAAGTCGACCGCATGGATTATGCCTGCAGCAGTAAATAGCTCCAAGGTACGATACACTGTAGCTAGCCCAATGTCGCCTTCGCTTTCTTTGACCTTGCGGTAGAGGTCTTCTGCGCTAAGGTGCTTGTCGGACTCTGCAGTGAGCGCAGCAAGAATGGCCCTCCGGCGGCGGGTCAAGCGGATATTGTGTTCTTCGAGACGTCGGCGAAGTACCGCCTGCAGGTCACTCACCAGGTTCACCCGTTTCTACTCTGTACTCAAACACTCACTCCCAGTATAAGCTAGAGGGCCTGCGGTGTCAAACGAAACTCATTCTTTCACGTCTTTTTTGTCCTCCTGGTTCTGCCGTAGGCGCTCGTCTTGCCAGGCTTTAAGTGCTTGTTCACGAGGCCCGGCTTCCTCGAGCAAAGAAATCAAAAGATCTGCCCTGGCGGACTGCTCGGCTGCCGGCGGGGTGCCTCCGGTTGTAAAAAACGCGCTCTTCGGGCGGCATCGCGCCAAGAAATGATTTCTTACCCTTACTCAAGCCGCTTCCTCCCCCTCTCTCACCATTTCACCTTTAGTCCTTAGCCATCGACTATGCTTTTATACCTAACCAGTATGTGGTATGGATAATGGCCGAAATGCGAGGAACAATAAAAAAAGAGCGCTTTGAAAGGAGGATGAGGATGAGCAAGACCGTAATCGGCGTTTTTTCAAACGAGAATGCTGCGCGGCGGGCTGTAGAAGAACTGCGTAACTCCGGCTTTGGTACCAATGAAATATCTATTGTTGCCCGAGAAGGACGTCGCGGCGGCGATAACGCCACCATGGGAGTAGGGAATGATATCAGCGGGGGCGTAACCACAGGCGGAGTTCTGGGCGGGCTGGCCGGCTTGGCTGCCGGTGCCGGCGCATTGGCCATTCCCGGCATCGGGCCACTGGTAGCGGCGGGGCCCATTGCGGGGCTCCTCTCCGGTGCGGCCACAGGCGGCATCGCCGGCGGATTGATTGACTGGGGCATCCCGGAAGAGCGGGGCCGTTACTACGAAGGCAAAGTGCGCGAAGGCAAAATCCTGGCTACGGTCCGTGCCGAAGAAGGCAAGGTGAACCAGGCCGCACAAGTCCTGCGTGCTCGCGGCGCAACTGATGTAGAAACCCATTAGGCTATCGCGGAAAGCCGCCGACAAAGGCATGAGATCACCTGGGCTGCCCTCTGGGCGGCCCTTTTGCTGAAAGCGCGGAAGTCCTGGGGCGCACTTCCGTCGGCGCGGTCGGAAATGGCCCGCAGAAGGGAAAAAGGTATCCCGTTTAAGTAGCACGTTTGGGCGACTGCAGCTCCTTCCATCTCCACTGCCAGTGCTCCGAATCTTTCCGCTAAAGCCTCACGCTGATCGGGACGAGAGATGAATGAATCCCCGGAGGCGATGGTTCCTATGCGGGGTTGAAGGCCGAGTTCGGCGCAGGCGAATTGAAGTTCTCGATTGAGAACGGCATCAGTAGCAAAGACCTTGGGGAGGCGGGGAACCTGGCCTAAAGCATATCCGAAGGCCGTGACGTCAACGTCGTGGTACAGGGCGCCGGAAGCGATGATTAGTTCTCCGATGCCCAGATCCGGGACTAAGGCTCCAGCCACCCCGGTAAAGACAATGGCTTCTACTTCACCTTGAGCAATGAGGAGTTGCGCGGTGATGGCGGCGTTAACCTTTCCGACATCCGCCCGCGAAAGCACCACAGTAAGCCCCTCCAGCACGCCTTCAAAAAAGGTCTTGCCAGCGCGTCCCCAGGTGGTAGTACAGTGCATGCGATCTCGCAAGAGCGCAATTTCTTCGTCTAAGGCCCCGAGTATGCCTAATCTATGAATGCCCATGCAGACCCTCCTGGGAAACATCGTAGATGCTCAGCACGTACTTTTCACCCTGTAGGCGGCGCAGGCCGAAAACCAGGCCCCTTTTCTTTAAGGTGCGGTTGAGGAGGGTTACCAGCTTTGGCGCCTCCTCGGGCAGGCGAAAGGTACCTTCGGCGAGAAGCGGCAGCGGAGCATGTTTAGCCCATAGATCCATGGCTTTCTTCCTTTCACGAGAGTTGGTCGTGTTGAATGCGGGGGTTGACTTGGCAGTTCTTCTCTGATACAATGTTAATATCACAGGGGAGTAGCTCAAATGGCAGAGTAGCGGTCTCCAAAACCGCCCGTTGGGGGTTCGAGTCCCTCCTCCCCTGCCATGCAGTAAAATCGGGCCTTCCCGGTTTCACGTGGGAGGC
>JASKKP010000024.1 GCA_030154105.1 Bacillota bacterium
ATATCGCGGAGCACCACGTTTCCTCGGGCGGCTTCTTCACCGCCGACAATTATCGTGTGTTTCACTCCCAGCCGGTTGGCCTGTTTGAGCTGGGCTTTAAGGCTGCGCTTGAGATAATCTTTGTCGCTGGGAATTCCCGCGCGCCGTAGCTCGGTCAGGAGCCTGAAGGCGGCCAAATCGTCTTCGGGGAGCACGGCAGCGACAAACACCTCCGGCCCGTGCCTGCCCGGAAGCTCAATTCCGGCCTGCTCCAGCGCCAGAAGTAACCTTTCCAATCCCATGGCGAAACCTACCCCGGGCGTAGGTGGGCCACCGCACTCCTCAACCAGGCCGTCGTAGCGCCCGCCGCCGCACAGGGCCGTTTGGGCGCCCAACCCGGCCCAGGTGATTTCAAATACGGTCCTGGTATAGTAATCCAGCCCCCGCACGAGGGCGGGATTAAGAACGTAGGAGGCCCCTACCGCCTTGAGACATCCTTGGACCTTTTCGAAATGCCCGGCGCATTCGCTACAAAGGTATTCCCCAAATCCCGGTGCGCGCCGCGTTACCGCCCGGCACTTTTCTTCTTTGCAATCGAGGACGCGCAGGGGGTTGCGCTCCAGCCTGCCCAGGCAGCTTTCGCAGAGTTCTGCCCGGTGTGCCTTTAGATAATCCGTAAGCGCCCGGCGATACTCTCGGCGGCAGACAGGGCAACCGATGCTGTTAAGCTCTACGGTAAGGTTTGTCAGCCCCAGCTTTGTGTAAAAGTCGAGGGCTAAGATGATTACCTCGGCGTCCACCGTCGGCTCGGCCGAACCGATGGCTTCTACCCCAAACTGGTGAAACTGGCGGTACCGGCCGGCCTGGGGCCGGTCGTAACGAAACATGGGGCCGAGATAGTAAAACTTCACCGGCTGCGGACCGGCGCTGAGATTATGTTCCAGGTACGCGCGCACGGTGGATGCCGTGGCTTCCGGTCGCAGGGTCAGGCTCCGCCCGCCCCGGTCGGTAAAAGTGTACATTTCCTTTTCTACGATGTCGGTGGTTTCGCCTACGCCGCGCTGAAACAGCTCGGTGTGTTCAAAGAGCGGCAGGCGAATCTCGCCGTAGCCGTACAGGCGGCAGTGCGCTCGAATGACGTCCTCCAGGTAATGCCACCTTTCCACTTCCTCCGGGAGAATGTCGCGTGTCCCCCGGGGTGCCGTCGTCAGCATAAACGCCCTCCTTTTTTAAACATATGAAAAACTCCCCTCCCCGGCCTCGGGCCAGCCAGGGACGGGGAGCAACCCCGCGGTACCACCCTGCTTGAGCATCACGCCCCGCTCCATCGCTAACGGGATAACCGGACCTGCTTACTTCTTTCGGCAGGCCGCTCTGGGGTGTTCTTCAACGCACCCGGCGCAGCGGCTCGCAGTCATGGCCGACATTCCCTGAAGCGCCTAAGTTGCGCCTACTCTCCCCTTCGCCGCTTTACCCACTATCGGTTTTCATTTTACCTTTTGTCCGACCGTCTGTCAATCCGGAGCTGGCCGCTGCCAGTCTTGAATCAGATCTTCCACCATAGCCTGCTGTAAACCTACTTGACGCCGGTCAAACATGCTGTCCAAGTCGCTGAGAAAGCCCTCCCAAAATGAAGCCAGGAGGAACTGCTGCACCTCCAGATCATCGTGGGGGATGTCACTTATGCCGCTTAAGTCCGGCGTCCGGTCGCTGCGCACGGGCAACCCTCCCAAGCAATTCCTCTCGTTAAAGGATTCCCCCACGCCTGAATCCCATACCGACCACCTTCTTAAAGTGTGAGAACTTATTCTTTGTAGAGGCGCGGTACCCGCGGCGAAAGCCCGCAGTAGAGCTCAAGGTCGAGCGTGCCAAGAATATCGGCCAGTTCTTGAGCCGTTATCTCTTCGCTGCCTTGGCGGCCGATGAGGACCACTTCGTCGCCCAGGGTCACTCCCGGCACATCTGTCACATCCACCACGCACTGGTCCATACACACCCGTCCGACAACCGGTGCCCGCATCCCGCGAATGAGAACGCTGGCCTTATTCGAGAGCCCGCGGCGGTAGCCATCGGCATAACCGATGGGAAGCGTGGCCAGCAGCCGCTCGCTGGGAGCGGTGTAGGTGAGACCGTAGCTTACCGGAGTTCCGGCCGGAACGCGTTTCAGGAAAACGATGCGCGTTTTCAGAGTTAGCGTAGGCTTAATACTAATCTTACGCTGAGTCTTTTCGCTCGGCCAGGAGCCGAAAAGGATACATCCCGGGCGCACCATGTCGAGGTGCATCTCCGGGTGATCCAAAATGGCCGCGCTGTTGGCGATATGCCGGAGGGGGAAAGTGTACCCGGCCTCTCTAAGAGCCTTTAAGGCCTCTTGGAAACGGCTGAACTGCAGTTCAGTATACGGGTTTTCCGGTTCGTCGGAAGCGGCAAAATGGCTGAAAATGCCTTCGAACCGCAAACCGGGCAGGCGGCCCACACGTTCCATGAAAGGCACGGCTTCGTGCGGGCGTACACCAATCCGGCTCATGCCGGTATCGATTTTAAGGTGTACCAGCGCCTCTTTGCCGCGGCGCCGCGCTGCGGCGGAAAGGGCTTCAGCGAGCTCAACGGTGCACAAGGCCTGCGCAATCCCCAGCTCCACTGCCACTTCTGCCCCTTCACCCGGAATGGAGGTGCCAAGAACCAGGATGGGCAGTTTCAGCCCGGCCTCGCGGAGGGTAACCGCCTCATCCAATGTGGCGACCGCCAGCTGGTCGGCTCCGTTTGCCGCTGCAACCTGCGCCAGGCGCACTGCTCCGTGCCCATAGGCGTTAGCCTTCACCACCGCCATAACTTTTACCTGCGGTCCTACCAGGTCCTTCACCGCGCGTAGGTTTGCGGCAAAGGCTCTTAGATCAATCTCGGCCCACGTAGGGCGTAGTCCCATGTCTCGTTCCCCCAGTTCTATTCCTCTGGTCTTTAGTACATTCGCCCTCTAGGTGATAATTTCCTCTTTTGCCTACAAGAAAGCCCCGCAAGTGCGGGGCGTTTTCTTAAGCCTTTTCGATAAAGTATTCCCGTGTAAGTTTGGCGATAACCGGAGAAAGACCGAGAAGGGCGATTAAGTTCGGAATAGCCATAAGCCCATTTAAGGTATCGGCCAGGTCCCAGATAAAGTTTAACGCACCCAGGGAGCCTAGCACAATGGGCGGAAGGAACAAGATCCGGTAAGGGAGGCGTACCCCAGGACCGCCGAGGTATTCCCAGCACTTCTCCCCGTAATACTGCCAGCTGAGGATTGTAGAGTACGCAAACAGGGCAAGACCAATGCTAACCACGAACGTGCCGAAGTGCGGAATGGCCTGGTTGAAGGCAATCATGGTCAGTTCGGCTCCAGACTTGCCGGTCTGCCAGGCACCGGTCATGACAATGCTAAGTGCGGTGATAGAGCAAATCACCAGGGTATCCATAAAAACTTCAAAGATGCCCCAAAGCCCCTGCTGCACGGGATGATCAACCCTGGCGGTGGCGTGAACGATCGGCGCACTCCCCAAGCCAGCCTCGTTGCTGAAAACGCCCCGCGCCACACCCTTCGTCACCGCCAGCATGACAGTAGAGCCGGCGAAGCCGCCAACGGCCGCCGTTCCGGTAAAGGCCTCCTTAAAGATAAGAGCGAGGGCGGCAGGCAGTTTGCCGATGTTCATGATGATGAGGGCGATGCCGCCGAGAATGTAGAAAATGGCCATGAACGGGACCAGTTTCTCCGTAACCTTAACTATGCTCTTTAAGCCCCCGAGAATGACGATACCGGTAATTACCATCATGACAATGCCGGAAGCGAGGCGGGGAACGCCGAAAGACGTCTCCAGGGCATGGGCTACGGAATTTGCCTGGGTCATGTTCCCGATGCCGAACGAAGCAAGGCCGCCGAAGAGGGCAAAGAGGACCGCCAGCCACTTGGCCTGAAGGCCCTTTTCAATGTACTGGAAGGGGCCGCCCAGTATGGTCCCGTCTGATCTTACTTCCCGGTAATGAACGGCTAAAATAACCTCTGAGTACTTGGTACACATGCCGAAAAAGGCGGAAAGCCACATCCAGAAGGCCGCGCCCGGCCCGCCGATGGCAATAGCAGTCGCAACACCAGCGATGTTACCTGTGCCCACTGTACCTGCCATGGCCGTAGCGAGAGCCTGGAAAGGGGTAACTTCGCCCTTTTTCCCCTCACCTTTTTCTCTGAGCTTTCCCAGTGTATGCCGCATGGCGTAACCAAACTTGGAGACCTGCGGCCAGCCCTGGCGAATGGTAAGGTAAATCCCGGTACCAACCAGAAGAACAAGCATTGGAGGACCCCAAACGATGGCATTCACCTTGGAGTTGAGGGCCATTATCCACTCCATATCCTACGCCTCCCCTCGTACTTAGGTCGCCTTTCTGACGAAACATTCGTTCTTTTTCCGCCCTTGCCCCTCCCTCCTTCCCCATG
Organism: Bacillota bacterium; assembly: GCA_030154105.1. GTDB lineage: Bacteria > Bacillota > DTU030 > DUMP01 > DUMP01 > DUMP01. The sequence goes on from JASKKP010000024.1 coordinate 4,442, forward strand.
GCCACAAAGGAATAGCTCCCCGGGCCGCCCTTCAGAGGGCGGCCCAGCTTACTTTTAATTCAGCACTTCTTCAACCGGGGTGTACGGCAGTCCCTGGTAGTCGGCGACGGCCTTGAGGGTGACCTTTCCGTCCACGACGTTCAGCCCTTTGGCCAACGCCGGGTCGTCCTGCATGGCCTTCTTCCATCCTTTATTCGCCAGCTGCAACGCGTAGGGAAGGGTGGCATTGGCGAGGGCGAAGGTAGCTGTGCGTGCCACGGCTCCAGGGATGTTCGGCACTGAATAGTGCACCACGCCGTACTTAATGAAAGTTGGGTTGCTGTGGCTCGTGATGCGATCCATGGTTTCCACCGAACCACCCTGGTCGATGGCCACGTCCACAATAACTGCGCCGGGCTTCATGCTCTTTACCATTTCTTCCGTAACCAAGATGGGTGTCCTAGCCCCGGGAATAAGCACGCAGCCGATAACCAAGTCGGCCTCCCGCACCAGGCGGGCAATGTTGTAGCTGTTGGAAATAAGGGTCTTGACCCGGCCCTGGAAAAGGTTGTCGAGGTAAATCAGCCTATCCAGCTTGATGTCAACCACAGTTACGTCGGCCCCCATACCCAGTGCCTGGCGGGCCGCGTTCATCCCGACCGTCCCGCCGCCGATGATGGCTACTTTCGCCGGTGGAACCCCGGGAACACCGGAGAGCAAAACGCCGAGCCCACCATTCTGCTTCTCCAGGTAATGTGCACCGATCTGCACGGCCATACGGCCCGCAATCTCACTCATGGGGCTGAGTAGAGGAAGAGCCCCGTTGGCCAGTTGCACGGTTTCAAAGGCCACACCGACAACTTTTTTGCGGAGGAGCGCTGCGGTAAGTTCTTTTTCCGGAGCGAGGTGCAGGTAGGCAAAGATAATCTGCCCCTCGTGCATTAAATCATATTCGGCCGGAAGTGGTTCCTTAACCTTAACAATCATCTCCGCCGTCTCGTAAACCTTTTCTGCTGTGGGCACGATTTCCGCTCCGGCCTGGACGTATTCGGCGTCGCTGATTCCGCTCCCTTCGCCTGCGCCTTTTTCAATTACGACGCGATGACCGGCCCGGCACATGGCTTCCACGCCGGCCGGAGTCATCCCCACCCGAAACTCGTGGTCCTTAATTTCCTTGGGCACGCCGACAATCATCAAAGCATCCCCCTTTTGCTTGTTTGTTTTTTCTTTCTCTCTAGCTCCGTACTTCGCGCTTATTCGGTTAAAATCCTCCTCTCTGCTACAACGCCGATAATAAATTTTTTTAGAGGAGTCGCAATGCCTTCAGCGAAGAAAAGGATTATCCACTTTTTCCCGTCCGATGGACGTGGCCGGTCCGTGCCCGGGGTAGACCGTCGTTTCATCCGGCAAAGTTAGGAGCTTCTCCCGGATACTCCTGAGCAGCACGGAGAAGGAACCGCCTGGAAAATCCGTGCGGCCGATCGACCCTTGAAAAAGGGTATCGCCGGTAAACACAACCCCCGGGCCAAGAATGGAAATCCCCCCGGGGGTGTGTCCTGGAGTGGCCAACACCCTAAACGCCACGTCACCACACCTGATCTCCTCGCCGTCCATAAGGGTACGGTCGGCCGGCGGGCTCACCACTCCTCCATTCAGCCAAGACGAGAGGTTTTTCACCGCAGAGGTCAACATGGGAGCATCTGCCGCGTGAATGAGAATGGCTGCCCCGGTATGCTCCTTGAGGGCCGCGTTGGCTCCAATGTGATCGCCATGCCCGTGAGTGTTGATAATGTAACGCAGCTTAAGCCCGTCTTTTTCAACCTCTTTCAAAATTGCCTCCGGGTCTGCCCCCGGGTCGATCACTAGGGCCTCCCCGTTCTCCGAACAGCGCACCAAATAGCAATTGGAAGCCAGAGGCCCCACTACCAGACGCTTAACATGCATGCTTGTCTTCCCTCCGGCTGTCAAGAATCAGCGTTACCGGGCCGTGGTTATGAATTTCTACCAGCATCTCCGTGCGGAAGACACCGGTAGCCACCTTTACCCCGGTTTTTTTAACCGCCTCGACGTAGCTTTGGTACAGCGGTTCGGCAACCTCGGGCGGCGCCGCTTCCACAAAACTCGGCCGACGTCCTTTCCGGCAGTCACCCAGTAGAGTAAATTGGGAAACCGCTAGCACCTCACCGCCTACGTCGAGAAGCGAGCGGTTGAGCTTTCCTTCTTCATCTTCAAAGACCCGCAGATTAACCGTCTTTTGCGCTAGGTAAACCGCATCTTCAACGCTGTCGCCGGCAGCAACCCCGAGAAGCACCACTAATCCGGGGCCAATGGAGCCGACTACCTCTTCACCTACGGTCACCTTGGCCTTCTTGACCCTTTGCAACACTGCGCGCACGCCTATGCCTCCTCGTTCCCTATTTGCCATAACTGGAGGGACAAGTTAGATCGCCCCGCTCGCTTCGGATTTTTGAAGCCCAAGCCTCAAGCCGGCGTCACCCGCTCTACGCTGAAAACATCGCGAATGTTCCCCAACCGGTTCATGATGAATTTTAGATCCTCAAGATCCTTAATCTCCACTCTAAGGTTGATGATGGCAATTTTATTCTTCGTGGTCCGGGCATTTACGGCGCTGATCCGCGTGCGCATGTCCCCGAGCACGTTCATAACATCGCCTAAGAGCCCGGGCCGGTCCATGGCCTCCAGTTCCACGTCCGCCTCGAAGGAGGCCGAACGGTCTTGATCCCAGCTGACTTCGATGAGCCGCTCCGGATCGTTTAGGAAAGCTACGTTGGGGCAGTTTACGCGGTGAATCGACACTCCTCGCCCACGGGTCACGTACCCGATAATAGGATCGCCAGGCACAGGGTTACAGCAATGGGAAAGGCGCACCAGGAGGTTGTCCACCCCTTTAACGCGAATTCCGTGACTGCCGCGGCCAGTTTTGGCCCGCCGGGGCACCTCCGGGATAGTTTCCTCTGGCGCCGCTGGAGGGTTGAGGCGGCGGTACTCTTCCTGAAGCCTAAGCACCACCTGATGGGCATTGACTCCTCCGTAGCCCACGGCGGCATAAAGGTCTTCCGGGGCAGCAAAATTCAAGCGCTCCAGCACCGCTTGTAACGGGCCGGTCCCGAGGAGCTGGTGCGGCTCAAAACCGAGCTTACGAATTTCTTTTTCCAGCGTTTCTTTGCCGCGGGCGATGCTTTCTTCCCGCCGCTCTTTTTTAAACCACTGGCGGATCTTGGCCTTAGCCTGGGGTGTTCGTACTAGCTTGAGCCAGTCTTGGCTGGGCCCGTTGGCCAGCTTGCTGGTGATGATTTCGACAATATCGCCGTTCTGCAGCTTGTAATCTAAAGGTACCAAGTGTCCGTTTACCTTGGCTCCGGTGCAGCGGTGTCCCACGTCGGTGTGGATACGGTAAGCAAAGTCGATGGGACATGAACCCGCGGGCAGGTCAATAACGTCGCCCTTAGGTGTGAAAACGAAGACTTCGTCGGAAAAAAGGTCGATCTTTAGCGTCTCCATAAACTCCCGGGCATCTTTCAAATCATGTTGCCATTCCAGGAGTTGCCTGAGCCAGAAGAGCTTTTGGTCGAACTCGTCGCTCGTGCGGGTACCCTCTTTGTACCGCCAATGTGCCGCGATGCCGTACTCGGCCGTGCGGTGCATCTCCCAAGTTCGAATCTGAATCTCCAAGGGCTCGCCGTTGGGGCCGATGACCGTCGTGTGCAGGGACTGGTACATGTTGATCTTGGGCATGGCGATGTAATCTTTGAAGCGCCCGGGAATCGGTTTCCAGAGCGTGTGTACAACGCCTAGCACGCCATAGCAGTCTTTAATTGTATTCACGATCACCCGCACGGCGGTTAGGTCGTAGATCTCGCTGAAGTCTTTGTTCTGTGTAGTCATTTTGTGATAGATGCTGTAGAAGTGTTTCGGGCGCCCCTGGATCTCGGCCTTGATGTCCACTTCTGCAAGCTTTTCTTTGAGCGTCGCGATGACCTCGTTGATGTAAGTCTCCCGCTCCTGGCGCTTCTTGGCAACCTTTTCCACTAGCTCGTAGTACTTCTCCGGTTCCAGGTAGCGAAAGGCTGTGTCCTCAAGCTCCCACTTAATCCGGAAAATCCCCAGCCTGTGCGCGAGCGGAGCATAAACCTCCAGCGTCTCGTGGGCAATCTCTTTTTGTTTCTTTACGGGAAGAAACTTCAAGGTGCGCATGTTATGCAGGCGATCGGCCAGCTTAATCAGGATCACTCGGATGTCTTTGGCCATGGCGAAGAACATTTTGCGCAGGTTCTCCACCTGCTGCTCTTCTTTGGACTTATACTCGATCCGGCTGAGCTTGGTCACGCCGTCGACCAGATCTGCGATTTCCTTCCCAAACTCACGTTCGATGTCTTGTAACGTAAAGTGGGTGTCTTCTACCACATCGTGGAGCAGGCTGGCGGCGATGGTAATAATGTCCAGTTCCAGTTCCGCCAAAATCAAGGCCACACCCAGTGGATGCTGGATGTAAGGGTCGCCCGAAATGCGAAACTGGCCTGCATGGGCCTTCTCGGCAAAGGCATAAGCGCGCACAACCAGACTCCTATCGGCGTTCGGATTGTAAGTTTCAAGTTTGGCCAGCAGGTTTTCCAGGTCCACGCCCCGCCCTTCTTTCCTCAAGATGCCGCAAAGCGGGCAGTGCCGCAGGAAGTGCAGAAAAACTAAGGGATTCTAATCAATATTTAGTCTAACATACGACCTGGGTTTTTGTCATCTTATGCGCCCTCTCCCACAAACAACCGACAACATGAGCCAAAACAGGGCCGGAAGCTCGGGCGAGGAATTCTTGGAAGGCCAGCCTTTGGCGGCGCTCGCGCTCCAGGTTCCGAAAGGTGCGCGAAGCATGTAAGTCTACGCGCTGTCCTTTTGGCATCTGGCGGAGTCTATAAAGCTGCTCGCCGCCCGACGACCGGGCCTTACGGACCACCAGCGCAAGTTCTTCAAGGATAATAAGCCCCCATCTTACCTTCGCAACTGGAACACCTAGGCTGAGGCTCAGAGAACCGGCCGTTGCTCCGTGCCCACCCGCAGCCTTGATACTTAAGTACAGCCGGGCCAAGAAGTCGCGGTCGGGATACTCAGCCAACGCCCGCCGACCCCTTTCCAGCTCCCGCGGACCGAAGGTAAGCCAAACCGAGCCGCCCGGAGGAACGTCCCGAAGCTGGTCAAGAAGGTAGGCCGGACTTTCAGGCGGAACTTCCAGAACGACCGCCCCCGAACCGGGTCCCGGAGCACGAAGTGCACAGGTCTCCTTACCGCGGAAGTCGTGCAGACAAGGCGCATCCTTCACCTGCGCCTGGCAGCAAATTTCGGCTGGATCGGTTGCCGCTGCCAAATCTTTAATCCGGAGCTCCACGGCACGCAGACCCTGCCATTCGTTTATCTCCGGGTAGAAAAGCACGTCTAATCTGTTTCCAGCGAGGAGCGAGGCCTCATTACCTAAGCCGAAGCCGATGGCTCCCACCCTTCGGTCCCCCTGGACGAGTTCCAAGCGCAGGTGTTCCTGGGCTTGGCCGACTGCCTGCGCACGTGCTGCTACGAGGTCGCGCACAAGAAACGTGGGCTCGGGGTTGCCACGGCCAAAAGGAGCCATTTGCCCGAGTTCCGCTACGGCGTCAAGGTCCAGCTCGGCCAGCTTTACCTCAGCATCTATCGCCTGGGAGGAGATAAGATCTTCAGGGCGTAAAGATGAGCGGGCTACAGCCAAAAAGGCTTCGCGGAAGGCAGGCAGGTCTGCCCGGGCCAGCGAAAAGCCGGCCGCCAGCTGGTGCCCACCAAACTCTTTCAGCCACCGCCGCGTTTTCTTTAACCCTTCATACAAAGAAAAGGCCGGAATGCTCCGTCCAGAACCCTTGCCTTCCTCGCCGTTCAAGGAAATAACCAAAGCCGGTCGCTGCCACTTTTCCACAAGCCGCGCAGCCACAATTCCAATAACTCCAGGGTGCCAACCCTCGCCGGCCACTACCAAGGCCCGCTCGTCCTCCAGGTCGGCTTTTTCGACCTGAGCTACCGCCTGCACCAGCACCTCTTCCTCCACCTGTTGTCGCCTTCGATTTTCGTTTTCCAAGAGAAGGGCAAGCTCATAAGCTTGATCCTCGTCCGAGGTCAGAAAGAGTTCAACTCCAGGCGTGGCATCGCCCAACCGGCCGAGGGCGTTGAGCCGCGGCGCTAGGCGGAAACTGATCTGCCCCGTACCCAGCTGGTCAGGATTCAGGGAAGCTAGGGCCAGAAGTGCTCGCAAGCCGGGAAAGCTGGAAGAGCGCATGGCCTTGAGGCCGTAGTAAACCAAGGTACGGTTTTCGCCGGTTAGGGGAGCAACGTCTGCCACGGTCCCGAGGGCCGCAAGCTCGAGCCAGCCATCCTCGAGCCTACCGGTCAAAGCCTGCGCCAGCTTTAAAGCAACACCCACTCCTGCCAGTTCGGGAAATGGATAACCCTCGGCGGGAAGCTTAGGGTCCAGGATAGCCACGGCCGGCGGCAATCCTTCGGGCGGAAGGTGATGATCGCAGACGATGGTGTCGACCCCCCGGCTTTTTGCCCAAGCTACTTCCTCGCGGGCGGTTATTCCGCAGTCTACAGTCACGAGAAGCTGCACACCGCGGTCGATGAGCTCTTCAAGCCCCCTCCGGCTAAGCCCGTACCCTTCCGTAAGTCGTTCGGGCAAACGGTAGACCACATCCAGCCCGTAGGCGGAGAGGGCCTTCACCAAAAGAGCCGTGCTGGTAATGCCGTCCACGTCGTAGTCCCCGAAGATGCCTACTCGCTCACCTAGCCGGCGGGCGCTGGAGAGCCGCTCGACCGCCTTTTCCATACTGCGGAAAGCAAAGGGAGAGTGCAGGTCAGATAGCTCAGGCCTGAGAAAGCGTCGGGCCGCCTCAACTTCGGTGTAGCCACGCTGGATAAGAAGCGTAGCCAGGAGTGGGGATATACCGAGGGCATGGCTAAGTTTAAGAGCCGCGCCACGCGCGCAACGTGGGGCTACCTTCCACCGTTTCACTCTGCCGAATTCCTTTCGCCGCTTTTAGTTTCCGCTGTTTGCTCCGTGTGCTCTGGCACCGAGGAGGCAGTTAGCTTGGCCAGCTCATCTTCCAACTTTTTTACCTTTTGCTCCGCCTCGCGGAGCTGGTGGCGCTGCCTAAAGAGGGTCACCGACCCCAAAAGAAAGACGGCTACCGCGCCCAAAACAGCCGCTCCAAGGATGATAAGAACTAGCGACATCTCCAGCCGCCAGCCGAGAAAAGTAACCGTTACCGGCACAGAGTTTTGTACGGCGAAAACTGCTACCAGTAAAGCGCATAAGAGAGCCACTACCAGAATAAACACATAAGAACCCTCCCCGCTCCTTCACATCGGTGAGGGTTCTATTCGGCGCATGTCGGCTTTATTCCTGCTAAAACCTTCTATCTGTCCTACGCGTTGAGTTCGCCGTGGACAAGGCGCGCCAGGGTGCCCGGCTCCATTTCTTTGACAATATGGAGCCGACCTTGGGAGTAGCAGCAGAGTTCTTCGAGAAAACGGCGGTTTGGATCGAGCCCGATGCAGATGAATTTGAGCCTGAGCCGGGCTATCTCCTTCGCTACTTCGAGCGCATCCCTGGCAGGATCGCCGCCAGTCAAAGGCACGGTCGGGATACCGTCAGTAATGAGGACAACTAGTGGCCGGCGCACGCGAGTAGATTGTACAAAGGCCACGGTCTCTTTAAGAGCCTTGGCTAAAGGAGTAAGACCGTAGGCCCTAAGCGCCAGAAGTTGTTTTTCCACTGCTGCCAGGCGCCGGGTAAATCGGTCCGGCACGAGCACATCCTGTTCCTGAAAGGCGATAACTGCTACTTTGTCGCGCGTCGCCAGCACAAGGTGCTCGGCCAGGAAACGGGCTGCCCGCAGCCGTTTTCCGGCCATACTGGCGCTGCTGTCTAGAACCAGCACGATCCGTTGTTGGCGTCGGCGTTTGGGCGCGGTGTACCTCAGGTCTTTCGGCTCCAGCCGCCCGACCTCTCCCTTCGTCTTAAGCCAGCGCCGGGCGGCGGCGAAAACTGTGCCCGGTAGATCCAGCTCTGTGGTGCACAGCGTGCGGACTCCCGTATGGCCCGGGCGGCAGTGATGTATACTCTCTTTTGCTTCGGGTTCAGAAAACCCTACGCTAGTCGCGTTTTCAAACGGAACGTGATGCAACATCTGGCGAAAATAGCTTTCGAGCTCTGGGAGATGCTGCTCTAACAAGTCCATAAGGCGCCGCCCTTCTTCCGTCAGAACAAAGCGCCCTCTCTCCCGGCGAATATACCTTGAACCTTCGAGACGCGACAGCGTTTGTTCTAAATCCCCCCAGCGTTTTTCAAAATCGGCGGTTCTACTGGGCCCTTGCAGCAGGTGACGTAGAAAGGTCAGAAGCTCCTCGGGGGGTAACGTCTCCCGCGCCAGTCGGAGGGCCCGGTTCAGGCTCTGGAGCTCATCCGAGCCATTCCCCTGACCCGAAGGCCCCGGCTGAGCCCGGCCAGTTTTCTCTTTAAGATAAGAATCCGTGTCGCTGGCGTAAGGAGAAAGGTTCGTCGCGCCGCCCGAGCTTTTGGGTGGGTTTTCCAGCACCACCCTTTCCACTTTCCGAATCTCGATCCCCTGCCTTAGAATTTCCTCCTCTACCGCCGCTACAACCGTCACCAACACGGGGAAAAGGGAAGGACTCATTTCCGCCGCCAGGTGAACATGATTGGCGTGGGCGCGTCGCACAGATGCCTCTTGCCCGTAGTTTAACGTACCGGAAAGCCGGCCCCCGCCTGTGCCGGTCTGTAAGTCAAGGTGATCGAGAATCCAGGCTGCATTCTCGCCTCCTGCAGAATAAACGGCGGCCCGTACGGCGACGGCTATACCCCGGTGGTCGACCCGTCCTACAGCATGAAAGATATCGATGTGGTAGATGGTGCCCGGCACCCTTCGCCCGTAAAACACCTGACCAGCGTCGGCGCTTGTCATTACCCTCACCACTTCCGGGCGTTCTACTTCAATCAGGTGGACTGAACGGCTGATGACGGTGCTTTCCCCGAGGCGAACTGCCCCGATCTGCTCGAGGCAAAGTGCCAGCCGCTCACCAACAAACTTGAATACCTCTTCACTTCTTAACATCGTCAACTTCAGCCTTTGTGGCCGGCTGAACGGCTTCCTCAGGATCGAGCTTGGCTAGTTGCCGGGCCGCCAGCGGCGGGGCCACGAGAGGCAGGTCTAAAGGATTCGGGAGTGCGGCTTCTGCGCTTTGCCCTTCCCGGCTGGGCGGGCAATTAGAGGAACTAGAGAAGTTTCTACCACCCCGCTCCGCTCCCGTACCTATACTTTGCCTGGTCGAACGGAAAAGCTGCCGCCACCTGTCTCTGGCCGCCTGCCACCAGCGTGAGGATCGAACGCGCACCGCGCCCCGTTCCCCACGCTGAAGAAGAGTTTCAGGCTGCTTCCCCGTTACAGGCATCTTACCGCCCTTCACACTCACGCCTGCCGCCTCCTTTCCGGCTTGGCTAGATGGTTCTGCCAACCAGGACAGGATGCTCGCCAAATCCTCAGAGCGAACACGGTGCCGGAGGGCGGCAGGAGCCACAGCCAGAAGATCGCCTCTATCCGCCTGATGGACGCCACGCCAGGCAGCATGGAGAACGGCGCCTAGCTTGAGCGCTTGTATTGCGCGCAGGCTTTCCAGGTGATAGCGCAGATAAATGCCGGCCAGGTCCTCGAGAAGCTCAGGGCTTAAGATTGCCTTGTCCAAACCAGCAGCCCGTTCCTTAAGAACCTGAGCCCTTTGACTGTCCATTTCCAAAGAAATTTCCTCGGCTGGCAGTAAGCCGAAGTTTAGGATGTCTAGCACCGCTTCCACCTGCTGCGGGCGCTCCATGCGAACAGCAAAATCGAAGCGGTCGGATAGCTGCCGCCGGATGTCGGCTAAAGGCCCAGGCTCTTCATCCGGGTTCGAAGCCGCCCAGACGCTTACCTGCACCGGGATCGTCACCGGTGGGAGGCCGTTCTCCTCAATCTGAATCCGGCCTGGTTTCGTACCCATTACGTCCAGCAAGATGTCGGTAAGCTCCGGAGCGGTATCGGCCAGACGGTTGATTTCGTCAACAAAAACCACACCTCGGTGGGCCTGAGGAAGCGTTCCGGGCAGAAGTGCCGCCTCCGGGTGATGAGAGTCTGTGAGGCGTTTGAGGTCTAGAGTCCCTACAACCGTGCCGATTTTCGCCGCGTGGGAAATCTCCAAGAACGGTGTCGGAACCACTTCCGTGCCCAGGGCAGCTATTTCGCGGGGGCTTAGACCTCGATGCAAGGGGCAATGCGGTGCCTTGGGATCGCAGTTGTACGGGCAGTCCTTAATGCGGGTTAAATAGGGCAGGATTGAGCGAGCTGCGCGCAAAATAGTAGTTTTTCCGGTACCGCGTAGACCCTCTACGTGAATGTGCACCGGCCATCCGGCGTTGAGCGCGAGGATGCCAAGTTCCGCAAAAAGAAATAATTCCTGGTTGCCTTCGTGCCGTACAAGTGAAGCGTAAGCGCGCAGGTTGGGCCCTCCTCCCTCGCATTTCTAGGGCTAGTTTGCCCTAAGAAGGGAGTCTTGATCCACAGCCGCCGGGATACTTTAGCTCGAAGGCAGCGCCCATACCGGGCGCACTCAAAAAGCGCCCCTAAGGGGCGCTTGCTCACAGGACCCAGGTTCAGCTTTTGGCTGGAGCCGATGCCGCACGATCCAGTTCTGCCCTGCGCCACAGGTACCAGAGGGGCGAGGCAATAAAGAGAGACGAGTAGGTCCCGCTGGTAAGCCCGATGAATAACGCCAGGGCAAATACCTTTGTGGTCTCGCCGCCGAAGAAGAGGAGCGCGAGGACCGCACACAGCGTCGTAAGCGATGTGTTGATGGATCGGACGAGCGTTTCGTTGATGCTATTATTTACCAGTTCCCTCAGAGACTCTTTCCGGTGTGTCTTAAGGTGTTCACGAATCCGGTCGAAAACCACGATGGTATCGTTGATGGAGTAACCGACGATAGTCAGAATTGCAGCGACGAACGTACTGTCGACCTCGATATTGAAAAGAGCAAAAAGCCCCACCGTAATCAAGACGTCGTGGATTAAGGCAAGGATTCCGGCTACGGCGAACTTGAACTCAAAGCGCAGGGTGATATAAATGAGCATCAAAATCGAGGCGATAGTCAGAGCCAGAAACGCATTGTTGGTAAGCTCTTTGCTTACAATACCGCCGACCCTTTCTGCCCGGAGCACCTCATAGTCCCCAAGCTTTTCTTTCAGGCCGGCGAGCACGTTCTGGCGCTCCTGGTCTGCGAGGTCACGCGTCCGGATAAGCACAGTGTTGCTGCCAGAATTTTGGATGCCGCTCTTTTCTAACCCATAGTTCTTCAAGACGTTCCGTACTTCTTCAGTGCTCACGGCTTTGGCGAAGCGCAGCTGGAGGAGAGTTCCACCGCGAAAGTCAATCCCCAGGTTGAGTCCACCGCGGACCAGGAGGGCCACCAGGCCGATCACGATCACCGTGCCCGAAAGCGCGAGCCATAGCTTGCTGCGGCTTATCAAATCAAAACGCATTACATTCTCCCTCCTACTGCGCGAATGTCGACGGTTAGACCAGTGTTTACCACCAAGCGCAGCATGTACTTAGTCACGATTACGGCAGTGATCATGCTGGCAATTATGCCTAAGCCTAGGGTCACGGCGAAACCGCGGATGGGGCCTGTACCTAGGTAATACAGCACGCCAGCGGCAATTAAGGTTGTCACGTTTGAGTCGACAACCGTAGTCATGGCTCGGGTAAAGCCCGTTTCAAGCGCGGACCGGATCGTCTTGCCGTTTCTCAGTTCTTCTTTAATGCGCTCAAATATAATCACGTTCGCGTCCACGGCCATGCCGATGGATAGGATAAATCCGGCAATGCCCGGGAGGGTCAAGGTAGCGTGAAGGGCGCCCAAAGCCCACAGCACCATAAGCACGTAAACGATCAGCGAAAAATCGGCTACCAGGCCGAAAAGCCGGTAGTAAAGCACCATGAAGACGAGCACAGCCGCCACACCGATGATGAAGGCCCGGATACTCTTTTGCACAGAATCCTGGCCCAGGGTGGGCCCTACAGTCCGGTTCTCGAGGATCTCCACCTTAACCGGGAGAGCGCCCGAGCGCAGGGCGATGGCGTAACGCTGTGCTTCTTCGGCCGAGGCTATCCCTTCGATCACGGCTTTTCCGGTAGTGATGACGTCTTTTACCGTAGGCGCCGTAACCACTTTTTTATCGAGCAAGATGACGAGAGGTTTGCCCAAGTTCGCTTTCGTGGCGGCAGCGAATTTCTTAGCGCCTTCGGGGCTGAACTCCAACTCTACGATGGGTCTATTTTGGTTATCGTAAACAAAACGCGCGTTCTTCAGGTCTTTACCGGTAAGCCAAACCTTACCCGTTTGGTCGGCAAATTCGAGGTACGCCGTCATCTGGATGACTTTAATAGCCTCTTCAGAGTCCTTCAAACCGGGCAGCTCCACAATGATCCGGCGCGATCCCTCGGGCTGGATCAGCGGTTCAGTTACCCCAAACTGGTTGATGCGGTCTTGAATGATGTTGATAACTCCTTGGCGAGCTTGCTCATCCACTTTTGCCTCGGGTGTGTCCACCAGGTTCAGCACCAAATGAGTTCCACCTTGCAGGTCCAAACCAAGGCGAATTGCTTTTTGTAGGGGCTTAACCGACAAAAAGGCGATGAGCACTACGAGGAGAACAATGACTACTATTTTAGCGACGTTCCCCCATCTCAACCTAGTTTCCTCCTTCTCTCCTCTGGGCCAGCATACAAGGCCCGGGATGCACGTTACGCCTTCCCTATTATAGCCGTGGCCGCAGATGCTTGTCAACGAAAGGCGGCTGCCTTACTTCCCGGCTACTTTCTTCTCTTCCAGTCTCCGTTCGTACATCTCCCGGTCTATGTACATCAAGTACACATCGTAATTCCGGCCTTGAAAACGCCGCCTGTTTCGCAGTACAGCCTCTTTGCGGAAGCCACAGCGCAGGTAGCAGCGTATGGCACGCTGATTATAATGATAAACGCGCAGGTAAATTCGGGCCAGCTTCAACTCGTTAAAAGCCAGGGCGAGGACTGCTTCGATGGCAGCCGTTCCGTAGCCCCGCCCCCGGTAGGCCGGATCGCCGATGCAAATTTTGAGCTCCGCTTCTCTGGTGCGCCAGGATATCTGGCTCAGCTCCACCTCACCAATAAAGCGACCGGGAAAAACCTCGATCGCCCAGAGCCTACTATCCGCCGTCCCCAAAAGGGCCGCGCAATGGTCGCAGTACGTGCGTTTCCTTTCTTCAAGATGCAACCCTAAGAGGTACCTGATTTCCTCATCACCATCCCAAGCAGCCATCCTTTCCAGGTCCTGCGGCGTGAGCGGTCTTAAACGAATACGTTCCTTGCCAAGCACCGGCTTAACCTCCCGCACGAAAATGCAGTGTAGGTATTCGCCGGGGGTTGTCCCTTTCCTTTCGGTAAATTGCACCAGGGCTAGCCATTCTCCAGCTCAGAGGAGGCGAAGTCTTTTTAGCTCCCTAAGCAGCGGGCGGTAAACCCGCCAAACAAACCAGGAAGCAAAAGTGCGGGCTGCCACGGAACGAGCCGCAATGAGGTCGCAGGAAGCAATCGTTTCTCCATCCAGTACGATGCTTACTTTACCTACCTTTTGGCCGCGCTCAACAGGGGCCCTGAGGGCGGCGGTTTCCACTCGTTTTTCTAGCCTATCTGCCTTTTGGGCAGGAACCACTACAAACAGGTCTTTTGCGAGCCGTGCCGGGAGGTCCCCATCCAGCCCGTTGCTTAGTTGTAAGATGACAATTTCCCCGGCTCCGGCCGGCTTGAGCAGCCTGGTTTCGGCGTAACCGTAATCCAAAAGGGCCGCCGCATCGCTCCAGCGGTCGTCGCTGTGGAGCACTACCCCCACCAGCTGCCGCCCGTCCCTGGTGGCCGAAGCGACCAAGCACTGCCCGGCTTCAGAGGTCGTCCCCGTCTTTACGCCGTCTGCCCCGCTGTAGCTCCAAAGAAGGCGGTTGGTGCTTATAAAGGAACGCGATCCTTCAGGGCCAAAGAGCTCTTTTTCCCGGGCCCGGACGATTTCTTGGAACTTGGCATTTTTTAGAGCGTAACGAGCAATGGTCGCCAGATCATAAGCCGTGGTGTAGTGATTCGGGTCGGGAAGACCGTGAGGGTTGACGAAGTGGGTATCCCAGGCACCAATGGCTCGGGCCTTGCTGTTTTGCACCCGGGCAAAGGCCTCCTCGCTCCCCGTTAGGTGTTCGGCGATGGCAACACAGGCGTCGTTGCCGGACTCCAGCAGCGCTCCCCAGATGAGCTCTTCTAAAGTCACCCTCTCGCCGGGGCGCAGGTAAATGGATGAACCCTCTGTCCAGCTAGCGTACGGGCTTACGGTGACAATGTCCGTCAGGCGGCCTTTTTCTAGAGCGATGATGGCCGTAAGGATCTTGGTGGTGCTCGCCGGAGGACGATGCGTGTAGGGTGCCCGGGCATAAAGAATGGCCCCTGTTCGGGCGTCGAGGAGGGCGGCCGCATCTGCAGTTATTTCCGGCAGAGGTATGGGTGCCCCCGCTGCGTCAATGGAACCCAAGAAGAAAAAAAAGAGGAGAAGGCAAGCGCACAAGCTGCGGCGCATCCGGCCGTCCCCCTTACAAATTGGCACCGATGGCTCCCCCGGCCAGCCCCACCGCCACTCCCAGAAGCAACCGCCGGCCCAAAACCCCTACCTCCACCGCCGTCGGCCAAAGAAAGATGCCCACGTAGTACGAAGCCAAGACGAACAGCGCCCCGGAAAACAAGCCGTGCAGCCAGCCGGCACGGCCCGCCCTGCGTCCGCAGGCAAAGGCGCCGATCGCCGCCGACATTAGCCCGGTGGCGTAGTTAACCGGCCGAAACTTCATTTCGAGCTCGGCCCAAAAATACACCACCACGGCCAGCAAAGCCGCCAAGATCAGGTAGGCCAGGAAAGACACTACGACTCCTTTACATACCGCGTTGAAGGAGAACAGCGGTCCTTCTGCCTGCCGGACCGGGAGAGGTTTTCGCATGTTCCCACCCCTTTTTGAAAATCAACTCCTCCTCTGGTAATGTACGCGGCACCTCCCACCCCCATGACTCTTCGCTAGTCATATATACATCAAGTAGGAGGAGGCGGCTAACCCCGTCCTCTCCCACCAGCAGCCTTAGTCTTCTTGCCGTTTCACGCGTTGGACGATAAAGGCCTGTATTGTAACTCAGCTGCCCTGCTCATGACCCTGTAGGGAGGCGCCTCAAACGAGGCTCGTACCCGCGAGGTAACCGGGATAGCAACCTTTATTGTTTTTCAATCACTCGCACCAATTTGGCTGTATTGTACTCACAGGAGGGAACGAGATTTATACGGTATTCGTCGATTACGATAGTGGCCTCACCCGAGGAACCGGGGGGTCCCAACAACTCTTCAGCCTCATCGTGGTTCTTGAAAACGAACCAGAGAATGCGCGTATCGGTTTTCTCTTTGGGAAGGCTAGATGAGCTTTCTTCGTCGACTTTAAAACGTATCTGGCATCTCAACATTTCCTCGTCCTGCTTCTCGTGAGTATACGTCCCGCTCACGGTGGCTTGGCCGGAAAAACCAGCCCGGACAATCCTTTTCGTCAATGTCATCGACTGATAAATATCCACAATCTCCATTCCTAAAACCTTGTCGCCTACTTTGACCGCTTTCGCGTCGAAGATATTGTCCTCGGCGGCTTCACCGGCAGCAGGGCCAGGAACGTTCATAGAGAACTCACCCTCATTTGCGGGGCGCTCAGCTGTATCGGCGGGGGCCTCATTTTGTTGCTGTCGCGAAAGACCGCAAGCTCCTAAAGACAACGCAAGGGTCAGTAATACGAGCATAACCAAAAGGCGAACGACCCTCGTTTGAACTTTCGGCAGACGGTGCATAGGTATGCTCGCCTCCTCAGGTACTTTCGTTGTCAATAGAGTACCTTCCCAATAGCTTCGTATTCGTCCTCATAAAAGGTTACGCTTACCGATTCGTGTGGTTGAATGTTCTGAGACAGCATACAAATAACTACAACGGCAAGTATTCTGATAGCAACTATACCAAAACGCATCATTAGGGTCAACTACAGCAAAGCACGCGTTAACGTCAGCGTTTACTCTCTGAAAGACGCCGGCGGGTTCAGGCGGGCCAAAGTATCCCAGCCCTCCACCCATATAGGCGTTGATGCGCCCATGCCGGGCGTATAGATAAAGAAAACAGGCTGAACGCCTGTTCTCGGGTTACAACACTTTTTCCGCGTTGCGTTTACTCCTTCTTCGCTTCTTCGCTCCGGTTGGCCACTGATTCGCCGGCGCCCTTGTCTGCCCCGGCCTCCGGTTTGTCTTTGCCTTTTCCTTCCTTAACCTTAGCTTCCTTCAAGACGTAGCCTACCGCTTCCCGGTTCATTTTAAGCTCCAGGTTGTCGGCCACTTTAAGCTTAATGGTCTTTTCCTTTACTTCCGTAATGGTACCGTGTATGCCCCCGATGGAAACCACTTTGTCCCCCCGCTTCAAGCTGGCCAGCATCTCCATGCGCTCCTTGCGCTGCTTTTGCTGCGGGCGGATGAGAAGGAAATAGAAAACGACGAAGACCAAAATCATGGGTAGGAGTCCAGCTAGTTGTTGTTGCACCAACATTCCTCCTTGGGAAGGTTTTGTTTATTCACTTCGGCGTACGGAAGAAAAATCCTGTTTAGCAGCAGCTCGATCCAGAACCTTCCTCATCTGCTTCGTCCTTATAGTGTGCAAAAAACTCTTCCTTAGCCGTAGCAAACCGGTCCTGGCTGATGGCCGCGCGAATCTTTTCCATGAGGCGCATCATGAAGTAAAGGTTATGGTAGGTGGTTAAACGAATCCCCAACACTTCATTGGCCTTGATCAGATGGCGGATATACGCCCGCGTGTAATTGCGACAAACGTAGCAATCACACTGAGGGTCCAGGGGGCCGAAATCGCGCGCGTAGGCGGCGTTCCGCACTACAATCTTGCCGCTTTGGGTAAACACCGTCCCGTTGCGCGCAATACGCGTAGGCAGGACGCAGTCGAACATGTCGACGCCCCTTTCCACGCCCTCCCACAAGCAATCCGGGCTCCCTACCCCCATAAGATAGCGCGGTTTGTCTTCTGGTAACCGGGGCACTACAAGATCTAGAATTTCGTACATTACCTCTTTCGGTTCCCCGACGCTGAGGCCCCCGATAGCATAACCTGGAAAGTCTAAGGCTACAAGCTCGTGCAGGCTCCTCAGCCGCAAATCGGGAAACGTGCCGCCCTGGATAATCCCAAAAAGCGCCTGGTCGGAACGCCTGTGGGCGGCCGAAGCCATCCTGGCCCAGCGGGTAGTCCTTTCCACGGCCTTAGCCGCTTCTTCATACGCGGCCGGATAGGCAATGCACTCATCCAGCACCATGGCGATGTCCGACCCCAGAAGTTCCTGCACTCGCACAGCTTTTTCGGGCGTGAAGTAGTGCTCCGAACCGTCGATATGGGAACGAAAGACCACGCCTTCGTCTGTAAGGCGCCTTAGCGACCCCAGGCTAAATATCTGAAAGCCGCCGCTATCGGTAAGGATGGGCCCGTCCCAGTGCATGAAGTTATGCAGACCGCCGGCTTCGGCAATGAGGTCGGCGCCCGGCCTCAGATATAAGTGGTAAGTGTTGCTCAGGATGATTTCCACCCCGAGCTCCCTCAGTTCTTCGGGAGTAAGAGTCTTCACCGTCGCTTGGGTTCCCACCGGCATAAACACCGGCGTCGTTACCGTCCCGTGGGCGGTCGTCAGCCGCCCGCGGCGCGCCCGGCATTCGCTGCTTTTCGCTGTAACCACAAAACCGAACTCCATGTTGTCCCCTCTCAAATGATAAGCATAGCGTCGCCGAAGCTGAAAAAGCGATATCGTTCTTTAACCGCTTCTTGGTAGGCCCTTAGAATCTTCTCCCGTCCGGCAAAGGCCGACACCAGCATCAGCAGGGTCGATTTTGGTAGGTGGAAGTTGGTGACTAACGCGTCCACGATGCGAAATTCGAAACCGGGATAGATGAACAGGTCCGTCCAGTCCGCCCCCGCCTTGACCTCCCCGCTTCTTCCGGCCGACTCCAAAGTTCTGACTACGGTCGTTCCTACGGCCACCACGCGCCGCCCCTCCTTTTTGGCAGCATTCACCGCCTCGGCCACCTCCGGGCGGACCACGTAGTACTCCTCGTGCATGCGGTGATCTTCGATTCTCTCTTCCCGCACGGGCCGGAACGTACCTAATCCCACATGTAGGGTAAGGTACAAGATGCTGATGCCCCGCGCCTCTATGCTCTTAAGGAGCTCGGGCGTAAAATGGAGTCCTGCCGTAGGTGCCGCCGCAGAACCTAAATGCCGCGCATAAACCGTTTGGTACCTTTCTTGGTCCTTAAGCTCGGTGTGGATGTAAGGGGGAAGGGGTACTTTGCCGATTTCGTTCAAGGTTTCGAGAAACTTTGGTCCGTGCAGAGAAAAGGCGATAACCCGTCCGCCTTCTTGTGTACGGCTAAGCACACGGCCCGTAAGTTTTCCTCCACCGAACACCAGCTCTTCTCCTTCGGGACAACGGCGTCCCGGCTTGACTAAAGTTTCCCACTGGCCCGAGCCTAGTTCTCTTAGGAGCAACACCTCCACTTTTCCGCCCGTGCGGCTACGTCGGCCAATGAGTCGGGCAGGTAAAACCCGGGTATCGTTTAGTACGAGCACGTCACCGGGGCGAAGGTAAGCCGGGAGGTCATGAAAAACCCTGTGCTCTATCTTGCCCGAGCGCCGCTCGAGGACCAGAAGCCGACTTTCATCCCGCCGGTCTAAGGGGGTTTGGGCTATAAGTTCCGGCGGCAACTCGTAGTCGAACTCTTCTAGGCGCAACTCAACCGCTCCTCGTCTAGTGTTCCCCCGTTTGCTACCACGCCGCACTGGCATAGTCGACTCAGTACGGCTCTATTGTAACCCCTTGGTAATAATACGTCAAAATCTGGCGGAAGAACTCGGGATCGGGCCCGGGATGATTTTCCGCCATGCGGCGGGCGCCCCATTGGGACATTCCTACCCCGTGTCCGTAGCCGCGCCCGCGGAAAACGACCTGGTCTGGCCTGCTACCACGGCTGGGTGTCGGGGAGCTTGAACCGCTTCTTCGGCCAACGGTACTAATCCCCTCAGCTGTGATAATGCGCGCTCCATGCGGAATGAGTTTTTTCCCTTGGCTACTGGCCCCCTGAACCACGGCTAGCACCCCTTCTTGGGTACCTGCCGAGACTTTTTCCACTTCCACCCAAGTGCTCTTAAGCACCGTCGTTCCCAAAACCTGCCGTAATTTTTCTCCCGGAAGCGTCCACTCGCCGCCGCTGCCGCGTACGAGGAAGGAACCCACCCGGCCCGAGGGAAGGTACGCCAGGGGTCTGATGTCTTCCAATCTCCCCACGGGGAACCCGGCCTTCTCCAGGAGCGCCGCAATTTCTTCTAGTGTGAAGCTCACTTTCCATTCTGCATACGGGCCGGTACGATCCCATTCGTCTTCAATGCCCTTAAGATAAGGGCGTTCCGTGCCCCACACCGCACCTGCCGCCTCCGTACGCCCGCCCGAGCTTGCATGATAGTAAGCATCGATGAGTTGGCCTTGGTAGCGGAGAACTAAGCCGGCCGTCTCTTTCACCGCCCGGTCGCTGGCCGCCCGCTCTACCACTGCTCCTCCATACACCTGGCAGTGCTGGGTAGCGCAAAGGTCATACCCTTCCGCCGCGTGCCTACCGCGGTTCTTGTAGGCAAAGGTTCGGGCCACCACTGCTTGCGCCTTGAGCGCCTCCTCGGGCCAGGTGGGCGGCATTTCCGCCGGAACTACCCCGCGCAGGTAATCCTCTATCGACACCACGTTCACCACGATAAGCCAGCCGGAGGCAGCCCACACCTCCAGTTCCCCCCGGTAGGGGCGGCCCATTACCAGGACAAGGCCATTCCCCTCGTTGCCGCTGGCTATCACTCGCACCCGCTCCTGGCGTACACCGCCCGGCAGCACAACTTGGTTTCCATCCCGGGTGAGCTTAACAGTTGAAGTACTGGGAAACTCAGCTATGCGCCGGCCCGAAGGGTCGAAAAAAGCAAAGCTACTTCGAGCACCGACGGTGACGGCGTCGGGTGTTGAAAAGACTTTAACCTTAAGGTATGTAGGTGTAGCCGCATCTACTCGTTCCGCCAAAAGAGAAGCGGCCAGGAAAAGCGCAAGGCCCAGCCGCCCTAAGAACTTTCCCATCCCCTCTCTAGCCTCCCTGCCTCTCGATCCTACTTGTTGGGTACCGATTCCGTCAGTCCTCTTGTAGAACGGGGGTGGCCTGTACTGCTGGTACAAGGTCACCGGCCGCTACTTTACCGTCTCCTGCAAACAACTCAAGCCACCGTGCACCGGCGGCTTCCAGGGCCGCCTTCAGCCCCTTGCTCCTGACCTGGGTTGGTGTAACTTCGATCCCCTCTTCCTTGGCTTTAAGGTAGGCTAGGTATGGGCCTATGGACAAGTTTTGTGCCCGAGCGGCCGCCCGGGTGCCCAGGTCGCCGCTTAGCGCCACAACCTGGGTTTTCTTAATTCCCAACTCAGACAGAAGCTTTGCCACATACCCGGCCAATTGCCTAGCTAATTCCTGGCGCACCTTGCCGTCCCCGGCGGACGTTACGGATAGCAAGATAACTTCATCCGCACCGGAAGAAAGCTCTTTGGCATCCCGCGCAGCACGCAGAAGTTCAGCTAACCCTTCGTAGACCTTTTTCCCGGACAGGCAGCTGAGCTTTGCGGCTATTGTACCGTGAGAGTCGAGGCTCGTTGCGGCAGTTATGGTCTCCCCCTGACCTACAGTTAGCTCAACACCCGGAGCCGGTTCCAAAGCCACATAGTAGGTATCGGCTGCCGTATCCACCTCTCGAATTCCCGAGGCTTCCTGCTCCGTGGTCTGAACCACATTGGAGTAGAAGCCGGCCTGGGGAACTTCCACCCTAACCAATCCAATAACTAGAATAAGTGCGGCGGCAACAGCCGCCAAAGCTTTGGTTAAGACAGGTAGGGTACGCCCCGGCCTGCGCACGCTCACAGCCTGTCCGAGCCGCGGGCAACCCTGTCGCGGCAGCTCGACAAATTCCCCATCTGGTGTCATTACGACCATACTTTCTTTATTAATCTCGACCACCAAGCCCCTTACCTGCAAGCTCTTCCCCCCTTTCAGCAGGCATTCCTCAAATGCCTATCACTGCGCTTCCCGGAAGTATTCTTTCAGGTGCGGAAAATCCCCGCACAGTACAATGAGTACCGCCAGGATATACTTTCGCTGCCTCTCTAGTGTTTTGCGGCTTACCCCCACCTTGCGCGCGATCTCGGTTAAAGGTAAGCTTTTTCGTTCCGCCAAAGCCGCGAGCCAGGCAGGCGTCTGCGCGATTTCCTTGGCCACCTTAATAGCGCGCAAGCGGGCGTCGCGGTGGCGAGGGCAGGAACGAGCCACCTCGCGAAAATTAATTCCGTACTCCGCCAGCCGCGCTTTAAGGGCTAAGATCTCTTCCCGCCGCTCCAACTCTTCTTCGCTGGCGGCTACCAGATTTTCCTGCAGGCGGTCAAGGATCTGGCCGTCTGCTTCTTCCTCCTCTCCTCCTAATACGGTGGCAGGAATTTCCTGCTGCCGCTTTTGCTCATGTCGGTAGAAATCCAGCAGTCGGCGCCTGATGACCAGCTCACAGAACTTAAGGAAAGAGTTGCCTTTTGCGTCGTTATAGGCATCGATGGCTTCGTTGAAAGCCAGAAGACCGATACTGCCCTCCTCGTCCTCACCCAAGCGAATATATCGGCCAGAGACCTTGGCTGCTATTGCCAGGATAAAGGGGGTGTAATCCTGGATGAGCCTCTCCCGTGCCTCCGGAGCCCCTCTCTTTGCCAATGCGAGAAGGTCCTCCCTCATTCCGGGTTTCACCACCCTTACAAAGTTCGTACGCCTCTCTATATTTATCAACGCCTGAAGATGTTCAGGATGAGCGTTAGCAGCAAACTCAGGATGAGGCTTGTTACCAGGGGAAAATAGAAGGTGAAGTTCCCACGCTGGATTAAGATGTCACCCGGCAGACGCCCCAGGTTAAACAGCCTACCGGAAAAGGTGAGAACTACACCCATAATAAACAGCAGGGCGCCGAACCCCATAAAAAGTCTCCCTATTCCCTCCCAACCAGTCACCCTTTCACCTCCTTTCAGGAAACGCCAGTTGCATGGACCCTGGGAGCGGGAGACCGAGGTGCTTGCAGGCCAGCGGAGTAGCCACGCGGCCCCTGGGGGTACGCTGCAGCAGACCCTGCTGCAGGAGGTACGGCTCATAGACTTCTTCGATAGTTCCCGGGTCTTCGCTGAGGCTTGCTGCGAGGGTCTCCACCCCCACGGGCCCACCACCAAAGTTGATGATCAAAGTCTTTAAGAGCTCACGGTCTGTCCGGTCTAGGCCAAGCGGGTCCACCTCCAGCCTGGCCAGTGCTTCCTTGGCGATGTCCTCGGTGACCGTAGCCTCTCCTTTTATTTGGGCAAAATCCCTTACCCGCTTCAGCAGGCGATTGGCAATCCGCGGCGTACCGCGTGAACGTCGTGCCACTTCCCGTGCGGCTTCCGCCGTTATTTTTACCCCCAGTATATCAGCTGTACGCTTAACAATCCTGCTCAATGCTTCCACATCGTAATACTCCAAGCGTGCTACCACGCCGAAGCGATCCCTAAGGGGTGAAGTGAGAAGGCCGATGCGGGTAGTTGCCCCGACAAGCGTGAAACGTGGGAGATCGAGGCGCAAGGAGCGCGCGCTCGGCCCCTTACCCACCACGATATCGAGCGCAAAATCCTCCATGGCCGGGTAAAGGATCTCTTCCACGCTGGGGCTGAGACGATGAATTTCATCAATAAAGAGGACGTCGCCCTTGCCCAGACTGGTGAGGATGGCGGCCAAGTCGCCCGGCCTTTCAATTGCCGGGCCGGAGGTGATCTGAATGCCTACCCCCAACTCATGGGCAATTATGCGCGCCAAAGTGGTCTTGCCCAATCCCGGTGGTCCGTAAAGGAGCACGTGATCCAGAGCTTCTCCACGCAGTAGGGCTGCCTTGATAAAAACTTCCAGGTTGGCTTTAGCCCGTTCTTGGCCGATAAAGTCGGAAAGTCGCTGAGGCCTGAGCGTTGCCTCGAGCTCCTTTTCTTCTGGAAGCGGGTCGCCGGCAACTATCCTTTCCTTCATCTTGCTTACCTCTTCCGCAAAACTTCTAAAGCAGCACGCACCCGTGCTGCAGGCTCTAAGTCCCTCGCCACCCGGCTAAGGGCGGCCTGCACTTCTTCCGGCCTATAACCTAGTTCAAGAAGGGCCGCTCTGGCCAGGTCGTCTTCAGGCACTTTGTTTTCGTAAGCCGTTTCTTCGTCGGATATTAGCCCGCCAAGTTTTTCTTTAAGCTCTAGAATAATCCGCTGCGCCGTCTTCTTCCCGATGCCGTTTACCCGCACAAGCGAAGCGACATCGCCTGCTCGCACCAGATAAAGAACTTCGGAAGCAGAGTAGGTTGACAGCACGGCCAGAGCAGTGCGCGGGCCGATACCTTCCACCCCCAGCAGCGAGGTGAACACCGTACGCTCCAAAGGCGAAGCAAACCCAAAAAGAACCAATGCATCTTCGCGCACGTAAAGGTGCGTGTACAGGAACGCTTCTTCCCCCACGTTCGGAAGCGCAGCTGCCGTGTTAGCCGATACCTTAAGGAGAAAGCCAACCCCGTTCACTTCTACAACCACGGAAGCAGGGTTTTTGTTAACAAGGGTTCCGCGCAGGAATTCAAACAGGCTTTTCACCTCCCTGCCGGGTTCGTTCCGTAAAGCGAGCCACCTGTGCGTGGCAAAGAGCAACGGCCAAAGCATCGGCTGCGTCGTCCGGCTTGGGTAGATCAGGAAGGCCAAAACTGCGGCGCAGCATCTCTTGGACCTGCCTCTTTTCCGCCCGTCCGTACCCTACTACGGCCTGTTTTACCTCAGGTGGGGTATACTCCGCCACAGGAATTCCGCGCTCGGCAGCAGCCAAAAGCACTACACCACGGGCCTGGGCGACGTTGACGGCCGTGCGCGCATTTTTATTGAAGAAGAGCGCTTCTAGGGCCAAGACTTCCGCACCGCACGCCAGCACCTCCTGCAGGCGTTGATGAAGAACGTACAGGCGCTCAGCGGTGGATAGAAGCGATGGTGTTTCTAGGCAGCCGTAACTGAGCACCTTGACATTTCCATCTGTTAGTTCAACCAGCGCGTAGCCACAGCGGCCGATTCCCGGATCTATCCCACAAATGAGCATCTTATTCCTCCTCTTTTTTATAGCTTCTACGCCTCCCTCTAAAAACCCTTTTTTGCCATCATCTGCCTCTGGGTTTCAGCTTGAGCAAGTAGCCCCGCACATCAAGACCGTCGGCCCCGGTTCCCCTGGTTGCCTCTCTTTGCCCACCGGATAAGTGGAGGATAGCCTTAGGCAGCATCCAGGCGAGTGGGCCATGAAAAGAGGACCTGCTAATTCATCAGGCCCTCGAGGACTTGCGACAGTTGTTCTTGGCTTTCGATCGGTATGCCGGCCTTCAGGTCCAACAGCGCCTCCTCAGGTAAACCGGCAGCCGATATTCCCGTGCGTTCTTTAAGCTCCTTCGGCCCTCCCGGCGTACCGTAAAATACGGTGACCTCATCCCCGTCCAGACCGACGAACAAGTTTCCCTTGCACGCTGGGCATAACCCGGGTTGGGAAGTAGTAAGGCGAAGATTGCCTTCGCTGACCGTCACGTTCCAAGCTGGATAGAGCCGGGAGAGCTGATCTAGGTTTAGGCCTTGCTGGCTCCTGGGAAGCTCCTTCTCGGATCGGACGACGTGACCGCAGCCATCGTAGGTAACTTCTTCCACCACACGGGTGTTAGGGCCGGTAAGGAAAACGGGACTAGGCGCTTCATTTGTACGGAGTGAAACCCACTTCCAAGCACTGATTGCTCCAGCCAAAAGCAGGCCAACTAAGATAATGCCGAGCCAGACCCTTTGCCTGGGAGCGTTCATCGTAGTCTCCCCCTCATGATGCGGAAATACGTTTCTTATCTTGCTATCATTCCCTACCCAAGCTCAATTTACACCTGCTACTTAAATACTCAAAGAACGCATCCGGCGTTAAAAAGGGTCCGGCAATGTTAACTAAAGAAAAACGAGCGCCCGAAGCGCCCGCTCAATTCCCTCCGAACGAAGCTAAAACCTCATCCGGAATCTCAAAGTTGGCATAAACCTCTTGAACGTCGTCGTGTTCCTCCAGCGCTTCCATTAATTTAAGCATCTGCTCTGCCTCTTTGCCTTGCAACTCTACCGTAGTCTGCGGAATCCTCGTTATTTCGGCCTCGGCGAACTTATAACCCTGCTTGGTCAGGGCTTCCTGTACCTTCGCAAAGTCAGCCGGGTCGGTGATGATCTGCAGAGTATCTTCGTCTTCTTTCACATCCTCAGCTCCCGCCTCGAGGGCGTCAAGCATTACTTCGTCGACGGTTTTCGTTAACTCGGCCCGGTTGAGCACTAGGCTGCCTTTCTGGTTGAATAGCCAAGATACACAGCCCGTCTCACCGAGGTTTCCGCCGTGACGGGCGAAAATGTGACGGATTTCGGATGCGGTGCGATTGCGGTTGTCGGTGAGAAGCTCGAGCATGACGGCTACGCCTCCCGGACCGTAACCCTCATACACAAGTTCCTCATAGTTGGCAGCATCTTGGGCTCCCGAAGCCTTAGCAATCACCCGCATAATGTTTTCGTTGGGCATGTTGAAGGAGCGAGCCTTTTCAATCGCCATTTTGAGCCGCAGGTTGCTGTTAGGATCTGGTCCGCCCTGCCGGACTGCCACCATAAGCTCGCGCCCCAGGCGAGTGAAAATCCTACCCTTCTCCGCGTCAGCTTTCGCCTTCTTATGCTTGATATTTGCCCATTTAGAGTGTCCGGACATATGGTTTTCCCCCGTTTGCTTGCGCGTGCCGGGAGTATACGCGCTAATAAATAAAATGAGAACTAAATCCCCCAACTGCTTATTTTACCATAGACCGAGCTCCATTGAAAAGAAAAACCCGGGCATACGCCAGGCTTATCAGAAATCCGGTACCGGAGGGAGACGCCGTTTATGCTCGCTCTTTTGCCGCATGGCCTGGATGCGCCCTATTACCTCGGGGCGACCTTCGCCGGTAAGAATATACCTGTCGAGCTCGGCGTAGGTAAGGCCCATTTCCGCCTCATCTGTCTGCCCTTCCCATAGCCCGGCCGAAGGGGCTTTTGCAATCACCGCTTCCGGAACACCTAAGTAACGGGCCAGAGCGCGTACTTGCTCTTTAACCAGGTTGCCGAGCGGAAGAAGGTCCACCCCGGCATCTCCGTACTTCGTAAAGTAACCTACGGTAAGTTCGCTCTTATTCCCTGTTCCAAGCACCAGGTAGTCATGTTGCGTAGCCAGATAGTACAGCGTTATCATCCTGAGCCGTGGCTTAATGTTAGCCAGCGCCAGCTCTTTTGGCGAACTGGGTTCGGCAGCCCTCAATGTGGAAAGCAGGGCATCATAGGCTTCATCGAGGATGATCTCGCGAACTGGGAGATCGAATCTTTCCGCCACCAGCCGTGCATGCTCGGCATCTTGGGGCAAGCTGTGGCACGGCATGATTACTCCCAGGGAATTGTGGGGAAAGGCCCGCTTGGCAAGACCCGCCACTACCGCCGAATCGATACCGCCGCTTAAACCAAACACAACCCCCTTACGGCCGGCTTCCTCCACCTTTTCTTTAATCCAGGCGCTTAGCCGCGCCGCCAACTCAGAGGTCTCCATGTGCATTTAACCGCCTTTCTATTCTCATTCTAGCCGTACCCATTCCTTTTATTTTCTCCCTTTTCCCCAGGAATCCTTCAAATGCGGCATGAAGCTAAGAACTTTGATTCGGTAGCTACAGCCCGTATCCCCAGCCCTGGGCGATGGGCATACGGCGTCCGTCGCCGAAGTGGCGGCTGGTTATACGGAGGATCGGCGGAGCCTGGCGGCGCTTATACTCGGCCCGGGCAACCATTTTTATGATGCGGCTTACGCTATCGGTAAGCTCGATAATCTGCTGGACGGCTTTGCCCTTTTCCCCCGCCGCTCTGCCCACGGCGCCCGACTGCTTTTCGTGTACGTAGCTGCATAAGACCTGCTCTACCATTTCAGCTGGCAGGCCGGCATCGATCGCCAGTATGGATACTATTTCTTTAAGGGAACGGTTCTCCTCGACAAACTTCTTCAGTACGAAATCAAGGAAGGGATAGGGCGGGAGGGAGTCGGTATCCTTCTGGTCGGGTCTAAGCTCGGCGGAAGGAGCTTTGGTAAGGATGGGCTCGGGAATAAGCCCCGGCTGTAGCGTGTTGATATGGCGGCACAACTCGTAGACCATGGTTTTAGGAACATCGCCGATAACGGCGAGCCCCCCGGCCATATCCCCGTAAAGCGTCGCGTAGCCTACGGAGAGCTCGCTTTTGTTGCCGGTGGTGAGAAGCAACCGGTTCTCTCGATTGCTCATAAACATAAGGAAGTTACCACGAATGCGCGCCTGGGCATTTTCTTCAGCCACATCTAGCCGCGGCGGCGAACCTTCATTCATCTCTGCCAGCATGGCCGAAAAAACCTTTTCTATAGGCTTAACCACATACTCAACTCCGAGGTTCTTGGCTAAAGCGGCAGCATCGGCCACACTTTCAGGGCTGGAATAGCGCGAAGGCATGGAGACGCACTTTACGTTTTGCGGCCCCAGCGCGTCAGCAGCCAGCACAGCGACGAGTGCCGAGTCTACACCGCCGCTCAATCCAACCAGGGCCCGGCCGAATCCCGTCTTGCGGCAGTAATCGCGGATTCCCATAACGAGCGCGCGGCGGACCCATTCGATGTTTTCCGGAGGGAAAGGCTCCACGTTCGCCGTAGAACCCCGTCCCTGGTCATCAACATCTGCTACAGCCAAATCTTCGACAAAAGGCTCGCAACGGGCCAGCAGGTTCCCGTCCCTGTCCACCGCAAAGCTGCAGCCGTCGTAAAGAAGGTCGTCATTACCCCCCACCTGGTTGACATACACCACCGGGCGTAGGTGCCGCCTGGCAAGGGCCCGCACCATGTTGAAGCGCAACGTCTGTTTACCGAAGTGGTACGGACTCCCGGAGATGTTTATGATCAACTCCGCTCCTGCGGCAACGAGCTCTTCCACCGGGTCCAGAGGGTAACGAACGTCTTCCCAAAAGGATTTGTCGTTCCAGATGTCTTCACAGATAGTAACGCCTAGACGCCGGCCCCGGAAGACCAGTGGGGTGCGGCTCGGCGCAGGCTGGAAGTAGCGGTTCTCGAAAAACACATCGTAGGTCGGAAGTAGTGTCTTTGCCTGCATGCCGACCACCTCTTGGTCCGCCAACAAAACGGCGGCATTGAAGAGGTGGGGTGCCAGGCTGGCACCTGGTACCGGCAGGCCCACCAATGCTCCAATCCCCCGCGTAGCGGGGGCAATAACCTCCTTCAGCACTATACCGCATTCTTCAACGAACGCCGGAAGCTGTAGCAGGTCCTGCGGCGTGTAGCCGGGAAGGCTGAGTTCCGGAAAAACCACGAGGTCCGCCCCGCGCTCCCTCGCCGCATCTATAAACTCGCATATCCGCCTGGCATTCCCTTTCAGGTCGCCTATGGTGGGGTTTAACTGGGCCAGGGCGATCTTCATTCCCGCACCCGTCCTTCGCTCTTTAGACCTATCCTTTTTCCCTTAAAAGTTTAGCGCAGGTATCGCCGTAGCTTCAAGGCAAGAAACCTGACGCCTTGCCCGCCGCTCCTCCTTCCCGGCACCAACAAGATCGAGTAGGAGGGGGCGGCTAACCCCCGTCCTCTCCCACCACCGTACGTACCGATCGGTATACGGCGGTGCACCAAGCTTGACGAATGCTTTGGTAACGCGCGGTTAAACTCATGAGGCCCTGGGCTTCCCAGTAGGCGATGCCCAGGGCTCTGTTCATTGGCCCATGGGCCATGCGCCATGGTCCT
>JASKKP010000025.1 GCA_030154105.1 Bacillota bacterium
AAAAGGCCGTGTTTCCTGGATTTGCACCGGTGTCGATCGCCCGGTTTTTCTGCACTATCGACGATAGACGACAAAAGCTAGATCGGCTCGAGCATTCCAAAACCCTGGCTGTTCTTAGCACCAATGCCACAATCAAGTGCAACTTGTAGCATGCGGGGATCCCCCTCCAAAGTATACTGTCCCAACCAGCCTTTGATCACGGTACCTTTAAAGTAGAGCACCTTTTGGTCATTGCTTCGTACTCGGACAGATTTAAGAGTAATACTTTCGCTAACCTCAGGAGGTAACCCAAGGAGCGTTGCTTTCCTCCTGAGGTTTACTTGGACCTGCTGGGCAAATTCGTTTTCCGAGGGGTGGTAGTAATAAGTTTTTTTCCTCCCGTCGGGGGTGAAGAGCGTGGAGTACACAGTCACAGGCGAGATGGCAACAAAGCGGGCACTCTTGTCCGGGAAATTGGCCGGTGCTTGCACTGACAAACCGTGGAACACCAGCTTCACGCCGGCAATGTCAATCACAGGCGCGTGCAGAAGCCCTTCGGCCAGTGCCTCGATAAAGTTCTCATCCGGACTCGCGACCTTAATCGAAACAGGTGTTCGGAAAATAATGCAACCGTTCCTAACCTCATGTGCCCTGCCCAGCAGGCGTGAAAATACAAACAAGCGCATTTTGCGGCCGCCGTTGGAGTAACCCACATCATGTACCTGAGGTAGCGTTGGTCTAATAAGGCTGTAGATCAGGCCCTGCACCGCAGTGTTGTAATTCAGGGGCACGGCTATGCGCTCACGGTCATCCGCCGGCACGAACTCAATTTGCACCCGCACGAGTATCGCTCCTTAATAGACTCTTTTTTCCCCGCCTTTGACAATCCCCATGGACTCTCGCTCAGAGTACTTAGTACTTCTAAATGTATAAAAGATTATCGAATCCTCCTCGTTGTTGATGACCCGCGCCAGCTCGGCCTTTAGCATTTGGAAGTAAGCGTCCGTGATCTCTCCTTCAAGTACGGAATTTTGAACCCAATACAGGTACTTGCGACTGATTTTGAGTACCTTGGCAACACGCTTCTGACTTACGTCATAAACTTCGATGACAAACATTTCACCACCTGGCCACAAAGGGCTCATATTTCCGTTCGCCCATGAAGTGCTTCTCTAGTTTATACAACTCCATCCTTACTAGCCGGCGGTAAGTCACTTCCCGGCCCAAGTCCCGGTGTTTAATGGTAGTCATTATCTTTTGCTCAAACTCTTTAACAAACGTAGCTCGGCCTTTCTGAGTCAATACAACTCCGTTCAGCCGCTTCTCAAAGTCGCTTTTCTTGAGCATGCGCTTTCCCACTAGGGTAAAGATAACCCGATCTACAATAATTGGTTTAAAGATCTCCGCCACATCCAGTTGCAAGGAGAAGCGGCGGAAATTGGAGGCATGCAAAAAGCCGATACGAGGATCAAGATGGGTACGGTAAATCTCGCTCAATGTGGTAGTATACATAAGGGAATTGCCGAAGCTGATCAAAGCGTTGAGTTCATTGCCCGGTGGACGTTTACTTCTTTCGACAAAGGGGAACTCCGAATTCCCGATGATTGTATCGAAGCTACTGTAATAGGCGTCCCTGATATTTCCCTCTATGGCCATGAGCTGTTCTATGGTAGCCGCGGAATCTAAGGTTTCTCCTAACTTTTCAAGGTGCGTAATGGTGTCAACTACCTGCTTGCCACGCCGCTCGTAATACAAGAGAACCTGTCTGATGTTTTTGTACGCACCGATGACAAAGGAGCGAGCCAGCTCTAAACGCAGCGCTGGATCGATGTAGTGTTGGGCCTGTTTCACAATCATAAAACCGGAATTGAGATGCTGTCGGGGATAGTAGCTCCCAGCATAGTACCCGTAATGGTTGTAAAAATGCAAGATAACCTCTTTTTCAGTAAGGAATTCCAGCAACCGCTTATTAAGATCCAACTCGCCGAGAACGTGAATCTCACTGATATCTTCCACAGGGATGAAGCGTTTCCCTTCTTTGGTGACAAGGCATAGCGTATTGGCTTCTCTCTTCAGCTGTCCATCCTTGAAAATGTAAATGGACTTCTTCATCCCCCTCACCCCTGCTCCCTACGCCCAGCAAAACTCTGCATAGGCACAACGGCGGCACCAGCGTACCCGTTTAGGCGGGTCCGGAACCGGCATAGAAACAACTCTTTTCACGCCGGCAATCGCCATCTCTACTTCCTTGATACCCTCCTCATCCAGCTCAACGATTTCGTTGCGCTTTTCTTCCGGAAAATATAGCATCCCTTTCAGATCTACCCCGTACTGTTTAAGGACATAGAGATAGTACTTAAGTTGCAACCGCGCGCTTTCTTCCGCCCGGGAAGATTTCTTGATTTCCCCAACCAAAGTATTGCCCCTCGCTCCGCGCACCAGGTCTATTTTGATGTTGCCGACGAGGATTTCATGTTTGTCGCGTCGATAGGCGTTTTCGTGGATAAAGCGGCCCAGAACGACATTGTCGTCCTGCTCGTCGGGAGTAAGATGACGGGCCATCAACCAAACCTGTCGGTGGCACACCGTGTAATACCAGATTAAAGTGCCATTCACTGGTGCGCTGCCCTCGCTCAAGAATCTCCCTCCATCAATTCTGCCATTGCCAGCGGAACAAACCCAACATCTCGGCGGTAGATCCGTCCGATTCCCGTACCGCGCACAACCCAACGGCCCGACCCCACTGGCTGGATGATATCCTGTTCGTCCCCAATAATCATTGAAGCGGTTTGGTGAAACCATTCCTCTAGAAGTTTGGCCGGCACCGGAACCGATTGTATGGACAATTTCCGAAAAATCTGCCGCTTAACCTGCAGGGCCGCTATTTTGTCCCCCGTTTTTTCAACCGGCACCTCCAGTTGAGCCAAGGCAGAAGGCACTGTGCCGTCGTAATCAACAATCAGCATCAATTCATCAGGCTGAGTTTCCTTAAAGATATGTTCGTACTCACCCCATTTGCCGGTGATAATATTAGACCAAAGGGGAGAATCACTTACTGCACTGCGTACATTCCGGTAATATTGGTGTATTATTTCTGCAGACGAACCTTCATCAAAATCACGGTATAGCCGCAAAAGGAATTTGGTCTGATCGAGAAGTACTCCGTCATAAACGTCGTTCGCCAGACTCCGACCGCGTTCGTCCACAAGCTTCGCAACAAATACATGGCCCATCCCTGGACGACAGTGGCGGTTACACCGGCCGGCAACTTGGATAATACTGTCGAGGGGACCTAAGTCGCGAAACACTAAGTCGAAATCCAAATCGACACCTGCTTCGATCACTTGGGTTGCCACAAGGCAGCGTACTTCTTTACGCTCCTTTTCCTTGAGCTCCCGCAGAATACGACTCCTGTCAAGAGGCGTCACCCAACGTGAAAGAAAATATGGCCTCAAACCACGCTTTTTAAGTTCCAGCCACATCTCTAAGGCCGACCGGCGAGTGTTTAACACAATCAGGCTGTCCTTTTCTTTAATGCCCTGCGTTACCAGAAACTCGGCCGCTTCAGAAACGCTCATTGGCCGTTCCAACCAATGGAGCTCGTGACGCACTTTAGGAAAAACTACAGGTTCTGGAGCCAGTTCGGGACCATGTACAATTTCCGGCTGGGTAGCGGTCATAAGGATAAACGTTGTCCTAAGCTTAGAGGAAATTAACTCAAGGGTCTTGCCGAACCCGTCCCAGCAGCGGGCAGGGATGGCCTGCGGTTCGTCGAGAACTACAACTGCCCTACTTAAGCGATGAAAGGACATGGCGTCGTTCGCCCGCGGAGAATAAAGAACTTCCCAGAACTTGGCCAGGGTCGTGACTACGACCGGTTCGTACCAGTAACGGAAGAACTCTATAAAGCGTTCTTTGAGCGAAAGGTCCTCGCCTTCCTCACCCCTGTAGGCCAAATGGTGATCCTCGCGCACATTGCCGAGGAGGCTTTCGGCCACGGCCGCATTTTGCTCCACCAAGCTTACAAAGGGCAAAACATAAATGATACCCGTAGCGTTCAGCCGCTGAGCAGCCTCCATAGCAACCTGCAAACCGATTAAGGTTTTCCCGGTGCCGGTAGGCAGTGTCAAGGTGTACAACCCCGGAGCGTTTATGATTTGCCGGGCACGGACTACCACCCTTTCCCGCACATCGTCGCGCCACCTGGCGAGTGTACCCTGGGGAAGAGCCGCCAAGAATCTTTCCAGTCGTGATTTGTCCACCTGAGGCCGAACGTACTTTAGATCACCGCCTACGGCCGCCTCGTACCGGTCAGCAGTTACGAGGAGTGAATAAATCAGCCGTAACCTAAGCCAATCTTCTGCCAAGCTTGGAACATCAAAGCCATAACTGTCAACAACATCGACGAGAAGCTCATCCCACCTATTTTGATCCGGGAAAAGCTCGATCCAAGAATCAAACTCGCGATCGGCAGCTTGTGCAAGACGTTTCGCTTCCGGCCACCACTTCAGTTCCCGTACCACTTGCGAGCCTTCCTCATAATCCCATTCGCCCCAGAACTTGACAAATTCCGCTACGTTTTCAAGGTGCGAGTGGTGACGGCGAACCGCCTCCGCACAAAGCAAGTTCTTGGTCTCATTCAGAACAAGAACGGCCGACGGCTCGGCGTGGCCGAATTTCCCTCGACCGGTGCGCAATTTCTTTTGGAAAGCCGGGTGCGCTTTACCGGCATCATGGAGTAAGATGGCCTTTTTCTCGTAAGGTTTAAGAGCCAACCCGAAAGCTCCCGCAACCTTCTCGGCCAGTTCGTGGGTGGCCAAGAGATGTTCTTCCAAAGGTTTTCCCGGGTGGCTTTCGATGCGCTCAAAGTCACCATGGTTCAAACCAGCTCACCCTCTCGGCCCCTACCTGGGATACTTGTAGCTTCCCTTTCTCTTTAAGCCATAAACGGCCGGAAACCGTTCCTTCTTCCGATGAGATGCTTGGATAATCTGAATAAACAACGGCCACGGTGCTTTGCAGTTCCCTATTCTCGTTCATACGAAAAGGAACTACCTCGCGATGCAGGGGACCTGACTTTTTAACATCGGGTTTTACACCCTCGTAGAGTGGAATGATGGTATCTACCCAGGTCGGAAGTTCTTCAATTTCCTTCTCTTCAAATTCGCCACGGTAAAGAATATCTGCTAATGCATAGGCAGTCCCCAGATATGGGGTGAAAATAAACTCTCGCTTTTCCAGGCGTTGTTTCAAAGCCTCGTAAAGAGTACCGTCCTTTACATAGATGCGGTAACAGGGGTTCTTTAAAAGTTGATGCTTCGACTGAATATGCTCGTCGAGGTTGGCGTTTGGGCTCTTGTACTTAAGCAGATTAATTGTGGTGGAAAACCACCTTATGGGATTCTTTATCGCCACAGCGATTCTGGTGCCGGATAAAGCCTTCCAAAAGGCAGCATTCTTGCTATCTTCCGCAGCGTTATGGTCAACCCCAGTGATGGCCGCCAACAGCCCAGCGACGGCTGTTGGCGGCGGGAACGAATAGGAAACTTGGGAAGTGGTAGTATAAGATTTTCGAAACATAGCCAAATCCGCCAAGACATCGAAGACCAGAACCAAGTGGCTCACCTCATTTCCACTTTAACAAACCCTAGACTCTCGAGATCCTCTCCGCCGAGGAGGTTTAGCTCGGGATCGTGGATTACACATACATTTCTTATGTTTTCTTGGTGTTTCTTCAACGCCGATACCAAGGGACGAACATCTATCAAAACCTCGTCTAAACCCCTCCCTTCGCGCGAGAGCAGAACTAATTTCTCGTCCAAGGACCCGATCTTGCCGTTAAATCCTTCTTTGTACTCGATTTCCAGGTAGAAGCGAGACTTATGTTCCGTCTTGCTACGGGTAATGAGGTTATCAGTTCCGACCCACAACCCTACGGCCAAATCTTTTAGGTCCTGATCGTCGGCACCGGTAATCTGGGCAGCGTATTGGTTGGCAATCCCATATACGGCCATCAAGGCAAAAGGCACTTTGTATTCGTTACGGAAGGAGCGCTGTTCGCTTTCCTCCTTGGCGGCAAAAGCCGCCGTTCCCTGAATGAATTCGAAGGTAGCCGCGTGCAGTGAGCGACCCCACTTAAACTGTACCGGCCCTACCCAAGAAAAGGACTCGTTTCCAAGTGCAAACGTCGCACCGAAAAGGCGGGTGTCGATGCAGGCCGCAAGAACATCCCGACCCTTGTCCTTCCCGGTTAATTTCTTCAGCTCTTCAAAACGGGTCTTGAGCGTTTTCGCCTGCCCGTCAATGAAGACAAGTTTTCCATCCCGCACCCACTGATCCCGGACGGTACGCTTGATCCTCACATCAGAAGCCAAAGCCTGTTCGGTATCTTCATCGTATCGCGGATGGTTCTCGTTAAGGGGATCGCCGTTGGGGTTGGCGTCGTGGACCGTGTACAGAAACAAAATCTCTCTTCTTTCAGCAAAAGCCATCCTACTCATCCTCCTTAACCTCTTGGTTATCTTTCTTAAATATCTGCCAGAAATAGGTTCGGGCATTGACGAAACCGGCGGTGAAGGCGAAGTTGCCGTCCACACCCAGCGTGGAATCGCCTCCCACCAGCATCAAACGCTCGGCTTCCGCTGCTAGCGCGGAAAGAAGCTGCGGCGCCTTAATTTTGTCAGAGTAAGCACGCACTAATTGGGGAATTCTGGCCATTAGCCTCTTAAGGTTTCTTAAGTCTAAGCGCCCAAAGGGAATTTGCTTGAAGAGAGGAGCGTCTTTTATTTTATCTTCTGATTCCACTTGGCTCAAAGCCAGGTAGCCTAAGGCTACACCGGCTAAGAAAACCCCCTGGCCTTGCGGCGTTCTAAGGTACTCATCACGAAACTGCTCGAACAGGTCTAAATTCATTCTTTCTCCCCCCTTGATTTACAGCAGTCATAAATTCCACCCACACTTGGGCGTAAAGCAGCGTGCTTGCCACATCACTCCAGTTGTTGCTTTCGTAGACAAGGCGGGTAGCACGCGATGTTACCATGTTTTTGAATGTGCGAATCGGAAGCGTTTCGCCCTTCAGCAACTTACCCAAAGTCTTAAGGGTAAAGTCACGGAAAACTAATTTATCCGAATCGCTTTTTCCGGCCAAACGACTTAAAGTGGCATAAAGGCTTTTGAGCGCCCAATCCAAATTTAGTCCTTTGCGCACTGGTTCCCCCATGACTGTCTTCATTACCCGTTCCCACGTACGCTCGAGAAAGGCCAGTCTTTCTGGTGGAACGTCCTCGACCATCAAGTGCACCAGTTCCTGGGCGTTGTTTTTTTCCCAAAAGAGGAAGTGATAAACCAAGCTACTTCCTTCCCGGGCCATGGCGGAGAAGTATCGGCGTTCGCTTCGTTCTCCCGGACTTGCCAGTTGCTCGTTTTGGGTTACGCGTTCCAATTGCTCCACCGCTCTTTTTACGGCAGCCACACCATCTGGACCGGCAGCCTCTGGAATAACCCAAAGGCGGAGCCCAGGAACAACATCGTTATACGTAAGGGTCCGCTCCACCCTTTCCCTCCCCGCCGAGAGTTTACGCAGGCAGTCCTGGCACACGGTAAATACACGTTCTTTTTCGCCCTTATCCAATCCGGGTAAGAAACTCACTTTGTCGGCCGTGGCAAACTTGAATACCGAGCTCAGGCTAACCAAGCCTGAAGCGGGACGTTGACACACAGCACAAGCTTTAAGCCTCGCCAAACCCCCCGCCAGCGACTGGCTCAACTTTTTCCTAAAGTAACTGACAAAAGCCGGAACCTCGCCGGGATAGAGAAATTGTTCGTCACGCAAAACTCCGAAAAGGATGATGTGTGACTGCTTCGGTTGAAGGCTCTCCAGGATTCTTTCCAACCAATTTTCCAGGTCCGTCATGATTCGGTCGGCCGATCCTGGAGATAAGGTTCCTTCGGCCTCGTAATCATCCAGCACCCGGTAGCGGAGCTTGTGAAAGTGACTATGCGTCTCCTCTCGCCAATTTGCGGACGGGCCTACCCAATCTTCCCGATTCTTGTCAAGGGTGCTTTTGGGCTTGCCTATTTTGAAGAGAGGAGTAAACCCCCAGGTGACGTTTGCTCCCACGCGGTCCCGGTAGAGATATTTTCGTTTCATTTCTGGCTCGAGTTTTAGGTCTGCCAAATCAACCCTGGCCACCCCCTTGACATCCAGCATTTCGGCCTCGGGATCCTTTACCTCCAAGAATACGCGGACTGCTTTGCCTTCCTTTTCTGCCGGAAGTTTTAAGTAAGCATCCAATCCTTCATCGCCCTCGAGGGACCCGATGTCCCTGATCGCCTGGATAAACCCCATTAAGCCACCTCCTTAATATGCCTATCGTTATTTCTGACATAGCACCCAAGCCCTCCCTTGTCAACAACTTCTAAAAATTTTTCCTCTTTTCGGTTGGGTATAAAAGCGCAGTTCGTTAGTGTATAATACTGACCGGTAAGCCTACCTAATTTAGGGATGGAAACTTCTTACTCACAGCGGTTAGGGCTTTAGCCCAGACTTAGCCTACCTATCCTATAAGGATTGCCGATTCGCCTTTACTTCGGGAGCATGTGCCTCAGCAGCAAAAACACGCTCCCGTTTTTCTTATCTATCTATT
Organism: Bacillota bacterium; assembly: GCA_030154105.1. Lineage (GTDB taxonomy): Bacteria > Bacillota > DTU030 > DUMP01 > DUMP01 > DUMP01. The sequence continues at coordinate 8,625 of JASKKP010000025.1, forward strand.
GCGTATCATTATCGGTCTTTCTTCCGGTAAAGTAGTTGATCGGCTTTTCTCCCCTTTCAGAATGGGTCATCGTGATGCTGCAGAAAACCGCCGATTCCGCTGTTACATGTCGTAACGCCCCAACTGAAGGGTCATTAAGCTCAATGCGGATATTCACCCGCTGGTCGGGCGGGTAGGTGTCGCCGAGGATGCAGGTGATGCAGGCGGAGGCGTGGGCGCCGGCGGCGAGGCGCGGGGCAAGAGCGGCGGCCAAGGTACTGCGCAGGTAGCCGATGCTCTGGCCTCCCGGGCCGAAGACGTGGATGGCATTGGGGTCAAAAGGGTTGCCGGGCTCCGGCAGGAGAAGGAGGGGATCGCCTTCCTTAAGCTTCTTCGCCCTTTCCCAACGCGCGCCGTGACTCAGCCCGACCACGCGCGTGGCAAAGGAAGCGGCACGGGTGAAGTAGTCGTAGACCTCGCCGACCTTAAGCCCGAGAAGCGCGCCCCACACCAGGTCAAGCGGGCGCTGGTTTTCCCAGGGGAAAGCATTGTGGTAATCCTCGGCAAAGGCATTGAGGAGAATATCCTCGCCGAGCGTAGCCTTAAGAAGCTGCAGGTGGCGCGCCTGCCAGCGTTCCACCTGGCGCAGCTCCCACAAGGCCGCAGCCATGACGCCACGGCGCATCATGGCGACAGCTTTTATAAGGTGCGCCAGATCGAAGTCTGTATCTTCCCACCCCTCTAGGAAGCCTTGCTCCAAGAGGTGGATCAGCAACTTTTGCATGATAGCACTCCTTTCGAAAATGAATTTCCTCCCCGTTGTTTTGGCGCCGTGCAAGCCCCCAGGCCACACGTTTTCGTCTCTCTTTCCGCCCATCGGTTGCCTCTCAGAAGGCCGCCGTTCGTCTTTCTTGCTTAAAATCATAGCAAAGGTACCCCGTCATCTACGGACGGGGTTCGCTTTTCTTGGGAAAAAATTTTTGGCAGATGCTTGACGAAGCGGGGCGTGCGCTGTATCGTATTATTTGGATATCTGGATATATGGATATTAGGATACCGGGAAATGGGGGCTGGTAATTGCTGGACGAAAACAGGCGCAAACGTTACGAAGAAAAAGCCGAGTTGCTTAAGGCTCTGGGGCATCCGGTCCGGCTTTGCATCGTCACGAATCTCTTGGACCGCGCCTGTAGTGTCGGGCACATGCAGGATTGTTTGGGGCTCCCGCAGTCAACGGTCTCCCAGCATTTGGCTACGCTGCGCGCACGGGGGATCATTCGCGGGGAGCGCCAAGGGGCGGAGGTGGTGTACCGCGTGGTAAGCCGGGAGGCGGCCGACATTGTGCGGGTACTCTTTCCCGAAGGCGACGATCTTACCCGCAGCGTAGAAGGAACCAGCGAGCAGAAAGAAGCCGAAGCTGGCCGCCCCTGAGCATCGCCGGCCGGCGAGAGCTCGAACGTGATTAAGCTTGAACGCTTTTATATGGTCTCGGTTGATGATGCGCCTTAAGGAAGCTTTTACGAAAGGAGCAGGAAGATGGGTAAAAAATTGGTTGTTATCGGCGGCGTAGCCGCAGGAACCAAAGCTGCGGCCAAGGCGAAACGGGAACACCCGGATTGGGAAGTTACGGTGCTGGAGAAAGGCAAGGATATCTCCTACGCCGGCTGCGGTCTACCCTATTACATTGGCGACGTGATCAAGGAACGCAAGGAAGTGGTGGTCAAGACCCCGGCCGAGCTCAAAGCCTGGCTGGGCATCGACGTACTCACCGAGCACGAAGCCCTCAAAGTAGACACGGCGGCCAAAGAGGTTACCGTCTTGGACAAAAAGACGGGTCAAACGAAGATCTTCCCCTATGACAAGCTCATCTTCGCCACCGGCGCCGAGCCGTTCGTGCCGCCCGTGCCGGGTATTGATCTCCCGCAGGTGTATACCGTGCGCGAGGTCGCCGACGCCGACGCCATCAGGGAACGCCTGGACAAAGGGCTCGTCCGCCGGGCCGTAGTGGTGGGCGGCGGCTTTATCGGGCTAGAAGTTGCTGAAAACCTGGTGCTTAGGGGTGTCCAGACCACCCTGGTTGAGCTTCTCGACCAGGTGCTTCCGGGCTTCGATCCCGAACTCGCCATCTTGGTGCAAAAGCACCTGGAAGAGCACGGCCTTACCGTCATCACCGGGGACAAAATCACTTCCTTCGTCGCCGATGAAAGCGGCAACCTGAAGGCCGCCATAACACCGACGCGGGAGATTCCGTGCGACCTCGCCGTCTGGGCCACGGGCGTGCGGCCGAACACAAGGCTGGCCGCCGAAGCCGGTGTGGAGCTCGGGCCCACCAAGGCCATTAAAGTGAACGAATACATGGAGACGAATATCCCCGACGTGTACGCCGTTGGCGACTGCGCCGAAAACGTGCAGCTCATCACGGGCAAACCGGCCTGGATACCCATGGGCTCGACCGCCAACAAGATGGGCCGGGTGGCCGCGCTTAACCTGGACGGTGGGGCGGATAAGGACGCCCTCCGCGGCGTGGTCGGGACGACGGTGGTCAAGCTCTTCGACATTAAGGCGGGTAAAACCGGGCTTTCGGAGTCCATGGCGAGAAAAGAGGGCTACGATGTAGAAAGCGTGCTCGTCCCGGCCCACGACCGTGCTCACTATTATCCCGGAAGCCATTTGATCTTGGTAAAGCTCATCGCCGACAAGGCCAGCCACCGGGTTCTCGGCGGTCAGGTGGTCGGCGAGGGCGTCATCGACAAGCCGATCGATGTTCTGGCCACGGCCATCACCCTGGGCGCCAAGGTAGAAGACCTGGCGAAGCTGGACCTGGCCTACGCGCCACCCTTCTCCACCGCCATGCCGCCGGTGGTGACGGCGGCCAACGTGCTCCTTAATAAACTCACCGGGCGCCTGAACGGGATCAAACCCCAGGAGCTCAAGGCCCGCCTGGACGCCGGCGAAGGCGACCTGGAAATCGTCGATGTGCGCAAAGACGAAGAAGTCCTTTTGGGCAAAATCCCCGGTGCGAAGCACATCGTCCTGGATGAAATCGAGGCGCGGGCGGACGAGATCGACCGGAATAAGGAAGTCGTTCTCGTATGCAAGGTGGGCCTGCGCGGGTACCTGGCGGCCCTCAAGCTTAAAGCGAAGGGCTTCCCGCGGGTTACGGTGCTCGAGGGCGGCATGACGGCCTGGCCTTATGCAACGGAATAAGATGTCGGGAGGAAGAAACATGGCGGAGAAGTACGTGAATGCGCGGGGCCTGCAGTGCCCAGGCCCCATCGTGCAGCTTTTCCAGGCGGCCAAGGAAGCTCAAGCCGGTGACATCCTGGTGGTAGAAGCCACCGACGGCGGTTTTAAGAAAGACGTAGTCGCCTGGTGCAAAAAGACGGGCAACGAGCTTCTCTCCCTGGAGGACGACGCCGGCGTTCTGCGGGCCCGCATCAAGAAGGCCTAGGGAGGTGAGGTCATGCGGGAAGACAAGAAAACCATCATCGTCTTCTCCGGCGACCTGGATAAAGCCATGGCCGCCTTCATCATCGCCAACGGCGCCGCGGCCATGGGCAACGAGGTGACCATGTTCTTCACCTTCTGGGGCCTGAACATCCTGCGCAAGGCCAAGGGCGCGAAGGTAAAGAAGACTTTTCTGGAGAAGCTCTTCGGCTGGATGATGCCACGCGGGCCGGAGAAGCTGGGTCTCTCCAAGATGAACTTTTGCGGCCTTGGGCCCCGGATGATGAAGCTCATGATGCGCCAGAAAAACGTGAATACCCTGCCCGAGCTCATCGAACAGGCCAGAGCGCTGGGGGTCAAAATCATCGCCTGCTCCATGTCCATGGACATCATGGGCATCCACCCCGAAGAGCTCATTGACGGGATTGAGTACGCCGGCGTAGCCTCCTACCTCGGCGAGGCCGATGAGGCGAACGTGAACCTCTTTATCGCCTAGCTAAAAAAAGACCCCGGACTTCCCCGCAGGGAAAGGCCCGGGGTCTTTTATTTTTCATTCGCCTAGAGGCCTTGCCGGTGTACCACCCGCCCGGCGGAGATGGTGAGGCGGACGTCGTTGGCGCGCGTCACTTCCTCCGGAGCGGCCGTATAGTCACCGGCGAAAGCAGTAAGATCCGCCAAGTAGCCGGGGGCCAGGCGGCCGCGCTCGCCTTCGGCGTGGGCCACATAGGCGGCGCCTTGAGTGAAGAGGCTGAGGGCCACAAGGGGCGAAAGCTTTTCCTCCGGGAGCCAGCCGCCCTCCGGGTTCCCAGAGAGGTCGGTGCGGGTGATGGCAGCGTGAAGGCCGAGAAGGGGATCTAAAGGTTCTACAGGGCAGTCGGAGCCGCCGGCCAAGTGAATCCCCCTCTCCAGCATGGACTTCCAGGCATAGCTGGTGCGCGCCCGCTCTCTCCCCACCCGGTTTTCCACCATAGGCCAATCGGAGGCGACGAAACGCGGCTGTACGTCGCCGGCCACGCCCAGCTCCCGCATTTTCTCCCAGAGGGACGGGTTCATGATCTGGCAGTGCACCAAGCGGTGGCGCGCGTCCGGGCGCGGGTACTTGGCCTGGGCCTCTTCAATGGCTTCCAGGGCCAGGCGGGCCGCCCGGTCGCCGATGACGTGGACCGCCACCTGAAAGCCGGCCCTGTGCGCGAGCTCTACCATTGCTTTAAGCTCGCCTTCGTCAAAATTCATAAGCCCGCGATCGCCCGGGGCATCGCTGTACGCGTCCTCCAGCGCCGCCGTCCGCGCGCCCAGAGAACCGTCGGCGACAATCTTGATTGGGCCCAGGCGGATGAGCTCCGAGGGAGGTTGCCAGGCCGCCACCTCGGCCAGCAGGCTTTCCAGCTCCGCCAGGGAGCCCACAAGGAGTTCCATCCTGACCCTAAGAGGCAGTTTGCCGCGCGCGACCAGAGCCGCGTAGGCGCCTGCCGCCCGCGCGAAATTCCCGCTATAGCCGAGGTCGTCCGAGTGGACTTCGGTAAGCCCGGCTTGCACAGCCCGGGCCGCGGCCAGGGCCAGAGCGTCCTCCAGGTCTGAAGGCCCGGCAGGCGGAACGGCCCGCTGCACCAGGCCAATGGCTCCGAGCTCAAAGATAACGCCGGTAAGCTCGCCGTGCTCGTCCCGCTGAAGCTGCCCGCCTTCCGGATCGGGTGTGGCCGCGGTCAGGCCGGCGGCCTCCAGGCCCTTGCGATTGAGGACCGCCGCGTGCCCGCATACGCGGGAAAGCAGCATGGGGTTTTCCGGCGCGATGCCGTCCAAGTCTTCCTTTCTGGGCAGGCGCTTCTCGGCCAGAAGGTTTTGGTCCCAGCCGCGCCCCAGCACCCAGCGGCCGGGAGGAATTTGCCGGCTGCTCACGAAGTCCGCCACGCGCCGGCGAAGTTCGGCAATCGAACGCACCCCAAGAAGATCTACCTGGTTCAGGGCGAACCCGTAGGCCAGAAGGTGCAGGTGTGTATCGGTAAGACCGGGAACCACCGTAAGGCCGGCGGCATCGATGACCTCAGTTCGCGCTCCAACGTAGTCTCGGACTTCATCCTCACACCCTACCGCCACAATACTGTCGCCTTTAACGGCCACCGCCTGGGCCTCCGGCCGCTCCGGTACTAAAGTGAGAACACGTGCGCCTTTAATTACCAAGTCCGCTTCCATAAGAAGGGGTGCTGGCCGGGCCAACACCCCGCACACCTCCTCGCGCTAAATCCATTATTCACGTCCCGCCGCCGTCCCCGCCGCCGTGAGGCGCGCTTCCCGCCGCGCCTGCGCCGCCTTGAACCAATAGTAGGCCGGCACGCCCAGCGCCGGAATCACCAGGCCGAAAAGCGACGAGCGCGGGTCTTCGATAAGGCAGTTGATGAGAAGGAAAAGCGAAGTGAGCACGGATAGGGCAGGCACCACCGGATAGCCCCATACCTTATAAGGCCGCGGAAGGTCCGGGTATTTGCGCCTAAGGATAAAGACCGAAACGATGGTGAGCGTATAGAACACCCATCCGGCGAAGACTACCATGGTGGTGAGCTGCTGGAAGGTACCTGTGTAAAGCAGGATGATGGCTACCGCAGCGGAGGCAATAAGCGAAGGAATGGGGGTGCGGTACTCAGGGTGCACTTCGGCGAAGAGCGGGAAGAAAAGCCCATCCTTGGCCATGGCGTAATAAGTACGCGGGAAAACCAGGACGCAGCCGTTGGTGGAGCCGAAAATGGAAATGAGCGCGCCCAGGGTCACGAGCGAAGCGCCCCAAGGGCCAAAAATGAGCTTGGCCGCCGCCGCTGCCGGCTTGGCATCGGCGGCGATGGTGGCCGCCGGGAGCACCTTAAGGAGCGCAAAGTTGAACAGCACGTAGATGGTGGTCACCCCTCCGATGGCAATAAGGAGGGCGAGGGGCAGGTTCCGCTGCGGGTTTTTGATTTCTTCGGCGATGGTATTGACGTTGCTCCAGCCCTCGTAGGCCCAAAGAGAAGCAATGAGGGCCATGCCAAAGGAACTGAGAAGGCCTGTGCCGCCGGGAAAGACCGTCATGGGATTGTCGGCAGAGCCGAAGACCAGGCCCGCAACGATGATGATCACGATGGGCAGCAGTTTGGCTATCATAAGGACGTTCTGCACTTGGCCCCCAAGTTTTACCCCTAGGGCGTTGATAAAGGTGAGAAAGATGATGGTGCCGATGGCTAGGAGTTTAATGCCCAAGGGACTAAGGGGCACGATGGCACTGAAGTAAGTGGCAAAGGCCACCGCCAACGCGCTGATCGAACCGGAAGCCGATACGAAAAAGCTGGTCCACCCGCTCAGGAAGCCCATGAGCGGGCCGTAAGCCTCTCTGAGATAAACGTAGGCGCCGCCAGCCCGCGGGATCGCCGCACCCAGCTCGGCGTAGCAGAGGCCGGCGAGAAGCGTAATGATCCCCCCTGCCAGCCAGGCGAGGAGCGCCAGCCCCGGAGCCAGATGCGAACGCTGCAGCACGAAGGAACCCAGGAAAAAGATGCCCGAACCGATCATGATACCGGCAATGATCGAGACGCCTTCCCAGAGCCCCAGCTCCCGCTTGAGCTCGGTCTTTAGGCTGGTAAGTTCGTCGATCTTGGAATTAGCCACGGTTTTTTCCTCCCTCATTTCAGTCCCAGTACTTTGCCCGATATACTTCTCCAAGCCCAGGAAATAAAGCCTGCCGCCAGCGTTTATAGGTTTCAAGACCCGTGAGACCGCGTTGCTACGCTAGCTCGTGCGCCTGGGGAAGCCCGGCGCAGCAGACACCCTAAGTGCAAGAAAAGCCAGGCAGACAGGCCTGGCCGTAGAGGCGCGTACAGCCCATCCCTCCTTCCCCTCGGTGAGATAGCTCACCACCGCCGGCCCGGGGAAGCCGACGGTGACAGTCCGGCAGCTCTTAACTGCCGGCCCAGCTCGGGGTACCGGTGCGATCCCCCGGCTTCGGCGGCCGCCCCTTTCCCCACCCTTCGTCGCTGCCCTGCTCTGGGTGGCTACTCTTGACGAGCCGCGCCTCTACCTCACCTCAGCGGTGCGGGCACCTGAAGGACTGAGATGAGGTAATTATTTGTTTGGTGATTATGATAGCTTGCTACCAAAGAGGCGTCAAGAGAAATTAATCGCTCATTTAGTGTGGAGCGTAAATTTTTGTGCTGTGAGCAGGCAGGATTTTGAAACGCTTTGGCGAATAAAAGCAATGAAATACAACCTGTATACAGATTGTATGAGAGGGTTGGCCCATGGGAGAAGATCCTTCCTACCGTTCATCTAAAGAAAAAGCCTACCGGTTAATCAAGCAGGCCATAATTACCCGTGCTTTTGCCCCCGGCCAGTTCCTGAGCGAAAATGAGCTCTCGCGCTCCCTAGGCGTAAGCCGGACACCCATTCGCGAAGCCCTGCAGGCTTTGGAGGTAGAAGGTTTCGTAACGCTAATTCCGCATAGGGGCGCCCAAGTAGCCGAGATCTCGCTTAAAGACCTGGATGAAGTCTACGAGCTCAGGCTGGTGCTGGAACGCCTGGCGGGGCAAAAGCTTATTGAACGGGGAAACGAGATCTGCCTGCAGCAGATGATCGATCTTTTGGCCGTGCAAAAAGATCTCGCACAAGAAAACCGCCCGGTGGAGTTTATCGCCGCCGACCGGGAATTTCACCTGGCACTGATTCGCGCCGCTGGGAACGAGCGCCTTTATCGTTTTTACGACAGTCTGCGCGACCACCTGCTGCGCCTAGGTTTGGAAGCCATCCAGACGCCCGGACGTATGGCGCAGGTGCTCGAAGAACACGAAGCAATTTTGCACGGGCTGAAAGAGGGATCGTACCAAAAATTCGATGCCGCCATAACTACCCACCTCAACGTCACCAAGCTGGCAGTAGGCAAGAACCTTCCCAACCTGTGGCGCTCGTGAGCCCTTCATACTTTCGAGGGAGGTAAGGCACATGGCAAGATTTAGGGTTGGCGTGATCCAAATGCAGGCACATTTGGGCGAAAAAGAGCGCAACCTGGCCCATGCAGCGGAACTTATCGCCCGTGCCGCCAAAGATGAACCCGACGTTATTCTTCTCCCCGAGACATTCAACGTAGGTTTTTTTCCGACCGATCTGGCCGCCCATGCGGACGCCGCCGAAAAAGGGGAAAGCTGGCAGCTCCTCTCCCGCCTGGCACGCGAGCACCGGGTGAATATTGTGGGCGGTTCGGTGGTACGCTTTGGCCCCCAGGGCGACGTACGCAACACCACTTACGTGTTCAATCGTGAGGGGCAGGAAGTAGCCCGTTATGACAAGATCCACCTCTTTTCTCCTTCGGGAGAAAAAGACCGGTTCGCGGCCGGAGCCGTCCCTTCGCTTTTCACTTTGGAGAACCTCCCCATGGCCAGCATAATCTGCTACGATCTCCGTTTTCCGGAACTGGTAAGGGGTTTGGCCCTGAGCGGAGCCAAAGTGCTCTTCGTGCCGGCCGAGTGGCCGCACCCGCGCGTGGAACACTGGCGCACGCTCCTTAAAGCCCGGGCCATTGAGAACCAGATCTTCGTGGTCGCCTGTAACGCCTGCGGCCCGGTGGGAGACTTGGTAAATTCCGGTCACTCGGCGGTTATCGATCCATGGGGAGAAGTGCTCATGGAAGCCGGTGAGAAGGAAGCGATCTTAAGCGTCGACCTTCACCTGGAAGCCGTCGAAGAAGTGCGCCGACGTATCGCCGTCTTCGCCGACCGGCGACCGGAGGTCTACGCACCGCTCTTGCAGCAGAAGTAAGCGATTATTGAGGAGGAACAACATGCCGCAGCTAACTTTTACCATCGAAAGGCCCAAGCACTCACCTGAGACCATTGTCTATCCAGTGAAACTGATCCTCTGCCTCGGTTTCGCCGGCCGGGATCAAAGCAAGGTGCGCGAGCACATCCGCGAGCTGGAAGCGATTGGTGTAGAATGCCCAGCTAAGACTCCGGTGATTTATCCGGCAAGCGGCCTTCTGGCCACAACTGCCGCCACCGTCCAGGTGGTCGGCGCCGACACAGGGCCGGAAGCGGAATTCGCCCTCCTTCCCTACCAGGGTCGCCTCTTGGTTGGATTGGCCAGCGACCAGACCGACCGGAGCCTGGAAAAGGTGAGCATCTATAAGTCTAAGCAGATCTGCCCCAAACCTTTAAGCAGCGTTCTTTGGGATTACGAAGACGTTGCCGACCACTGGGACGAACTTATCCTTCGTAGCTGGGTAAACACGGGAACAGAAGAAACGCTTTACCAGGACAGCCCCGCCAGCGCTCTCTTGCCCGTCCCAACCATAATGGAACACGTACGCCAAGAATATCCCGACTTAGAAGGCGTCCTCATCCTGTCGGGAACGGTTCCCACTCTCGGCGGGCTCGCCACTCCTTCGAAGTTCGCCGCGCTCCTTTCCGACCCCGTTCTGGGCCGGGAAATCTGGCTCGCGTATGAAGTTAAGGACCTCTTGAGGAAGTAACCACTAAAATCAAGGAGGTGATGTTTCTCGCCGCAACCATGATGTTTTAATCCGTATCCAACACCGAAAGAGGGGGAATAAGAAAGTGAAGCGCCAATTGATACTGCTCGTCGTAGGATTCCTCATCGCTGCCTTGCTACTGGCCGGCTGTAGCTCGCAGGCTCCAGCACCACAGGGAGGAAATAGCCAACAGAGCCAGCAGGGGCAAGGTACGGCTCAAGGAGCCATACAGATCAAATACGCCGTCGTCGGTCCTGACGACCATCCTTATACTATTATGGCCAAGAAGTTCAAAGAGCTGGTTGAAGATAAAACGAACGGCCAAGTGCAGGTAACGATTTTCCCGAACGCCCAGCTCGGCAGCGAACGCGAAATGGCCGAAGGCGTGCGCATGGGCACCATCCAGATGACCACCGTCACCAGCGACGGTACGCTACCCGCCTGGACTCCCGAGCTCCAGGTTTTCAGCATTCCCTACCTTTTCCGCGACCGGGATCACGCCTACAAGGTGCTAGACGGCAATGTCGGCAAAGAATTGGGTGACAAACTTTTGGCCCAAGGCCTACGCTCACTTGGTTTTTGCGAACTAGGGTGGCGCCACTTTACGAACAACGTCCGCCCCATCGCTAAGCCGGAAGACGCCAAAGGCCTAAAGATTCGCGTCCAGGAGGCAAAGGTTTGGTTCAGCCTGGTGAAGGCCCTGGGAGCAACGCCTACACCCATTCCATTCGGTGAACTATACACCGCCCTGCAGCAGAGAACTGTAGACGGGCAGGAAAACCCCGTAGCCACAATCCGTTCCATGAAGTTTTATGAAGTACAGAAGTACCTTACTCTGGACGGCCACACCTATTCCGCCGGCAGCGTACTCATCAACCCCAAGTTCTATGATAGCCTGAGCCCCGATATTCAAAAAGCCATTCAAGATTCGGCTACCGAAGCCATCAGCTACCAGAGAGAGGTCATAGCGCAGAAAGAAGCGGAAGACCTACAGTTCCTCAAGGACAAGGGCATGGAAGTCACCGAACCTGACCGAAATGCTTTTGTGGAAGCCACCAAGAACGTCCCGGAAGAAGTAAAGGACATGGTTCCGCTCGAGCTGGTCGAGCAGGTTCGGAACACGAAGTGAGGTAGGGGCATCTCGCAGTAAAACGGGGGCGGCACGTAAGGCGTCGCCCCCCTCGTCCGGAGGGACTCGATATGCTGAACCGGGTAATAAACTTCGTAGTAGACACCGTCCTTGCCGTATCGTTGGCCGTTATTTCCTGCGTTACCTTTGCCGAGGTGGTCTCCCGTTACTTCCTTCATTTTTCCATTCCCTGGTCCATGGACGTGGTCCGGATTGCTTTTGTCTACTGCGTCCTCTTTGGCGCAGTCGCCGGGGTCCGTAATAGGGCGCACTTGAATATTGACGTCCTCCTGGTAAACCTCCCGCCCCGGCTCCGCCGGTATGCAGATCTAATTATCAACCTCGCCGTAGGCTTTTTCTTTGTCGTTCTCGTCGTAATCGGTATACAGTTCGTCCAGCAGGCCGGAACGCAGACCCTGCCTTACACCCTCCTCCCTATCCGCTACCTGTACGCTGCGGTGCCCTTGGGTGGCGCCCTTATGCTGTACTACCTGGTGCAACAAATGTGGCACGATCTGCGCCCAAATACCAAGGGAAAAGAGGTGTAGCGCATGGGGCCTGGGATCATTTTGCTTCTTTTCGGCGCCTTCTTCCTGGGTATACCCATAAGTTTTGCCCTGGGGCTTACCGCTTTTATCGGCCTGGTTACAGCTGATTATCCGTTAACCGTTGTAGTCCAACGCATCTTCACCGGCATTGACAACTACGCACTTATCGCCATTGCTCTTTTCATCTTTGCGGGGGATCTGATGGCCGAAGGAGGCATTTCGCGCCGCCTGGTCAACTTTGCCAACGCCATCATTGGCCACTTCCCCGCCGGTCTGGCCATGGTGAGCGTTTTGGCCTGTATGTTCTTTGCCGCCATCACCGGGTCGGCCATCGCGGCCACTGCGGCCATTGGCGGTCTGATGATCCCCCTCATGGTGGAAGAAAAGTACGAAGCCAGATTTGCCGCCCCGCTTCTCGCCTGCGCCGGTTCCATCGGCCCCATAATCCCGCCGAGCATTCCTCTTCTTGTTTTCGGCCAGCTGGCCAACGCCTCCGTAGCACGCCTCTTCGTCGCCGGCTTTGTTCCGGGAATTCTTATGGGGATTGCGCTCATGATTTTAAGTTATTTCATCGGCAAGAAACGCAACTACCGTGGGCGGGACCGTTTTGCCGGCTGGCAGGAGATTCTGCGCACGGGGCGCGAGGCAATTCTGGCGTTGATTACCCCGATTATCATCATTGGCGGCATCGTCAGCGGAATCTTTACGGCCACAGAATCCGGAGCTATAGCTGTAGTGTATTCGCTTATCATAGGCCTCTTCGTTTACAAGGAGCTTACCTGGCGCAAGGTTTGGGAGCTTCTCAAGAAATCGGCCATTTCGACCGGCACCGTCTTAATCGTGGTCGGCTGTGCTTCCCTTTTTATCTGGTATTTGACCATTAATCAAATCCCCCAGACAATAGCACAGCTCATGATGACCTTCATCCACAGCCGCTTCGTGCTGCTTCTGGTCATCAATATAATCCTTCTCATCGTCGGCACCTTCATCGATACCATCAGCGCCGTAGTTATCTTTGGGCCGCTTTTTCTCCCTCTTACCCAGGCCTTTGGCGTTGACGTGACCCATTACGGACTGATCTTGGCCGTGAATCTTACCATCGGTATGTGCACCCCGCCCTTGGGAGTGGACCTTTTTGTGGCGAGCGCCATCGCTAAGGTTTCCATTCGCGAAATGTGGCGCGACCTAATACCGCTACTGGGAGCGTTGATCGTGATCCTTCTGCTCATCACCTACATTCCTGAGACGGTGCTCTGGTTGCCAAACGTTCTGGGAATCAAGTAACCAAGAAAGCAAAGTTTCGACCAGAAACTAATCGAGGCCGCCTCCCCTAAGGAGACGGCCTTTTTTTAGCAGTTTCCCACGTCCTTGCCCAGGTATTCGCCCACCAGGCGCATGGCGCAGTATTTGCCGCACATCGTGCACTCGGTCTTGCCGGCAGGGTTGCGGCCTTCGCGGTAGCGGCGGGCTTTTTCCGGGTCGATGGCCAGCGCAATCTGGGCGTCCCAGTCCAGCGCCTTGCGGGCCCGGGCCATCTTAAGATCCCATTCCCAGGCGCCCGGGAGGCCTTTGGCCAGATCGGCCGCATGGGCGGCAATGCGCGCGGCGATCACACCTTCCCGTACGTCCTCGTCCGTGGGTAGCCCCAAGTGCTCGGCCGGGGTCACATAACAGAGGAAATCGGCGCCGGCGACGGCGGCCAAGGTACCGCCGATGGCGGCGGTGATATGATCGTAGCCGGGAGCCACATCGGTCACCAGCGGCCCGAGCACGTAAAACGGCGCGCCGTGGCAGAGCCGCTTTTGTAGCTCCATGTTCGCCCGGATCTGGCTAAAGGGAACGTGGCCGGGCCCTTCCACCATCACCTGTACCCCGGCCTTCCAGGCTCGCTCCACCAGTTCGCCCAGGATGATAAGCTCTTGGATCTGCGCGCGGTCGGTGGCGTCGGCCAAGCAGCCAGGCCGGAGGCCGTCGCCCAGGCTGAGGGTAACGTCGTGAGCGCGGGCAATCTCCAGCAGGCGGTCATATTCCTCGTAAAGCGGATTCTCTTTCCCATGGTGCAGCATCCACCCGGTAAGGAAGGCACCGCCGCGGCTTACGATGTCCACCACGCGCCCTTCGCGCCGCAGCCGCTCGATGCTTTCCAAGGTGACGCCGCAGTGAACGGTCATGAAGTCCACACCGTCCTGGGCCTGTCGCTCAATCACCCGGAAGATGTCCTCCGCAGTCATGGCTACAATTGCGCCGTACTTCTCCTGGGCCTCCACCGCCGCCTGGTAGATGGGCACGGTACCCACCGGTACCTTGGCGGCTCGGAGCACCGCCCGGCGGGTGCGATCGATGTCGGCGGCACGGCCGGTGGAAAGGTCCATCACGGCGTCGGCCCCGGCCTCCACGGCCACTTTTAATTTGGCGATTACTTTTTCAGTTTCCGGAAAATCCTGGGAGGTGCCGATGTTGGCGTTCACCTTAGTCCGCAGGCCTCGTCCGATGGCTAGGGGATCCAGGCCGGTATGGGCCGGGTTGGCCGGAAGGCAGATGCTTCCCTCCGCCAGCCCGGCCCGCAGGAACTCCGGAGTCACCCCTTCCCTCGCGGCCGCCCGCTCCATCTCTGGGGTAATCCGGCCCGCCAGGGCCGCTTCGCGCTGCGTCATGCTCTTACTCCTTTCGCATTAAGGCTTAGGATTGCCGTGGCTCTTGGTGCGCCTGATTTCTCCCGGGTTGGCGTAGGTAAGCCGGCAGGGCAGAAATAACGGCCAAGCCGAGGGCAGCGCCGACAGCGCTGGAGAGCGCAAAGGGGAAGACGAACATGAAGGCCGCCCCGGAAGCCCCCAAAAAGTATTTGGCCACCGGGTAGGCGAGAAGGGCACCGAGAAGTCCCGTTCCGATAAGCTCGCCAGCGGCTGCAGTCCAGGTCCGGCCGGTTAGGCGGTAAAGCAGCCCGGCCAGGAACGCCCCGACCATGCCGCCCGGAAAAGCCAGGAGAGATCCTACGCCCAGCAGGTTGCGTAGGAGCCCGATGAGAAACGCTACCGCCACGGCCCGCTCCGGCCCAAGGAGCACCGCGGCCAGCACGTTGATGGCGTGCTGCACCGGTGTGGCCTTAGCCACACCCACGGAAAACCAAACGAAACGGGCCGTAGCCGTGCCCAAGGCCACCAGAAGAGCCATTAAGGTAAGCTCACGGGCTTTCATATAGCGGCACCGTCCTTTCGCCGATTGTCACGTGCTCCCAGCGGCCAGATACGCCGCCCTTATAGCAGGGCAACGCGCGCCCGCTGAGCCAGCACCTCGCCTGTAAGGTGATGGGCGGCATCAAAGAGGTAGGCCTGGAAGGTGCCGGGGCCACCCGCCTTTTCGGCCGCGAGCTCGGCCGCCACGCCGTAAGCGGCAAGCGCGCCGTAAGCGGCGAGGAAGGCATCTTCGGCGACGGCAACCCACGCCCCGATTACCGCCGTGGCCATGCAGCCGCTGCCGGTGATGGCCGTAAGCAGCGGGTGGCCGTTTTCTACCCGGGCCAGGCGGCGGCCGGAAGCAACAAAGTCCCGCCTTCCCGTCACGACGGCTACGGTCTGAAAGCGTTCCGCCACCGCCCTGGCGATTTTGGCCCGCCAGTTTTCATCCTCTGCCCGCGCCCCTTCCTCCAGCCGGCTGTCCACGCCGCGCGGCCGCACCGCCTCCCCGGCCAGCATCCCCATTTCCGCCAAATTGCCGCGAATGACGGCAAACTTGAGCTCGCTCACGAGCTCGTGAACGAGATCCTTACGGAACTGGGTCGCGCCCACACCCACCGGGTCCAGCACCACCGGAATACCGCTGCGGTTCGCCGCCCGCCCGGCGCGCAGCATGGCTTCCCAGCCGGCGCGCGACGGCGTTCCCGTGTTAAGAACCAACGCCTGGGCCTGGGCCACCATATCCTCTACCTCTTCTGGCGCGTCCGCCATGACCGGGGCAGCACCGAAGGCTAGGGTAATATTCGCCGTGATGTTGGCCACCACGATGTTGGTGACGTGGTGGACCAGCGGGCGCTCCTCCCGGATCTTTTCCAGAATAGCTCCTGCTTTTTCCTCAAGGGTCATGGGCATCCCTCTTTTCTTTTTTAGTGGGCCTTGAGCCAGGCCAGGTGGTTGGTGGGGCCGTGGCCGTGCCCGAGGGGAACGGCAGCGCGGATGGCGCAGGCGGTGAACTCTTTGGCCTGGCGCACTGCCGCCTCGAGCTCGAGCCCCTGCGCCAGCCCCACCGCCAAAGCGGCCGAGAAGGTACAGCCGGTGCCATGGGTGTTCTTCGTAGGATAACGCTCGCCCGGGAATTCGTGGAAAACCGAGCCGTCATAAAGGATGTCGATCGGCGGGCCTTCCAAGTGACCGCCCTTGATCACCACCGCCCGCGCGCCCAGGTCGCGTATCCGTCTGGCTGCTTCTTTCATCTCGTCAACGCCGTGGATGCTCATCCTGGCCAGGACTTCGGCCTCGGGCAAGTTAGGCGTCACCACCGCGGCGAGGGGCAAAAGCTCCGCTTTGAGCGCGGCCTCGGCCGTGCTTTCCAAGAGGCGCGCACCGCCCTTGGCGACCATCACCGGGTCCACCACCAGCCGGCTTAGGCGGAAGGCGCGGATCCTCTCGGCCACCGCCTGAATGATCTCCGCCGAAAAGAGCATGCCCGTCTTGGCCGCGTCTGCCCCGATATCCGTAAGGACCGAGGTGATCTGGGCCGCCACCGCCTCAGGGCTCAAGGGGTAGATCCCCTGCACGCCCAAGGTGTTCTGCGCCGTGACCGCGGTGAGGGCGCTCATGCCGTAGGCACCGAGCACGGTAAAGGTCTTGAGGTCTGCCTGGATGCCGGCCCCACCGCCCGAGTCGGAGCCGGCAATGGTAAGGACACGGGGTAAAGCCATTTCTCTTCCTCCTTAGCTTAGGGCAAGGGCCGGGGAAAAAACTAAGCCGCCCCCGTAAGGAAATGCGGCTTTTTAATCGTGCTGCACCGCTTCCCTACGCTGGTATTACCCAGATCAGGTTCCAGGGTCAAGGGACTACTCCCTTATCTCAGCCCGTACGGGCTCCCCTAGCAGTTGCCCTATTTTTTTGTCAGTTCCATTATAGCCCCCGGCAGACAGAAAGTAAATCTTTTTCTCGGCCAACATGAAGCCGTTCAAAGAGGTGCAGGCCTCTTGCAAAGGCAAGGCTGTGCTGCTAAACTCGAGGTAAGGCCAGCCACACGTTAGCAATCCTGACCCGGGTACGGCGCAGCCGCCCCGGGAAGGGAAAACTAGCGATCCCGTTCCCGCGACCAGGGGTTACGCCCTGCCGCCAAGGGAAGGAGGAAGGCTATGGGAACTAGAAAGGCCCCTCTGGTGATAATGCCGGCGTCACCGCCAGCCAGAGTGCGGTCTTTTTAGCGTTTTTGCCGGCATATTTTGCCGCCCACGGCACTTTTCATCGCCTGGGCGGCCTGAGGGCAAACAAATTACGGAGGGAATGGAAATGGAAAGACGTTTGGGTGTGGTGGGGATCGTCGTTACGGAGCGGGAGAACGTGGCCGCCCGCCTCAATGCCATCCTCTCGGAATACGGCGACATCATCGTCGGGCGCATGGGCGTCCCTTATCGCGACCGGCAGGTTTCGGTGATCGCCCTCATTGTGGACGGCACTACCGATCAGATCGGAGCCCTGACCGGTAAGCTGGGGAGCCTGCCCGGAGTTAGTGTAAAGAGCGCTCTTACTCCTAAGTAAGCTTCAAACCGAGGAAGAACCTTCTTGTGGGCCTCTAGCCAGGGCCGCCCAAACATATCGCGCCAACAAAGAGGGCCCGCCCAGAGGTTAGGAAACGAGGTGCACTTAAGGGGCCTCATTGAAAGGGCCTCCACGAAGCCGGTAGATTAATATATATATCAGGAATCGAGCGGCCGAAGAACGTTAGTAAAGAAAGCGAGGGATTCACCTTTGGTTCTGGATGCACCTGCTTTTACCACCGCGCCGCGCGGGATACGCCTGCACATCGGCCTCTTCGGGCGGCGCAACGCCGGCAAGTCCAGCCTCATCAATGCCCTCACTGGACAGGAAGTGGCCATCGTCTCCGAAACCCCCGGCACTACCACCGACCCGGTCTACAAGCCGATGGAGCTGCAGCCGCTGGGACCGGTGGTATTTATCGATACCCCCGGCCTGGACGATGTGGGCCGCTTAGGCGAGCTGCGCGTGGCGGCCGCCAAGAAGGTGCTGAGCAAGATCGACCTGGCCCTTCTGGTGCTCGAAGCCGGAAGCGAACCCTCTACTGAAGAGAAGGGCCTGATTGAGTACTTCGAAAAGGAAAAGATCCCCTACCTCATCGTCCTTAACAAGCAGGACCTTGTGCCCTCCACCCCCGCCGGAAGGCAGGACGGCACCCCGACGGCGCTAAAGGGCGAAACCTGGTTGGTTAGCGCCCTTACCGGAGCCGGCATCGAGGAGCTGAAGAACCGCATTAAGGAGATCGCCCCCCGGGAGGCGCGCAAAGAAACCATCTTGGGCGACCTGATCGCGCCGGGCGATGCGGTTGTGCTCGTTACCCCCTGCGACATCGAAGCCCCGGCGGGGCGACTCATCCTACCCCAGGTGCAAACGCTCAGGGACATCCTCGACCATGACGCCCTGGCGGTGGTGGTAAAAGAAGACGGCCTGGCCGCCGCCCTCGCCGGCCTCAAAGCCCCGCCCGCCCTGGTGGTGACAGACTCCCAGGCCTTTCCGCAAGTGGCCGCCACCGTGCCGCCGAGCGTACCCCTCACTTCCTTCTCCATCCTCTTCGCCCGTTACAAGGGCGACATCGTCGGGCTGGTGGCCGGCGTGTCCGCTATACCCAACCTTAAACCGGGGGACCGCGTGCTTATCGCTGAAGCCTGCACCCACCACCCCATCGGCGACGACATCGGGCGCGTCAAGATCCCGCGCGCCCTGGAGAAGCTCGTGGGCGGGAAGCTCGCCTTTACCTGGTACGCCGGCAGTGACTTCCCGGAGGACCTGGGTAGCTTCAAGCTCCTCATCCACTGCGGCGGGTGCATGATCAACCGGCGCGAGATGCTCAGCCGCCAGGCCCGGGCCCTGGCCGCCGGCGTGCCTACGGTAAACTACGGCGTTTTCCTGGCTTACGCCCAGGGCATCCTAGCCCGCACTTTGGCTCCCCTCGGGCTGGACCACCTGGTCCCGTCCCTGCCGGCGGCAAGAGAAGCAGCCGCCGGTACCTAAAGTCCCCACATCCCTCGCGCCTCGCCCCCTCACTCGCCCGTCCACCCTAAATCGCGCGCGATGGCCGCCGCCGTCTCCAGGAGGCGGGGAAGAAGCTCGGCCTGCCGTTCCGGGCCGAGGCGGGAGGCCGGCGCCGAGATGCTGAGCGCCGCCACCACTTGGCCGCGATAGTCCCGCACCGGCGCCGCCAGGCAGGCCACATCCTGTTCCCTTTCTTCGTGGTCCAGGGCATAGCCCTGGGCCTTTACCTTTTTGAGCTCTTCGTCCAGGGCGGCCGGATCGCAGATGGTGTTCGGGGTGAAGCGCGGGAGACCAGTGCGCGCCAAGAGTGCAGTGCGCTCTGCTTCCGGCAGGTAGGCCAGGAGAACCTTGCCCACGCCCGTGCAGTGGAGCGGCGCCCGCTCGCCGATGCGGGTAAACATGCGCACCGTACGGTCGCAAGGTACCTGGGCCACATACACGGCGCTGTCTTCCTCCAGGATCACCAGGTTCACGTTCTCTTGGGCCGCCCGCATAAGTTCCTCCATCCGCGGCAGGGCCACCCGGGCCAGATCGACCTGCTGCACCGCCGCCTGCCCCACCTCTACTGCCTTGATACCCAGCCGATAGCGGCGACTTGCCGGGTCCTGTTCCACGAAGCGGCGGGCCTTTAAGGTGGAAAGCAGGTGGTGGCAGGTGCTCTGGTTAAGCCCCAGCGCGCGGCTGATCTCCGCCAAGGGCAGTCCTGCAGCCGGGCCCTGGGCAAGAACGAGCAGGATGGCCAGGGCCCGGTCCACCGACTGCATGACCAAGCCGGGCGCCTTTTGCCTCATGCCTCTGCCCCCTCCCGCGGCCCGGCTGCCGAAAGAGCTTCGACCACCTCGAGGAGGGTGCGGTCCGTACCGACGTTTCCGGGAAAAACGGCATAGGGCAGGCCGGGAAAACGCGACTCCTCCCCCAGGCGCCACAGCGGGATGCCCGGCCGGACTTGCCCCAAGACGAGGGCGCTTTTCACTCCCAGGCCCTCCGTGGCAATGTCGCTGGAGGTGATCCCGCCCTTGGCCACAATGAAACGCGGGGTTATTCGGATGCGCCCCACCAGAGAAGCCAGAGCACGGGAGATGCGGCGGTTCAGGGCCAGCCCTTCTTCAGCGGTCGCGCCGCGCACCACTTCCCGGCTCGTCGCCACCACCGCCACGCGCCCACGCTCTAGTTCCCCTTCGAGAAGCTTAGCCACCCGGGCAAGTTCTGCCTCGCGCTCTTCGGCAAGGAGAAGCCGGGCGACATTCAGCTCATGGATGTGGTAACCCGCCTCGCGCAGCACCTTAAGCTGCCGGTTCGTCCGCTCCACGTATGATCCCACGGCCACCAGGCCCCCGCTTCCTTCCCAACCGGGGAGAAAGACGTCGGCCGCCTGAAGCAAAGGCCGGTCGGCAATTCCGCCGCGCACCTTGGCAAAGGCCGCCGCCGTACGGTAGAGAAAGTGCTTACCCACCTCCTCCACCGCCAGGAGCCCGCGCACGATGATGTCCAGGTCCGCATAGCTTACGGCGTTTACCACCACCGGCTGCCCGCGGCGCACGCCGTCCAGGTACTCGGCCACTTTATCCGGGCCGCCTTTTCGTACCGCCGCAAGCGGCAGGGAAAACACCTCTTCCCGGCGCCACAAGCCGCCGCTTTTTTCTTCTACCCAGGCTTTAAGGTCCGAGCTGGTGTAGCCGAAGGCCGGGTCGCGGGCAAACTCCGTCTCGCCGGCCGGGAGCAGGCGCTCGCCCTCGCCCACGTAGTGCACGTCGCCTACGGTGTACCGGTCGCCCTCGGGAAAGGCAGGCACCAGCAGGTGACCGGCGAGGCGACGGTCGTAGGCGTCCTCCCAAAGCTTGGCCAAAGTGATAACCTCCAGCGGGTAGTGACCGCGCAAGGTAGAGTCGCTGCGGCTCAAAAACACCACGGGCCGCCCCTCGTGGCGCGCCGCCTTAAGTACGGCGGTCCCGGCCGCCTCGTTTACGGCGCGGGCGGCGGCCGGATCCAGGCTGCGCGAGTTGGTGAGGATAAAGGCCAAAGGCTCCTCCTCCCGCACCAGCTTCTTTGCCGTGGATTCATCCCACACGGTGTATACGCGCACGCCGTGCACCGTCTGTACTCCGGTGGGATCGTCGTCTAAAGCCACCACCTTAACCCCGGAGCGTAGAACCAGTGAGCGGATTTCGTCCCGCAGCCCGCCAGCCTCGCCCTCGGGAGGCAAGGCCGCGAAGAACTCCGCGCGGTTTATTTCTTGCACACGCATCCCCTCTTTTCAGTATCTGAACTTTGGTTTCATATTCTTCCCTGCCGGCCGCTTTTCCTGCCCGGTTTCGTTGCCCGGCCATGCACTCCCGGAAATTTGGCGCCGACGTGCGCCCGGCCCGCCAGCTTCCAAAGCAAAAAGAAAAGCCCGGGGAATGCCGGGCTGAAGGCGCAGGAAGAAGTTTATTTTTCGCCGTGCGCTAAGGCCTGGAGGTCGGTGTTGATCTGGGAAAAGATATATACCGGCGCGCAGCCGGGGTAAGTATAGCAGCGCTTGGCCAGGTTCATAGCCTCTTCCACCTTCCCTCTGGAGGGGAAGTACTGCCAGCAATCGCCGCAGACGAACAGGTTTTTCCCCTGCGCATAGGCGGGATCGAAGTCCGGCACACCGCCGGCAATGAAGACGCACTCGCCCTCCTTGGCCACAAAGGCCGGCACATCGATGCCGCTGTTCTTGAAGCTGTCCAGCGCCCCGCGGATATTAACATAGCAACCCGGGCAGGTCTGCTGCACAATCACCGTAAGGCCGGGATACATGCCAACCGGATTGTCGTTCGGCCGCTTAAAGATGCGCCGCACGGCATCCTTGCACTCCCCTACCACCTCGATAGCGTCCAGGTCGGCCACGCCCAGGCCCTCGCTGGCCGCGATCCGGACGGAAGGGATCTCCACCGGGTCAAAGCCCATGATGTAGCTCGTAACCGCATCGACGGCCACGGTATCCTGTCCGGCGATGATCAAGTTCATCTCCACCGGCGTGCCGGCGTGAGGTCCCTGCCCCTCCATGCCGATGATGCCGTCGATGATGGTAAGGTCCGCCCGGCGCACCCGATAGAGGTCGGCAAACTTCTGGCCGAGGTCGATGCGGTGTGCCCCCTGCTGCTGGTCGCTGGGGTGGCGGTTGGGAATAATGCCGTTCCAGTTCTTGAGGCCCAGGGTGACCGTCCCGGCCAGGTGCACCTTCATCTTGGGCAGGTTGATGATTACGTCAGCCTCGAGGAACGGACGGAAGACCTCGGCCCGTTTAAAGACCTTAGCCTCGGGAATTTCCACCAGTACGGTGGCCGTCTCATCGAAATAAATCACCTTGTCGGCACCGCCGCGCCGGGCCGCTTCTTCCATTCCGGAAACCTGGAACGCCGGCCTGGCCCGGCCCACGTGTTTGCCCAACGAGGGGTTGTCGCCTACCCAAACCTCACCGGCTTTCGATTCTTCCTTGATGTAAGAGGTAACCGCCTCCACCGTGCGCGGGTCCACCACGGCAAAGCTCTCCGGCGGCGCCTGAAAGGCCAGGTTAGGCTTAATCAGTACCCGGTCGCCCGGCTTGATGATGGCGTCAAGGCTGCCGACGGAAAGTTCCACCGCCTTCTTCACCGCCGCACGGATGGCAGCCACGTCCTCTTCGTAGCGGACGAATTTCCCGCCCATAAATTCGGCATTACCCTTGATGCCTTCTGCTTTGACCACCGCCACCTTCGGTTTGACCATATTCTCGCCCTCCTCGTCCAGCATGGTTTCACCCGCGATGCGGCCGGCTGATCGCTTCCCCCCTTTACTCCTGCCGCGTCGTTCTGCCGTATAATTCTACTTTTCTTCATTTTCTCCTTCTACTGTGATTGTTTTATTTTTCGTATTTTACCTTTCCTTTGTCCGGCAGCCAAGCAAAGGCCACGCAGGGGGGCAAGAAAAAACCCGGAGGCCAGAGGGCCCCGGGTCGGAGTATTTAGGCAGGCCAGCTTCTTACCGCCGGCGTTTCTCCCAGGCTTCCGGGTTGACCAAGTTGGGCGGCAGCTCGCCGCGCAGGACGGCGGCCGCGTTCTCTGCCGCCATAGTGGCCATGCGGGTGCGGGTGGCAATGCTGGCGCTCCCAATGTGGGGCAGCAGGATGGCGTTGTCCAGGGTGAGAAGCGGGTTGTCCGGGCGGGGCGGCTCCGGGTCCATAACGTCCAGACCCGCAGCCGCAATGCGCCCCGTTTTTAGGGCGGCGTAAAGGGCAGCTTCGTCTACAATTGGACCGCGCGCCGTGTTGACGAGAACGGCCGTCGGCTTCATCTTGGCAAAGGCCTCGGCGTTAAAAAGGTGGCGCGTTTCGGCCGTAAGCGGCACGTGGATGCTGATAAAATCCGAACGCCTGAGCAGCTCGTCAAAAGATACATATTCCACACCGAGTTCCTTCTCCAAAGCCTCCTGGCGGTGGCGGCTGTAATAAAGGATTTTCATGTTAAAGCCGCGGGCACGCCGGGCTACTGCCGCCCCGATGCGCCCCAGGCCGACCAGGCCGAGCGTGGCGCCGTAGACGTCCTGGCCCAGAAGGAGCATCGGGCCCCAGGTCTTCCATTTGCCGGCCCGCAAGAATTTGTCCGCCTCCACCAGGCGCCGCGCGGTAGCCAGAATAAGGGCAAAGGCCAAATCGGCTGTGGTCTCGGTGAGCACGCCGGGGGTATTGGTGACGAGCACACCGCGGGCCGTGCAGGCCGGTACATCGATGTTATCGTAGCCGACGGCGTAGTTGGCCACCACCTTAAGGTGGGGGGCTCGGTCCAACAGCTCGCCGTCCACCCGGTCGGTAAGAAGCGGCACCAACGCGTCGCAGTCGGCTACCTCTTTGAGCAGTACCTCCCGCGGCGGAGGCAGCTCCTCCTCCCAAACCTTGACCTCGGCCACCTCGCGCAGGATCGCCAGCCCCGGCTCCGGGATACGGCGGGTAACGAAGGCTTTCGGCATCCTTGAACCTCCTGTTCTAGTTCGTCTTAAGGGGCATTCTTCTACTAGCGCTCTCTTTCGACATCCGGGCGGCAAAACCTGCCGCATTTTGAAACGCGGCATAAAAAAAAGCCCCGCCGCAGGGGCAGGGCGAGTGAAGACTCTTAGGCCGCACTCGGGGCGATAATCTTTTTTATCTCCTCTACCAGCCTCAGGCCTATACGCCGCTGGGCCTCGTAGGTGTTGCCGCCGATGTGCGGGGTAACCACCACATTGGGAAGGTCAAAGAGCTTGTTTTTACCGGGC